>JAJYLQ010000043.1 GCA_021787595.1 Chloroflexota bacterium | reverse complement strand
CCGAAGCCATGCTGCGGGCCTTCAAGAACATTTACTTGAACTTCGTCACCGTGGACGGCCAAACCTACCAACACCTCACCCCTCTCTCCAAACTGCAGCGTAACCTCCTCCGCCGGCTGGACTTGCCCGCAAGTATATACACCCGGCTTGAGCTGGTATCTGCAAATCCGCCATAATCATGAGCGAACCGAAAGCTGTAATACTAAAGAATCAAGAAATGAAGTCCCCGAAAAATCGGGGGCTTTTATTTCGATCCATTCGAAATTCAACATTTCGAAACATTGGTACAATAAACTGAGACGATTCAGCTTATTGTTTTCAATCTACACACAGTCGAGAAAGGACGCAACCATGAGTCTGCAAGGAAAGAAAATAGCAATACTGCTTGCGGAGGGTGCAGAGGATCTGGAATATCACGTCCCGCGCATGCGCTTGCAAGAAGAGGGAGCCGACGTTATTACAGTGGGCATTGACCTCAAGATGGTCCGCGGAAAGAATGGCCTCGAGATGAAACCGGACACGACTCCGGATGCGCTTCGTGCTCAAGATCTGTTCGCTCTGGTGGTGCCTGACGGCTGGGCTCCCGATAAACTGCGCCGACATAAGGTCGTGACGGACTTGGTGCGCGAAATGGATTCCCAAAGCAAAATCATCGGGATTATCTGTCATGGCGGGCTGGTTGCGATCTCTGCCGGGATCGTGCGCGGGCGCCGGGCAACAGGCTCCCTCGGCATCAAAGACGATCTGATCAACGCTGGGGCAACCTGGGTTGACGAGGCCGCCTTTCGGGAAGGAAACCTCGTCTGGGGCCGCGTGGTAGCCGATATTCCCGCATTTTGCCGGGAACTCGTCGCTGCTCTGACGGAGGAACAAACAACAAATCGCGATTGACCTCGATATTAGATTCTTAACGTCCTCTGCTATAATCTATCAAACAGCAAGTTGGCCCCGAACCTTTCTAATCATAAATCTCCATGCAGCACAGTTCATTCGTTGGGAGGAGCGCCCAATGCAGAAGTCAGTCTATCCATTCTTCTGGCGAATTTCCTCTTTCATCTTAGAAGCCTCACGGAAGCTACAGATGCATAGGTGATGGTATGCAAATAAGCGACGTAGCGCGAGATATTGTCTTGCTCTACGAAGCGCATTACTTGCTTTGCAGCCACTACCGACGCATAAAGTATTTTGTACAATGAAAGAAAACCTTCAAATAGAGTTGGCCTGGGAGATCCTAGACTCTTGTCCTTCCGCCGTTGAGCTTTTCGAGCCAAACGGTACAATCCTCTATATCAACAAAGCGGCAGCTCAACGATACGGGAGGTCCGCAGATGAACTGCTGGGCACTTGCATTTGGGAGCAGTATCCACCGTCACAGGCCGCCCATCACAGGGTCATCATAAACAAGGTAGTGGACTCGAAGCTTCCTGTTCAGTTTACAGATCGCACGGAGGAACAATGGGCCAGTGTGTTGATTTGTCCGATTTCAGGGGCCAATGGAAGCATTGAACGCATTGTTACTTATACCCACGATATTACACAGAAGATTATCGCAGAGGAACGTCTCAAACTGGCATATTTGCAGTTATTCACGAACCAGGAAGATGAGCGCCGCAAGATTGCCCAGGATTTGCACGATGATATTGGTCAAAGCATGATAGCCCTCCTGCTAAACCTTAAGTCAATGCAGGGCGAGATCACAACCGGCCGCAAGGATATGAGGGACTACGTAAAAGAAACGATCCACTTCGTTGAAGACATGATGCGGCATATCCGCCAAGTGTTATATGAACTTCGCCCACCTTCATTTGAAACAATGCCGCTCGCGAAGGTACTTAAAGAACAATGCTCCGCTATGGAATTGGCTACCGGCCTGCGGATCGTCTTCAGCAGTCAGGAACAGATGCCGCCCATACCAACTGCACAAGCCACAGTCCTGTATCGTCTCGTGCAGGAAGGAATGAACAACACAGTGAAACATGCAAAGGCCACTTCCGTATGGATCAATCTCGAATGCGTGGAGGGAGAGGTCAATATTTCACTGGAAGATGATGGACAGGGATTCGATCCCACGACGAGGTCAAGCTTTGGTTTAGGCTTGCAGGGTTTACGAGAACGCTTCCTAATGTTGGGTGGCAATTTCGATGTTGAGTCGGCGACGGGCAAAGGGACGCGCCTCTTCGGATCTCTGCCTCTTGTCAACGCCAAGGTGAGCAGTGCCGAGGGCATCGTGAGCATGGATAATATATAATATGAACACTCATTGCGAGGCAAAAAGATGATACGCGTTGTGGTCGCCGAAGATCACCATCTTGTTCGGCAGGGCATTGTAAAGTTATTGGAAGGGGCTGGCGATCTAGAGATAGTTGGAGAAGCAGACGACGGCGCTCAAGCAATTACGCTAACAAAAGCGACCAACCCCGATGTGGTTGTGCTCGATATCTCCATGCCAAGAGCCAATGGACTTGAAGCGTTGGCCGAGATCAATGAGATCAGGCCCAAGCCTCAGGTTGTCATACTTTCCATGCATGCCGATTCAAATTTGATCCGAGGAGCTTTGCAAGCCGGCGCATTAGGTTATGTTGTCAAACAATCTGCGGCTGACGAGTTGCTTGCGGCGGTGCGGGCCGCAAAAAACGGGAGCATGTTCCTGAGCTCAGGAATCTCAGGAGTGGTCGCCAGCAACCTTTTTACAGAAGGCCCCCGCAACTTGCTCGATAGCCTTTCTCCGCGAGAACGCGAGGTCGTTAAGCGCGTTGTGGAGGGCTATTCGACGCGCGAGATCGCCGACGGCCTGGGCACGAGCATCAAAACCGTCGAGAAGCAGCGGCGAGACGCGATGCGGAAGCTCGGAGTTGAAAATTTGGCCAGCCTCGTACGCGTCAGCCTCGAGCTGGGGCTCACCGTTGATAAAGCAAGTCGCTCGAAAAGCTCCTCTTGATTTCGAATCAGGTGTTAATACAAATAAACCTTTCCGCGTATCGGATTGCTCTGGTTAGTGGAGTGGCAAAATGAAAACCTATATCTTGAGTATTCATCAGAGAACAGCGGGCACCTGGGCTGTAATCCTTGACCGAAACGCAAATGTTGTGTCTTCCGCGTACGCCAATATCATGCAACATTTTCCTCAGCTCGGCTGGGTGGAACACGACGCCAACGAGATCTGGCAAGTCAGTTTACAGGTGGTCGCCGAAGCACTTCAAAATGGCCGGGTATCCCCCGAGCAGATTGGCGCTATTGGCATTACCAATCAACGAGATACCACCGTCTTTTGGAACAAAAAGACTGGCGAACCTGTGGGTCGGGCTATTGTCTGGCAAGATCAACGCACGCTGCCTCTTTGCGAACTATTGATTACCAAAGACAAAACAAACATCGAGACGCGAACCGGCATGGTGATCGTTCCAGACATCACCGCCGCAAAGATTCGCTGGCTTATGGACAACGATCAGGCCATACAAAAAGGAATCACCCGCAACGAGGTGCTTTGCGGCACGATTGACAGTTGGCTTATATGGAAACTCTCAAAAGGCGAAGCTCACGTCACTGACCACTCCAATGCTTCGCTCACTCTTCTCATGAACGCGAACTCGCTGACCTACGATGACGAGATATTGAACGAATTGGGAATCCCGCGCGAAATCCTGCCGGAGTTGCACCGCTCCAGTGAAATCTATGCCTATACCAACCCCGACGTTTTCTTTGGCGTGCGTGTCCCAATCGCGGGCGCGGCCGGAGATCAGCAGATTGCCGCCCTTGGTCAGGCATGTGTTGAGGTCGGCATGGCAAAGAACACTTACAGCACAGGCTCTTTTGTACTTGTAAATACCGGAAGCCAATATATTCCTCCGGGCGGCGGACTGTTCTCCCCCATTTTTTGGACAATTGATGAAAGCATTGTCTATGGGATGGAAGGAAAAGCAGATGTAGCAGGAGATGCCATTACGTGGCTGCAAGACGGCTTGGGCATCATCCGCGAAGTAAACGAGGTGGAGGGGTTAGCCACGCAAGTCTCCGATACGCAGGGCGTCTATTTTGTACCGCCTTTTGATGGCTCGGATCTCATTCGGACAGGAACTGGCTCCTATGCCCGTGGCGCCATTATCGGTGTGATGAGAGGAATTACAAAACATCATATTGCCCGGGCCGCGCTCGAAGCCCTGGCTTATCAAACGCGCGATTTCATCGAGGTGATCAAAGCCCGGGAGCCTAAGCTTGTGCCTCAAGTTCTGCGAGTCGATGGCCAGATTGCCAAGAGTGATTTTCTGCTTCAATTTCAGGCCGACTTGTTAGGCATTACTGTGGAACGACCAATGTTTATAAATACAGCCGCTCTTGGCGCCGCTTATCTGGCCGGACTGGCGATAGGTTATTGGGAAACGCTGGACGAAGTTGTCTCCTGCTGGAGAATGGATCGATTCTTTGAGCCGCGCATTTCCGAAGAACGCCGGGAAGAACTTTATTATGGGTGGAAAAAGGCAGTCAAACGGGTGAAAACTTCCTATGCCAATTGATACGGCTTCATTTTATTTGATCCCCATTTGCCAAGAAACATAAAGAAAGAATACTCTGCCCAATGTGCAACTCTTTCTAACATTACAGCGCAAAGTTAGAGCATTGAGGGTTCTGCTCATGGCTTTTCTACCGTTTTCGCCCTCATCCCCACCCCTTCCCCCGAATGGGGAAGGGAGTCTCCTCTCCCTTTGGGAGAGGGAAAGGGTGAGGGAGAATTGGCAGGGAACGATTGCTCGACCTTGCGCTGTAATACTAATTTGGATGCGGAAAGCGCGGATTTTCAAAGGCTTTTTCCGCGTAAATCCGCGTCCGCCAAGAGTGAAAACAGGAATTGCGCATTAGGTAATACTCTATGTACTTAATGCTATGCTCTAAAAGAGCATGGCATTTCTCCATATAGCACTTTTGAAGGAGGGTTTTCCGCTAAAAGTTGGGTTGATTCCCTGATTCCATTTCAAGCTCGACTATGCAATAATAGCAATACGTATTCCCAAGACCTATCTTCGCTTATAAGTGAATGTTGTTTCAAAAATCTAGCTGACAGGTATATGCTGGAATTTTCTTTCTTCAAAACATGCCGGTTGTATGTTTGGAAAGGAGGAACATCCAAAGCAGAAATAGAATTTGAAAACAGAGTTCGAAAAACGCAGCAGATCTCTATTCAAATTTTTTTGATAAAAAGGAGAATGAAACATGTTCGGACAGTTAATTGGCGAAGTCTTCGGAACGTTCATCCTGATACTTTTGGGCGATGGAGTCGTTGCAAATGTTGGCCTTGCACCCCGTCTGGCAGGCACAGCATATAACTGGGATACCATCACCCTTGGATGGGCATTCGCAGTGGTCGTTGCAGTATATGTCTCAGCAGGAGTCTCGGGGGCTCACATAAATCCAGCTGTAACGATTGCGCTTGCCGTCAAACGTGGCTTTCCATGGAGCAAAGTAGCACCCTACATTGTGGCACAAATAGTCGGAGCTTTCCTTGGGGCGTTGGGTGTCTACCTAGTCTACGGTGACGGATTGCGCGCGGCTGGCGTGCCTAACGTTTGGTGCACCGGCCCCGGCTCCATATTTGGCCAAGCCTTCTGGGGCGCGGCATCTGGCACAGCCACGGGCAGTTACAGCTTCCTAGATGCCTTCATCACCGAAGTGATTGGCACCGCAGTGTTGTTGTGGGGAGTTCTTGCCAGCGGCGATTCGAAGAACACTGGGTTGATGCACAATCTGGGACCCTTCCTGGTCGGCGGAACAGTGCTCGCGGTCGGTTTGTCTTTGGGCGGCCCCAGCGGGTACGCCATCAATCCTGCTCGTGACTTCGGTCCCCGCCTCTTTGGGCTGTTGGCCGGCACGCAAGGCTTGTTCTCAAGCGGATATTGGTGGATTCCGATTGTGGGACCCATTGTGGGCGGCATCGTCGGCGTCTATCTGTATGACTGGCTTGTGACGGCCAACCTGGCGAAAAAGTAATTTGCGCCAAACTCTTTGGATTCGGGTGCCAATACGGAGATGCTCCATATGAAAAAACTGATCAATAAACCCGAGAATGTTGTTCGCGAGGAGCTGGAAGGGATCGCTTATGCCCATCCAGATTTGGTAAAAGTGCACTTTGACCCGAACTTCGTGGTGCGTTCTGATGCGCCTGTAAAGGGAAAAGTGGGGGTTATCTCTGGTGGTGGCTCCGGCCATGAACCGATGCACGGCGGCTTTGTCGGCATAGGCATGTTGGATGCTGCCTGTCCCGGCGCTGTGTTTACCTCCCCAACCCCCGACCAGATGCTGGAAGCAACAAAGGCTGTCAATGGCGGTGCAGGCATTCTTCACATCGTTAAGAACTACACGGGCGATATTATGAACTTCGAGATGGCGGCCGATTTGGCACGCGGCCAAAACATCGAAGTCGAAAGTGTAGTGATTGACGATGACGTTGCTGTCAAAGACAGCCTATACACAGCGGGCCGCCGCGGGGTTGGCAGCACGGTACTGGCCGAGAAATTGTGCGGCGCTGCTGCAGAGCAAAAACGTTCGCTGAAAGAGGTTGCCGACGTTTGTCGCAAGGTCAAAGATGCGGGAAGAAGCATGGGAATGGCGCTCACATCCTGCACGGTTCCTCATGTTGGCAAACCAACTTTTGATTTGCCGGAAGATCAAATGGAGATTGGGATTGGTATCCACGGTGAGCCTGGTCGCACGCGCATGCCTCTCAAGAGCGCGGATGAGATCGTTGAGATGCTCATGGAGCCCATCATCAGTGATCTTCCCTATAAATCCGGAGATCAGGTTTTGCTCTTTGTCAACAGCATGGGCGGCACTCCATTGATTGAACTCTACGTTACCTACCGCAAAGCACATGAGATCGCCACGAAACATGGTTTGAAGGTTGTACGCAATCTGATCGGTCCCATCATTACCAGTCTTGAAATGGCAGGCGTGTCCATAACCCTGCTCAAGCTGGATGGGGACATGATCAAGCTGTGGGACGCGCCTGTGAAGACGGCTGGTCTTCGATGGGGCATCTAAATAACAGTCTAAAAAACCAAGGCGGGGTTATTTTGCCCTCTCTGCCCTGGCAATGCCAACGGAGCCAATTATGCCCATACAACGTGATGATACGTTAACCTGGATCAAGGATTGCGCCAAGGCTGTTGAGGAGAAGAGCAGCTATCTGACAGAGCTTGACGCTGCAATCGGAGATGCCGATCACGGTGCTAACATGGATCGAGGGTTCAAGGCCGTGCTAAACAAGCTGCCGGAAGCTGGCGATAAGGACATTGGCACCATCTTTAAAACCGTGGGCATGACGTTACTCTCGACTGTTGGTGGCGCAGGCGGCCCACTCTACGGAACCTTCTTTCTTCAAGCGGGTATGAAAACCACTGGAAAGATGGAGTTGAACCTTGCTGATTGGACGGAGGCGCTTGAAGCAGCACTCGACGGCGTTGTGATGCGAGGAAAGGCACAGCCCGGTGATAAAACCATGGTGGATGCTCTGATCCCCGCGGTGAATGCGCTCAAGGATGCTCTTCAGGCAAACCAGCCTATCAACAAGGCGCTTCAATTGTCGGCTGAGGCAGCAGAAAAAGGCATGGAAGCCACTATCCCGCTGGTAGCTAGAAAAGGACGCGCCAGTTATCTTGGCGAACGCTCCGCGGGGCACCAGGATCCGGGAGCCACGTCCTCACACCTTCTCCTGAAAACTGCATCCCTGACCTGGAAGGATATCAGTTGACAATAGCCAACAACATGGCTAGTTAGAATTCAAAATGCAAATCGCAAGCAGTGACCGAATGAAAGGAGATTAGGAATGGCAAAATATTCAGCGGCAGTCGATCAGGGGACGACGAGTACGCGTTTCATGATATTCGACCACACAGGCAAGGTAGTTGCTGTTGACCAAAAAGAGCATGAGCAGATCTACCCGAAGCCGGGCTGGGTCGAACACAACCCGATGGAAATCTGGGAGCGCACGCAGGAAGTCATTGATGGCGCGCTCAAGAAGAGTGGCGTGAATCCCAAGGATATTGCCGCGGTCGGCGTTACCAATCAACGCGAGACCACTGTTGTATGGGAACGCGCTACCGGCAAACCCGTCTACAATGCAATTGTATGGCAGGACACTCGCACCGACGCGATTTGCAACGAATTGGCCAAGGATGGCGGTCAGGATCGCTTTCGCCTGAAAGTAGGCTTGCCGCTCGCGACCTACTTCTCTGGCCCAAAAATCAAGTGGATCCTCGATAACATCCCCGGCGTCCGGGCAAAAGCCGAAAAGGGTGAAGTGCTCTTCGGCAACATTGACACATGGGTTATCTGGAATTTGACCGGCGGTCCTAATGGCGGCGTTCATGTGACCGATGTTTCCAACGCATCCCGCACCATGCTGATGAACCTCGACACATTGGATTGGGATCCTGATATGCTCAAGGTCATGGGGATTCCCAAAGCAATGTTGCCGCGCGTGCGCGCTTCTGCTGAGGTATATGGCAAGGCTGTTGGATCGCTGAACGGCATACCGGTCGCAGGGGACTTGGGAGATCAACAGGCCGCGCTCTTCGGTCAGACATGCTTCAGCCAGGGCGAAGCCAAGAACACATACGGAACCGGCTGCTTCATGCTCCTTAACACCGGAACCAAACCCGTGCAATCGAAGAACGGTCTGCTTACCACGCTGGGTTACAAGATCAACGATGAGCCGGCTGTGTACTGCCTCGAAGGCTCTATCGCCATCACGGGCGCGCTTGTCCAATGGCTGCGCGATAACCTCAAGTTCTTCGATTTCTCAAAGCACATCGAAGATTATGCTAAAGCCGTTCCGGATAGCGGAGGCATCTACATTGTTCCAGCTTTCTCAGGTCTGTTTGCGCCTTACTGGAAGAGCAGTGCCCGCGGCGCCATTGTGGGTCTGACGCGGTTCATTACCAAGAATCACATTGCACGTGCAGCGCTGGAAGCCACGGCTTATCAGACGCGCGAAGTGCTGGATGCAATGAACAAGGACTCCGGCGTGAACCTGACCGCTCTCAAAGTGGATGGTGGCATGGTCTTCAACGACACCTTGATGCAGTTTCAGTCAGACATTCTTGGCGTGCCCGTCATTCGTCCCACAGTCGCCGAAACCACAGCGCTGGGCGCGGCCTATGCCGCCGGCCTGGCGGTCGGCTTCTGGGCCAAGGTCGAAGATCTGCGCGCGAACTGGGGCAAGGATCACGAGTGGCATCCGATGATGGATTCCGCGCAACGCGAGAAGCTCTATGCTGGTTGGAAGAAGGCCGTCATCCGAACTTTCGATTGGGTCGAATGACCTTCCCAAAAATTGCCGGGAGGGGTGGCTTTCCCCCTCCCGGTCAAATTGAATATCCATCAGCAGAGGAGCTTATCGTGGCCAAAGCCAAAAAGACAAAAACTAGCGATCCTAAAAAAACTACAAATCCCTCGCCAGAACCTTGGATTCCGATGAAAAACGGTGTCATTGTCATCAGCATAACAAGTATTTTCATGGCAGTGCTGACGGCCATCGAGGCTGTGCCAGCCAAGGGATGGATCGAAGGATTACTCTGGGGTTTACTGTTTGGCGCAGTGATTTGGGGTATTTTTTTTCTATTGATTTTTGTGAACCGTCTCCTTAGGCGTTAGCTGGATAAAATATCAGTATGCTCTTTAATAACAAAATAATACTGTCTGATGGCGAACGGGAACAGAAACAATAGCGTTACAAAAACCGCGGAGATATCTTAGTCAGGTTAAAATCGGCTGGTATGCTTGCTGGCGCGGAAGTGTAGGCTTTAAGGGCAGGCCAGCCGAGATGCTTGCACCGGAAACAGAAGCAATTATTGATGAAATCATTGACTGTCCAAATTGTTCAGCAAGGTGAATTAAAATCCCAATCCTAGACGGAGTAATGTCTATGAGTAAACCACATGCGATCATCATCGGGGCGGGTTTTACCGGGACGGCAACAGCGCACGATTTGGCATTACGGGGTTTTGATGTGACTGTGATAGAACGCGGGGACCTTTGCAATGGTACTTCGGGACGAACTCATGGTTTACTGCACAGTGGCGGACGCTATGCTGTAAAAGACCAAGAATCGGCCATCGAGTGTATTGACGAAAATAATATCCTGCGCAAGATTGTTCCACAGGTCATCGAACCGAACGGGGGATTGTTCATTGCCTTAAATGAAAGCGATTTGCAATACGGCGAAGCCTTTATCGAAGGTTGTGAGGCTTGCCATATTCCGCTCGAAGAACTCAAACCCGGAGAAGCATTGCGCCTGGAGCCTAATATCAATCCCAAGTTGCTAACCGCGTTCTTGATTCCCGATGGCACCTTCGACCCATTACGATTGGCGCTCTCCTTTGCCGCAACAGCTAAGAAAAACGGTGCGAAGTTCCGCACGTACACCGAGGTCAAGAGCCTGATTGTAGACGGCAAAGGCAACGTTGTTGGTGTAAATGTGATGGATCGTCGCTTAAATAAATCCCAGGAGTGGCGCGCCGATATCGTGGTCAACGCCACTGGTGCGTGGGCAGGGGAAATTACAGAAATGGCCGGCGCTCATGTTCCGGTCAAGCCAACGCCAGGCGTAATGGTGGCTTATGAACAGCGTTTCATCCAGCGCGCGATCAATCGGTTGAACAAACCCGGAGACGGCGACATTGTTCTTCCTCAACGCCGCATGGTGGTAGTTGGCACCACCTCGTTCGAGATTGACAACCTTGATTATGTTCCAGTGCTCGAAAATCATGCGAAGTTAATGCTTGAGCGCGGCGCCGAGTTGATCCCCGCCATCGCGAATGCAAAGATGCGCGGCAAATACATGGCCACCCGCCCGCTAATCGGCGCAGGTGAAGGTCGCAGCGCGGCCCGCACATTCAAATGCTACGATCACAAAGAGACGGATAATGTTGACGGGCTGGTGACCATCACAGGCGGCAAAGCCACCACCTTGCGCGCCATGGCAGAAAAAACGGCGGATGTTGTCTGTTCCAAGTTAGGCATCAAAGCGGCCTGCATGACCAAAGAAGTACCGCTCATTTCATACCGCCGATACTACACAATGCCCAACTAGGAATTTGTCATGAGCGAAACCAAATGGAATATCATCCTCAAGATATATCGCCAGAAGGAAAATGAAGCGCCGCATTATAGCGAATACAAAATGGAAGTTGATCCAGACGAATATGTGCTGGACGCTGTTGAGCGCGTATGGGCTTTCATGGATCGTAGCTTGTGCTTCCGACATGCCTGCCATCATTCGACGTGCGGCGCGTGCGGCATGCGCGTCAACGGCGTGGAAAAGCTGACCTGCATCACTTATATCCGCGATGTAACTCAAGACGGCGCTACGCTCAAAGTCGAACCCTTACGCAACTTCCCGGTTATTAGTGACTTGGCTGTGGATATGGGATCGCTTTATTGCCGCATGGATTCCGTCGGAGCGCGGCCGGTCTTACCCGTCACCGAGGCGGAAATCGAGAACCCATCCAACAAGTGGAATCCCGAGGATGCAAAATATATCCGTCTTTCGGATTGCATCGAGTGCGGATTGTGCATTAGCGCTTGCCCTTCGGCAGCCACGTCGAGTGGATATCTTGGTCCCGCGGTGCTGGCTGGCGCGCAGGCAAATGGACTCAAACATGACCCGGCGCTTCTCGAACTTGTGGACAGCGAAGATGGAGTCTGGCGATGTCATAGCGCGTTCGAATGTACTGCGGTCTGCCCCTCGTTTGTGGATCCTGCCCGGCGCATCATGAATTTACGCACACAGATCGTTTCGGAACGGCTCAGTCGTTTATTCCGCAGAAAATCTTGACAAAGAGAAGGTCAGCCATGGAAACTCAACGGAATCGGCCCTCACCCAGCAAATTCTGGAGTTGGTTTTTCCCGGTCGGTCGTCAGACCGGTGGTTGGGCGTATGTCCTGAATCGCGTTACGGCCCTCGGATTGACGTTCTATCTTTATTTGCATTTGATCATTCTGTCGAAACTTGCTCAGGGACCCAGTGCCTATGACGATTTCCTGGCCTTCATCCATAACCCCGTCTACACGTTCGGTGAATTGCTGGTTGTGGCCGCCGCTTTCCTGCACGGTTTCAACGGCATCCGTATCGTGTTGACCACGTTCGGTGTAAGTGTGACGCGTCAGAAACAACTCTTCTACGGGCTGATGTTCATTGCCATCATCATTATTTTGATATTTGGCATTCGCATGTTCACTGCATAGATAAAAACAGAAAAGGTCCAAATGACAACTTCGCAACTTGTTTCATCTCCAAAATCCGGTGAGAATGTTTGGCTGTGGTTGGTAAAAATTATCACAGGCCCGCTCTTGGTGATTCTGCTTGGAATCCACCTCGTGGTAAACCATTTTATCGGCACAAGGGGCCTGCTCACCTACGCGGACGTGGTAGCCTATTTCAAGAATCCGATCATCCCCGTGATGGAGATCACTCTTCTGGCAACAGTAGTCACTCACTCACTGATAGGCTTGCGCGGCATCATCCTGGATTTGAAGCCCTCGCGCACTGTCTTGACTGTCATTAATTGGATACTCGCCATCATAGGTATTGTCTCTGTTTCTTACGGCATTTGGCTCGCGCTCGTAATTGCGTCGAAAGGCGCATAGCCCGCAATAACTTACCGTCCTCTCAAAAGGATAAGCTCAAATGGTCGGCTTGGTCATCGTCTCACATAGCCGCGAGCTGGCTGTTGCATTGGTAAATTTGGTCAGGCAGGTTGCCTCAACCAATGTGTCCATTGCGATTGCCGCGGGAGTCGGTGAGAACCGCCGGGAATTTGGCACGGACGCGGTAGAAATCAGCGAAGCCATACAGAGTGTCCTTAGCGACGATGGTGTGCTGGTGTTGATGGATTTGGGCAGTGCAATCTTAAGCGCGCAGATGGCTGTGGAGTTGCTGCCTCCCGACATCGCCCAGAAAGTTCGTTTTTGCGCGGCACCGCTTATCGAGGGCGGCATTGCGGCTGCGGTGCAAATTGGATTAGGAAGCGACCTCGATACTGTATGCAACGAAGCACAACAGGCTTTGCTCCCCAAGCAAGAGCAAATTGGCGGGCCGTCAACTGTTGAGTCTGCCGCGCCCGCGCCTGTCGAAGAGACCGGCAAAGAAATTGTTTTGACCCTGCACAATTTACACGGTTTACATGCGCGCCCGGCAGCTCGCTTTGTTCAGACGGCGGCCAGCTTCAAGGCAGATGTGCGCGTCGCCGATCTGACCAATGAAAAAGGTCCCGTTTCTGCGCACAGTCTCAATGCGATTGCCACGCTCGGAGCAGTGGAAGGACATCAGATTCGGATATCCGCTTTAGGTCCCGAAGCGGACGCGGCATTGACAGCTCTCAAGGCGCTCGTTGACGAGAATTTCGGTGAACCGACCGCCCTTCAACCAGCTTCACCCATTCCAAGCATTCTCCCCGCTGAAAGCGCGCCCGCGACCAACGGCAGTCTCAAGGCGATCCCAACTTCAGAAGGCATTGCGATCGGGCCGCTATATCGCTACCAGCCGCAGATTCCGTCTATTTCTCGCGAACCCGCTCAAAGTCCAGACGAAGAATGGAAGCGCCTCGAACGCGCCATCGAATCGACGCGGCAAGCCATCCGCCAGCGGCGTCAGCAAGTCAAGGCATCCATTGGCGAGGGCGAAGC
This sequence comes from Chloroflexota bacterium, assembly GCA_021787595.1. Lineage (GTDB taxonomy): Bacteria > Chloroflexota > Anaerolineae > Anaerolineales > Villigracilaceae > Fen-1038. Next base: position 10,335 of record JAJYLQ010000043.1, on the reverse strand, counting down.
CGCCATCTTCGACGCGCATCTTTTGATTCTGGTTGATCCCGACCTGCTCGGGCAAGCGCGAAAAAATATTTATGAAGGATATCAAAATGCGACATGGGCCTGGGGCGATGCAACGACGCGCGCAGCCGATTCCTATCGCAGCTTGGACGACGCTTATCTCAAGCAACGCGCCGTTGACGTAGAAGATGTGGCTAATCAGGTGTTACTTGCATTGGCAGGCAAAAGTATTGCCGCGCCTGTTGCTTTTTCAGAGCCGGTGATTCTTTACGCCGCTGATCTGACTCCCACTGAAACTTCACAATTGGACATGAGCACCGTGCTGGGCATCCTGACCAGCGGCGGAGGTCCAACCTCGCACAGCGCCATCCTGGCGCGCGCATTGGGCATCCCGGCGCTCTCGGGCGTCAGCCCTTCACTGGAGTTGCTTTCGCAAGGCACTGTCGTTGCGCTCGATGGATTCGATGGGAAGATTTGGATCGAGCCGGATGAGCAGGTTCGAGCAGAACTTGGCGCGCACCGCAATGAGTGGATCTCGTCCCGAAAAAAATTGCTGGATGCCAGCTACGCGGCTGCGGTCACACGCGATGGCAGACGCGTGGAGGTATTTGCCAACGTTGGCAATATCCAGGATGCGCGCGCCGCGTCCAAGAACAACGCAGAAGGCATTGGCTTGTTGCGAACTGAATTTTTGTTCCTGACGCGCGCAACGCCGCCCGATGAAGCCGAGCAACTGGCAGCCTTGCGCCAGATCGGCGAAGCGTTGGGAGACCGACCGATTACGGTTCGCACATTGGATGTCGGCGGCGATAAGGAAGTGCCTTACATCCAAATGCCGCCGGAACCGAATCCGTTTCTCGGTGTGCGCGCCATTCGTATGTCGCTTCGCAACCCGGAATTATTCAACGTTCAATTGCGCGCCATTCTGCGCGCCGCGTCGGACTTCCATTTTCGCATTATGTTCCCCATGATCGCCAATGTTGACGAAGTCCGTCAGGCGCGAGCGCTGCTGGAAAAGGCACACCAACAACTTGCCGATGAAAAACTACCGCACGTCTGGCCGATTGAAACCGGCATCATGGTCGAGATTCCCTCCGCCGCGCTGTTAAGTCGCGCGCTGGCGCGTGAAGTGGACTTCTTCAGCATCGGCACCAACGATCTGACGCAATATACATTGGCGGCCGAGCGCGGAAATCCTGCGCTGGCTGACTTGGCAGACGGTTTGCACCCGGCGGTGTTGAAATTGATTAGCCAAGCAGCGGAGGCGGCTCATGCCGAAGGAAAATGGGTTGGCGTATGCGGTGAGCTTGCCGGCGATCTGACAGCGGTCCCCGTGTTAATTGGCCTGGGCGTGGACGAGTTGAGTCTGAATCCCGGGGGCATCCCCAAAGTCAAAGCGATGGTGCATACCATTGAAACATCTGCCACACAGAAATTGGCGGAGAAAGCACTGAACGCGGAAAGCGCTGCAGGAGCGCGGTCTCTCGCGAAATCATTTGTGGAAAAGTTGGGGATTGATTGATCGAATGGAAACTTACCGGGCGCGCAACTCAACCGCTTTGATTTAATCGAACACTGAGTAATATCTTTTGTGCGCTGGGAGGGACTTGAACCCTCACGAGTTGCCTCACATGGCCCTCAACCATGCCTGTCTGCCAGTTCCAGCACCAGCGCAAAAGCAATGCTGTCGTGCAAGCAGGGCGTATTATAATCGGCTTGCCTTGCCTGTCAAGCAAAGAAAATTTCTGGTGATTACCCACAAGTGCAACTTGACTCCAGGCAGCTCCTTGCGCCGTCCTCGGCGCAAGATCTTCCTGCAAAACGCCGCCGAGGACGGCGGCTGGAGCTTGAAGTAAAGAGATGGGTAATCACCAGAAGAAAATTTCCTTCGAGGAGCAATGTCATGACTTGTATCGTCGTGGATGCCATGGGGAGTGATAGTTATCCGACACCGGACGTGGAGGGCGCGGTGATGGCCGCGCGCGAATACGGCGTGGAAATCATTCTGGTCGGCGACGAATCGAAAATCAGACCCGTGCTGGGCGCGCAGAACCCGGGCGGTCTTCCCATCCGAATCGTCCACGCGTCCGAAATGCTGACGATGGAAGACAAAGGCATGGCGCTCGCGCTGAAAGCGCGCCGGCCTGACGCAAAGAATTCGATGGCAGTCGGCATTGACCTTGTGAAGAAAGGCGAAGCCGGCGCGTTCGTAACGATGGGCAATACCGGCGCGGGTGTGGCAACATCCTACTTTCGACTCGGAACCATAGCCGGTGTGGATTTGCCCGCCGTCGCTCCCATCTTCCCCACCGCGGCCGGATCATGTGTCGTTCTCGACATCGGCGCCAACCCGGAATGCAAACCGATCAATCTTTTGCAGTTTGCGATCATGGGAAGCATTTACGCCGAAAAGGTTCGCGGCGTAAAGAATCCAAAAGTTGGATTGGTCTCGAACGGTGAAGAAGAAGGCAAAGGCAATGATCTGGTAAAAGGCGCGACACCGCTTCTCAAAAATTCCGGTTTGAATTTTTATGGCAACGTGGAGGGCAAGGAAGTCATCGGCGGAAAAGTGGACGTGGCCGTGACCGACGGCTTCACCGGCAACGTCATGCTCAAGACCGCCGAGGCAGTCGGCAAATTGATCCTGGATCAGGTCAAAGTCAAGATCAAGAGCGGCGGCCCGCTGACGATGCTGGGCGGTGCATTGGTCAAACCCGCGTTGACGAGCCTAAAGAGTCTGCTCGATCCAAGCGAACAAGGCGCGGCGGTTCTGCTTGGCGTAAACGGATTGGTTTTGATTGGCCATGGCCGCTCGGATAGCGTCGCCGTCAAGAGCGCGATACGTCTGGCAAAAAATGCAGTCGAAGCCGATGTGCTTGACGCAATCAAATCAGCCATCGAGGAAAGTTTAAAGAAAGGGTAATGTCATTCTGAGCGGCTGAAAGGAGCAAAGAATCCCGCCGCTTTGCGGCAGAGACCCTTCGCTGCGCTCAGGGTGACATATTCACATAAAATGAAAATCATCAAAAACGAAAAACTCATCAAACGCAACGGGCGCATCGGCAGTTGGACAAGCCTCGGTGCGCTGGCCGTGCTCGGCATCGGAATGTACATCTCATTCCAACGGCCCGACTTGTTCGTCTATTCACTGGGCGCGTTGATCGTCGGATTCATGATGACACAAGTCGGCATGTTCTTCAGCAACCGCTGGGGGCGCAGCCCGCGGCCGGACGAACAACTGGATGCCGCGCTGAAAGGATTGCCGGGCGACACGTCCCTCTACCATTATGTCACGCCGGTTTCGCATTTTCTCGTTGGGCCGGCAGGCTTGTGGGTTTTTCGCCTTTATCACCAGCGCGGAAAGATTTCCTATTCCAAGAATCGCTGGCGATTGACCGGCGGCGGATTCATGCAGGCGTACATGTCCATCTTTGGTCAGGAGAGCCTTGGGCGCCCCGACCTTGAAATTGCAGGTGAAATTGATTCGCTGAAAAAATATTTCGCAAAGAAAGCCGAAGATGTCGAAGTTCCCGAAATCCAGGCCGCGTTGATTTTTACCAACGAGCAGGCTGAGATTGACGAGACCGATTTGCCCATGCCTGCCATGAAGTTGAAGCAGCTAAAGGAATTCATCCGGCAGAAATCAAAAGATAAAACGATAGACGCGCCGATGCTCGAAAAAATAAAATCAGCCTTGCCGCAGGAAGAAGAATAGCCCTCACCCCAAACCCCTCTCCCAAATTTGGGGGAGGGGTTCTATGGTACACTTGTTCTATGGAATCAATCGTTGCCATTGACATCGAAACCACGGGGCTGGACGAAAACCGCGAAGCCATCATCGAAATTGCGGGAGTCAAATTCAAAGGGAATCGCGTCGAAGATGAATGGACATCGCTGATCAATCCCAATCGGCATGTCCCGGAATTCATCACCGGCCTGACCGGCATCGAGGATGCGATGCTTCGTCAGGCGCCGCGCTTGCGGGATGTGGCACATGAACTGGAAGCCTTCGTGGGCGACGCGCCCATCGTTGGACACAACGTCCGCTTCGATGTGGGCTTTCTGCAAAAACAAATTCCGTTCGCGTACAACGAAATCATTGATACCTACGAACTGGCCGCGGTTCTATTGCCCAATGCCAGCCGTTACAATCTGGGTTCGCTCGGCAAAGAGCTGGGAATCCTTTTGCCGGCCACCCACCGCGCCATGGACGATGCCAAAGTCACGATGGCCGCGCTCAACAAACTTTATCAGATGGCACGCGAACTTCCAGTGGATTTGCTCGCGGAGATCGTCCGCCTGGGCGAGCCGCTGACGTGGGATGCGAACTATGTTTTTCGTGAAATCCTGCAAGCGCGCGCCAAAGATGGCATCCAAGCTAAAAGAGTCAAAAAGGATTCGGCGCGATTCGTTGATGACAATCGCTATCCGCCGCTGGAGAATCCCGAAAAGCCTTATGCGTTGAATCCCGAAGAAGTCGCGGCGCTGCTCGAATACGGCGGGCCGTTCTCCAAATATTTCGAGACGTACGAGCAGCGGCCGGAGCAGGTGGAAATGCTCAAGGCGGTGACGGACGCCCTTTCGAACGGAATCCATTTAATGGTCGAGGCCGGAACCGGGGTCGGCAAATCGTTCGCGTATCTCGTCCCCGCCGCGCTGTTCGCCGTCCAGAACAATACGCGCGTCATCGTCTCGACCAACACCATCAATCTCCAGGATCAATTGATCCAAAAAGATATTCCCGATCTGCGCGCCGCGCTCGATCTCGATTTGCGCGCTGCGGTGTTGAAAGGCCGCGCGAACTATCTTTGCCCGCGCCGGCTCGAAAGCCTGCGGCATTTCGGCCCGCGCAACGCGGATGAAATGCGCGTGCTGGCAAAGATCATGGTGTGGCAGCTCAACAATCAGAGCGGCGACCGCAACGAGATCAACCTCACCGGCAATCCCGAACGCGAAGTGTGGCTGCGCGTCTCTGCGGAAGATGATGCCTGCACGACCGAGACCTGCATCAAACGCACGGGCGGCGCGTGCCCGTTCCATCGCGCAAAGAGCGCCGCACAGAACGCGCACCTGCTTGTGGTCAATCATGCGCTTCTGCTTTCGGACATCGCAACCGGCAGCAAGGTTCTGCCGGAGTATTCGCATCTCATCGTGGACGAAGGCCATCATCTCGAATCGGCCACGACCAACGCGTTGTCTTTTCGTTTGACGCAAGTGGATTTGGAACGGATGCTGAAGGAAGTCGGCGGATCGAGCGCAGGGATTCTCGGACGCGTTCTCACGGAAACTCATGAAGCGCTTCGCCCCTCGGACTTCGGCCTGCTCCAGCAAAAAGTCAGCCGCGCCACCGACAGCGCTTTCCGTCTGGAACAACTCAATCGCGAGTTTTTCAACACGTTGGGCGAGTTCGTCGCCATGCAGCGCGAAGGACAGCCGCAAAGCAATTATTCGTGGCAGGCACGCGTGTTACCCGCAACTCGAACTTTGCCCGGCTGGGACGAAGTCGAGATCACGTGGGGCGCGGCAGGCGAAACGTTGAATCTTTTATTGACCTCGCTGGCCGACATCCATAAGGCCGCGTCCGAGCTTTATTCGGATGGTCATGAGAATCTCGAAGATGTGATCGGCGACATCAGCAACGTTTATCGCCGATTGTCCGAAGCGCACGCCAACATCAACGGCATGATCAGCGAACCGAACGAAGGCCAGGTTTACTGGATCGAAGTCAATCCCAACGGAAATAGACTTTCGTTGAACGCCGCGCCGCTGCGCGTCGGGCCGTTGATCGAAAAATATCTATGGCACGAAAAGTCCAGCATCATCGTCACCTCCGCCACATTGACCGCGCACGGTGAGTTCCAATATCTTCGCAACACCCTCGGCGCGGACGAAGCCGACGAGATGTCGCTCGGCTCGCCGTTCGATTATGAAAATTCGACGCTGCTCTACATCGCCAATGACATTCCAGAGCCGAACGTTTCCGGCTATCAGCAAATCCTCGACCGTTCACTGATCGCCACAGCCAAAGCCACCGGCGGACGGATGCTGGTGTTATTCACATCGTACACGGCCTTGAAGAAAACCGCACAAGCCGTCACCGGGCCGCTGGCGCGCGAAGACATTTACGTCTATGAACAAGGCGACGGCGCTTCGCCGAATGCCTTGCTCGAATCGTTCAAGTCCACCGAGCGCGCGGTGCTGCTTGGCACGCGTTCGTTTTGGGAAGGCGTGGATGTTCCCGGCGCGGCATTATCGGTTGTGGTCATTACAAAACTTCCATTCGATGTCCCGACTGATCCGCTGATCGCGGCGCGCTCTGAAATGTACGAAGATTCGTTCAACGAATATTATCTGCCCGAGGCCATTCTGAAATTCCGCCAGGGCTTTGGACGATTGATCCGCACCGCATCCGATCGCGGCATCGTCGCCATTTTGGATCGCCGCGTGTTGACCAAACAATACGGACGATTGTTCCTGGAATCCTTGCCGCATTGCACGATCAAACAAGGTCCGTCCACCAATTTATCGCGCGAAGCTGGAAAGTGGTTAGGAATGTGAGGGTGCGTCGCACCATTCTTAAGCAGACGCGGTCAAACGATGAGATTATCCCGATTGGCAGATTCACTTGTCGGTTAGGTGCGACGCACTGATTATTGTGTTAAACTTCCCGATAGTTCTATTTTTAATTGTTGGCTACAAAATTGCACAGAAAAGTTGACAAACTACAAGGTCATGTCACAAATATTGTGCAAATTGGGCATTTTTCCTGCTCTTGCAGGGTCCGAAAGCTCAAAATACAACACTCGAGTTAAACTTATAAGTGAGTAAGGAGTTTTCTTATGCTTACCATTAAAGAGCTTGAACGAGCAGTTTCTAGTTTGCCACGCGAAGAACTCGCGCGCTTCCGCGAGTGGTTCGATGAATTCGACGCAAAAGCCTGGGACAAACAACTTGAAGCAGATGTCAAAGCTGGAAAGTTAAATAAAATTGCTGACGAGGCTATTCGCGATTATCGCGCAGGCAAAGCAAAAGAATTATGAAGCACTTGGCAAGTCCATCATTTTGGGAAAGTTATGAGAAATTGCCAGAAGAAATTCGCGATTTAGCAGATCGAAGTTTTGATTTATTGAAAACAAATTCGCAACATCCATCATTACATTTGAAGAAGGTAGGAAATTATTGGTCTGTCCGAGTGGGAAGAAGATACGCGCCCTCAGCGTTGAAGTTGAGGATGGTTTACTGTGGTTTTGGATTGGCACACACGCGGAATATGACAGGCTGATTTCTTAATATGAAGTTCGAAATCAATTGGTCGCGCGAGGCTGGAAAGCGGCTGGGAATGTAATGTCACTGTTACAAGTGTCATTGCGAGATGGCGCCTTGGCGCCATCGTGGCAATCTCGCGTTTTCAAATGTCACTCCGAGGAGTGGCGCTGTTAGCGCCACGACGTGGCAGTTTCGTGTTACAAGTGTCATCGCGAGGAACGAAGTGACGTGGCGATCTCAAGTAACCATCAAACAATTGTCTGATTAAGCAGCGAGATTGCCACGTCGGGAAGAACACCCTCCTCGCAATGACATTTGAGGAGAAATAGATGGGCAGGGAATATTGCGTTTATATCATGACCAATATTCGCAACACAGTTTTATATACCGGCGTGACACTGAAGAACGCAGTGCAGGCGAATAATCTTCAAGCGGCGCGTCTTGAAACATAAAGCTGGAACTGGCAGAGCATTTACAAAAAGATATAATGTGACAAAGTTAATTTATTTTGAAGTTGGCGATGATGTGAATCAAGCGATCTTTCGGGAAAAACAAGTCAAAAGCTGGAATCGCAAGCGGAAAGAAGAATTGATCAACGGTCAAAATCCAGAGTGGAGGGATTTGTATGAGGAGATCTAAAAATTGGAGGAACGATGAAACACTCATATAGGATCGTGAGCTTGACTGTGCTGGTCTGCATTTTGTTGACAGCTTGTGCCGCCAAAACAACTCTCATCCCAATAACTTCAACTATTCAAATTTCAGCCACATCACTGCCTTCCCCCACCCCCGAGCCGACGACGGTCCCACAGCTTTCCAATCTGGACATGAAAACCGCCTTGGGCGATGCGCCTTATACAGTGGCCGCCGATGGCAACGCCCAGATCACGACAAAAGACACCAATCAAAATGTCGAAATCGTAAAAGCCGCCGTCGTCAATACCGACTTTGGCCTGGCAAATCATATCATCACAGGATTTGATAAAGAAAACAATCGTTACGTATATACCGAAGGCTATGGATGGGTAAAAGATATCAACGCCGGCACACCCGAACAACGCACGCAAGTTCCGTATGAATGGTTCGGAGCCAATGTCGTCAATACTTTGGCATCTCTCCACTATCAGGATAACCCGACAATTCCTCCAAATGCTATTACACCCCAGTGGTGGTTAAAGGCAGGAGGTAGTCAAGAAATTGGTGGCTATGATGCAATTCTTTCTCTCATTCCAAATGACACTGGATTACTTTTTCAAAATGGTAACTGGACAGGCTCCTGGACAAAAAGCACAAAACCTTATGGCAGTCCTGTCCTTTGGTTGGAATTTAGCAAAGACGGTAAAGGATTTGTTACTGCAGTCCAGCCCAATAAAAATCCAACATTGGATAATAAAAAACAACTCATAAATATGAACTGGACATTTGATCAAGATACATTTGATCAAAAGCAGGTCAAAGGTGTAACTCCTGATTTTGCCGGTGACATGACTAATGATAGTATGAGCTTCCAGGCTCTTATTGCAGCAGATCCTTCTCGTGGGCAGGTATTTAATAGAGCAACCTATTTAATAGGGCCAGATGGAATTTTTTCAACGCCAACTTTACAACAGCCAGGTGAACAGCTGAGTCTATTTTCAAAAGACGACCAGTCAAAGATAATTACCGCCTGGCAAGAAGAAGCGCTTGTTCCATGGGGACGGATTTCAAGTGACAAAAATGAATTCAAAATTACTTCTATACCAAAGGAACTTGCTCTTAAATGTTTAACTGCCGACGAAACAACATATCCTTGGGGCGACATCCAACCATGAGACTCATATCGCTACGCGTGTACAACGCGTAACGCATAGCTCATATCACATTCGCATTCATTGAATATTTATTTGCTTTTATGCTATCCTTTTTTTTATGAGGCGGGTAGTCTTTTTAGTTGGCTTATTTGTCGGATTGGTAGTATTGGTCGGATTAGCATCCATCCCTTTTCCTGTACAAGCCGGATGTACTGGTAACTACGATCCAAACTACGGCTATTTGATAAGCTGCACTCTGAGTACAGCAGACGGATGTCTTGGTTGTAAAAAAGCAGGCGATATCTGCCAGTGTACCGGTTATGCTCAGCCAACTACAAAGCCACCACCAGCGGCTACTGCAACACCAGCCACTTGTCCCCCTCCGAGCTGCGGACAATTGAATATTACATGCACTCCGCCAACTTTTGCTGTTTGTACACAGGTTTCAAATTGTAGTAGCACAGGTTGGAAATGCACTGGTACTCAAGGTGGTTGTACCCAATGGTCCGGATGGTTTTCCTGCTATCCCGCACCAGACTGCGTTCAGACCAGATATTGCGTAGTCGGCAATGCCGACCCTCAAGCGCAGAGTTGTACCAGCGGTTTAGGCTGCGGAAGCGGCGGACCGACAGCCACGCCAACGCCGACACCTGTATGTATGCAGCTATATTTTTGTGACACCCGTGCCGGGAGTGCTACCAAAAATACCTGTATTCAGACAAATTCCACGACTGGCTACAATAATTTTTCCCCATATTACCAGTGTCCGGGGACGACAACGACCTGCTCCCAGAATCTTCAGACATATCTTGGCATAAGCGGCTCTTGTTACACAAGTCAGGCTTCATGTCAGGCCACCTGTCCGACCTCGACGCCGACCCCGACGGCGACACCGACTCCAGGGCCTTATATCAAGCTAAAAAATTCATCTTTCGTCTCCGACAACGGCCTCAAGGACGATATCCCGGCCGTCCCGACCGCGTATGACGCCGACGACGACGGCACCGCCAACTTTATAATCACACAAGGGGGGATAGTCGCCGCACCGTCCGTCAATCTGACGACCTACAACGCCTCGGCCAAACCAAACCCGGGAAACTGGTCGGCCGCCTATACGCCCGCTCCATTTTCTATGACTCCATCCAATTTCCTGAACTATACTGAAAGCGGGCACAAATTGCGGTTTTAAAGTTTGGAAGAAACAAATTTTGGTAAGATTGGAGGCATGACCATCCAGCTTGAATTCACACCAGAACTTCTCGAAGAAATTCGCTACCAGCGT
>JAJYLQ010000042.1 GCA_021787595.1 Chloroflexota bacterium | reverse complement strand
TTCAATATACCCTGCGCCCAGCTCTATAAACTCGTATTACAATCTTTTCAAGAAACGACCCAGACTGGGCCGGTTGGTGAACAATTGTCTCCGGATTTGCTCTTGACAGAATCGCCATCATAGAAGTTGAGCCACAGCCGTTGCGTCCAATATGAATGGAGCTGGATATTTGCCAGTGCCGTCATAAGCAAAAATCGCCTCTTCGGCCAACGAAAGCGAAGTCCGCAATTCCTTCAGCTCCGCAAAATAGGCCCGAATATCCGGCACGTGCGGATCGGGCGGGCCGGTGACCACCAAACGCAGGCAGACACCGGATCTTTTCAGGGCAGCCGCGACATGCAAGGCAAACTCGATATGCTTTGCGCGCGTGATGCGGACCGGCATCAATATGATCAAATCCGCCGAGGACAAGCCGAATTCTTTCACCAAATGCTCTCCAAGCTCGGAAAGCCCAAGCAGTTGCGCCGAGTCCACTCCGTTCGAGACAACCTGAATTTCGCCAGGAGGGCACTTGAGAACATTGGCCAGCAGGCGCTGGCGTTGAATCGAAACGGCGGCATAAGTGAAATCCGGCCGGCGCCTGCGAAGCAGGTCCCACGGAAATCCGAGAAACTGCGCCGCGCCAGACGCCGGATTCACGTGACGCGAAATATCGTGGCACCAAACAATGGTTCGCCGGATGACTCTCCGATCCATGAGGTTATGTACCGCCGCCGTCAGCGCCAGGTTGAAATGCGTGGTCATCACATTGTGTGCGATCAGCACATCCATCGAAGCCAGGACCCGACTCAAAGCCTCTTCAATCCTGCTCTGCAACGCGGGGAACTTCGACGGCATCCCGCCTGCCTTTAATGTGTCTTCCATGGCCAGGTACGGCGCGTACTTTGAATCGATTTCGGGGATGGATGCCATTTCGACTTGGGGTGGCAGGGCATCCATCCCGCCGCGCCCCGCAATCATCGTTACCGGATAACCAGCCTGTGCGAACAGCCGCGCGTGTTCGGCAATCACTCTCTCGACGCCTCCGATAATCGGCGGAGCGGTGTAGTGAAGAAGGGCGATACGCGGGCGGAAACGGGAGCTTGTGCCCATTATGTCAACATCTCTTCCAGCCGCGCCTTTACCTTCGGCCACTCCGTATCGGTGATGCTGTAAAACACCGAGTCACGGATATATCCATCCGGCAGGATCATGTGATTGCGAAGCACGCCTTCCTTCACCGCGCCGATGCGTTCAATCGCTCTTTGCGAACGCATATTCCGCGAATCGGTCTTGATCTGAACGCGGATGCATCCCAAATCCTCGAAGGCATGTTTGATCAACAAGTATTTGCATTCGGTATTCACCGCCGTGCGCTGAAACTCGAGCCCATACCACGTGCCGCCCACTTCCAAGCCATTATGTTCCGGCGTGATGTTGAGATAACGCGTCGCGCCCGCCACGCGTCCGGATGCAAGATGGACGACGGCAAACGGCAGGTCCGTGCCTTTTTCAGCGCGGCTCAATAAATCTTTGACCCAATTCGACATGTCGTCCGCGCTTTCCATCTTCCCATAAACCATAAAATTCCAGAACGGCTGGCCGACGCCGATCTCTGCCAAGCCGGGCACGTGCGCTTCGCTCAACGGCTCAAGCCGAACATAACGTCCCGTCAACACCATCGGCTTTACAACAATCATTTCAACCACTCCACTTCCGTTTTATCCTGTGTTGGCAGATAAGGCATCTTTGGTCCATCCACATGCAGCAATTCTGCGAGCGCGGCGCGCATCGCAACGCGGTCGTCCCACGCATACTCGATCTTTCCAAAACACATGGACTGCTCATGGCCTTTTCCACACGACAAGACGATATCGCCGGGACGCGCCAGACTCAACGCGAACCGGATGGCCTCGCCGCGATCCGGGACGCGCCAAAACGTCTCGCCCTCGCGTCCGCCGCGGGACCGGGCGCCGGCTGCCATTTCCTCGAGGATTCCATCCAGCGATTCGGTGCGCGGGTCCTCAGCAGTCAATACCGTTAAATCGGCCAGCTCTGCGGACGTCTCTGCCATCATGCGGCGTTTCTCTTTGTCGCGCAATCCCGCTGAACCGAAGACCGCGATCACACGGCCCCTCACCCCTTCCCCTCCCCCGCTGGGAGAGGGATCAAGGGTGAGGGCGCGCGCAGCCTCTAAAGTAACTTTCAACGCATTGGGTGTATGAGCGAAATCCACAATGGCGGTGAAGTTTTGTCCCATGTCCATTCGTTCCATGCGGCCCGGAATACCCTCCAGCGACGCGACGCCCTGCGCGGCGATTTCGGGTTTGATGTTCAAACCAATGACGGTTGCAGTCAATGCTGCGAGGCAATTTGAGATGTTGTAAGTGCCAACCAGCTTGCCCTTAATGGCTACGCGCAAAGAGTTGAAAACCGCATCGAATCGAATGCCCCGTGGACTATACTCGATTTTCTCGGCGCGCACATCCGCGTTTCCTCCCAATCCGTAACTTACCTTTTTCACTTTTGTGAGCGTGTGAAGATATTCATAAGAGCGGTCATCGCGATTCAAAACTGCCAGACGCGGATTGCCCTGCTTCTTCGGCAAGGTTTTTTCGAGACTCGTAAACAACCGCCCTTTTGCGGCACGATAATTCTCATACGAGCCGTGCTGGTCGAGATGTTCATGTGTAATGTTGGTGATCACGCCGATATCGAATTCGCAGGCATCCGTGCGATATTGCGCCCAGCCATGCGAGGTTGTCTCCAGCACGACATGAGTTAATCCGGCCTCGACCATTTTCGCCAGATAATATTGAACATCGTGCGCGTCCGGCGTTGTGACGTGAAGGCCGGTATCCAGAATGTCATCGCCAATCACGGCGTTGACCGTCGAGATCATCCCCGCTTTGATATGCGCGGCAAGCAATATTCGATAGATCAAATTCGTCGTTGTGGTCTTGCCGTCGGTGCCGGTGACGCCGATCACCGTCAGCTTGCGGGCAGGCCAATCGTAAAACGCGGCCGCGATCCAGGTCAGGGCCTGACGCGAATTTTCGAGTCGGACATAAGGAACCGCGAGTCCGCTCAATTCATTCTCCCCCACAATCGCCGCCGCTCCGCTTTGAATCGCGCTTTGAATATAGTCGTGTCCGTCCGCAGAACCGCCTTTCATGGCGACAAAGAGAAAGCCAGGCTTGACGGCGCGGCTGTCAATGGCAATGCCGCTGATTGGAACATCGGGCAACTGCGACGGAGAATGATCGAATGAAAGTTCGGAGAAAATTTGCCTGAGTGTTTTGGGGTTCATATGATTATTGCACGGGACTGCCGCGTCGAACCCGGTCTCGACCCTGAACCCTCACAGAGCAAAGGGCTTAGGGCGCAGGGCGTTACGCGGCGTCCCCGCGCGTGCGGGATCTTCGACTTGGCGCCACTACTCGACCGGCGGCCTCCTCGCGATGACATTCCACGTTCTTAAATAAAAAAGGGTTTCGGCAATTCTATCGCCAAAACCCTCATCTGTCGAAAAAGTCCTATTTCAGACTCTGCCGCAGGCCTTCGAGTTTTCCAGAGACAGAACCATCCACGACCTTGTCGCCGACCTTGATGACGAGGCCGCCGAGAATGGACGGATCGACGCGGAAAGTTACAACCTGCGTGCCGGCTTTGGAGAGAACGTCCTTCTTAACCGCATCCTGTTCGGTCTGGCTCAACGGCAGGGCGCTTGTGACTTCAGCCGAACTGCCCTTGAAATCCGCCCCATCCAGCACAACCACCTTGCCGGATTTGACGCCGGAGAAAAACTCATCAATCAAAGCGTGCTGGCGTTTCTCATCAATGACCTCGCCGACCAGCTTTTGAGCCGCGGCAATTGCCAATGCCGCAACCTGTCCGCGCAGGTCGCCAAGGATGCGGTCGCGTTCCATTGCCGCTTCATTTGCCGCGCCTTCGTGCAATTTGGCGACTTCCCTTTCCGCGTCTGCTTTGACCTGGGCCGCCGCTTTTTCCGCGCGAGCCGTCGCCTCGTTCACGACGCGAGCGGCCTGGGACTGGGCATCCGCCACGATCTTTGCCGCGTCCTTTTCCGCCGCCGCGCGGGCGTCGGCCGCGATGCGGGCATCTTCCATGCCCTGGGCAATCTTCTTCTTGCGGGACTCCATCATGTTCAGCATCGGCTTATAGACCCATGCCTGGAGAGTCAGAATGACGATAACAAAGGCAATGATCTGAACGACGAGCAAACCGAGATTAATACCAAGCGCTTCCATACGATGCTCCCATCCAATTACACGACTTTGAAGAGCATGAGGAATGCGATCACCATACAATAGATGGCGATGGCTTCCGAAAAGGCGATGCCCAGGATCATGTTCGTCAGCAGATTGCCGTACGTGTCCGGGTTTCGGGCCATACCGGTCAGCGCGCCCTGCACGCTGAGACCGATGCCCACGCCGGCGCCCGCTGCGCCAATCATTGCCAAGCCGGCGCCCACGAAGCGGGCAGCATCCAAAATATTACCTTGCATTGTATAAGCCTCCTGATCATTTCCTTGAATTTTATAGTGCGTGAACTTCCGCAGGCTCCGCATGAGTTTCCTCATGCTCCTCCTCGTGACCATGACCCTGCGTAGCCTGCGCCATGAAGACCATCGTCAACATACCAAACACAAATGCCTGGATGACACCGACAAAGAGTTCGAACAGCATGATCATCGAGGGAAGAATACTGATCCTGCCCAGCAATGAAGAAACAATCGCGACCAACACCAAACCCGCAAACATATTGCCGAAAAGACGGAAGGCAAACGAAATGATCTTGGAGATTTCCGAGATGATCTCGAGCAGGCCCACCAGAAAGTCCATCGCACCGAAGAACGGGACCTTGAACATATTGCGTACATTGAAGAATTTGGAGAAGTAACCAAAACCCTGCGTCTGCACGCCGATGATCTGCGTCATAAATACAGAAATCAAGGCGATGGCCAAAGTGAAATTCAGGTCTATGGAAACGCCGCGCAGGAACGGCACCAACACATAGCCATTGGCTACCTCGCCCGGCTGGAGAATCCCTGCAGTAACCGGGTGTCCCTGGGCAGCCTGGCGCAAGATGCCAATCGACTCGAAGCCCGGAATCAGTTTGAGAAGGTTTGCGAACAACACGTAAAACATGATCGTGGCAAACCACGGGAAGATCACCGGCGCCCATTTTGCGCCAGTCGCGCCCTCGGTCATGTTATAAAGCAGTTCAAAAAACGCTTCCATCAAATTCCCGATGCCGCGCGGAACCAGGTCGGTCTGGGCGCTTTTCTTCATGGAGCGGTTCGTATAGAACGCGAGGACAAGCACCAAAAGCACCGTGAATATCAATGGCGGAATCGTATTCACCAGATAGAACGGGCCAATGACCGGCAAGGTAAATAGAGGTTCCTCGACCAGCCTTTCGGCTGCAAATGTGATCTCCGGCTGAACGGGAACGAAATAGGTCATCCCGCCGACGATAAATCCAGCAATCATCAGCGCCAATACGACCCAACGCCGCCAGGGTCTGCGTTTCTGAGTTTCCAAGCTGCCTCCTATGCAGAGAGGTCTTTCTTCTCTTCTGTATCGGGTTTAGATTTCAATCTCGCAATCGTCCGACGCGCAATCACCAGCATCAGAATGACCGAGAGAGGGATGCCCGCAAAAAGCAGGATCAATGTGAACAACGGTTTTGTGTTGAAAGTTCTATCGAGCCACAACCCACCGAACAAGGATGCCAGAACGATGATAAGCGTCAGGCATCCGACCTGCCCTACCATTACGATCAATACTGTGTTGATAATGTTCTTGCGTTCTTCGTTCGATTGCGCCATGCTGCACGATTATAACAAACAGGCCAAATCAGTGTCAATAAACGGCATCAAAACAGGTTCATTGCAGCCGCGTTCGAGAAGCCGAACCACGGAGCAAAGACCGTACCAAGCAGGATGATGCCGAGCACCAGCACCACCAGCGCAATCGCATACGGACGCGTGACCGCAATGGGATGCGCCTCTTCGTCTTCCTTCTCCATGCGGAACAGATACACATACTTCAATACATTCAAGTAGTAGTAGAGTCCCACGATGGAATTCAGGATGCCGATGACGACCAGCCAAATGTAATTGGCCTGGATGCCCGCTGCAAAGACCAGGACCTTCGCGATGAATCCGCCGAAGGGAGGCATGCCCGCCAGCGACAGGAACGCGGCCAGCATGACCAAAGCCAGCCACGGCGAGCGCCGGCTCAACCCGCGATACGCATCGTATTCGTCCGAGCCGGTGACGCGGCCCACCGTCATGACGATTCCGAAGGCGGCCAGGTTGGTCACGATATAAGCCAGCAGGTAAAAGACCACGCTGGTGATCCCCAATTTGGACACCGCCACGATTCCGATCATGGCATAACCGGCATGGGCGATGGATGAATAGGCCAGCATGCGCTTTAGATTCTTCTGCGGCAATGCGAGCAGGTTGCCAACCGTCATCGTAACCGCAGACAAAATGGCGAAGACTGCGGCCCAATCAACGGCCACATCGTGAAAGACCACAAGGAACAGGCGGGCGATCACAGCAAAGCCCGCGGCCTTGGATGCAGTCGAAAGAAAGCCGGAGACCGGGGTCGGCGCGCCTTCGTACACATCGGGCGCCCAAAAGTGGAACGGAACCACCGAGACCTTGAAGCCAAGCCCAACCACGATGAGGACGATCAAGCCGAACATAACGGGCGCCGCCAACTGTCCGGATTTGAACGCATCGGCCAAGGCGTAGAGATTCGTCGTCCCGGTAAATCCATACAGCAGGCTGAAGCCATACAGCATGATGGCCGAAGTCATCGCGCCAAACAACAAATATTTGAAGCCCGCCTCGGTCGAATGCTCGTCGGTCAACATGAAGCCAGCCAGAACGTAGAGCGGAATGGAGGTCGTCTCAATGGCAAGATAAAGCGTGATGAGATCAGCTGCAGACGCCATCAGGCACATGCCGATGGTCGAGGCCAAAAGCAGCATGTATGCTTCGCCGCGGCGGCCAACTTTTTCGTGATCCATCAAAAGCAGGGCCGTGATGCCCGCACCGAAGATAAAGAGCATCTTGAAGAAGAAGCCAAGCCAATCAAAACGGATCGAGCTGCCGAAGGTCGAAGTCGGATCCCCGGGGCGGCCCACCAGCACGCTGATGACAAGGACAGCAAACAAGCCGCCAGCCGTCAGCCATCCCGCGTTGCGGCGTTGTTCATCCCCGCCAGAGGAGGGGTCTTTGACCTTCCAGAATGGCTCGACGATCAGCAGGATCACGCCGAGGATCAGGATCAGCGTTTCAGGGAGGATCGAAAGAAAAGTTGTGGATGTAAACATTATGCGCCTCCCAGCAGGGTCAGGATGTGCTGCACGCCCGTTTGCACCATCGGGACCATCACCGACGGGAAGATGCCGATACCGATCATCAAAACACAAAGCGTGGTAATGGCAACCTTATCGAGCACCGTAACATCCGTCATGTGCCCTTCGAGTTTCTCCGGCATCTTGCCAAAGAAAACTTTGCGGATGTTCATCATGATGTAAGCCGCCGTGATGATAATGGAAATGCTTGCAATCACAGCCACGAGCCATTGCGACTGCCAGACGCCGAGGAAGATCGGGAACTCTGCAATGAAACCGGAAAAGCCCGGCATGCCCATCGAGACCAGTCCGCCGATGATGAAACCGATCGCGGCAAACGGCATGACTTTGTTCATGCCGCCAAGCTCTGGAATTTGACGCGTGTGCGAACGGTCATAGATCATGCCGGTGACAGCAAAGAAGAGAGCCGTCATCACGCCGTGCGAGAACATCTGAACGCCCGCGCCCGTCAGGCCGTTCTTATCCAGCGTGGACAGGCCGAGCATCACCAATCCCATGTGCGAAACGGACGAGAAACCGATCATGTATTTCAGGTCTGTTTGAACGAAAGCGATGAAAGCACCATACACGACCGCCACCCCCGCGCAGAGCATGATGACCCACGACCAATGTTTCGCGCCTTCGGGCAAAAGCATGATGCCAACGCGCAAAGCTGCGAATGCGCCCAGTTTCATCAACACGCCTGCGTGGAACATGGAGACCGCGGTCGGCGCGGCGACGTGTCCATCCGGCGACCAGTTATGGAACGGCCAGATGCCGCCCAACACTGCGAAGCCAAAAAACACCGGCAGGAACCATAGGTTTTGGAATGAAGCGGAGAAACCGGCTTTTTCAAGCTGAAGCATGTCGAAGGTATAGACGCCGGTGTTCCGGCCCGCAACCCAGTACATCGCCAGCGCGCCGACCAGCGCAACGACCGAACCGATGAACAGATAAAGAGTCAACTTCATCGCCGCATATTCGCGCGTTTGGATCCAGCCCCAGATGACGATCAACAGGTACATCGGGAACACGGCAATTTCATAGAAGAAGAACAGCATGAACAGGTCAAGCGAGGCGAAAACGCCAAACACGCCGCTTGCCAGGATGAACAGGAAGGCAAAGAACTCACGCGGCCGATCCTGGATGCCGGCCATCACATGCGGATTATTATCGCCCCACGAAATCAACACGCCTGTAAACATCACCACGCCAGTCAAAAGAACCAATGGCGCGCTGATCCCATCCACGCCGAAGTGCAGGCTGATGCCGAGCATCGGCAGCCAATCATATTTTTCGACAAACTGGTAACCCGTCAGATGCTGTGTCAAATACTGAATATAGACCCAGAGCGAAAGCAGCAAGGCGAAGGTCGCGGCGGCCAGCGCCACGCCGCGCGCTTCCGTTTTTCGCTGGGCCGGGATCATCAAAATGATCAACGCCGCGGTAAGCGGGGTAAAGACAATCACACTCAATACAGGAAAAGTCATCATCCACCTCTTAGAACAAGTGCACCACGGCGTTGTTGATAACGTTCAGGATCCACGCCGGCCAGATGCCGATAACCAGGATCAAAGCCATCAGAGGAGCCATCACGATGATCTCGCGCGTGTTGATCTCGGTCAGTTGATGTTCGCCATGCGTCCAGTGCTCGTTCATCGGGCCATGCAGTACCTGCCTGATCCCCTTCAAAATGTACGCGCCGGTAAAGAGCAGTCCAAGCATGGAGATCGCGGTGTACGGAGTCAGAATCGGATATGAACCTCGCACAACCAAAAACTCGGACACAAACCCGTTCAAGCCCGGCAAACCCAGCGATGCCATCGAAGTAAAGATCAGGATGCCGCCGTAGATTGGAACGAGTGGGAACAAACCGCCAAACTCGTTGAGATTGCGAGTGTGAGTCCGTTCGTAGATGACGCCGACGAGGAAGAACATGCCGGCCGCCGATAACCCATGGTTGAACATCTGGAGGATCGCGCCGTTCATCGCGATTCTCGCGTCAGCCGTCCCCGCCGCCAAAGCGGCCGCGGCGATACCCAGCACGACAAAGCCCATGTGATTGACCGAGGAATACGCAACGAGTCGTTTGAAGTCCGTTTGACCATAAGCGGCGAACGCACCGAAGATGATCGCCGCAGTCGCAAGCAAAGCCAGTGCCCACGCAAATTCCTTGGCCTGATCGGGATAAAGCGGCAGGACGAGTCGCAAAAATCCGTACGCGCCGAGTTTCAATAAAACACCGGCCAGCAGCATCGAACCCGCCGTCGGCGCTTCAGTGTGTGCGTCAGGCAGCCACGTGTGAAACGGCCAGATCGGAACCTTGATCGCGAAAGCGATGACGAACGCCCAGAAGATCACTGTCTTCACCGTCGAGATTGGGAAGCCAAGCAAAAAGCCCTGAGCCGAAGTCCAGTTTGTGGTAATGGCAGCCAGATCAAAAGTCCCGAAGAGAGCGCCGAGCAATTGAATGCCGAGCAGGAGTCCAAGCGATCCGCCCATGGTGTAGATCATGAACTTGAGCGACGCATAATCCTTGTTGGCGCTTCCCCATTGATTGATGAGGAAGTACATCGGGACGAGGCCGACTTCCCAGAACACGAAGAAGATCAGCAGGTCAACCGCCATGAAGACGCCAAGCATTCCCGTTTCGAGGAACAGGAACAGCATCATGTACGGCTTGACGCGGTCGGTCACGCTGAAGGAGGCGAGAATGGCAAGCGGCGTCAAAAGCGTGGTCAGCAGAACCATCGTCAGCGAAAGGCCGTCCACACCAAGATGCAGGGATGAACCGATGGCCGCGTACCAAATATATTTTTCTTCGAACTGGTAACCAACGGCAGTGGGATTGAAGCTGAACCACAGCGCGAGAGAAAGCGCAAACGGAATCAGGCTGGCGGCGAATGCAAACCAACGCAAAAGCCTGGTTTCATCCTTCGGCAGGAAGAGCATGACAATTGCCGAAAGAGCCGGGAAGAACAGGATCAAACTAAGAAGATGAGTGTTGAGAAAGTCCATCACATACTCCAATTAGGCGACTGAACTCGCCACTCCTAGACTCTCACCAGAACGTAAAAAAGCAGGCCGGCAATTGCCAACAGAATGATCAGCGAGGCCAGCATGTACTGCTGAATGCGCCCGGATTGAATCGGACGCAAGTTACGTCCAGCCCATTGTGTAATATGAGCCGTGCCGTCGCCGACGGTGCGGTTGATAATCAGCAGGTCAACATAATTGCGGACGGCTGAACCAATGCCGGTGGTTACCTTGCCGAACAAATGCAGGATGCCATCGATCAAGCCTTTGTCCATCCATTGAGACACAAAAGTTTCCGCAAACCAATAGGAAGGTTTGACGAAAAGAAAATCGTAAATCTCGTCAAAGTAATATTTGTTTTTGAGCACTGGAATTTGCAGTTTGTCTTCCGCGGCCGATTGGACATTGCGATACACCAGCCAGCCGAAGAATAATCCGCCGAGCGCGACAACCAGGGAAGTTCCAAGCACGATCCAACTGAATGGAACCGCTTCAGGCATGACCGCCAGCGTGCTGCCGACAAACTCATGGAACCAACTGGGATTAAGATGAAGTCCCAGGAAATCTTCGGGGATGCCAACCCAGCCGTAACCAATTGCGAAAACCGAGAGAACAATCAGCGGAACAGTCATCGTCCACCTGGTTTCCTGCGCGTGTTCCGCGGCGGGCGTGCGAGGCTTGCCGAGAAAGGTCAACGTGATCTGGCGCATGGTGTAGAAGGCGGTCAAGAAAGCAGCGAGAGCGAGGACAACGAAGACCACAATGTGTCCGCTGCCAAATGCTTCCGTGAAAATTTCGTCCTTCGACCAGAAGCCAGCCGTCAGGAGCGGGAAGCCTGAAAGCGCAAATCCGCCGATTAAGAATGTCCAGAACGTGATGGGCATCTTCTTGCGAAGTCCGCCCATGTTGAACATGTTCTGCGGATCAACGTTGTGATCGCCGGTATGCAAAACACCGTGTTCCATTCCATGAATGACCGAACCGGAACCGAGGAAGAGCAGCGCCTTGAAGAACGCGTGCGTAATCAGATGGAACGCTGCAGCCACATACGCGCCGACGCCGAGCGCCGCGATCATGTAACCCAGCTGCGAAATCGTCGAATAAGCCAGCACACGCTTGATGTCGTTTTGCGCCACCGCAATCGTCGCCGCAAACAAGGCGGTGAACGAACCAATGACCGCAATCACTGTCATCGTGTGTGGATCAAGGCTGATGAGCGGGAACATGCGGATGACCATGTACACACCCGCGGACACCATCGTCGCGGCATGGATCATCGCGCTGACCGGCGTGGGGCCTTCCATCGCATCCGGCAGCCAGACGTGGAGCGGGAATTGCGCCGATTTGCCAATCGTCCCGATGAAGAGCAGGAGCCCGATCAAACCCGCCGCCGAAAGCCCAAAGATCGGAGTTGGCACGCTTGCTAACGTGTGCAAGACCTGCGGCTGAAAAATATCGTGGTAGGAAAGCGAGCCGGTCGCGCTGTAAATGAAGACAATGCCCAACAACATGAACACATCGCCGATACGTGTGGTCATGAAGGCCTTGATGGCCGCATTGCGCGCCGACTCTTTCCCATACCAGAAACCGATCAACAGATAAGAACACAGGCCCATGATCTCCCAGCCGACGAAGAGCGTCAGCAGGTTATCGGAAACCACCAGCGTGAACATGCCAAAGGCGAATAAAGAAATAAAGGCAAAGAAGCGCGAATACATCGGCTCGATGGAAGGAACCGTGTGCTTGTGACCGTGTTCTTCGATTGTTGCCCCGTGCGGCGGCAGGCCCGCGATATCATGATCGCCCTTGGGCTGGCCGAAGTTGTGATAGCCGACGCTGTAAAGGAAGATCATCAGGACCGTCCACGCCACGAAGAACAACACCGCAGCCGAGAGCGGATCAATCAACACGCCGATCTTGAGCCAGGTATCAGCCGTCGGAATCCAGTTGATCGAAGAAGCAAATGGTTCCCTGCCAAGCTCCGGGGCGCCGATTGCGCGCGCAAAAACGATCATCCCGCCAAGCCACGAAAGGAATGCCGCGCCGACCGCGATCGTGTGGCTAAGCGCCTTGTTCCGGTTCGTGAATAAAACGATCAGGAAGAATGCAAGGATGGGTGGAAGAGGAATTAACCAAATCAATGTTTCAGTCGTCATGAAGCCTCCAATTACCAATTACGAATTACTGCGAGGACAATACGCAATTGGCAATTTGTAATCAGTAATTACCACTTCATCAAATCAATTTCATCGGCAATGACCGTGTTGCGGCTGCGATAAACAGAAATGACCAGGGCCAGGCCGACAGCCACTTCCGAGGCCGCCACCGCAAAAACGATAATCGCAAAAACCTGTCCGGCCATCATCGAAACGTCGCCGTAACGCCAGAACGAAACCAGGTTGATGTTCACCGCGTTGAGCATCAGTTCGATGCCGAGCAAAATCGCAACTGCGTTCCTACGCGAAAGCACGCCAAATAAACCGATGCTGAACAAAGCCGCCGAAAGAATGAGATACCAGGAAAGCGGGATCATCACAACTCCTATTTCCGTGCGAACGCGACGTAGACCGCACCAACCAGAGCCGCCAGCAATAAAACGGACGCGACTTCAAACGGCAGGACGAATCCGGTGGGCGAAACGAGCGCCTTGCCCAACTGTCCCACCGCGTCATACCCGGACGGGAAATCGGCTGCGGCCTTCGAGAAGCCGCTCCAACCCTGAAGCATCCAGAACAGCCCGCCGAACGTCAACCCCGCGATGATGATGTTCAACCACCAGCCGCGATTCAACTGCGGGCCGCGGTCGCGCATCTCTCTGCGAGTCAGCATGATGGCGAAAATGAACAGGATCGCAATCGCACCGATATAAACAACCACCTGGACGACTGCCAGAAAACTCGCGTTGAGGATTGCATACAAGACCGCCACGCCGAACAGCGTCACGATCAGCCACAACGCGGCATGGACCAGATTACGCGTCGACACCACCATCAGCGCGGAGCCGAGAATGACGGCCGCGGTAACCAGAAATATGATTTGCGTAAAAGTCATGTCGTTCTCCTCCCTCACCCCTTACCCCTCTCCCCCTGGGAGAGGGGATGGGGCGAGGGGAAATTTTTTACGGTCGCAACGCCTTCGATTCGCTCGCGCTCGCGCCGGCTGAGTCCGCGCAAAATCTCGATGATGACCCAGCCGAGAATGACGTTCGTCAGGAGCATGCCCAGGATGTAGACTCCGCTTGAAGTCCCGCGCAGAAGCGCATTCATCAAGGCCGTCAGCATCAATAACACAAAAGCCAGCGGCGTCAGGAATTTCCAGTTGAACGCCAGCATGTGGTCAATGCGGATACGCATCACGGTGTAGCGAACCCACATGATGAGCCAGTAACCGAACAGCGCTTTCGCCATCAGGATCACTGCCGCAACAATCGGCCCCAAATTCTCAAGTCCAAAGAACCGGTAACCGCCGAGGAACAACACCGCCCAAAAGCCGCCGAACGTGAACGCGTGCAAGAGTTCACCCGCGTAGAAGAGGCCGAACTTCATGCCGGTATATTCGATGTGGTAGCCCGCCACGATTTCGGACTCCGCTTCGTTCAAATCGAACGGCGCGCGGCCAAGTTCTGCAATCGCCGCGACCATGAAGATCAGTCCGGCAAGAGGTGCGAGGACGATGTACCACACGTTTTGACTCTGAACGATTTCATTCATGCCCATCGAACCCGCCAGGACAGTCGGGATCAACATGGTTGCAAGCATTGGCACTTCGAATGAAACCAGCACGGCCACCTGGCGGAACGCGCCCACGAGGGCGAATTTATTGTTCGAGGCCCACGCCGCCAGAATAATGGAAAGGGTCCCAATCGCACCGGCAGCGATGATATACAACACGCCGACGTTCAGGTCCACGCCGAAGATGACCGGCGCCAGCGGGACAATCGCCCACAGCAACAACACGGACATCAACGACAGCACGGGCGCAAGGTTATAGATCAATTTGTCCGCGCCGTCCGGCGTGATGTCTTCCTTGATGAGCAGCTTGATGATGTCGGCGAACGGCTGGATCATCCCGAACGGCCCGACACGATTCGGGCCGAGCCGATCCTGGAAACGCGCCACCACTTTCCGTTCGATCCAAACCAGGAAGATGTCAATCAGCATCATCATGGAAACCAGTACGACGACACCGATGAACTGGATCAGAAGACTGGCGAGCCAGCCTGGCATTCCCCAGCCGGTCAGCAGCCCCAACAACCACTGGGCAACAAAATTAACAGGGTTCGTCCAAAAATTCATGGGCACTCCTAATCGTTCCCTCACCCCGCCCCCACCGCCAACCCTGAAGGATACAGGGCATTGGCAGAGGGGAAAGGGGTGAGGGGAAAATTACACAAAGAAAAGGCTGGAAGGTTTTAGCCTTTCAGCCTTTCAAAATGTAAGTTTATTTAAACCCACTCCAACATGCCTTTGCGCCAGGCATAAATGAGGCCGGCAATGAGGATGAGGATAAAAACAATTCCTTCGACAACCGCAAACAAAGACAACTGTCCGAGCGACACCGCCCACGGGAACAGGAAAACGGTTTCCACATCGAACACCAAAAACACGAGCGCAAAAATATAGTACTGGGCTTTGAACTGTACCCAGTTCTCTCCGACTGTTTCCATGCCGCATTCATAGGTGCTTTGTTTGATCGGGTTGGGCTTTTTCGGCGCAACGATCCATGAAGTCATAAGCGCCATGGCCGGAACCAATGCTCCCACCACAAGGAACAAACCAATGTACAGCCAATCGTTTTGCATGCTCACTCCAGTAAAAAAATTTCACTCGTGCCGGAAACAGCACGGGCAAAATTGTACCATTAACAACAAGTAAACCATGCCAATCTGTGTCAATTTATGGGGTGATTTTTGTCATATATTTGTTCATGCGAATATAATCAACTTTCCTTGTGCCTGATACGATCCCACAACCATTTCAAGATATCGGTGACAAATGGAAAACCCAGGACAGCGCCGATTGCAGAACCGATTCCGCCGAACATTCGCGCCGCGCCTCCGCTCAAGCCGAAGAAATTCGTCGCTTCGATCTCGACCGGTTGGGCGGATACCGCCAGACGGCTTTCAGCTTTGCTGACTTTGTCCACAAAGATCAGGAACAACCAGACCGTCCCGCGATACGTCCCCGCGCTGAGCGGATGAACGCTCCAGAAAAACGTAACAGATTGACCCGGCAAAAGCGGCTCGTCAATCGCCTCGGTGGGCCTGATCTCCGGTCCGGCCAGATCAAGACGCGCTTCGGCAATCACATTATGCGTATCATAGAGATTTGGAATCTGAACAACTCCGCCCGTGACTTTATTGCCTTCGATCATCGCGGTCGGCGTGACATTGCCGAGCGTGTTCACTTCCAGAGTCAAACGAATGACATCCGAATCCCCGACACGGATTTGCGGAGGAAATTCCAAAGTCAGACGCCGGTACTCCGGAACGGCGGGCAGCGAAGTTGGAACAGGGGCCGCCGGTCGAGCAGCTTCAGGCATCAATTTCTCAACGAAAGGAGTTGGGGTTGGCGCCAGTGATCCGCTTGACGGCTGGGCAAAAGTCTGCGCTGGCGCGGCGCCTTGATTCCCGGGTGCCGAGGCGCTGATTCCGCAAGCCAAGCTGATGGCAATCAAAACAAGCCCCGCAACAAAGAAAGTCAACCGCTGGCGGGTGGATAACTTCTTCCGCATCGTTTGCTCCATTATACTGATAAAACTTTGTCGGCGGCACTACTTTGCTCAGCCACCTTAAACAAAAATTCGGAAATCCTGTCTGGAGATTTCCGAATTTGGATTCCCGGGAAGCTAACTCTTCAACACCAGCACTGCTTCACGTGAGCAAGTGACTTGATCCTTGTCGCCAATTTTCGGAAGTTCGAGGAACGGATTGTTGAACGTATCCATATAGTATTTGCCGCTTCCAATGGACACTTGAATGCGGACAATGGAGCCGAGGAAGGTGATGTTCTCGATCCTGCAATCAACCACATTCGCCTTCTTCTGCTCGGACGCAAAACTAAAGCGCTCAGGCCGGATCGCGATCGTGACTTTGTCGCCCTTCTGCCGGCCATCCAGTTTTTCCGCTGTCTCGAGGCGCGCTCCGTCAATCTGTAATACGCCCCTTGCAGAGTCCACAACTTCGGCGGTCGTGGTGTTCAGCGTCCCGACGAAACTGGCGACAAAAGCCGTCTGCGGGAAGTTATAAATCTCGAATGGAGTCCCCACCTGTTCCATGTGTCCCTGGCTCATCACCACGATCCGGTCAGAAATCGAAAGGGCCTCTTCCTGATCGTGAGTGACGTATATCGCTGTAATTCCCAGTTTCCTTTGAATCGCCCGGATCTCGGCGCGCAGCGAGACGCGGATCTTTGCGTCCAGCGCTGAGAGCGGTTCATCGAGAAGAAGCACCTGGGGCCGGATCGCCAGCGCGCGCGCCAGCGCCACGCGTTGCTGCTGCCCGCCGGAAAGCTGGCTGGGATAACTGGGGCCCTTTTGTTCCAGATGAATTAGAGCCAGCATTTCATCCACGCGCTCTTTGATGGCGGACTCGGATTCCCTGCGGATGCGGAGACCAAAACCTATGTTTTGAGCCACTGTCATGTTCGGGAAGAGGGCATAGGATTGAAAGACCATGCCAACGTTGCGCTGATTCGGAGCTTTATCCGTAATATCCACGTTGTCAACGGCAACCCTGCCCACGGTGGGAATCTCGAAACCGGCAATCATACGGAGCGTTGTGGTTTTGCCGCAGCCGCTCGGACCTAAAAACGAAACGAACTCGCCGCGATCCACTTTCAGGTTGAAATCTTCGACAGCAACCGCCTGCCCAAATTGTTTGCGAATATTGGTAAGTTCAAGAAATGCCATCGTATCTCCCTTATAGGTTAATGTACCCCACCCACTTGTTCCTGCCCGGGCCGGCCATGACTGAGCAACTGGATCAAGCCAATGGCGGCCCAGGTAAGCGCAAGACTGATGATTGCCAACGCAGCCGGCTCGTATGCGCGATTATTTCCCATGTACACAAGATAAGGACCAAACGCCGGACGTCCCAGCAAGCTGGCCAATGTGAATTCGCCAATGACAATGGCGAAGGTCAAAAACGCCCCGCTGAGCAAGGCAGCGCGTATATTGGGGAAAATGATGCGGAACAGGATCGTGAACCAGCCCGCCCCCAGACTTTGGGCCGCTTCGGTGAGCGTCCGCACATCAATTGCGCGCAAGCCCGTATCCACGGAGCGATAAGTATAAGGCATCGAGAGGATGACGTATCCGCACATCAAAAGAAAATTCGTCAGTGGATCACTGTTCGTGAGGGCAAGCGGCGGCCCGCTGTAGATTCGAATCAGTCCGAAGACCAGCACAATCGCAGGGACCACGAATGGCATGAGTGTGATGAACTCGATCAGCGGCCGAACCTGAGGCAAACGCAGATGCACCCAATACGCCGTCGGCACAATGAGCAGCAGCCCAACAACGATGGTCGCCAACGCCATGAGCGCGGAATATGTGAACGAATCCCGGAAGCGGGGATCGGCCAGCACATTTTGATAAGCAAGCAGACTCAAGACTCCGCGTTTTTCGCGCAGTGAAAAATCGAATGTCCCATACAAAGGCACCAGGAAATAGAGAGCGCCCAGGAGGATCCAGAACCAGGCCCAGAGATTGATCTTTTTCTTCACTGCAGCCACCTTGCCGTTCGGCGTTGGAGCCACGTGTACAGGCCTATGGAGACCGCCATGATGACGATCATTCCAAAAGCGAGCGCGTATCCGAGGTTGGGATTGAAGAGCACGTTTCCGCTTATCTGGTCGCCGATCAGAACTGTGACAACGTTAAGAGTGCGAGTGAGCGCGTAAGCAGTTGCGTAAGCGCCAAATGCATTGCCGAAAAGCAGGATCGTCGAGCCGAGCAGGGACGGCCAAAGAATCGGCAAGGCAACATAACGCCAGTATTGATAGGAGCTTGCCCCCAGATTCTCGGATGCCTCGCGCCACTCTTCTCTCAGGCCGTCCAGGGCAGGCGCCATGATCAAAACCATCAGCGGAAACTGAAAGTACATATACGTGAGAGCCAGTCCCCAAAAATTGTAGAGATTAAAACCCAGATTATAGATATCGATCCCTAATTTATCGGCAAAGAGAGCCGTCAGAAAGCCCGTGTGGCCAAGCGTTGCTATGAATGCAAACGCCAGCGGAACTCCGGCGAAGTTCGAAGCCACACCCGAAAATGTGGTCAGGGCCGTTCGAACCCAGCGGGGCAATCCGCCCTGGATCACGGCATAGGCAAGCATAAAGCCAAAAATGCCGCCTCCGATGGCGGTAACGATGCTGATCTGAATGCTAAGCATATATGCATTCATTATGCTTGGCGTGAAGAGATCAATGATGTTTTGCAGGGTGAAAGCGCCGGACTGATTCTGAAAACTGCCGGTGATGAGAGAACTCGCCGGCCAGAAAAGGAAAAGAATTACAAAAACAAGAAAAGGAACAACCCCCGCCCAGGCAACAAGATTCCGGATAACCAAAGAACGCTGTGAAGAGTTCGCTCGTATTTGATTCTGAGTTGCTTGTGCCATTCTGGATTACTCCAATCGTTTATTATCTCTCCTCCCCTTCTGGCGAAGGGGAGGAGAGATAAACAAACAAAAACTACGGAGCCTTCTGAACGTTCGCACCGACAACGCTATCCCAGTTCTTGGTGATAACGTCTGTATAGGCTGACTGCTGATCCAGCGTCGGGAAAACGGCATTGGCATAGTTCTCAGCAGGAGGCAGTTTCGCCATCAAGTCTGCCGGAAGCTTGTTCGCTTTCGCCATCGCATTGAAGCGAATGGGATGGCAGTAACCCTTGAGCCAGGTCAATTGACCCTCGTCAGAGTACATGTACTCTTCCCATAATTTCGCTGCATTCGGATGCGGAGCGTATGCGCTGATCGCCTGGATGTAGATGCCAGCAACCACACCCGTCTTGGGAACAATCGTGAGAATCTTCGGATGGCCCGCCAGCGTATCATTGTCCGCGAGCGACAGGTAGTCCCACTGGACATTGATAGGCGTCTCGCCCTTGGCAACGGTTCCCGCCAGACCAACCACGGGGACAAAGTTACCAGCCTGGTTCAGCTTGGCAAAGAAGTCGAGTCCGGCCTGGCCAGCTTTGCTAATATCGCCGCCATCAGCAGAAAGGCCGGCTGCAAATACACCTTGGATGGCTTGAGCAGCCTGACGAGGATCGCCAGACAACGCAACACTGTTCTTGTATTCCGGCTTCAAAAGATCGGACCAATCCTGCGGCGGATTCTTGACAAGGTCTGCATTGACTTCGAAAGCCATCACGCCATAGTAGTCGCCATACCAATACCCATTGGCGTCCTTGGCGGAATCCGGAATCTCGTTCCAGGTTGAAACTTTGTATGGAGCAAGCAGTCCCTGCTGAACAGCCTGCGGGCCAAAACTCAAACCAACATCAACCACGTCTGGAGCCTGGGGACCTTTGTTGTCTTTGTTTGCAACGATGGCCTGGAGTTCCTCGGCAGACGAACCGTTGGGGTTAAGATCATTGATCTTGATCCCATACTTGGCCGTGAACTGCTTCATCATGTCGCCATAATCGCACCAGGTATCCGGCAGAGCGATCACAGTGAGTTGACCCTCCTGCTTGGCGGCCGCCACCAGTGCGTCCATACCCGAACCGCCACTCGCGGCGGTCGTTGCGGGAGCTTGCGGACCGCATGAGGCGAGCAGCGCCCCAACCACAAGCATGGTAAGAACAACAATCGAAGTCTTCCTGTTCATGATTCTCCTTTTCTCCTTCTTTGGAAAATTTAGCAAGAGCAAGGCGCTCTTCCTATACCAAAATTATAAACGCATCGCACAGAATCAATCAGATGTTCAAAAGATGTTAACCAAATCAGCCTGGCAGTTGTATAGAAGAATCGAGAATCAACGAAGATGGTGTTGGCAAGCTCATTTGCGACGGGGTAATTGGTAAAACTTTTTGTATGCGTGCCGCGGGCCAAAGCCCCCAAAGCAATAGAACGACCGAGATGGCGAGAAGAAGTATGCTCAAGACCAATCTCAACTTCCGCATTTGGAGATTATATACTAAAAGCAAATCGTTGTACAATCTGAGTTATCAGGAGTTTTTCTCCGCCTCAGAAGCACCTATTCCGCAAGGAGGCGGGCCGTCATCCTTATGGTATGATTGCCCGTCACATTGAGAGAACGCAAGAGGTAATCATGTTTGGACTTTTCAAACGCAGGGAAGATATTTTTCATAACCTAATCGCACAACAGGCCTTGCTTGCCGTCGAGGGGCTGACATTATTGTGCAAATATGTGGATGCTCAAAGCCCCGAAGTAGCGGAGGAACTCTCGAATAAGGAAAAAGAAGCGGATGAGGTGCGCCGCATCCTGATAGACGAATTGAACCGCACCTTTATCACGCCCTTCGACCGCGAGGATATATTCACTTTATCGCGCACCATTGACGACGTGCTCGATTACGCGTACAGCACCGTCAATGAAATGGAAATCCTGAACGTCAGGCCGACCAAATACGTTCAGCGGATCGCTTCGCTTTTAAAGGAGGCGGCATACGAGATCCAACAGGCGGTCCTTCGGCTGAAGAATCATCCGAGCGTTGCGACCGACCATGCCCAGCGGGCAAAGGCCCTGGAGAACCGTGTCGAACAGGTGTACCGCGAGGCTATTGCGGACTTGTTCAGCGGGCCGGAAAATATCGAACACGTTGTGGAAATGTTGAAGATGCGCGAGGTCTACCGCCACTTGAGCAACGCCGCGGATCGAGGGGATGAAGCCGCGAACGTGATCGCAGATATCGTCGTAAAACGCACCTAGAAACATGTCCCTGCAGCTCATTATCGTTATCATCCTTGCGCTGGTATTCGACTTTCTAAATGGAGTGCACGGCTCAAGCAACATCGTCGCCACCATGGTCTCTTCGCGGGCTTTCCGGCCCTGGGCCGCGCTGACAATTATAGGTTTGGCCGAATTTATAGGCCCGTTCCTGTTCGGCGTCGCGGTGGCCAAGACCGTCGGTGCGCAGATCGTTAACACAGATATTGTCACGCTCAAAATCCTGATCGCATCCCTGGTCAGTTGCGTGCTGTGGAATTTCATGACATGGTTCCTAGGATTGCCAAGCAGTCCCTCGCACGGCCTGGTCGGCGGCTTGATCGGCGCGATCTGGCTTGGAGTGGGGCTGGGTGCGCTGCACGCTGCGGGGTTGATCAAAGTCTTGATCGCCTTGTTCGTCACGCCGATCTTGAGCTTCGTGTTTGGTTTCGTTTTCACCAAACTGGTTTTCTTCGCAACGCAGAACGCGTCGCCGCGCATCAACGACTTCTTTAAACGAAGCCAGCTTCTGACCGCCGTCTTCCTCGCACTGAGCCAGGGATCGAATGACGCGCAAAAGGCGATGGGCGTCATCGTTCTGGGTTTGATCATCGAGGGGACACTGCCGGGATTCAGCGTGCCGCTTTGGGTCATCGCAGTGAGCGCCGCAGGCATGACGCTGGGAACCGTTCTGGCCGGAGCGCGGCTGATCCGCACGCTGGGCGGCAAATTCTATAAGATCCGCCCCGTGCACGGATTCTCCGCGCAGACCTCCTCATTGTTTTTGATGATCGCGTCCTCCTATTTTGGATTGCCCGTCAGCACAACGCAGCTGGTCAGTTCATCCATTATTGGTGTTGGCTCTTCGGAACGGCTTGGCAAAATCCGCTGGAGTGTTGCAAACGACATTCTGGTCTCGTGGATACTGACCATCCCCGCCACGATTGGACTGGCCGCAGGAATTTATTGGCTGCTGCTGAAGGTTACATTTTGACAGCCTTGTTTTTTTAACACCATACAAACCAAATGTCATTGCGAGAGCGCAACATCGTACTCGAAGAGTAAGCACTCGTGGCAATCCCATGATTAAGAAAGAAAAAGGAGATTGCCAGATCGCGGTACCAACAGCGCCACTCCTCGCAATGACTTATGGGGAACAAAAAGAAGGACGAGCCGAAAGCTGTCCTTCTTTTTTATCATTAGCTCTCAAATTACAATTTAAATCTGGCATTGAATGAAATTCGTCGTAGAATAAACGTCATCGAGCTGAAATCAAAGGCGAGGCATTATGAAAGTTTTTCTCAGCCGCCTACGTTAATTTGATCGAATACCGCAAACCAGTTATTCACAATCTTTGACAAATAAGCAAATGGTAAAATTGATTTACCATGCTTAGAACAACAGTTGCCGCAAAGAGAAAATACAACGTTCTGGACGTGAAAGCCGCAAAAAAGGTGGCGACGTTTTGGCTTCAGCAGGCCAAACTAGAAAAGGCAATTGAGTTCGGCTTACCAGAAGTAGACGACCGCTATCACGTGTGGCGCGTGCCGCTGGTTGGTAAAACATCACGCGAGCGAATTGGTGAAGTTGTCATTGACGCCTACACATCCCTCATCGCGGAAGACAAATCAACAAAGCCTGAAGTGCTTGAGTCTCGGCTACTTGGACGCAATGGACACAAAAGGGAAAAGACGAGAAAGCAAAACGGGACTTATGTTTTGTCATCCTTGCGAAATACAATTGCTCAAGGAGATTGCGAGGAACTTTTCCAGGAACTTCCGGCAGAAAGTATAAATCTAATTTTCACTTCCCCGCCCTATTACAATGCCCGCCCTGAATATACTGATTACATAACTTACGAAGAATATCTACTAAAAATCCGCAAGATCATTCAGAATGCTCATCGTGTTCTGGCGGAAGGTTGTTTCTTTGTAATGAATGTTTCTCCTGTATTGGTCCGTCGCGCCAGTCGAAGTGAAGCATCACGCCGTATCGCCGTGCCTTTCGACATGCACAAATTATTCATTGAAGAAGGTTACGATTTCATCGATGACATTGTTTGGGAAAAACCCGAAGGTGCAGGTTGGGCTACTGGCCGAGGCAGAAGATTCGCCGCGGATAGAAATCCATTGCAATATAAACCTGTTCCAGTCACGGAATACATTTTGGTTTATCGGAAACACACAGACAAGCTAATTGACTGGAACATTCGCGCCCATCCCAATAAAGAAATCGTAAAGGCTTCAAGAATTGGCGATGATTACGAACGAACAAATATTTGGCGAATCAAGCCAGCGCACGATCCGCGCCACCCGGCGATTTTTCCTGTGGAATTAGCAGAGAAGGTGATCCGATACTATTCCTTTAAAGGCGATGTCGTGCTTGATCCTTTTGCAGGCATTGGCACGGTTGGAGAAGCGGCCACAAAGCTTGGACGACGTTTTGTGTTGCTTGAACAGAATCCTAAATATATTTCAATCATTCGCGAAGAAGCCAAATCTTGGCTAGGAAAAGAAGCAAAGCAGGTAAACACGATCAACTGCGCGCCGATTGATGCAGACAATATGTTATTTTGAGGGACAACATGCCAAAGAGAATAAAACCACTAAACCCGCTGACTGAATTGATCTCGCCAGCCGATTTGGATTTGCTTACGTCAAGTGGCAGCCAATTTGTTGAGCAAATTGGTCTGGATGTTGTACGCGGCGTTGTCCTTGACATTCTCACAGGAAAGAATTTGCGCGATTCAACCGAATCTCTGACGCGTCGCAAAATTGCCATCTTGAATTTGGCAACAGTAGAGTTGTTTATAAAAGGGACGGCCAAGTCCAAAGATTTTGTCACCAGACTTCCAAACACAGCTACAGATCTGCTCACAGGAAAAGGTCTTTCAAAATCGGAAAGGTGGCTTGCCCAATGGATGCTTGGATTGACGGATAAGGGGTTCCAAAATGTTTTACGAGATAACCCTGAAGCCATTGCAGAGTACCGAGATCGCTATATCCAGATTTGCAACGAAGTTATTGCTATGCGTAAAACGCAAAAAGGTTCATTGCAGGGAGAATTCAACCTTGGCGGAAAGCAAAAAGCTCAAATCAATTGGCTTTGGATAACCTATCTTACGAGTGCAGTCGGTGCACAAACACTCGCCATCCGCGGTTCCGAAAAATCGGCTTACGGAAAGTTGTTTGAAAAGTTAGTTCTCGGTTCTCTGCTCCACATTTTGGGCTTCAAACATATCGTGCCGCCTCCTCAAGAATATGAGAAAGTATTTTGGCTTTCCTCGCGAAACGAGAAGAGAGAAAGCGACGCAACTTTGCTTTACGAACTAGTACTGTGTCAAGCATGCTTTGATAAGTGCGATTCGGATTATCCTGTCTCCATACAAAGGAGACAGGCATGGTGAAGAAATATATGGTGGACTTGAGTGAAGAGGAACAGACATTGCTGAA
>JAJYLQ010000041.1 GCA_021787595.1 Chloroflexota bacterium | reverse complement strand
TGTTGACTGGCGTTTCACAACCGCTGACGCACGCATTAAACTCAAGAAGCTCTATCCGACCATCTGCTGTCCGCAAAATCTTCACGGCTCTCCACTTATCAAAGCATGATTGACAAACTAGTAGGGACAATTTGCCAAATTGTCCCACAAATGGCGAAGGCATTGTCAGTAAACACAAATTATTTTTTGCTGACCGCGTTGAAATCATACCTCCCGATGCCTTGCACCAATAAATACGTTGCTTCATCGTTCTCAAGGTTTTCAAGCTGGTGGACTCTTCCAACTTTGATCTGGCATCTTTGCCCCGGCGACAATCGAACTTCCTCATCCGGGTTTTGCATGCGGACCAAAATCGTCCCGGTGAGGCAGAAGATATCGTCGGTCACTTGCGTGTGATAATGCCAGTCCGCGGCTTCGCGCGGTTCCAGTGCCATGATTCTCACGCGCAGGTTGTCGGTTTTTGCAAGCACTTCAGTTTCTCTCATTTCACACCTTCCAAACAACCAGCCTCAACTGAGCCGAAGCCCTGCGCGGCTGTTTTAAAAGTCATGAACCCGCTGGGTCCCGTCATTCTGAGCGACCGCAGGGAGCGAAGAATCTTTTCAAGCCAGTTTTCCATCAAAATTTGAGATTCTTCGTGGCGCTACTCAGAATGACATTACATTTATTATGCATAACCAAAAGCCATTATATAATATTTATATGTCACTCTTTATCGGTTGTCCCATTTGGTCGTTCAAAGGCTGGGTGGGGAATTTCTACCCCAAAGGCACGAGGCCCGCGGACTTTCTGCGCGAGTACGCGCGGCGGCTGACGACGGTCGAGGGCAATACCACGTTCTATGCGGTGCCATCGCGGAAGAACATCGAATCCTGGGCCGCGCAGATGCCGGAGACGTTTCGATTTTGCCCGAAGATTCCAAAGGCCATCAGTCACGGCGGGAAACTGATTGATCACATCGCGGAAACGCAGGAATTCATCAGGATCATGAATCAGTTTGGGACGCGGCGTGGGCCGATGTTCCTGCAATTGCCGCCGGGTTATTCGCCGCGTCAATTCGAGGACTTGGAAACGTTTCTCGAAGCGTGGCCGCCCCAGGTCCGGCTGGGAGTCGAAGTCCGCCATCTGGATTGGTTCGATTCGCCGCATCGCGAGCCGCTGGATCAATTATTGTCCGAACATAACATGGCGCGCGTCGTGATTGACACGCGCCCGATCCGCAGTTTGGACGGCGACGAGATTCTCGAAGGCAGCGTGTATCAGACATTGCTCGAAGCGCGGCAGCGCAAACCAAATGTGCCGATCCTGCCAGAGCGCACCGCGGATTTTGTTTTCATCCGTTACATCGGCCATCCGCAAATGGAAATCAACGCGCCGCTTCTGGATGAATGGGGGAGTTATCTTGCGTCGCGGCTGCGCGAAGGCGCGGACGCGTTTGTGTTTTGTCATTCGCCAGACAACCTGGCCGCGCCCTATATTTGCCGCGAACTTTATCGGCGCGCGGCGGGGCAAGCCAGCATTCCGCCGCTTCCGTGGGATGACGCGGACACAAGTACTTTCGGGCAAGCGCAATTGCTTTAGCGGCAGGATAGGGAATTATTTTGTTAACCACAGATAAACGCGGATGAACACCGATAATGGATAAACAAGCCAAACCCAAATTGATAAAAAATCCTTTTTATCTGTGTTCAACGCCCTGCGCCTTTTCAGGGTCTGCAGTAAATTTTATTTTCGTCGTACTTCAAGAATCGCGATCTTCGTCGAATGATCGAACGGCGCGGGATCGGCGATCGGTTTTCCGATTTGCGTTTCGGGGTAACCGGTACAATCGTGGGGAACCGGGATCAATTCTTTGATCTTCAAATATCCATCCGCGCAAAGCGACTCGAGCGTCTGCATATATTCTTTTCCGCTGACGTACAATGCGTTGTTGATGGCGATCAGGATTCCGCCGTCATTGATCAGCGGACGGACTTTGTTGATGAGCCACGCGCTCTCGTGGATTTGATCCACCCTGCCTTTCGAAGTCTCCGAAAAGAAGGGCGGGTCAATCAGAACGCAATCGAAGCGTTCGCTCTTTCGTTTGAATTGGCTGACCTGCGAAAAGAAATCCGCCGCGACGAAATCCTGTTTTTGGATGGGGAATCCGTTGAGCGCGCAGGATGTTTTTGCGAGATTCAGGAATTGACGGTTGCGGTCGAGCTGGACGACGCGGCTGGCGCGGCCGGCCGCCGCCGCGACGCCCAGACTGCCGGTGTACGCGAACGCGTTCAGGACGGTTTTGCCTTCGACGTTTTCGATCAGCCATTTTCGCAGGTTGCGCGTGTCGAGATAGAAACTCGCGTCGCGGTTCATTGTCAGGTCGAGCGCGTACCAGACGCCGTGTTCTCTTATTTTGCGACCTACTGTCGTGCCGAACAAAATCCTGCCGCGCCTTTCGTCGGCGGATTTCGCGCTGCGCGTTTTGACCAATCCCGCGTTCAACCAGGAAAATTTGCTTCGTAAAAAGTTACACGTTTCATTCACAAGCCGTTCGCCCTGCTCCGGCGGATCCGCGTAGTTGTGAAGGACGGCGGTCGCCGCGTAAAGGTCCACGACGAGATCGGGGCAGCCTTCGAGGAATCCGTTGAAGAGGCGGAAGGCCGTCTCGCGGCGCGCGTCGAATAAAGTCCCGCGCGAGGCGATGGCTTTTTCCAGCAATGAGGCGATCAATCCTTTGTCCATTCGGCTGCAGAATATTGGCTCTTCCGTTCCCGGCGGGATTAATCCGCAGATTGCGCCGATTGGGCAGATTTTTCTTTTCTCTTTCTGTGTAATCTGCGAAATCTGTGGATGGCAATTGACTCTCTCCCGTTAAAAATGGTAGAACCAGAATATTTTATCTCGTTGAAGATGTGCGAAATTTCACCAGTCTCGATATTTTGGGTCATTGCAACGATTTTTGGTAACTTGCAATCGAAGAATCCGTCTTGATATTGGTATTTCATGTACCATTTGCTTGATCCCGAAAAGGCAAACCCATCGTGAGGTGGGGGCGCAAAGTTATGGGTCCCGCCGAGACGGGATCGCCAGACTGCCGAAGATTTTTTGCGTCGGCGGTCATTTTGTTTTTCAGGAGGTGCCTGACAAGTAGATCATCTGTTGAGCATTGTTCGCATTCAAATTCAAATGCCAAAGGAGAAAAGGAATATGAAAGCTCGCGTGATTGTAACAGCGCTTTTCGTGTTAAGCCTGCTTTTCGGTGTGAATGCGCAGCCTGCCGTCGCCGCGCCGCCCAAATATGACATCACGACACTCGCCGGTAAGGTGGCGTCGGTCAATGGGACAGCCGGTTTGCAGATCCGCTTCTCGGCGTTCGTCGAAGAGGAAGCGAATGTCGAGAGCTCGAATACGACCCCCAGCGCGCCGATCGTTCCAAACTATGTGTTATCCAGCCCGCTCGACGGTAATACAGTCCTCGCTCCCGCAGTGACTGTCAACCAGGATACTGCTGGCGCGCCGCAGAACGAAACCGCCATTGCCGTTGATCCGAATAATCCCAATCGCGTAGCTGCCGCGGCAAATGATTACGTATCTCGCACGTGGGCATGTTCCATCAATGGAGTGCCGTGCAGCGCGCTTGGCGATGGCTACTCAGGCACATATTTTTCGAATGACGGCGGCGGCACGTGGTGCTGTGTCTCGTCCGATCCGAATCATATTGGCACATTGATTCCCGGCGTGAACCGCCTTGCCGGAGGCCAGTATGATGCAGGCGGCGATCCGGCTCTCGCGTTCGACAGTCAGGGCAATGTTTATTATGCCGGTCTCGGCTTTGACCGCGCTGCTCCGCCCAACACGGTGGCCGTCAACAAGGGGACATTCGATGGGAGTGGTAACCTGACTTGGAGTGCGCCCACTTTCATCAATCCAACAACATCTCCATCGGCCTTCAACGACAAAGAATGGATTGCGGCGGACTGGCACGCCTCGAGTCCGTTCCATGACCGCGTCTATGTTACATGGACCCGATTTGTCTTCAACCCGGCCAATGGGAATTACGTTCAGTCGCCGATCTTCTTTGCCTTTTCGAAGGATGGCGGCAAAACATTTACCACACCGAAGTCCATCTCAGGCAATGTATTATATGACCAGGGCTCGCGGCCAATCGTTGGATACGATGGGACGGTGTACATTGTTTGGGATGGCTCTACGCGGCTTGGCACATTCGATAGCACCTACGTCGTCAAATCTACTGATGGCGGCAATTCGTGGAGCAAGCCGGCGGTGATTTCCACCTTGTCGGAAGTCATCCCATTGGCGGACACCGTCTTCCGCGTCAACAGCTTCCCGGCTGGTGCTGCGGCGCCGAATGGCGATGTGTACGTTGCATGGTCAACAGAGGTGCCGAACGATAACAGCACATTTGGCGGCACAACCGGCTGCGAATCATTCTATTCCGGCGCCGGCGCGGTTTACGTAAACTGCCATTCAGCGGTTGTCTACAGCAGGTCGAGTGATGGCGGAAATACATGGACCGCTCCTGCCCCGGTCTTCTCATCCTTGAATACAGCGACTCGAACAGCCGCTGGCTATCCTGTAACACAGCCGGGCGGCGGTACGCTGAATGCTCCCGCAGCGCGGCGCGTGGATATGTTGTGGCCCGGTGTGGCGATTTCACCGTCCGGCGTCGTTTATATGTCCGCGTATGGTGCGGATGTGGTTTCGCCCTGGCAGACCTGTGCCAGCGGTCCGGTGCCTCCGGTGGGACGGATTACCTGTGATACGCTGGGCAACTATATCCACAATGCGCGCCTCGATTATTTCGTGACCCGCATCGGTTCCGGGACCGAACGAATGGTCACCACGAATCCGATCAATACGCGTAACGGATTTGGCGGCGGATTCATCGGCGACTACACCGATCTGGCAGTCGGCTCCGATAACGTGTACCATGCATTCTGGACAGACACGAACAACAAACAGGATGTTGTCTGGTTCTACGGATTTGAGTTCGTGCCGACATCCATCAATCAGGAAGACGTGGTTGCCGCTTCTGGGACCATCCCGTAATCTCCGCGCTCTTTTACAAATCGTCTCAAGTGCGCGAGGAACATGGTTAAGGATGAGGGTCGAGCCATGCTCGACCCTCATGGTTTGTGTAGAGGAATTACTCTTCAGCGATCTGTTGGCCCCGGCGCCCAGTTTGTCGCTGTTGCCCATTCTTCTGCGCCGCTGATGATTATGTCGCAGACCGGGTCTTTGACATCGTAATACGCGTCCATGTCATTTGGATGATACATGGCTAACGCGGACTTAACTTGGCCATAGGCCCTGGCCGCCGTCGAATGGCTCCGCAAGTAGTCGCGGAATAGAAGCGGATATCTTTGATTAGCGCGCCCGGCCAAACGCACGTGAACATTCACAGGGCGCTGAGGGGCAGGGGGCTTGAACAACCATTTTGTCCATTCGAATGGGTCAGGATCGCCATCGGGCGGAATATGATCCTGATTGAATTGGATCAAACGCTGGTATCCAGCGCGATTCAAAGCCTGCTCGATCTCGACTTCCAATTCGCTCACCGTGATTTGAATGTCAATAAGATCTTTGGCGGCGAGGCCCGGCACAGCCGTCGAGCCAATATGATCAATGCGAAGCGCACGATCGCCCAACGCGCGGCGAAGCTCGCGGCCAAGCGCCTGGAATTCATCAGGCCATTTCGTTCGATAAGGCTCAATCGTAATCATAAAAAATGTTTCCTTCTAACATTACAGCGCAAAGTTAGAGCATTGAGGGTTCTGCTCATGGCTTTTCGACCGTTTTCGCCCTCATCCCCAACCCTTCCCCCGAATGGGGAAGGGAGTCT
Source organism: Chloroflexota bacterium (assembly GCA_021787595.1). Classification (GTDB taxonomy): domain Bacteria; phylum Chloroflexota; class Anaerolineae; order Anaerolineales; family Villigracilaceae; genus Fen-1038. Next base: position 19,725 of record JAJYLQ010000041.1, on the reverse strand, counting down.
CCTCTCCCTTTGGGAGAGGGAAAGGGTGAGGGAGAATTGGCAGGGAACGATTGCTCGACCTTGCGCTGTAATACTAAACAATACCTTCGCCATTTGTGGGACAATTTGCCAAATTGTCCCTACGTTCGCTGCTCTCGATACCGCATTGGCGAAGGTATTGTCTAAAATGAGCGCAGCTAAATTTTCCGGATGTGCTTTGGATTCAACACGGAAATCGAATTCGTCGAACCGCCCTGTTCGGCCTGAACTTCCGCATCCAATTCCACCCAATCGAAACTGCGATGCTCCGTGTGCGGATCAATCCGCACGACAGTTCCCTCGAACCAGCCTGCGCTTTTCCAGAATGCGGAATCGAGAAAAATTTTTACCCGGTCGCCAGGCTGAAGGGTATCGGCCATGCCTTTTTGGTTCATTGATTGGATTCGATTGCCTTGAAAGTAATCCATTCCGAGAAGCCCAAACCGTCCACTTGATATTCGTAACATCCCGCCGCGCGAAGACGGGTGAAAGAAGGCTGGCTGCGCCAATCTGAATTCAAAGAAGCCTCGATGTGGAGTTCGTTGGGTGGATTGATTCCCGCATCGAATCGAATTTCATCCGGCCCGTTGACTTGATGCCCGCGTATGAGAATCGGACCAGGATAAGCAGGTGACACAACCCAGAGAACTTTTTGCCCGCCCCAATCGCTTCCAGCGAATTGGTTATTCGTCGCCGGTTTTACAAAGTTGAGCGTGGCATCCAACCCCAGTCCAACCGCGTATGCCGGTCCCGCCCCGATTGCTTCACCGAAAGCGGGATTGACGATACTTGCCTGCCCGCGCGGACAGTCTTCGTTTGCCAGTTCAGGCGGCGGAGGCTGAAGTTCCAACGCGTGCTGGCGGAGATAAGGCCACGGGTCGTTGGGATTGAATTGCGCCATCGGCGCGGTGAGCGGAGGAGGGCGGACTTGAACTGTGACAACGACGGTTGGTTGTGTCCTTATCCCGGATTGCGATTGACAGGAAGTTATTATTGATGCGCCAAAGATAGATGCAATGAAAAGGAAGGCTTTCTCTATCTTCATTTTGTTTCCTTCGGTTTACCCGCCGCGCAGTGACGTGGGCGTGGTGAGCCGGACGAAATATTCTTCGCGCAGGCGGCGTTTGGCCCGTCGTCCAAGTTTTGAATTGAAGTCAATCATGTTGTTTCCCTCCGAAATTGTTTTGACTTCTTAAGAACACTTCCGCAGTGCGGGCATTTGGCTTCGACGTGATTGAGCCATTTGGCTTTTGATAACGACAGCGCACCATCGCAATATGGACACCGAGGCGGGAGCCAGCTCCGCAATTCTTCATCCATCTCGATCTCTTCAGATGGGCTTGGAGATTCGGTTGATGTAGGCGGGCGCGTCAGGATCCAGGCAATTCCCAAAGACAATATCAGCCAGATGGGTACGGTCGCCAGCGAAGGGCCGATATCTCTTCGATACCAGGGCGTTGTATTATGAAAAGCCGGGTCCATGCAAGAACTGCCGATGACATGTGACCCCGGCGGGCATTTCAAAGGGAACGTATAGGAAATGGGTGTGGAGATAACGCTGCAAAAAATGGTGGGTATGGCGGCAAGCAGTAAAGCTGTGATGATGCGGTTAAGAAGTTTTTTCATGATGTGGAAATCTTAAGAGTTTAAACCTGATCTTTCGATGAAACGGTATTAACAATACGGCTCTCTGGAACTTGCCGTGGTGCGCTGCCAGCCGTAGGTCAAATTGCCAATTTGACCTACATCATGCCGCCAAATATGCTGGTCCATCACGGCAATTCCCAATGAACCAACAATACCTTCGCCATTTGTGGGACAATTTGCCAAATTGTCCCTACGTTCGCCGCTCCCGATACCGCATTGGCGAAGGTATTGATTAAGGCAAAGGTTTTTTGGAACAGGCTGACCCAAGTCCGGTAGAGAAAAATTTATGTAGGATTATAGACCTTTTTCGCTGAACCATTCCAGCATCCGGTCGGCCACGGATTTCCATCCAGCTTCCAGCATGACATCGTGTGCCACGCTGGGGATGATTACGGCCTCCGTGTCGTAGGCTTTTGCCGTGGCTTTGACATCGCTCACACCGATCACGGCGTCATCCTGTGCGCCGATCACCAGCACAGGTGTCTTCACACGTTTTGGATGGAGGAGATTCAAACCGAGCATGTCCGCATAGGCGCGGAAGGATTCGTTTTGCATGGCGGCATGATATTTCTTTACAGCGTTGGCCTGCATTGTTTTTGAAAATAACGCATCTTGCGCCAGTTGCAGCGTCTCGACAACAGGATACATTCTGAGCGTGCTGATCGCTTTAATGACCGAAAATGGGTGCATTCGCAGGACGCGGAACGTGGCTGGCCAAACTGTTGTGGTTGGAACCGATGCCAGCAGGACGGCAGCCAAGGCATGATGGGACTCGATAAATTTCTGAACCACATAGCCGCCCATCGAATGTCCGATGATTGCAAATGGCCTCCCGATTTGTGAGGCTGCCCATTCGATGTCGTTTACGTAATTGTCAATTGAATGCCAGCGCAATCCATCGTGTGCATCGCTGCCCGCGTGCCCGCGCAGACTTAAGGCATACGAGTCGTAGCCGCGTTGCGAAAAAAATGGCAGGAAGTATTCCTGCCAGCACCATGCGCCATGCCACATGCCGTGAATAAAAAGCAATGGTGTGGAATGATCGCTGCCAACTGCTTGTTGGTGAACCAATTCCAGATTCATTTGGACTCCTCGCAGGGACGCTTGGCTTGTCAATACGCAAAAACTTCCGAAGCCTTCTGACGGCCTCGGAAGTTTATTGTTCCTGTTACGGTGTTGGGGTTGCCGGTACCGCCGCGCCGACCCAGGTAAAGTCGCGCTTATCGCTGACCGCGCCGGCTGAATTCCAGATGGGCTGGCCCTGGTCGTCCGTACCGGTTTGCCGGACGGTGGTGATCCACCAGCGCATGATGTGAGCGGTATTGTCCTTTGGGCGGAAGGAGGTCGGGATGATGTATTTCGTGTCCGTTACGTAATCCACGATGCGGCTGCCCTGATCTGCGGTCACATCTTCGACGGTGACTTGATAGGCTTCGTTGCCGCGCAGGGTTCCGACGGAGGCCCACTGCAAAGTCACCACGTCGTTCGCCAGGGTGAAGGATGCGCCGTCCGCAGGCAGGAGCAGGTTCGGGGCGGGATAAGGAGGCGGGATCGTCGGCGTCGGCGTTGGTCCAGCTGTGGCCGCGCGCGCACACAACGGAATCAAAATCGTGCTCCCGCTGAAGACATTATCCGTCGAAAGACCATTAAAATCCTTGATGGCCTGCATCGGCACGCCGTAATTGGCAGCGATGCTCGAAAGCGTGTCATTTTGCTGCACTGTGTAATTCACATGCTGGCAGGCCAGTGCGGTTTGTGTCGCGGCGGGCGGCGTGTCGGTGGGCTGGGGCAGAGCGGTCGCGGTTGGATACGGAACCTTCAATTTTTGACCGACGCTCAGGTTATTGCACGAAGCCGGCAGGTTGTTGAGGATGATGAGGCTTTGCACGGAAACGCCGAAGGTCACTGCGATGCCGCCGCATGTGTCCCCGGAGGCGACCGTGTAATCGAACGGCGGCTGGACGGTCGCAGTCGGAGCGAGAGTCGGGAGCGGCGTATCGGTCGGCGTGGTTGATGCAGTAGGGGTCACCGTCGCGCTGGGCACCGGGGTTGGGTTGATGATGTGTTTCGTCGCGTTCAACCCAACGTAAACGACCACCGCACCCACGATGAGGAACAACACCAGCATGCCCAATGCAACCGGCAGGCTGAGCGTCACCTCCGGCATGCGCGTGGCCTGGATGGATTGGTCCGCCTGCTGCTTCTTCGGCGCGGCGGAGGTTGATTTTGCTTTTGGACTCAAATCTGTTCCGCAAACCGGACAGCGCACGGCGGTTTCGGAAAGCCGCGTGCCGCAGGTGGGACAGACCTGGGTTTTTTGAGATGAAGGTTCGGGACTCATACGGGCGGTGATTATACCATGCGAGTTTCGCACAAGTCATTGGCGTTTGCTCGACGATAATGGTTAAGTTTAGGCTGTAAATTCTCACCACGGAGATCACAGAGTCCACAGAGAAAAACAAAAGGAAAATACTCCGGCTCTCAGTGGGCTCAGTGGTAAAAGCCTCGGCCAATCACAGGATGAACTAAACGCCTTCGACCACGACCATGTTGACTTTGCGTATTTATGCCGCAGGGCGCGCGCCGGCGCGTATTCGGGCGAGTTCAGCCAGGCTTTGGCGCGTTCACTGTTCGGGAATTCGAGGATGACCAATCGCTTGGCATGCCAGTCGCCTTCGAGCGTTTCGTTCGGACCGCCGCGCGCGATGTAGCGGCCGCCGTATAACGTCACAGCGGCAGGCGCGATCTTGACGTACTCCTTGTAACCTTCAGCATCATTCACATCAATATCTACAATCACATAAGCAGACATAATCTTTCTCCTTACCAGGCAGCGCTATTTTGCTCTCGGCGGCTATGGCCATTCTTATTAACTGATGTTACGCAAGCTTCTCCCTCATCCCCAACCCTTCCCCCGAAAGGGGAAGGGAGTCCCCTCTCCCCGCGGGAGAGGGCCGGGGTGAGGGTGTAGAAGATGAAAAAATGATTGGATTGCGTAACATCAGTTATTAAATCAGACTTGCCGCGTAACCATCCGCGCGCGGATCGCTTCCGCCGCACAAGACTCCGGTTGCTGGATCGCGCAGGATGATTTGTCCACGGCCAAATAACGCGCGTTCCCATCCCGCCACTTTCTGGACTTTGTGGCCGCGTTCCGTTAAATTGGCCATGACCGCGTCTGCGATTCCTTCCTCCAATGCGACCGCGCCGCCTGCGGTTCCATCGTCAATGCAGAAACGCGGCAAATCCAGCACGGCTTGCGGATCAAGTCCGCCATCAACCATCGCGGTAAAGACTTGAACGTGTCCCTGCGGCTGCATGAATCCGCCCATCACACCAAACGAGGCAAACAATTCTTCGCCCTCACCCCTCGTTCCCCTCTCCCAACGAGAGAGGGGATGGGGGTGAGGGACTCGTGTTGCCATGGCGGGAATGATCGTGTGATACGGCCGTTTGCGCGGCGCCAATGCGTTTGGATGATTCGGATCGAGATCGAAGTTGTGTCCGCGGTTTTGAAGCGTGAAGCCCCAGCCTTTGGGAACGATGCCGGTTCCGAATCCCATGTAGTTGCTGTTGATGAACGAACAGGCGCTGCCAAATTTGTCTGCCACGCTGAAATAGACCGTGTCCGATGAAGTCACCGGCGTGCCGTGTTTTTGATCGAGCGTCGCGCGGCGCGGATCAATCAACTTGCGTCGTTCATTTGCATATTCTTTCGAGAGCAATTGTTCGATGGGAATGTTCGAGAATTTCGGATCCGATACATACCAGCGCGCATCGGCAAATGCCAGACGCATGGCTTCGATCTCAAGATGTAATCTATTCGCCGAGATTGGATCGAGTGAAGCCAAATCAAATCCTTCGAGCAAATTCAAAGCGATCAAGGCTGTGATGCCTTGTCCGTTGGGCGGACATTCGTACACGCGATAACCGCGATAGGTAACGCTGATCGGTTTTTCCCACGTGGATATATGCGCGGCAAGATCGTCTGTGGTCATACATCCGCCTGATTCCTGAATTACTTTTGCGATGGCTTCCGCGATCTCGCCTTGATAGAATGACAGCTTTCCGCCTTCGGCAATTTTTTTGAACGCACGCGCTAGGCCGGGATTCTTGAAAATTTCACTGGCATTCGGACCGCGTCCATCAATCGTCATCTCGATGCCGTTCGGCGCAAACTTAAGCTGTCGTTCTGCGCCGCGCTGCCAAAAGTGCGAGGTCAATTCCGCGACCGGAAAACCTCCTTCGGCGAGCCGGATCGCCGGCGCAAGAATTTCGGACATTGATTTCGTTCCATGCCTTTCGATCAAGTCGAACCAGCCCGCGCACGCGCCGGGGACAGTAATTGTGTATGGATGAAAGGGAGGCAGTTCATTCATGCCTTCTTTTTTCAATCGCTCCAGCGTCAAGGCCGCAGGCGCGCGACCCGAACCGTTCAACGCGCTGACTTGTCTGGTCTTCGCATCGAAGAATAAGGCAAACATATCGCCGCCGATGCCTGTTGAAGTTGGCTCCGTCACATTGAGCGCCGCGGCAACCGCCACCGCCGCGTCTGCCGCGTTGCCGCCCGCGGAAAGAATCTCGATGCCGGCGGCAACTGCCAGGGGCTGTGAAGCAGCGACCATTCCGCCGCGCCCGTAAACCGGCGAGCGGCGCGAGGCAAATGTGGGTTCAGTCATTTTTATCCGCAGATTGTGCAGATTTCGCAGATTTTTATTTGTCTGTGTAGTCTGCGAAATCTGTGGATTAGCTTTGCGGCTTGCCTTTCTATTTTGGAATTGGTTGCGTGTTGGATCGCGGCGGCTGGGTTGTGACCAGCACCTTGTCCACGCGATGGCCGTCCATGTCCATGACTTCGAAGCGCAGACCGTTCCATTCGAAATGGTCCGCCGCTTGCGGCACGCGTCCAAGCGACATCATCACGAATCCGCTCAAGGTCTCGTATTCGTCTTCGTGCGGTAACGTCTCCATTTTGAAAATTTCCTTGAAGTTATCCACTTCCAGCATGCCGTCCAGCAGCCACGAGCCGTCCTGCCGCTGCGTGGCCTGCGGCTCGACTTCGATGTCGCCGACGATTTCCTCGATGATGTCGTTGAGCGTCAGCAAACCCTGCAGGCTTCCAAATTCATCAATGACGAACATCAACTCGGCGTTCTTTTCCTTGAAAACTTCCAGAGCGCGCGAAGCCAGCATCGTTTCGGGAATGTAAATCGCAGGCCGCAATTTGTCCTTGAGTTTGAAATTTTCGCTGGAAAGATTTGGCGGCGCGAGCAGGTCGCGCGCTTTGATGATCCCAAGTATGGTGTCGAGACTGTCTTTGCAAACCGGGAAACGCGAAAAGGAACTTTCGGCGATCTTGCGCCGGATCTCGTCGGACGAATCGGCGATGTCGAGCCAGACAATATCGGTGCGCGGCGTCATCAGCGAATAGACGCGCGAATCGCTCAGGCTGAAGACGCCCTCGACCATATCCTGCTCGGCTTCTTCGAACACACCGGCTTCGGTGCCCTGGTCAATCAGCAATTGAATTTCTTCTTCGGTGACGGGGGGCTCTTTGCTGGGTGTGATGCCGATGATCTCCAGAACAAAATCCGTGGCGCGGCCCAAAAGCCAGACGAATGGCGAAAATAATTTGGACACGAAGATCATGGTTCCGGAAATGGCCGCGGCAATTCTTTCCGGCTGGTGCAGAGCGATGCGTTTGGGGACCAGTTCGCCCAGCACCAATGACAAAGCAGTGACGATGACCACCACGACACCAAGCGCCAGCGAATCGGCGTACGGATCCAGAAGCGGCCACCGTTTAAGCAGGCTTGCCAATGGCCCTGAAAATGTCGGCCCGCTGATCGCGCCCAGCAGAATGCTGATGAGTGTGATTCCGATTTGAATCGTGGAAAGGAATGTATTTGGGTTTTGCGCGAGATTCAGCGCGGTGGCGGCGCGTTTATTCCCCTCGTTGGCGAGTTGTTGCAGCCGCGCCTTGCGCGATGAGACAACTGCCATCTCCGAAATGACGAATACGCTGTTGAGCAGAATGAGGAGTAAGAGAACGAGAAGCTGAATTCCGATATTGGACATGAATTCTTCGATAACTATTCCATATAAAAACTGTCTTCATCGCACTGAGCGGAGGTCTGAGTGTAAACGAAGACCGTAGTCGAAGCGTGAATTTCGGATTCCATCTCGCCCTTCGACTTCGCTGCACTCCGCTCAGGACGATATTCGTTCGTGTTATTTTACCCGAATCCCTTTGCCCGCTTTGACTTCGCCGATGATCCAAACCGGCTGGTCGAGTTCGTTGGCGCGTTTTGTGAACGCGTCCAGCTTTTCACGCGGCACGCCGAGCAGCAGGCCGCCGCTGGTTTGCGGATCGAATAAAAGCATCTCAGCAGGCTCTTCCAGTTTTTTGACGAATTCGACGCGCGCACCAAAGAAGGAGCGGTTATCGAACAAGCCGCCTGCGAACGCGCCTTTCTCTGCATATTTTCGCGCACAACTGACAAATGGAATTTTGCCGTATTCGATTTCCAGCGCAACGCCCGCGGCTTCCGCCATTTCCAAACCGTGGCCGAGCAGACTGAATCCGGTGATGTCCGTGCCGCCGCGTAAATTGAATTCAACCGCGAGGCGGCCCGCCGTTTTGTTCAGCCGCGTCATCCATTCCACGACTTCTTTCACATCATTTTCTTCCGCCTGTTCGCGTTTGAGCGCGGTGGTCGTGACTCCGAATCCAAGCGGCTTCGTCAGCACCAGCGCGTCGCCAGCTTTGAGTCCGCCTTTGCTCAACATCGTTTGCGGGTCAACAAAGCCGATGACGACCAGCCCGTATTTGGGTTCCTTGTCTTGAACCGTATGCCCGCCCGCGATGACCACACCTGCTTCGCGCGCTTTTTCCGCGCCGCCGCGTAAGATGTCGGCGGAAATTTCTGTGGGCAAATCCGGCGGAAGCGCGGCTACATTCAAAGCGAGGAACGGCATGCCGCCCATCGCATAAATGTCCGAGAGGCTGTTCGCCGCGGCAATTGCGCCGTAGTCGTACGCGTCGTCTACAACGGGCGTGAAGAAATCGGTTGTCGCAACGATGGCGCGCGAATCGTCCAGCCGCCAGACCGCCGCATCGTCCGGGCCTTCGAGTCCGACCAAAAGATCGGGATAGTTGGATGGATCGAAAAGATTTTGCACGGGGCGCAGAACCTGCGCCAGCGTTTCCGCGTTGAGCTTCGACGCTCAGCCCGCGCAGGCCGACAAACTCGTCAATCGAATTTGCCGGCCGCCTGGTTTGACCGGGTTCATGCAAAATATTATAACCGCTTGCCGCGCCCTGCAAGCCATGTTACGATGATGACATGCAAGGCGAAGGAATCATCGAAGAACTTGTTTTGCTGGATGGGAAACCCGCGGCGCGGATTCTTTGCGCGCCGTCCTTGATTCCCGCGCCGGGACGTTATCTGCTTGCCCATGCCAACGGCTCGGACTCGCGGCCTGCATTGTATCCTTCAGTGCTGGCAGCTTCCATTTTTTCAACTAAATCTTTCCCTGATACATCTGCGAGTGCAGGTGGCTTTCTCTGCGCGCCGCCGATTCCCGAATCGTGGACTCCCGGCACGCGCTTGAATTTGCGCGGCCCGCTTGGACATGGTTTCGATCTGCCGGTAGCTGCGCGGCGTGTGACACTGATCGCATTCGATGACTTGCCCCGGCGATTGCTTGCCTTGCTCGATTCGATCCTCAGACAAGACGCGTCCGTCGCATTGATTTGCGGGAATCCGCCCGATGATCTGCCGCCGGAGGTCGAAGTCCAACCGATGAGCGCGTTGGCGGACATTTGCAATTGGGCCGATTATATTGCCATGGACGCGGCGCGCGGGTCGCTGCCGGAGTTGAAGAAAATGTTCGGGATGGGGAGTCCGCTCGGAGTCCGGGGCGAGGCGCAGATTCTTATCCGCACACCGATGCCGTGCGGCGGACTCGCCGAATGCGGAGTCTGCGCTGTCGAAGGTCGGAAGGATCCTCAATTGGCCTGCGAAGATGGGCCGGTCTTTGATCTCAACGAATTGACATGAACAATGCCCCTCTCCCAATTTGGGAGAGGGGCAGGGGTGAGGGCGTTGATGACTAATACCAAATGCGGAATGACGTTGTTGTCGTCCCCACTAATCCGTTGTAAGAGCAGTTGATGTCAATGTAAACCAGGTTTCCATACGGCTGGTTCACCACGTTGAACGCCGCGATCGCGATGCCGTTGGCGTTGGTGATGACGTTGGCAGACGATGCGCTTCCGTTCGGCCAGCGCACATTCACGGAGCAGGCTGCATTGGTGACTGCCGTATTGCGCTGGTCTTGCGCGATGATGTAAACTACCTGCTGGTCGTCGCTTAACGTCACGGCTTTCCAGACGAACGCGTGGATTTGCAAAGAAATGATGGGCGAAATCCCCGCGTTGAGCGGCTGGACGGTTTGCAGCAGCCCGGGATCGTCGCCGAGCTTGTCGAAATACAGGCGGCCAAGATCCGTCAGGATGACGCGCTGGCCTTCCGGCTGGGACGGCTGCCATTCGAAGCGCGCCTTTTCGAAATATTGGACGATCACACCGTTATCATATTCGAACGGCGAGATTGGATAACCGAACTGCGCCACACCGCCATACTTGTCGAAGAAATCGAGGAAGGCGAAACAGATCGAATAATTGGTTTGTGTGTAAAGCCGGCAGGCAAACGGGCTGAACATGTTCAACTGGATTCCCGGCGCGTACATCTTGCGTCCAAGATCGGTCAGCTCGACGCGCTGGCCGTCCGGCAAATCGGGATGGTATTCGAAGCGGGCGCGCTGGAAATATTGGACCAGCAGCCCGTCCTTATCAGTAAATTGTTCTGTGATGGGGTAACCGTACAGCGTGGCCGGGTCGGATGCGGCGTTATAAAATTTAAGGAAGTCTCCCTGAACGTTGTGGCCCGTTTCGGAAAAATATTGCGTACCCTGAGACTGCGCCTGTGCGAATGTCAGATTGATCGCAAGCAGGCAAAATGCAAAGATCAGACTCAAAGACCCGCGAAACGTAGCCATTAATTTTATTATACCCACGTTCCATTTTGGACGGCTTTACAAAGTCCTAAGGCCGCGCTCCAATTCGCGGCTTACGGATTCCGGTAATCCAGCAAAGCCTGTACGATCTTTTCGGCGGCGCGGCCGTCTCCAAATGGATTGGCAGCCCTGGCCATCGCGGCATACGCGGACGGATCGTCCAAAAGCCGGTTCGCTTCCCGGACGATGCGGCGGGTGTCCGTTCCAACGAGCTTCAGCGTCCCCGCTTCGACCCCCTCCGGGCGCTCGGTCACTTCGCGCAGAACCAGCACCGGCACGCCGAAGGTCGGCGCTTCCTCCTGGATTCCGCCCGAGTCGGTCAGGATGAGCGTGGAACGTTTCATGAGATGAACGAGCGGTAAATAATCAAGCGGCGGCAGGAGCGTAATGTGCGGCACATTTTTCAAAATGCGATGCGCCGGTTTTTGCACATTCGGGTTGAGATGCACAGGATAGACAATTTCCACGTCGCCGCGCGAGGCGAGTTCTTTCAGCGCGAAGCAAATCGCTTCGAGCGGCACGCCGAAATTTTCGCGGCGATGAGCGGTGACCAAAATCAGTCTTCTGGTCTCTTGATCGCCAATGCCCAATTCGCGAATCAACTTTGTGACTTCATCTGGTTCGGGCTGGCTTCCGACGAATTTCAACGCGTCGATCACCGGATTGCCGGTCACGACGATGGCTTGTTCAGGCGTGTTCTCGCGCAGCAGATTTTTGCGTGCCCACTCCGTTGGGGCAAAATGCAGATCGGCAGTGACACTCGCCACGCGCCGATTGATCTCCTCGGGAAACGGCTGCCATTTGTCGTGCGTGCGTAACCCGGCTTCGACGTGTCCCACGCGGATGCGGCGGTAATACGAAAGCAGGGCGGTGATGGCGACCGTCGTGGTGTCGCCCTGGACCAGAACCCAATCCGGTTTGAATTTTTCGAGCACCGGATCGAGATGCGTGAAGATGGCCGCGCTCAATGCAGGCAGAGTCTGGTCGTCGCGCATCAAGTCCAGATCGTAATCCGGCTCGATCTCGAACAAATCCAAAACCTGATCCAGCATTTGACGGTGCTGCGCCGTAACACAAACATGCGAATGAATATTTTTATTTTGAGCGAGGGCGCGGACAACCGGAGCCATTTTCACGGCTTCCGGGCGTGTGCCAAAAACGGAAAGGACTTTTATCATGTGCAATTCCCAAATGTGGTGAATATCAAAGCGCAAAACGCAAATTACGCCTTGCGTTTTGCGCTTTGCTTATTTTCTCACGCCCAATCGCGCCACTTGAAATCCCGCGGCCCGCCAGTCGCTGGCTTTCCAGCCGTTGACCGCGTCCACGACGACACGGGCTTTGGTTTTCGATGCGATTTCAGACGGCCTCACATTAACGAACTCAGTATGTTTGACCAGCAAAACAATTGCATCCGCGTCCTGCAAGGCGTTGTCCAAACTCGAAGCCATACGGATGCCGGGCAAATTTGCATCCGGCTTGAACGGTTCCCAAGCTTTGACAAGCGCGCCTTCGTTTTGAAGCAGATGCACCACTTCGGCGGCTGGGCTTTCGCGCAGATCGTCCACATTGGGTTTGTAGGCGAGTCCGAGCGCGGCGATTTTTTTGCCTTTGAGATTTCCGACAGCGCGTTCGATTAATTCGAGGACATAATGCGGCTGCGAATCATTCACGCGGCGCGAATGATAAATGAGCGGCGTCAGCTCCGGCGCAGTCTCGACGAAGAACCACGGGTCCACGCTGATGCAGTGCCCGCCGACGCCTGGGCCGGGACTGAGAATCTTTACGCGCGGATGGCGGTTGGCGAGGCTGATGGCTTCCCAAACGTCCACGCCGAATTTATCGGCCAGCCGCGAAAATTCGTTGGCGATGGCGATGTTGACATCGCGGTACGTGTTCTCCATCAGCTTGACCATTTCCGCGGTGGTCGCGTCGGTCTGGACGATCTCGCCTTTGACGAAGATCGAATACAAGTCCGCGCCGGCCTGCGCCGATTCGGGAGTCACGCCGCCGATGACGCGCGCGTTCTCGATCAGCTCGCGCAGGATTTGTCCGGGCAAAACCCGTTCGGGCGAATAAGCTAGGTAGAAATCGCGCCCGGCCTGGAGTCCGGAACGAGCGAGGATCGGCGCGACCAGTTCAATCGTCGTACGCGGCGGCGACGTCGATTCGAGAACGACGAGATTCCCTTTTTGCAAAACGGGAACGATGGCCTCGGTCGCAGATGTCACCGCGCGCATGTCGGCCAGTTTGTATTTTTGTCCATCGTATTCGCCGAATTTATTTTCGTAGAACGGCGTGGGCACGGCGATGATGAACGCGTCGGCGGGTTCGGGTCTGGTCGCGAGGGTGAGATTGCCCGATTTGAGCGCGGTTTCGACGACCGCCCGCAGGCCCGGCTCGTGGATGTGGAGGCCGCCGCTGCGAAGCGTTTCGATGATTTGCGGATTGATGTCCACGCCGACGACGTTGACTCCGTTGGCGGCAAACGTGGACGCGGTCGGCAGGCCGATGTAACCGAGGCCGAGGACACAAAGTTTTTGAATGTTCAATCAGACTCCATGAAATTAGGGATTGGTAATTGGAGATTGGTAATTAGAGACTAGGAAATGGTTTTCTGGGGTTGTAGTTGCCGCTGTTGAACTGGACGAGTTTGTCTTGTTGTGACCCGTTGCCCCAATTTGGCCCTGATTTTATTGAAACAACGTAATGAACGTCGTTGTTGAAGAACTCCAGATCTACGCCTTGTGCTGTTGATTTGTGGCCTCTACAAGTTCTTTCCGCGACAAATACTGCTAATCCTTCGAGAAAGCCTCCGAATAATTGCTCTTCCGATGAAGACAGAAAAGCGGTGAGCAGATCGGTTACCAGCGCAAGAGACGTTCCAAGGTTTTTTGCTTTGAATAGGTAAGGATTTTTGGTGAGTAATTTTTCTAGCTTTAACTCCTCCAGCAACTTAAGCCTTCTTTGATGAAAATCAACGATGTTTTCATTCACATATTCTTTAACTTCATCCAGATTTAGATCGTTCATTCTTGCGCCCCTTTCTTTTTGTGGCGACTGTGTATTTTGCCCGCTTCTCTGCAATCGCAGGCAATCTTAATTGCATTCCCGCGATTCGCTGATTGGAAAGTTTGATGAAATCTGGATTGATGTCTATTCCTACGAAATGCCTTCCAAGTTTCAACGCAGCCAAAGCTGTCGTTCCCGAACCAATAAAAGGATCGAGAACAACGTCTCCATTTTTGGTGAACAATTTGATAAACCATTCCGGCAGGTCAACAGGGAAAACCGCACTGTGATTTTTGTTTCCCGTCTCGGTTGCCATGTGCAGGACGTTGGAGGGATAAACCATATCCCTGTTGAGCCAGTTGGAAACATTTTTGCCGAAGCCGCTGCCCGCCTTTGACTCGTCTCTGATTTTATCGGTCTCACTCAAATTTGCCAAACGGTCTTTTGCCCATTCGCCGATGGGGATCATGACGGCTTCCTGGTACATGGAAAAATTCCTGTCTTTATTGAACTGAATGAGTCGTTCCCAGTTGTCGCGAAAACGATTAGGCCATTTCCCCGGGTAAGAATTCTTTTTATGCCACATGAATTCTTCCGTCCATAACCAGCCTTGTTCGCGCATTTTTAGAATCAAATCAATCACGTACGTGTGACGTTCGCCATCCACCACTCTTTCCTTGATGTTCAGTATAAATGTGCCGGTCGGTTTTAGAACGCGGAGAAATTGCGCGGCTTTTGGCAGAAACCAATCCACATATTCGTCAGGCTTCACGCCGCCGTATGTTCTAACGCGCTGATCCGCGTAGGGTGGAGACGTAAAAATTAGATCAACGGAATTGTCGGGAAAGTCTGCCAGAACTTTCCCGCAATCGCCCTGAATGATTTTGTCAACGAAATCTTTTTTTGCCATTTTCAGCCGGCGGGAAATGTTTCGTTGTCCACGATTTCTATCTGCGTAATATTGCATTTGAATTCTTCTCGTTCGCCTTGGTTTGATTCGTCTCTATAACCGACAAAGCAGGAAGCGAAATTCTCTGCATCTTTTTGGCTTTCTGCATCCACTGTGACCAAATAAAGGCGGGCAACTCCAATTTGATAGACGGGCATGGCAATTTCCTTCCGTGTGATGAAATGTATTCTAATCGAAAAGACCACTCATCGGTAGCTGGCGCGACGACTCCGCTTGATCTGCGTAAGATTTATCAGGTGAAAGCTGATTGGTTGTATAATGCAAATGGCTTTCAGCGGGAGGCCGGATGGACATTCTTCTGAACCCTAACATCGCTTATATTCTGCTCGTGGCCGGCACATTCCTGGCGCTGTGGGCGCTTGTTGTTCCCGGCACGGGACTGGCCGAGATCGGCGCTTTTTTTTGTGTCGTGCTGGCCGCTTATTCGATCTATCACCTGTCGTTCAACTGGTGGGCGCTGGTTTTGATCGTGCTAAGCATCCTGCCTTTCTTCATTGCCATCCGAAAGCCGGGGTGCGAAGCCTGGCTGGCGGTCTCCATCGCCGGGATGATCATCGGCTCGGCATTTTTCTTCCCGGATGTGAAGGGCCGGCCGTCGGTCAATCCGCTATTGGCAATTGTGACATCTGCATTGTATGCGATATTCGTGTGGTTCTCTGTCCGGAAGGTGATGCAGATCACGCAGACGAAGCCGGCGCAGGACCTTTCGGCTTTGATCGGCCGGCGCGGGGAAGCAAAGACGTCCGTCGAGACGGAGGGTTCGGTTCAGGTGGCCGGAGAGTTGTGGTCGGCTCGCAGCACGAACCCGATCCCGGCTGGAAGCGCGGTGCGCGTGGTGGCCCGCGAAGGCTTTATTCTCATCGTCGAGAAAGATGGTTCATCATAATTTCACTGTAACGAAAGGAGTAACACAATGAGCGGTGCTAGCAGTGTTGTACTTTGTATTTTGGGCGCTATTGTGGTCGTCGCGTTTGTGCTGTTGATCAACGCCATCCGGATCGTGCCCGAATATCAGCGGCTGGTGGTTTTCCGGCTCGGACGCGTGCTGGAAAAGCCGAAAGGCCCCGGTATCGTCTTTTTGATCCCGATCATAGACCGCCCCGTCAGGGTGGACTTGCGCGAACAGATCCGCGAAGTGCCGCACCAGGTCTCGATCACCAAGGATAACGCGCCCATTTCGATTGACTTCCTGTGGTACTTCAAGGTCATCGAACCGACTGCCAGCGTGGTCGCAGTCGGCAACTTCGAGATGTCCGCCGCAGGCATGGCGACCACCACGCTTCGTTCCGTGATCGGCGGCATTGCGTTGGATGATGTTTTGTCACAGCGCGAAAACATCAACACCACCCTTCGAACGAAACTTGACGAAGTGACCGAGCGCTGGGGCGTGAAAGTGACCAACGTCGAAATCCGCGAGATCATCCCTCCGAAGGATGTGCAGGATGCGATGAACCGCCAGATGACGGCTGAACGCATCCGCCGCGCGGTCGTGACCGAATCGACGGGTACGCGCGAGGCCGCCATCAACGTGGCCGAAGGCGAAAAGCAGTCCGCCATTTTGAGGGCGGAAGGCCAGAAACAGGCGAACATCCTGCAGGCAGAGGGCGAGAAGCAGGCGCAGGCCCTGCGCGCTGAAGGCTTCGCGGTCGCGCTCGATAAGATCTTTGCCTCCGCCAAGGAGATCGATCAGAAGACCATGACGCTTCAATATTTCGATGCGTTGAAGTCCATCGGCCAGGGCGCATCCACCAAATACATCTTCCCGATGGAATTTACCAGCATGATCGAAAATTTCATCAAGGGCAAGGAATAAGATCGATTCTTGCAGAGCGAGATGTCGTCTCGCCCTGCAAAAGCTGTATAAATAAAAGCAGGTGTTACAATCAAGGCCTCTCGATTTATGAGGGGCTTTTCCTTTTTATGGAAATCGCGACCGCTTCCTTGATGGACCTCAATGCGCTCAACAAGTTGGAACATGCCTGCTTCGAAAAAGATGCGTGGCCCTTCCTCGACCTCATCGCGGTTCTTACGTTTCCGGACGTGATCCGGCTGAAGGCCGTGGAAGACAGCCGCATGATCGGATTCGTCGCGGGCGACCCGCGCCCGTCCGAAGGTTTCTCGTGGATCGCGACCGTTGGCGTGATCCCGGAATTTCGGCGGCGCGGCGTTGCGCGCGCCTTGCTGCATGCCTGCGAAGCAAAACTCAAAACGCCGCGCCTCAAGCTTTCCGTGCGAGCCACCAATGATGGCGCGATCCGCCTTTACGAGCAGGAAGGCTATCGCCGCACCGAGGTCTGGCAGGGATACTACAACGACGGCGAAGCGGCCATCGTGATGCAAAAAGAACGAGGGATATAATCGAAGCCATGCCTTCTGAAACTCTGGCGCTGCCTGTGCTGGTCCAAACTGCGGAGGAATTCGAGAAACTGGTTCTTGATCTGAACGGGCAGCCGCGCATTGCCGTGGACACGGAATCGAACAGCCTGCACGCATATCGTGAGCGCGTATGCCTGATTCAATTTTCCACGCCCGAAACGGATTACATCCTCGATCCGTTCGCGTTCGACGATCTCGATGCGCTTGCGCCAATTTTTGCAAACCCGCGCATCGAGAAAATATTCCATGCCCTGGAATACGACGTCATTTGCCTGCGGCGCGATTACGGATTTGAATTCGCGAATCTGTTCGACACGATGCAGGCCGGGCGAATCCTGGGACGCAAGCTGGCTGGGCTGGATCGTTTGCTCGAAGACAAATTTGGCGTGAAAGTCAACAAGCGATTCCAGAAGGCGGATTGGGCGGTGCGTCCGCTCTCGCGGGACCTGTTGCTCTATGCGCGCCTCGATACGCATTATCTCATCCCGCTGCGCGACCTGCTGAAAGCCGAGCTCGAAGCGAAGGGACTCTGGCCGCTCGCCCAGGAGGACTTTCGAATGGGCTGCGCCTCGAACGGATCCAGGCCCAAAGTCGAATCGCCATACTGGACGCGGTTCAATTCGCGGCGCGATCTGACCCTGCGCGACCTGACCATCCTGAACGAGCTGGCGGCTTTCCGCGAGCAGGTGGCCGCACAATTGGATCGTCCAACGTTCAGGGTCCTGGGCGATGATCGTTTGGTTGCCATCGCAAAAGCAAAGCCGTCCAACGCGGAGGACCTGCAGGGAGTCGGGCTTACCTCCCGGCAGATGCAATATTGGGGCGAACGGATTCTTTCGGCGGTGGAGCGCGGGGTGAAAGGCCCGCTCGTGCAGCGGATCCCGCCTCAACGTCCGGATGACGCGTACATAAAACGTCTCGATCAATTGAAAAAGTGGCGCAAGAAAGTCGCGGAGGATATGGACGTCGAATCGGATGTTGTATTGCCAAGGCCCATTTTGCTTGCGCTGGCGGAGCGCGGCCCTGAAGATATCGCGAAGATCATGCAGTGTTCGCCGTGGCGATTCGCCCGGTTTGGGTCCCAAATCCAGGAAGTTCTAGGAGGCTGAAATGCGGATTACTTTCGATGGCGCGGCACAGACGGTGACCGGTTCGCAGCATTTCTTGGAAGTCAACGGAAAGACGCTCCTGCTCGAATGCGGACTCTTTCAGGGACGGCGCCAGGAAACATATTTTCGAAATCGCAATTTTCCCTTCGACCCGCGCAAGATCGACGCGGTGATCCTTTCTCACGCGCACATTGATCACAGCGGCAACCTGCCGCATTTGATCAAGAATGGTTATGAGGGGCCGGTCTATGCCACGCACGCCACGGCGGATCTGGCGGATGTGATGCTGCGCGACTCCGGTCACATTCAGGAAGCCGATGCGGAGTTCGTCAACAAAAAACAATCGCGGCGCGGCGACGGGCCAATCGAACCGCTTTATACGGAAGCCGATGCCGAACACGTTGCCGAACATTTCAAAGGCATGGATTACGACCAGTCGTTCGAAGTGATTCCGGGCGTGGTCGCGCGCTTTTGGGAAGCGGGACATATTCTCGGTTCGGCGGCTGTCTCGCTGGATATCAACGAGAAAGGCCGCAAGTTCCGCTTTTGGTTTTCGGGCGATATTGGCCGAATGAATCTTCCGCTGTTGCGCGATCCGGTCATGCCCGAAGCGGCAGATTACCTTCTGATGGAATCGACGTATGGCGATAAATCGCACGACGATCCGCGTTTGGCGTTCGAGGAGTTCCGGCAGGTTGTTTCGGAAACCATCGAGCGCGGCGGAAAAGTCATAGTTCCCTCTTTCGCCATTGGCCGCACGCAGGAACTGGTCTTTTATTTGAACGAGATGATGAGTGATGGTGTGAAGCCGGTTCCGGTTTATGTGGACAGCCCGCTGGCGGTTCACGCTTCCGATATTTTCCGTGCGCACCCCGAATGTCTCGACGATGAAACGCGCGAATTCATCCAGAAGGAAAAACATCCGGCGCTGGATTTCAAGCAATTAACATACATTCATTCGGTGGATGAATCCAAGGCCCTGAATGAGCGCAAAGATCCAATGATCATTATTTCCGCTTCGGGTATGGCTGAAGCGGGGCGCATCCTGCATCATTTACGCAACAACATCGGGAATCCCCGCAATACCATCTTGATCGTGGGCTGGACCGCGCCCGATACGCTGGGCCGCCGCCTTGCGGATCGCGAGAAGCGCGTCCGGATCTTTGGCGAGCCGTATGATGTCAAAGCGCGAGTCGAAACGATCGGCGGGCTTTCCGGTCATGCCGGCCAGGATTTGCTGATCAAATACGCGGCGGCGGTTCAGAGCCAGGTCAAACAGGTTTTTCTCGTCCACGGCGAAACGAGGCCCGCTGCAATTTTGATGGGCAAACTCAAGGAGCAGGGACTGCGCGAAGTTTATTATCCCGAATTGCATTCGAGCATGGAAATCTAGTAGTTTGTCAATCATGCTTTGATAAGTGGAGAGCCGTGAAGATTTTGCGGACAGCAGATGGTCGGATAGAGCTTCTTGAGTTTAATGCGTGCGTCAGCGGTTGTGAAACGCCAGTCAAC
>JAJYLQ010000018.1 GCA_021787595.1 Chloroflexota bacterium | reverse complement strand
TGGTGATGCCGGGAGATGATGTCAATCTCACCGTTGAACTCATCGTGCCGGTGGCGCTGGAGCAGGGATCGAAGTTCGCCATTCGCGAAGGCGGTCTGACCGTCGGCGCTGGCGTCGTAACTAAAATAGTAGAGTGAAAATGGCTAAACAAAAGATCCGCATCCGCCTTAAGGCGTACGATCATCGTGTCCTCGACCAATCCGCCAAACGGATTGTTGAAACAGCCGAACGCTCCGGCGCTCACGTGGTTGGCCCCGTACCCTTGCCAACCAAAGTGGAACGCTTTACAATACGGCGCTCGACTTTCATTGATAAAGACTCGCACGAGCACTTTGAAATCCGCACACACAATCGTTTGATTGACGTTCTCGATCCTGATTCGAAAACGATTGATATGTTGATGCGTCTCAACCTGCCTGCGGGTGTGGACATTGAAATCAAGATATAAGAGAATAGAGAGTAGAAAAAAGTAAAGCAGTTCACTAGTCTCTAGTATCTGCTCTCTACTATCTAATTTCGACAACGCAAGAACAGCTTTGCCCGGGACTACAAAATACTGCGCGCCCCACCAAACTGTTTGACTGCGTTGCACGGAGATGATGCAGACCAAGCCCGGTCTGACAGTCTTGCAAATTTTTTGAAGGAGAAAAATCGATCATGTTAAAAGGGCTGATTGGCAAGAAGATCGGCATGACCCAGATCTTCGATGATCAAGGTGTCGCGTATCCTGTGACACTCATCGAAGCTGGGCCATGTTACGTTACCCAGATCCGCAAGCCGGAGAAGGAAGGTTACTCGGCGGTGCAGTTGGGCTTCGGCGAGGTTCATCCCAAACGCCTCAGCAACGGCGAACTGGGACACCTGAATGCCAACAAGATTCCTCCAATGCGCTTTCTGCGCGAATTCCGCATCAAGACTCCCGAGTTGAACATTGGTGACAAAGTGACCGTTGACGTGTTTGCGGTCGGCGAACGCGTGGACGTCCTCGGCGTCAGCAAAGGCAAGGGATTTGCCGGTGTTGTCAAACGTCATCATTTCCATGGAATGAACGCAACGCACGGGACCTCGGACCGGAATCGCGCACCAGGCTCGAACTCGTCCGGCACCACTCCGGGCCGCGTCTATCGCGGTTCCCGCCGCGCGGGTCACATGGGCATGGACCGGGTCACTTCGCAGAATCTCAAAGTTGTGATGGTGGACGCGGAACGCAATCTGATCGCTTTGCACGGCGCTGTGCCTGGCGGCAAGGGCAGCCTCGTTGTGTTGAAAGAGACGCGCAAGCAGTAGGCGCCGAGGAAATAGGAAAATAGCCATGAAAGTAGATGTTCTTAACATGCAAGGCGAGAAGGTCAGGCAGGTGGATTTGCCTGCCGCGGTCTTCGAGGCCAGGGTGAATATAGACCTGATGCACCAGGCTTTCCAGCGCCAGATGGCCAATGCGCGCCTCGGTACGCATCAAACCAAGGTGCGCGCGGAGGTCGCCGGCGGCGGCGCAAAACCGTGGAAGCAAAAAGGCACAGGCCGCGCCCGCCAGGGATCAACGATTGCCGCGCAGTGGGTGGGCGGCGGACGAATCCACACGCCGCATCCGCGCAAGTACACGCAGGCCATGCCGAAGAAAATGCGTCAGGCCGCGCTGCGTTCCGCGTTATCTGCGAAAGCTGCCGAGTCCGAAATTGTCGTCGTTGACGAATTGAAGTTCGATGATCTCAAAACGAAAGTGATGGCACTTGCATTGAACTCGCTCGTTGGCGAGTCGAGTGTCCTGGTGTTGATGCCCGCCAAAGACGAGACATACGAAAAAGCGACCCGTGTTGCAAACAATATCCCGGATGCAAAAATTATGCTGGCCTCCTATATCAACATCCGCGACTTGTTTGGTTATCAAAAAGTCGTATTGCCGCTTGAGACGCTCGATGTTTTGTCGGCGCACCTGGGGAAGGAGTAAGCCATGACGACGATTTATGATGTGCTTCGCCGCCCGCTGGTGACCGAGAAATCCAGTTATCAATCGGGCAAACTCGGCCAGTATACATTCGAGGTCGCCGGGGATGCGACTCGCACGCTGGTGAAGGACGCGGTCGAAACCATGTTCGATGTCAAAGTGGACAGCGTAAACATTTTGAATGCGCCCGCCAAACGCGGACGCCGCGCAAAATCACGACGTCTTCTGGTCCGCAAATCCGGATTCAAGAAGGCGATCGTTACCCTCGCCGAGGGGCAAACCCTCGAGATCTTTGAAGGGGTGAAATAATGGCTGTCAAGAAATATAAACCCACCACTCCCGGTCAGCGCGGGATGACGGGCTACACTTTCGAGGAAATCACCAAGTCCACGCCGGAGCGTTCGCTGACCGTTTCGCTTGGACGCCATGGCGGACGCAACGCGTATGGCCGCGTCACTGTTCGGCATCGCGGCGGCGGCAATCAACGCCTGGTTCGCATTGTGGATTTCAAGCGCGAGAAGCGCGGTATCCCTGCAAAAGTGGCTGCGATCGAATATGATCCGAATCGCACCGCGCGCCTGGCGCTGCTCCATTATGCGGATGGCGAGAAGCGTTATATCGTTGCGCCGCTCGATCTGAAAGTCGGCGATGTGTTGATGTCCGGGCCGAATGCGGAAATCCGCGTGGGCAATTGTTTGCCGATCGCGAATATTCCTGTCGGTACGCTTATCCACAACATCGAGTTGAAGGAAGGCCGAGGCGGTCAAATCGTCCGCTCGGCTGGCGGGGCGGCGCAGCTCCTCGGTAAGGAAGGCGATTTCGCCCAGATCCGTTTGCCGTCCGGTGAGGTGCGTTTGGTCCGCCAGGTCTGCTATGCAACCATTGGCACGGTTGGCAATCTCGACCACAGCAATATCAAATTGGGCAAGGCTGGCCGCAAGCGCTACAAGGGAATCCGCCCGACGGTGCGCGGCTCCGCGATGAGCCCGCGCGACCATCCGCACGGCGGCGGTGAAGGCCGCCAGCCTATCGGCATCGCCGGCCCCAAATCGCCGTGGGGCAAGCCCACGCTGGGTTACAAGACCCGCCGCAACAAGAAGACGGATCAGTACATCGTGCGCCGCCGAAGCAAGACCAATCGCTAGTGTTTATCGTCCCGCTTGCGCGGGATCTTCGACAAGAGGTAATTATGTCTCGTTCACTGAAAAAAGGTCCGTACGTTCAGCCGAAACTGCTCAAGCGGATTGAGGTGATGAACCAGAAGGGCGAAAAGAAAGTCATTCGCACATGGAGCCGCGCCAGCATGATCTTCCCGCAAATGGTCGGACACACGATTGCCGTTCACGATGGACGCCGTCACGTGCCGATCTATATCACGGAAAACATGGTCGGCCACCGCCTCGGCGAATTCGCTCCGACCCGAACGTTCCGCAGCCACGCGGCCGCGGCTGAAAAGGCAACGGCGGCTCCGGCGCCTGCGGCAGGAGAGGCCAAATCATGACGCACGATATTCGCGCTGAATTAAACTTTTTGCCTCAATCAGCCCAGAAGGTGCGCCTCGTTTTGGACATGGTGCGCGGCAGGAGCGCGAACGAAGCGCTCGACACCCTGCGCTTTGCCAATAAACGCGCAGGTGTCCCGGTGCTCAAACTGCTGAAATCGGCAGTGGCGGACGCGGAAGAAAATTTTGGCGTGAGCCGTGATGATCTGTATGTCGCGCAGATCTATGCCAATGAAGCGCCGACGCGCAAGTGGCGCCGCTTTGGCGCGCGCGGCCGTTTCAAGCCAATCCTGCGCCGGCAGTCGCACATCACCGTTGTCCTGCGCGAGCGCGGGTCATAGAAAGGACTGAAGAACTTATGGGTCGCAAAGTACATCCAATTGGAATGCGCCTTGGGATTAATCAGCCGTGGCATGGACGCTGGTTCGCGGAAGGCAAGACCTATCGCGAACAGCTCCACCAGGATTTTGCCATCCGCTATTTGTTGATGGGCGGCACGTCCAAGGGCGGCGCGGCAGTCAATGCCCGCACCAATGAACTTCGCAAGGAATTGCCTGAAATGGTTTTGAATGGCAAAGCGGGCGTCTCGCGCGTGGATGTTGAGAGATTCCCCGGCAAAATCCGCATCGCCATTCACACGGCCAAGCCCGGAATCCTGATCGGACGCAAGGGCGAGGGCGTGAAGAAAATCCGCGCTGCGCTGGAATCATTGGTCGGCAAGAAGATCGATCTGGATATCAAGGAAATCAGTTCGCCGGATACAGACGCAACGCTGGTCGCCAGGAATGTGGCCGATCAATTGGAACGCCGCATTGCCTACCGCCGCGCGATGAAGCGCGCCATTCAGCAAGCCATGCGTCAGGGTGCGCAGGGAATCAAGATCATGGTCGGCGGACGTCTGGGCGGCGCGGAAATGTCGCGCGATGTGTGGCTGCGCGAAGGCCGCGTGCCCCTGCAGACATTGCGCGCCAACATTGATTTCGCCAAGACCGAAGCGCTGACCACTTACGGTCAGATCGGCGTCAAGGTCTGGATTTACAAAGGCGAAGCGGTGTCCGAAGAAGTGCAGGAAAAAGCCGAAACGACGACGGAAGGCGTGTACGTCAGTGAGTAGAGAATGGAGAGCAGAGAATAGTGAAACACTTGGACTAATCTCTATCATCCGATCTCTAGTATCTTTGGAGAGCAATTATGTTGATGCCAAAACGTGTTAAGTGGCGCAAGACCATGCGCGGGCGCATGAGGGGCAAGGCCCTGCGCGGCGCGGAAGTCTCGTTCGGCGAGTTCGGGCTGATGGCCCTCGAGCCGGGCTGGATCACCGCGCGCCAGATCGAAGCCGCGCGCCGCGTGATCGTCCGCGAAATGAAGCGCCGTGGAAAAATCTGGATTCGCATTTTCCCTGCCAAACCCTATACTCATCGTCCGCCGGAAACGCGCATGGGTTCCGGCAAAGGCGGCGTGGAATATTATGTTGCAGTCGTGAAACCCGGCCGAATCATGTTCGAGGTCGGCGGCCTGCCGGCGGACCAGGCATTGGCCGCGCTGGAAGAGGCGCGCTATAAATTCCCGATCAAGACCAAGGTCGTAAAAAGTCACGAGGCAGGAGAGTAAACAATGAAAGCCGAAGAAGTTCGCAAGATGTCGGCGGAGGAAATCCGCTCGAAACTCTCTGATACTCGCGAAGAGCTGATGAAGCTGCGTTTCCAGCAGGTGACCGGTCAATTGACCGACACCAGCCGCCTGCGCCTCCTGCGCCGCGATATCGCCCGTATGGAGTCCATTCTCAACGAAACTCTGCGCGCGGCTGTTACGGAAGGTAAAGCATGAATAATCGTCGTCGAATCGTTGGCAAGGTTACCAGCAACAAAATGACCAGGACGGTGGTGGTCGAGATCGTCCGCAAGTTCCGCCATCCGCTGTACAAGAAAGTTGTGTATGCCAGCAAACGCGTCAAGGCGCATGACGAGATCGGCTGCCAGATTGGGGATGAGGTTCAGATCGTCGAATCCCGCCCGCTCTCGCGCGACAAGCGCTGGGTCGTCGAAGCCATCGTCAAGCACGAAACGCGTACCGCCGATGCCGGTGTGGAGGCCGTCGCGTCCGCCGACATCCCGGCCGAGACCAAGCCGGAGGAGTAAGTCATGATCCAGCATGAGTCTCGATTGAAGGTTGCCGATAACAGCGGCGCGCGTGAACTGCTTGTCATCCATGTGCTGGGCGGTTCCACGCGTAAATACGGCCACATCGGTGACGTTGTGGTGGCGGCCGTTAAATCGGCAGCGCCGCAGGGCGCGGTCAAGAAGGGCGAAGTCGTCCACGCCGTCATTGTGCGCCTGACGAAAGAATGGCGTCGGGAGGATGGTTCATACATCCGCTTTGACGACAACGCCGCTGTGATCCTGGATGCCGACGGCCAGAATCCGAAAGGCACGCGCATCTTTGGCCCCGTTGCCCGTGAACTGCGCGACAAGCAGTTCATGAAGATCGTGTCCCTGGCGCCGGAAGTGCTGTAGGAGTATTGCGATGAGAGTAAAGATCCGCAAAGGCGATACTGTTGAAGTGATCAGCGGCCGCCTCGAAGACAAGGGAAAGCGCGGCGAGGTCATCAATGTGTTGACCGGGGAAAACCGCGTGGTGGTGCAGGGCGTGAACATGCGCACGAAGCACCAAAAGCAGGTCCAGACGCAGGCCGGACGCCAATATAACCCGGGCCGCATTCAATTCGAAGGCCCGCTTCACATCTCGAATGTGATGCTGGTCTGCCCGAAGTGCGGTGAGGCCGTGCGCGTCCGCATCCAGCGTGATGAAGCCGGCGCGCACCGCGTCTGCAAAAGCTGCGAGCAGTTGATTGATTAGGCCTGGAGCATAGACGATGAATCGAATGCACGAACGTTATCAAAAAGAAATCGCTCCTGCACTGATCAAGGCGTTCAGTTTCAAGAATGTCATGCAGGTGCCGCGCATCGAAAAGGTGATCGTGAACATCGGCGTGGGCGAAGCCCTGGATAATCCCAAGGCGCTCGAGGCGGCCGTCGGTGATCTGACGACTGTTACCGGACAAAAGCCGGTGACGACCAAGGCCCGCAAGAGCATCGCGAACTTCAAGCTGCGCGAAGGCCGTTTGATCGGCACCAAGGTGACGCTGCGCGGCGACCGCATGTGGTCCTTCCTCGACCGCCTGCTGAACATTGCCCTGCCGCGCGTGCGCGACTTCCGCGGCGTCTCGGCCAATGCCTTCGACGGACGCGGGAACTACACACTCGGCCTGAAGGACCAATTGGTGTTCCCTGAGATCGAGTACGACAAAATTGACAAACTACGCGGCATGGAGATCACCATTGTGACCTCTGCCAAAACCGATGAGCACGCGCGTGCCCTGCTGCAGATGCTCGGAATGCCGTTTAGCAAGAAGGAAGCATAACGTATGGCGAAAAAATGTATGCAATATCGTGAACTCCGCCGGCGCAATCCCGTTCAGGTGCGTAATCGCTGTCAGCGCTGCGGACGCCCGCGCGGGTATCTCCGCCGGTTCGGCCTGTGCCGCATCTGCTTCCGTGAGCTGGCGCTGCAGGGCAAAATCCCTGGCGTCGTGAAGTCATCCTGGTAGCCGGGTGGAGGTAGATCATGAGTGTTAATGATCCGATTTCTGACATGTTGACCCGCATCCGTAACGCGGTGTTGGCCGGGCAGGCCCAGGTTGCGATGCCGAGTTCCAAGATCAAAGCCGAGATTGCCAGGATTTTGAAGGATGAGGGCTTCATCGAAAGTTTCGAAGTGGCCGATGGCGAAAAAACCGGTTTCAAGGTCCTGCGTGTGAAGATCAAGTATGTGGGTGAGCGCCGCGAGCGCCGCGCGGTCTTGAGCGGGATCGAACGCGTCAGTTCGCCCGGACGCCGAATCTACACCAGGAAGACGGACATCCCGTGGGTGCTTTCGGGCCTGGGTGTTGCCATTCTTTCCACGCCAAAAGGTGTGATGACCGGTTCGCGCGCCCGCCAGTTGGGTGTCGGCGGCGAGATCCTTTGCAAAGTCTGGTAGAAGGCAGGAGGTAGGAAGTGTCTCGTATTGGAAGATTACCGGTCGAAATCCCAAGCGGCGTTACCGTGGACGTAAAAGGTTCGAACGTCCATGTCAAAGGGCCGAAAGGTGAAATGCAGCGTGCGTTCTCTCCATTGATCGAAATTGCAACGGAGAGTAATCAACTGGTCATCAAACGCAAATCCGACAATCCCGCGGAACGCGCTCTGCATGGAACCACGCGCGCCGTTCTCGCGAATATGGTCAACGGTGTGAGCAGGGGCTTCGAGGTTGTGCTGGAAGTGGAAGGCGTGGGCTACCGCGCCGAAATGGAAGGCAGGAACCTGGCTTTATATGTTGGATATTCCCATCCGGTCAAGATCGAACCGCCGGCCGGAATTACATTCGAAGCAGATCAAAAGACCCGCCAGATCAAGGTGAAGGGTTTCGACAAGGAATTGGTTGGTCAGACCGCGGCCAACATCCGCGAAGTTCGCCCGCCTGAACCCTATCATGGCAAAGGCCTGCATTATCTGGGCGAACGCATCCGCCGCAAAGCTGGCAAAGCCGGGAAAGGAGCCGCGAAATAAATTATGGCTACGAAGAGTCGTTCTGACGCGCGCGAGCGCCGCCACCATCGCGTGCGCAAAGATCTGGCCGGGACTGCTGAACGTCCGCGTCTGGCCGTCTTCCGCAGTGTTGCCGAGATCTACGCGCAGGTCATTGATGATGCAGCCGGCCATACGCTGGTCTCTGCTTCCACGATTGACAAGGAACTGCGCGAAAAAGCAAAGGGCATGAAAAAGTCCGAGCAGGCCAAACTGGTTGGAAAAACAGTGGCCGAGCGCGCCAGGAATAAAGGCATCCAGGCAGTCGTATTCGACCGCGGCGGCTTCAAATACATCGGGCGCGTCAAGGCGCTGGCTGACGGCGCGCGCGAAGGCGGCCTGCAGTTCTAGGCCGATGGAGTGAATATGGCAGAAACAGAAAATGTAGAACAGCAGCAATACGATCAACAGGATGCCTTCGAAGAGCGCGTCATCGAGATCGCCCGTGTTGCGAAAGTCGTAAAGGGCGGACGCCGCTTCCGCTTCCGCGTGACGGTGGTGGTCGGCGATAAGAAAGGCTCGATCGGCATCGGGAGCGGAAAGGCCAACGCGGTGCCGGATGCGATGCGCAAGGCCTCCGAACGCGCCCGAAAGAATTTGCGCGTGGTCAACATGTCGGGTGCGACCATCCCGCACGAATCGCTTGGGATAGTGGGCGGGGCGCGCGTTTATTTGAAGCCGGCCTCCCCCGGCACCGGTGTGATCGCGGCTGGCGGCGTGCGCGCCGTCCTGGAAGTTGCGGGCATCCGCGACATCCTGACCAAGTCCATGGGCTCGGCCAATGTGCTGAATGTTGTGATGGCAACCTTCGACGCGTTATACAACCTGAAATCCGCGCAGGCCGAGGCTTCGCGGCGCGGCAAGAAGGTCGAGGAATTGCTGCCGTTCTGGGAACGGAGGAAGCAACATGCCTAAGAAAGAATCCGCGGGCAGGACTATCCGCGTGACATTGGTTCGCAGCCCAATCGGTTATACAAAGGATCAGAAGGCGACTGTGCTCGCCCTGGGACTGCGCCGCCTGCATCAAACTGTCGAACACCAGGACACGCCTGCCTTGCGCGGGATGCTGTCCAAAGTGATCCATCTTTTGAAGATCGAAGAGTAGTTTGCGATGAAATTACACAACCTTGTGCCTAATGAAGGCTCCAAGAAAAAACGAAAGCGCGTCGGGCGCGGCATCTCGGCTGGCCAGGGCAAGACGGCCGGCCGCGGCACCAAAGGCCAGGGCGCGCGCTCCGGCGAAGGCGGACGCATTTACGCCCAGGGCGGGAACCTGCCGTTCTATCGCCGCCTTCCATTCATCCGCGGCGAAGGCTTCACCCCGCCGAACCAGGTGACGTTCAACGAAGTCAATCTCGATCAACTGGCGGAGGCTTTCAGTGCCAATGCAGATGTCAACCCGGAATCGCTCGAAGCCGCGCATCTTCTGCGTGACCCGCGCAATCCGGTCAAGCTCTTGGGGCGGGGCGAATTGAAGATCGCGCTCAAAGTGAAGGTTCATCGGGTCAGCGCCGGCGCCAGGTCCAAGATCGAAGCGGCGGGCGGCTCCGTCGAGATGATCCAGTAGTTCCGCAGCGAGGAGATTTCAGATGAAATCGTCGTTTTCGGGTTTGCGCTATCTCTGGAAATCGGAAGATATCCGGCGCAAGTTGTTGATCACGCTTGGCATCCTTGTGCTTTACCGTCTGGCAGCGGATATCCCGGTGCCGGGCGTTAACTTTGCTGCACTGAAGGCCTTCCGTTCCAGCGGCGCGGGCACGGGCGGATTCCTGGGCTTTTTGGATTTGCTTTCCGGCGGTACGGTATCCAACTTCTCGCTGCTTTCGATGGGTGTGTATCCGTACATCACGGCGCAAATCATTTTACAACTGCTCATCCCGATCATCCCCGCTTTGCAGCGCCGGATGCAGGAAGACCCGCGCGAAGGCCAGCAATGGATGGAGCGTTGGACCTATTTCCTTGCGGTTCCAATGGCCGCTCTTTCCGCGATCGGCCAGATCAACATTTTTAATTCCCTGTCTCAGCAGGCGTTGAATCAGATCATCGTTCCGTTCGGCTTCACCAGCAGCCTGTGGCTTTCGTCAACGACGATTTTGCTTGCGATGACGGCTGGAACGATGTTTGCCATCTGGCTGGGCGAATTGATTTCGGAATATGGCATTCGCGGCCAGGGTCTGTCGCTGGTGATCTTTGCGGGAATTGTGGCACGCATGCCCGCGAATCTGATAACGCTGCTGGCTGACCCAACCACGCGCTGGTTCCTGCTTGTATTCACGTTGATCGTGATCACGCTTACGATTTTTGCCATCGTGTACGTTCAACAGGGACGCCGCAATGTGCCGGTCATGTATCCGGGACGCCGCATGGGCAACCGCATGTCCATGCCGGTAAAAGGCACACTGCCTTTGATGGTGAATCTCGCGGGAATGATCCCATTGATCTTTGCAAGCGCCATTTTGCAGTTCCCGGCCATCATTGCCAGTTACTTCACAGGCTCGACGAATGCAGCGGTCAAGAATATTGCGCTCGGCGTTCAAAGTACGCTGGGCGGAACGGGAACGAACAACTGGGTTTACTGGCTGCTCTATTTCCTGATGGTTGTGTCCTTTACGTTCTTCTACACGTCGGTTCTCTTCGAGCAGCAAAATTATGGAGATAACCTGCGGAAAGTGGGCGCGCAGATTCCGGGCGTCCATACCGGCGAACCGACACAAAAATATCTCAACAAGGTCCAGCAGCGCATCACCCTGCCGGGCGCGTTCTTCCTCGGTCTTGTGGCGGCCATGCCATTTTTCCTCAGCAAGATCCTTTCGTTGTTCAACGTTGCGTCTGCGTCGTCGTCCGCCGGTTTGTTCCTGGTTTCATCGGCCGGACTGCTGATCGTAGTCGGCGTGGTGCGCGATCTCTTTATGAACATTGATGCGGAGTTGAGACTCCACGGTTATCAGGACTCGCTTTTGGTCCGTTAGAACATACACAGGAGAAGACATGGCGACATACATTGTTCTGCTCGGCCCTCCCGGAGTTGGCAAAGGAACGCAGGCAAAGATCCTCGCCGAGAAAACAGGACTGGCACATGTCTCTTCCGGTGATTTGTTTCGAGAGAACATTAAGAATCTGACGGAGCTGGGAAAGCTCGCCAAATCCTACATGGACAAAGGCGAACTGGTCCCGGACGACGTGACGATCGCCATGATCAAAGATCGCCTCGCCCGCCCGGACTGCAAAGCGGGCGCCATTTTGGACGGTTTTCCCCGCACCCCGGCCCAGGCGGACGCGCTGCAAAAGATGCTGGCCGGCATCCGCGGCAATGTAAATGTCGTTCCTTTTATCACTGCCGCGCCCGAGACCTTGATCGAACGCGTGAGCGGCCGCTGGACGTGCCGGGCGCAGGGTCACATCTATCATCAAAAGTTCAATCCGCCCAAATCCGCAGGCAAATGCGATATTGACGGCTCCGAACTCTACCAGCGCGAGGACGATAAAGCGGAAACGGTGGCGCGTCGGATCGATGTTTATCTCGATCAGACCTCGCCACTGGTTGATTATTATCGAACACAAAGGAAATTGGTTGAAATTGACGGCACACAGCCCATCGAGAAAGTCACGGTTGCACTGCTGTCTGCAATCAAGAATTAAGTTATGAATTTTGGTCGCCAGATACACATCAAAAGCCCCGAAGAATTGAAGATCATGCGCGATGCGGGGCGCATCAATGCCGAAATTTTAGCGACCGTCAAAAAGCTGATACAACCCGGCGTTTCGACAGCCGACCTCAACGCGGCTGCTGAGGATGTGCTGAAGAAACACGGTTGTTATTCGCCTTTCAAAGGCTACAGCCAGCCGCCGTATCCGGCCTCGATCTGCACGAGTGTCAACGAGGAACTGGTGCACGGCATCCCAAGCAGGAAGCGCATTTTGCGCGAGGGCGACATCATCTCCGTGGATTGCGGGACGGTGTTTCATGGCTTCGTAGCAGACTCGGCCATCACGGCCGGGGTGGGAGAAATCTCGGAGGAGGCGAAGCGCCTGATGGAAGTCACGCAGGGCGCGCTGCAGGCGGCCATCGAAAAGATGCGCGCCGGCAATCGCACCGGTGACATTTCGGCGGCGATCCAGAATTATGTCGAAAGCCGCGGGCTGCACGTTACGCGTGAATACACGAGCCACGGCGTTGGACGTCAGATGCACGAAGGTCCGATGGTCCCGCTCTTCGGGACGGCAGGAACTGGAATGCCTTTGCGTCCGGGAATGACCATCGCCATCGAACCGATGGTTTTGGTTGGGACGCACGAAACCCGCGTCCTGCGCGACCAGTGGACAGTGATCTCGGCAGACAAGTCATTGACGGCGCACTTCGAGCATTCGGTGGCCGTTACCGAAGGAGATCCCCTCATCCTGACTGTCCCATGATTTGTCTGAGGAAACTGTTTTGACTGGACGTAATACTGAACAACTTGTATAATCATGACTTTGGCTGTTGGCAGGTTTCTTCTCTGCCGCTTACGAAATAAGCAAGGAGTTATATCATCATGAAAGTTTCACCCTCTGTACGAAAGCGATGCGCCAAGTGCCGTATTGTGCGGCGCAAAGGCCATGTGTATGTGATTTGTGAAAATCCTAAACATAAGCAGCGACAAGGCTAGTAACCATGGCGAGAATTGAAGGTGTTGACCTGCCCCGCAATAAGCGGACTGAAGTGGGCCTGACGTATCTTTTTGGCATCGGCCCGACACGGGCGCGCGAGATTTTGGCCGCTACGAAAGTCAGTCCTGATACCCGTATCAAGGATTTGACGGAAGGCGAAGTCACCGCGATCCGCGAGTTCATTTCGAAGAACTACAAAGTGGAAGGCGATCTGCGCCGTGAGCAGCAGATGAACATCAAGCGCCTGATCGAAATCGGTTCGTATCGCGGCCTGCGCCACCGCAAGAATTTGCCCGTCCGTGGACAGCGCACCCGCACGAATTCCCGCACCCGCAAAGGCAGCAAGAAGACGGTTGCCGGGCGCGGACGCCGCCGCGGCGCAAAGAAGTAATTCAGGAGTTGATATTTTATGGCTCAAAGTGTACGCTCGACGCGCCGCGCATCCGGCGGCGCAAAAAAAGGCAAGCGCAACCTGTCCTCCGGGCAGGTGCATATCTTTGCGTCCTTCAACAATACGATTGTGACCGTCACGGACCCTGAAGGCAATACAGTTGCCTGGGGTTCTGCGGGCTCGGCTGGATTCAAAGGCTCACGCAAGAGCACGCCGTTCGCGGCCCGTCTTGCCGCGGAGCAGGCCATCAAGGCCGCCCAGCAGCTGGGCATCCAGGAAGTGGACCTGTTTGTCAAAGGTCCCGGCCCCGGGCGCGAAAATGCAATCCGCGCTGTGCAGTCCATGGGATTGAAGGTTCGCTCGATGTCCGACGTGACGCCGATTCCGCATAATGGCTGCCGGCCCCCAAAGAAGCGCCGCGTGTAATTAGTGAGGTATTGGTAATATGGCAAAAACATTGAGTCCGGTTTGCAAACTCTGCCGGCGAGAAGGCGAAAAACTTTTTCTAAAGGGCGAGCGCTGCTTCACTCCAAAATGTGCGTTTGAAAAACGCAGCTTCGCTCCGGGTCAGCACGGGAAGACGGGGAGCCGCGGCGGGAACGCGTCCCGCACCGGCCAGTCGGACTTTGCCCGTCAGTTGCGCGCCAAGCAAAAGGCGCGGCGCATCTACGGCGTCCTCGAGCGGCAGTTCCGCCGCTATTACGAGACCGCTATCGCTCGACGCGGCCTGACCGGTTTGAATCTGCTGCAGATCCTCGAATCCCGCTTGGACAACGTGATCTTCCGTTTGGGTTTCGCGTCCAGTCGTTCGCAGGCGCGGATGCTCGTGACGCACGGTCATTTTACAGTCAATGGCCGCCGCACGGACGTTCCTTCGATGTTGTTGAAGGAGGGCGATGAAATCGCTGTCCGTGATGGCTCCAGCAAACTGACCTATTTCAAGGATTTGTCTGCCGTCGCCGAGAAGCGCACGTCACCGGCCTGGCTGTCCCGTGATATCAGGAAGATGGCAGGCGCGGTCTCGCGCATGCCGGAGCGCGCCGAAATCGAAGGCGCTTTGAACGAGCAACTCATTGTCGAATATTATTCACGCCGTTAGTTCTTTGGCTGCGTTTGGGCAGGATGGAAACCCCTGCCAGGATGCATCCTTTCTAAAAGGGAGAGGTGAACCGTGACAGGTATCACGAACATGGTTATGCCGAAGATCGAGCGCGAAGCGGAAGCTCGAAATTACGGCAAATTCATCATCAGCCCGCTGGAACGCGGTTATGGTGTAACGCTTGGAAACGCTTTGCGCCGGGTCCTGCTTTCGTCGCTGGACGGCGCGGCGATTACTTCGATGCGCGTCGGCGATGTGCTGCATGAGTTCAGCGACATCCCCGGCGTACGCGAAGATGTGATCCAGGTGACGCTGCAGATCAAGCAGATCCGCTTGAAATTGGATGGCGTGGACAGCACGCGCATGCACCTTGAAGTGCGCGGTGAAGGCACAGTGACCGCCGCGGACATCGTGACGCCCGCTGAAGTGGAGATCGTCAATCCCGATCTCTATCTCTTCACGGTGGACAATCCCAAGACGAAACTCGACATCGAATTCACGGTCGAGCGCGGACGCGGATATTCTCCGGCCAACGAACGCAGCGGACACATGCCGATTGGCGAGCTTCCTGTGGATGCGATCTACAGCCCCGTCAAGCGCGTCAACTGGGAAGTGACCTCGGCCCGCGTGGGTCAAAGCACGAACTACGATAAACTGAATCTTGAAATCTGGACGGATGGCACACTCTCGCCGGAGCGCGCCCTCAGCACATCTGCAAAGATGATCATTGATCATTTGCGCCTGATTGCCGGTATCAACGAAGAAATGCTGACGGTCGTCACGGAGCGCGAGGCGGGTGGGAGCCGGTTGTCCAGTGAGTTGGCGGAAACGCCGGTGGAAGCCCTTGATCTTTCGGTGCGCGTTTTCAACTCGTTGAAGCGCACCGGCATCACAACGGTTGGCGACGTTCTCGAATTGCTCGATAAGGGCGAGTCGGCAGTGATGTCCATCCGCAACTTTGGCGAAAAGAGTCTCGACGAGCTTCGCCAGAAGATGCACGAAAAGGGCTTTCTCAAAGATGAACAATCCTCGGAGTAATTAAGAGATGCGACACAGTGTAGCAGGTTATAAACTGGATCGAACCAGCGGCGCGCGGATTGCCCTGCGCCGGAATTTGATGAAGCAATTCTTCGAGCACGAACGCATACACACCACCAGAGCCAAAGCCGCGGCGATTCGCGGCGAAGCGGAACGCATCATCACGATTGCGCGCAACAGTGCCAATGGAAGCGACGCCGAGAAAGTGGCGGCGCGCCGCCTGGTGGCATCCAAGCTGGGCGACAACAGAGTCATCAAGCGCGTGTTCGATGAGATCGCACCGCGCTTTGCCGATCGCAACGGAGGCTATACACGCGTGATGAAACTCGGCCCGCGCCTCGGCGATTCGGCTGAGATGGTGATCCTGGAGCTGGTCGAAGAATAATCAGTGTTCAGTAATCAGTGACCAGACTGAAAACTGATAACTGTTCACTGACGACTGGAAATGGCACGTTACAAACTCATCCTTGCTTACGACGGCACTGGCTTTGAAGGAAGCCAGCGGCAAACGCGATGGTCGAGCAGTGGCGCCTCGCACTCCACATCGAGACCACGCACCGTACAGGGCGAACTCGAATCTGCGCTGCGGAAATTGGGCTGGCCCGGTCGCTCTGTGACGTTGGCCGGGCGCACCGACACCGGCGTTCACGCATCGGGACAGGTGGCCGCGTTCGATTTCGAATGGGCGCACAGCATCGAGAAATTACGCGATGCTTTGAACGCCAATCTCCCCGTTGATGTGGCGGTTCAAAGCGTCGAGATCGCGGATGCTGATTTCAATCCGCGATTTGATGCGACCTCGCGGCGTTATCGGTATCGCCTGTTCTGCCAGAACGTCCGCGACCCGTTACGCGGGAAACTGGCATGGCGTGTGTGGCCCGAAGTTGACGAAAGCTGGCTGATCGAAGCGGCTCAAGTTTTTTTAGGTCAACATGATTTTGCCGCTTTCGGTTCGGCACCGCGTAAAGGAAGTTCAACGACGCGGACGGTTAAACTGTCAGAGTGGAAGAAGGCTGATGGCGGGTGGCAGTATGAAGTCCAAGCCGATGCGTTTCTATATCGCATGGTGCGACGATTGGTCTACGTTCAAGTCGCTGTCGCGCAAGGAAGATATTCAATAGAGATTGTGGCCCAAGCATTGGAGAAGCCGCAATTCAAAAATCGAATCCCCGCGGGATTGGCGCCCGCACATGGATTGACTCTTGTTGAAGTGACTTATTGAGGTTGTCATTGCGAAGAGTGGCGCCAAAGACGCCACGACGAAGCAATCCCCTCGCAAAATCCAAGATTGCCACGTGACGCCAAGGCGTCACTCGCAATGACATAAAACGGAGATTGAAAGTGTACAAGTCGTACTATCCGAAAGCAAGCGAAATCGAACGCAAATGGTACGTGGCGGACGCCAGCGGCCAGAACCTTGGCCGCTTTGCGGCGAACGTGGCCCGCGTTTTGCTGGGCAAACACAAGCCGACATTTACACCTGGCGTGGAAATGGGGGACTATGTTGTGGTTGTGAATGCCGAGCGCGTGACCGCCACCGGCACCCGCACGCATCCAAAGCTGGATACGAAAATGTATCATCACGTGTCGGGCTATCCCGGCGGGATCAAGAGCGTGACCATGCGGACTCAACTGCGCGAACACCCGGATCGCGTGTTGCGCGCGGCGATATGGGGCATGCTGCCTCATAACAAAATGGGACGCGCGGTGATGAAGCGTTTGAAGATCTATGCCGGTCCGGATCATCCACACAAGCTGCAAAATCCCGAGCCGCTTGTGGTTTCGTAGTCAGAACCGCTGAAGTGACACCTAGGTTATCACCCTGAGCGAAGCGAAGGGTCTCAGGTTCGCAAATAAGAGACTCTTCGGTCGTAAAGAACGCTCCCTCAGAGTGACATGGTTTTCAAAGAAAGGAAAAAGCATTCATGGCTGTTCAATATTATGAAGGTGTTGGCCGCCGCAAGGAAAGCACCGCGCGCGTCCGCTTGATGAGCGGTAACGGAAAATTTGTCGTTAACGAGAAGGAAGCCCCGGTGTATTTCACGCGCGTGGATGATCTGGCAAACATCCTGCTGGCGTTCAAGGCCTGCGGCCAGGAGCCGTCTCGTTATGATGTGACCGTTACCGTGATGGGCGGCGGCGTGACCGGCCAGACCGACGCGGTCAAGCTTGGATTGGCGCGGGCGTTGGTCCAGATCAACGCCGATTGGACTTCGTCCCTTCGCAAGTACGGCCTGCTGACCCGCGATGCCCGCATCAAGGAGCGCAAGAAGCCGGGTCTCAAACGCGCCCGCAAGGCCCCGACGTACACGAAGCGTTAATTCAATAAAGCGCAAAACGTAAAACGCAAGGCGTAAAACGCAAAGAGCAAAACGTAAAATGCAAGGCGCGAGCGCAGGTGCGTTTTACGTTTTGTATTTAACGAGGTATCTATGCCCGGAATTACCTTGCTCGGTCTCGGCCCCGGTGATCCAAATCAACTGACGCGTGAGGCGTGGGATGTGCTTTCGTCTGCCGATGAGGTTTATCTTCGCACGCACCAGCATCCAACGGTGCCTGGTTTTCCGTCCACGGTCAGGATTCATTCGTTCGACGACTTATATCAAAACGGAAGCACATTCGAAGAAGTCTACGCGGCCATCACACAAAAAATTCTGGAATTGGGGCGGGGCGAGCAGGGCGTGATCTACGCTGTGCCCGGACATCCGTTCGTGGCGGAATCAACCTGCGCCGAAATCGCCCGCCTCGCGCGGGACGAAGGGCTGGCTCTGCGAATCGTGGAAGGTTTGTCCTTCCTCGAGCCGGCTTTTTCCGCCCTCGGCCTTGATCCGTACCCGCGCCTGACTCTCTTCGACGCGATGACGCTCGGCGCGGCACACGTCCCGGCTTTTGCGCCGGATGCGCCGGTGCTGGTCGCACAAATCTATTCGCGCCTGATCGCATCCGAAGTCAAATCCACGTTGACCGCGATTTATCCAGATAAACATCCTGTGAAATTAATCCACGCGGCGGGGACAAAAGATCAAATTGTGGAAGAGATCGCTTTGTATGAGATTGATCGCAGTCCGCGCATCGGGTTGCTGACCTCGCTTTACGTTCCGCCTTTGGGCGAGGGAATGTCTTTCGAGTCGTTCCAGGAAATCGTCGCGCATCTTCGCGCGCCTGATGGTTGTCCGTGGGACAAGGAGCAGACGCACGAGTCGCTTCGCCAGCATTTGTTGGAAGAATCCTATGAAGCCATCGCCGCGATGGATTCAGGTGATTTCGCCGCGATGCGCGAAGAATTCGGCGATTTGCTGCTGCAGATCATGTTGAACTCGCAGATTGCCAGCGAGGAAGGCGAATTTACTGCCAACGATGTTGTGAAGGGAATTTACGACAAGATCATCCGCCGGCACCCGCATGTGTTTGGAGATGTGAAAGTGGATGGCGTTAGCGGTGTTTTACAAAATTGGGAGAAATTGAAGGAGAAGGAAAGAGGAAAGAAGAAAGAGGGGAAGGGGATATTGGACGGCGTGCCGCTGGCTTTGCCTGCATTGACTCAAGCTCAAGAATACCAGGACCGGGCCGCGCGCGTCGGCTTCGACTGGCCGGAGATCGAAGGTGTGCTGGACAAAATTCAAGAAGAAATTCAGGAAGTGAAAGATTCGAATAATCAGGAAGAGCTTG
The DNA here is from genome assembly GCA_021787595.1 of Chloroflexota bacterium. Taxonomy (GTDB): domain Bacteria; phylum Chloroflexota; class Anaerolineae; order Anaerolineales; family Villigracilaceae; genus Fen-1038. The sequence goes on along the minus strand of JAJYLQ010000018.1, from coordinate 85,464 downwards.
TCGCAGAACTCGGCGATCTGTTCTTTGTCCTGGTCAACCTGGCGCGCTGGAAGAAAGTGGATGCCGAGTCCGCATTGCGCGGGACGAATAAGAAATTCAAGAAGCGATTTGGCTACATTGAGTCGAATGCTAAAAAACAGGGACGCAATCTCACCGATATGAAATTGGAAGAGATGGATGCGTTATGGAATGAAGCGAAGAAATTGTAATTGGCCTCTTACATAATGCTCCCGGCGACGAGAGCCTGGTATCTTATTGACTTTTGCAGGAGATCTGGGTTGGATTGCCAATCTGGCTTGCCTAACTTTGATCGCACCTGAATCTTTGCAGCGCTGCCTGGAGCAGGCTCTTGGCGAGATCAGGCTGGGTCGCGTAGGCTTTCCAGGCGAACGCGCGCCCGCCGCAAATCCAGGCTGCCGCGCCGCCATAAGGCAGTGTCGAAGCCGCGCTGGCCGTCGGCGTGATCGGGACGTAGAACGCTTTTACGTTTCCGACTGATATTTGTTCTACGCTGCCGTTGCGCGTGTCTCCGTTAGTTTGCAAGATCAAATCAATCATGAATTGCGGATCAGTCGCACCCGGTGCATTTTGCCAGATGACTTGAATGAAAAGACTCGCGTTTAACGCAGCAAGCAATCCCTGCGATGTAGTGCTTGGCGCGGCGGGATTGTGCTGCGCGCTGACATCGAAGAATGCCATGTCGTTTGGATGACCAATGCAGAATTGATACTCACAGAAAACTCCCGCGAGACTGATTGGCGTAGGCTTTGGTGCAGAAGTTGGGATTGGATACGGTGTATAAGTTGGGATCGCCGCCACCGTCTCCTCAACTGCGATACGGATTTGATCATCCGGACTAAGCGAAGGTGTTTGAGAGCCGCACCCCGTTAGAGCAAGAAGCGCAGCAAGCATCAGAGCGATAAACTTTTTCATGGGCATGCCTTTTGAATGGACGGCGCAAGCATCTCCGCAAGTTGATGCTCGCCTTCAGGAACCAAATGCAGCGGTGTGTCCGTATAATAGCCGGACGGGAACGCATTCCAAAGATCGAGATAGTTCCAATTATTTTGCGCGGCATCCTGCGCCACATACTGGCGATATTGGTCGTATACCCAGCGCGGATAATAATCATTGTAGCGGATGTCACTGTTCTTCGCGCCGCTCAGGACCAGCATCGGTTCGTTGACCCATAGAACCGGCGTGTTTCCTGCGAGCGTATAAAAATCCTTCACTTGATCGAGCGAGACTTGAGACTGCTTCAATACCGGCGGCCTCAGTCCTTCGAAAGTCGGATCGCTGCTTAATTCTTTTGGCAGGACTTCGGGCGGACCGGGGATTTGGTCGAGGCCGGTCGAAAGATTGATCGCGCTGTAAAGCTGGTAGCGCAGCACGCGGAACAGCGCGCGGTTCTGATCGTAAACCTTATCTGTTAATGTCGGCGGCTGGTAACCTTTTGGAAGAAAATCAAATTGCCGCCCCAGTTTATAAAACTCTTCCGGGTTTTGTTGAATGATCGTGTGATCCGTGCGCGTCTTCGGCATCAATGTGTACCACGTAATTAACCAGACGATCATATCCGGCTTGTATTGCATGGCTTTGTCGAGGATCATCAGATCTTTTGTGGCCGATGAACGCGGGAAGCTTAAGTTGTAGACGTCCACATTTTTGTTTCCGCATTTCATTCCCAGCGCCTCCATCTGGCCCGGAAGCGTCTGCGCGGGCGTCAGGCCGATCCCCCACACCGCCGAATCGCCGAGCACAAACACGCGGAATTCGTTTGCGCCCTTCGGTTGGGATACAATGTGAGAAGCGAACATCGCCTCCAGATTTCCAACATCCAAAGCCGCGTCTTCCGGTGCGTGGGTGCTGATGGGAAAACGCTCGCGCAGCAGACCAAGTCCCCCATAAATGTTGATCGCGCCGAAGTTGATGTTCGATGAAACGAACGCGAACTCGAACACCACGAATAAAGCCAGCCCTTTGAGCAGGGCGCGCAAGAGATTGATGCCGCTGGACATGCGCTTCATTATACACGGAACAATTTTGTTGTTTCTTTCGTCTCTCCAAAAACAAGGAGATCGCATGAGAAAAATTTTAGCGACCGCGTTATACCTTTTGGTCTTATCTGCCTGTGTGCCGCAAAGCGCAGCGAATCTTCCGCAGGCCGCGACGCCGACAAGCGCCCCGCTGGATACTCCTTCCGTTCCTGCCGCGCCGACTCATATCCCCGTGGACACCCCGCCGGTCCAGCCGCCGTCGAACAGCGGATCAGGTGATTTGACTCCCGCACAACAGTCAGCGATCTCGTCTCTTTCCGGGACTTTGAACGTGCCTGCCAATCAAATCAGGATTGTCTCCACGGACGCGGTGACCTGGCCCAATGGCTGCATGGGCGTCCAGCGCATCGGTGTGATGTGCACGCGGGACCAGATACCAGGCTTTAGAATCATTTTGGAAGCGAATGGCACGCAATATGAATTTCACACCAACCAGGATGGCAGCATGATCGTCCCTGGTGGGGGAATACAAGCCTCGGGTCCCGCGCAGGACGCGGTTCGCAAATATCTGGCGTCCATGCTGGGAATCGACGCGGGCCAGATTTCGGTTGTCAGCGACGCGGAAGTCGAATGGCCCGACTCGTGTCTCGGCGCGCAGCCAAGCGGAATGCTCTGCGCGCAAATTGTCACGCCCGGACATTTGATTGTTCTGGAAGCCAATCATGTTCAATACGAATACCATACCAATGATGATGGCAGTGAAATCCAGCCGGCTACGATCCTTCTTACTTGGAAACAATCCGGCGGCATCGCGGGCCGTTGCGATGAAATGACCGTTTATCTTTCGGGCGAAATCCACGCCAGTTCTTGCACGCAAACAAAAGACACGAGCATGAAAGATTTGTTTACAGTGGATGATCAATCGCAGCTTGATAACTGGTCTGCAAAGTTTGGGAATGTGCTGATTGATCTATCTGATCCAAAAGGGGCCGCGGATGCCATGACGCGCACAATGATATTTAACGGCAACGGAATTGGACAGCCGTCGCAGGCCGACCAACAAATGTTTTACAATTGGGCGCAGATGATTTTTCAAAAACTCCAAATAGGCAGCTAAACACGGCTGGATTCAAACAAAGAGACTCGATCAAATCGAGTCTCTTTGTTGTTTTGTGAGTGCTTTGATGTTTAGTGTCCGCTGCCGGGCATGGGCGTGCCGTTGAAAATATCGGGCGCGTTGGGACCGTCCACGACGAGCCAGCCCGCGAGTCCGCGCTGCATTCGAGCGATGGCGTGATCGAGGAAAATATATTTGCCCGGCACCTGCAACTTCAATTCGACGATGGCTGCGCCGCCGGCCGGGACAAGAGTCGTCTGAACGCCGCTCATGGGCGGTGTGTCGAGTGAGCCAAAGTTATACACCTGATCCATGATCTCGCCGATAATGTGGAAGGATGAAATTTTGTTCGGTCCTGCGTTGCCAAAGAAGATGCGAACGGTCTGGCCGACGCTGGCCTTGAGGGGGTGCTCCGTCGTCAATCCGTTGACCGCGCCGTTGAACACGTAATATTCGGGAGTCTCGTTGAGCAGCTTGGTTACGTCAACGCCTTGCGCGCCCTTGTCGCCGAAAGCCCCGGTCGTATAAATTTCGCCCTGCATCACATAAAACTCGTGATCCACTTTTGGCAGCCCGCCCTCAGGTTCGACCAGGATCATTCCGTACATGCCGTTGGCGATGTGTTCCGCCACCATGGGCGTCGCACAGTGATAAACATAGAGACCGGGAACGAGCGCTTTGAAACTGAAGACTGTTTCCTGTCCGGGCTGGGTGGTTGTGAAGACGGCCCCGCCGCCGGGACCGGTCACTGCATGGAAGTCAACCGAATGCGGCATCATGCTCGACGGATCGTTCTTCAAATGGACTTCGACCGTATCGCCGACGCGCACGCGGAAGAACGGGCCGGGGACTTTGCCGTTGAAGGTCCAATACGGATAAGTCGTGCCGTCGGCGAGCTGACCGACGACTTCCTTCGCAAGAAGATCGACGCGGACGGTGGCCGGGGCGCGGTCGCCGATGGGGCCCGGCAAATCGGTTGGGTCGCGGACAATGTCCGCGCCGGCTGCAGCAACGGCAGTTGTCGAACCCGCCTGGGTGTTGGTCATTGCCATTCCCGCCATCGAGGTGGAACTGTTACTGGCCGTGCTGGCGGAAGCAGGCGAAGCTGAATTTGAAGAAGAACTCGCAGCGCTGCCGTCCACTTCGAGCTTGCCTTCCATGCCGGCTTCGCGATGTCCGGGCATGTTGCAGAAGTACGGGAATGTGCCGGTTTTATCCGCACGAAAGCTGATTGTGACGCTGTTGCCCTTGCCTGAAACGTCCGGCGATGTGACATTGAAATCGGGGAGGGTGAGGTTGTGTTCCGTGCCATCGCCGCTGCTCAGCATGATTGTGACGGTGTCACCGGCCGCCGCGACCAGCGTTGGGTTGACCACGCCATCAATCGGGCCGCCGACTCCGACAAAGACCATCTGGCCGTTTTGCAAATCGGTTTTCAAAGAATAACTGATTTGATCCTGCTGGCTTGCGCGGGCTGCCTGGCCGCACGCTGTGGCAACCATCGCCGCCAGGAGGAGAATCGAAAATAACGTAAACTTATTTTTCATTTTGCGCTCCTGATAATGTGAATGAATTGGTTTGAGCAACCGACTGCAATTCACTCATAAATTCTTCCACTGAAAACCCGTATGTCTTTGCCACATCTTCGAGCGTGCAGAATTGCGTCAGATAACAACCAACGCATGCAGTTTTGCGCGCAATGAAGACTCTGGCTGCCTCGTTGTTTCGGCGGAGAGTTTCAGCAGCGGTGAGGCTTGGTGAAAACAGCAGGTTGCTCATGTGGCGTGAAAAATATCACTTTCCCCTGTTTCTTTCTTTGCGCCAGCGCAAATTATCTTAAACAAAAGATGGGACGCTTCGTCCTATTTTTCGAGCCCCTCCGCGACGCGAACCAGGCCATGCGGATTGGTGATATGAACCTGCTCGCGTCCGGCCCTGACCAGGTCCCGCCGCTCCCAGTCGGCCAGCACGCGGCTGACGGTGTACAGGGTGGTGCCAGACATCTCGGCGAGGTCCTGCCTCGAGAAAGCCAGGTCAATTCCTTCGTCCGTTTTTTGACCCGATTGAGCCGTCAAACGCAGCAGGACGCGCGCGATCCGCTGTTCGACGCGTTCCGTCGCGAGCTCGCGGTAACGCGCCTGCATCTCCTGGATGTAGGAAGTCATCAGCAACATCAAATCGAATGAAAGATAAGGACGTGTCTCCATCATCTCGTGCAGGAGGGTGCTTTGGATGGCCAGCGCAGTGCTGTTTTCGAGCGCTTGCGCCGAGGCCGGATAATCCGCCTGCTCGCGGACAGCCCCCAGCGCGCCGAACATTTGCCACGGATAAATGGTCCGCAAATTGACTTGCTGTCCGCCTGGATTTGTTTGCAGAAGTTTGACCTGGCCGCTTACCAGCACGTAGAGATAATTTGCCGGGTCGCCTTGAAAAAAGAAAAATTCGCCCTCCTCGATCGAACGCGTAATGCTGTTTCGGACGATTTGATCCAGGTCATCGTCAGTGGCGTTCTGAAAGACAGTGACCTGGCGCAAATCCTTTGGCGAAAATTTCATGGGCTGATTTTACACCGGATAAACCATGACAATCATCCTTGACGCTTTGGCGGCGGATTGATATTATAGACGCACCCATCCCCCCTGGGGGGGGTAAGAATTACTGGTAGATAGCTGTCGGAACAGCAGAGGCTGACATGGAAAATGATGTGACAACTCTCCGGCGTTTGAAGACCATCGAAGGCCATCTGGGCGGTGTCATCCGCATGGTGGAGCAGGACGCCTATTGTATTGATGTGATCCGTCAGATTCAGGCGATTGAATCAGCGCTGAACAAGGTCAGCACGCAGATACTTGAGAATCATTTGAATTCCTGCGTGACGACCGCACTCCGCGGCAACAATGCGAACGAACGTGAGCGCGTCCTGAAGGAAATCACAGAAGTGTTCGAAATGTCCACAAAGGTTTGATGGATTCAATGACTGCTGGAACGCCCAAGAAAATTTCTGCTGGCGCGGTTGTTCTTTTTGTCATCGCCGCGTTTGCGCTTTACCTGATGATCTTCATCGGGCAATCCGCGGCGTGGTTCATGGAGCAAAGCGCGCTGGCATCCGAAAGCCTCGACGCGTTGAGCAGCGCGGGCAGAGTTTGGTTTCTCATTCAGGCTTTTCTGATTGCTGTATCATGCAGCGTCGCGTTTGCGACTTCAAAAAGTATCTTTCGCCCGGTTTATCGAAGCTGGATGATCGCGGGACTCATCACGCTTCCCGCGTTTGGCCTGCGATTTCTTGGGCCGAACAACGATCAAGTCGGCGCGTTCCTGCAAATCATCCTCGGCTCGATTGGCGGGGCGGCGGTCCTGATTATCCGTAAGCGCGAATTTCGTTTTGATCGCCGCTCGCTGTTTGCGCTTGCGATTGTTCCGCTTGGCATTTGGCCGTTCCTGTTGTGGGGCGCGTTCGGCTCTGGCACGAATATTGTTTTGAATCTGCTCGCGGGTTTGGCCTTTGGTTTATTGGCCGCGAGTCTCATTAGTACAACGGAAAGCAATTATTTCCTCAACGGTCTCGGTATCGGCGTGTTGCTCGCCATCCTCGGCTCTGCATTTGGATACGATGGCGGACAACTTTTGTTATTGGTCGTCCTCCCGACATTCGGATTTGCGCTTGTCAATGTTGCTCAATCTGTGACAGCGACCACGATCGGCGTGGGCCTGCTCGCGGCCGCGCCGCTGGTATTTATTGACCCGACCGAGCTGACCATCGTCCTTGGCGATTTGCTTCCATGGGCAATGAAAGCATCTTTCCTGATGATGGGACTCGGCTTGTTGATTGGCCTCGCGATCTGGATTGGGAACAAGTGGACGACGCGTCCCGCGTTCGATCCGCTTTACGCTTCCATCCTGACGTGGGGATTGGCTGCCGTTATTTATGGTTTTTTCGGCCTCCACGGCTTTTACGGCGACCGGCTCTTCGTCATTCTCAAATCCCAGGCTGACGTTTCACCTGCCGTTCAAATTCGAGATCGTAACCAGCGCCTGACGTATGTTTATAAAACACTGACCGATCATGCAAATCGAACGCAGGCGGATTTGCGTCAAACGCTGGATCGTTTTGGAATCCATTACACGCCGTATTACCTGGTCAATGGCATGGAAGTGGACGGCGGCGCGTTGGTTCGTTTGTATTTGATGAGCCGTCCCGAAGTGGGTCGCGTCATTCCCAGCCCGTGGCTGCGCGCCATTCCACAGCTCGCTGCGCCCATGACCGGCCCTTACACGTCAATTCAGCAAAATCCCGGCTGGAATATCAAAATGATCGGCGCGGACAAAGTCTGGCAGGATTTCGGTGTGACAGGGCAGGGCATCGTCATCGGGCAATCCGACACCGGCGTGGATGGAGCGCATCCTGCGCTGCACGATTCATATCGCGGCCTGAATCAGGGCGACGATTACAACTGGTACGATCCGTGGTCGAATTCCAAATCGCCGATTGATCTGGAAGGTCACGGCACACACACGCTGGGAATCGCACTGGGCAAAGGCGGCATTGGCGTTGCGCCCGGCGCGCAGTGGATCGGCTGTGTGAATCTCGAACGCAATCTTGGCGATGCGCCGCTGTATCTGAATTGCATGCAGTTCATGCTGGCCCCATTCCCGCACGGCGGCGATCCGTTCAAGGATGGCGACCCGACCAAAGCTGCGTATGTGCTGAATAACTCGTGGGGTTGCCCCACGCTCGAAGGGTGCGACGCGAACGCTTTGCGTCCCGCAGTGGACGCGCTGCGCGATGCCGGAATCTTTGTGGCCGTCTCCGCCGGCAATGACGGGCCGCTGTGCGGCACGTTGACCAATCCGCCCGCTATTTATCCTTCTGTGTTTTCTGTCGGCGCGGTGGATGAAGCTGGCAATGTCGCGGATTTTAGCAGCCGCGGACCGGTGACGGTGGACGGCTCGAACCGCGTCAAGCCGGATATTCTGGCGCCCGGTATGAATGTGTTTTCGTCGCTGCCGAATGGTACGTACGGGCCCGAAGATGGAACTTCGATGGCTGGTCCGCATCTGGCCGGAGTTGTGGCGCTGATGTGGTCGGCGAACCCGAAGTTGATCGGCGATATTGATCGCACGACGCAAATTTTGATCCAGACCGCGAAACCTTACGCTGGAAGCGAACCGGCTGGTCAGTGTTTTACAGGCGGCACGCCGAACGACGCGTACGGTTACGGGGTCGTTGATGCTTATGCCGCGGTCAAGATGGCGCTTGGCAAATGAGATCGAAAGGAAATTACGATGTCCGATTCTTGCTCCTGTCCTCCAGAAGCCGGCGCAGCGACTTGTGAATTGAAAGTGCCGCCGCCGAGTCTCGCAGCCTGTCCGACCAACGGGAAGGTCGGCAAAGCCGTGGATACTCAAATCGTCAAAGCCATGCTTGCTGTGCCGTTGACCGAATTGCGGGACGTCGAATATCGCTTTTGCTCCGACCCTGATTGCCCGACGGTGTATTACAGCGTGGACGGATTACAGACTTTTGACGAGCCGGCCTTGCGCGAGAAGGTGTATCAAAAGCACTTGAATGACCCGGAAGTTTTCGTTTGTTACTGTTTTCGCCACACACTTGGAAACATTCGATTGGAAATCGAACGTGAAGACAAAAGCCATGTTGTCGAGGAAATCAATGCGGGCATTCGCGCTGGACAATGCGCCTGCGACATTCGCAACCCGCAGGGAAGTTGTTGTCTTGGAAATGTGCGCGGCCTGGTCAAAACGCTGGCCGCCGCGTGAGATAAAAAAATTAAGGAGAAACTAAAATGACCACTGTTACATACAATGTTCCGGGGATCCATTGCATGCACTGCACCCACACGATTGAAATGGAAGTGGGTGAGATGCAAGGTGTTCAGTCTGTGAAAGCGGATTTGAATACGAAGGATGTTCAAATCACTTTCGACGCGCCTGCGAATGAAGAAAAGATCAAGGCTCTATTGACCGAGATCGAGTATCCTGTTGCCGCGTAATGTGTCGTAGGGGCATAGCGAGTCGCGCAGTGTCTCTGAGTGATTAAAGGTTTCGCTGTGCCCCTGCAATTCAAGGTGTGCTATGTCTGAAACAAAACAATTAACGTTACCCATTACCGGCATGTATTGCGCCAATTGCGTCTCGACCATCGAGCGCAATTTGAAGAAAGTCAACGGTGTGGAAACAGCCGTTGTGAATTTATCGTCAGAGCGCGCCGTGGTGCAGTTTGATCCGTCGGCAACGGGACTTGGCGATATGATCGCGCGCGTCCAACGCGCGGGCTACGGCGTCGCAACCGGCGAAGCGGACCTCGTCATCAAACGCCTGGCCGATGACAGCGATGCGCGCCGGCTCGAAAAGGCGCTGCAAAAAGTCGAGGGCGTGTTGGAAGCTTCGGTGAGCATTACAACTGAACGCGCCCGTGTGAAATATGTGCCAACGGTTGTGAGCCAGGCTGAGATAAGGGAAGCCGTTTCAAAGTCCGGGTTCGAAGCGCTGGAACTTGGCGGCGAAGCGGAAGATGCCGAAGCCAAAGCGCGCCAGCATGAAATCAATACGCAGCGTCGTTTGTTGATCACGGGTTTGATCTTCACCGTCCCGCTGTTCCTGTTCTCGATGAGCATGGACTTCAGTCTGCTGCCGGTGTCGTGGATGGAATCGACCTGGGCGGTGTTGTTGATGTTCGCGCTTGCCACGCCCGTGCAATTTTATGTGGGCTGGCAATATTATGTCGGCGCGTTCAAAGCATTGCGCAGCGGCTCGGCCAACATGGACGTGCTGATCGCCATGGGTTCGTCGGTGGCGTATTTTTATTCGGTCACGGTGATGCTTGGCTTGATCGGCGGCCATGTTTATTTTGAAACCGCGGCGGTCATCATCACGTTGATTCGACTTGGAAAATTTTTGGAAGCGCGTGCTAAAGGACGCACGTCGGATGCAATCAAGAAGCTGATGGGCTTGCGCGTCAAAACTGCTCACGTCGTTCGCGCGGGGACCGAGGCGGATGTGCCTGTGGATGAAGTCCGCGTCGGCGATGTCGTTCTCGTTAAACCCGGAGAAAAGATTCCTGTGGATGGCGTAGTGATGGAAGGCCGCTCTTCTGTGGACGAATCCATGTTGACCGGTGAATCGCTGCCCGTTGAAAAGAAGGTTGGCGATACGATCATCGGCGCGACGTTGAATAAAGTCGGCATGTTGAAGTTCGAAGCGACGAAGGTCGGCAAGGAAACCGCGCTGGCGCAAATCATCAAACTGGTGGAAGACGCGCAGGGCAGCAAAGCGCCGATCCAAAAACTGGCGGACCAGGTCTCGGCGATCTTTGTGCCGTCGGTCATTGCCGTTGCGTTGATTACCTTTGCGATTTGGTATTTTGTCGTTCCAACGACTCTTGGCGGGCATGACTTTACAACGTCATTAATCAACATGGTCGCGGTGCTGGTGATTGCCTGTCCGTGCGCGATGGGACTTGCCACGCCGACCGCCGTGATGGTGGGCACGGGCAAAGGCGCGGAGATTGGCGTTTTGTTTAGAAATAGTGAGGCCTTGGAGCGCGCCGGAAAAGTTTCTGTGGTTGTGCTGGATAAAACCGGGACGATCACAAAGGGTCAGCCGGCGGTGACGGATATTGTGGTTAATGGATCATGGAACATGGAGTCATCCATCAACCAGCCTCCATTAACCGATGTTGATCTGTTGCGTTTGGCAGCAAGTGTCGAACGCGGCTCTGAACATCCGCTGGGCGAAGCGATTTGGGCCGAAGCTACGAATCGCGGCTTGACGCTGGGCGAATTGTCGGGTTTCAAGGCGGAAGCGGGACACGGCGTCGAGGCTGAAGTCGAGGGGCGACGCGTGGCAGTGGGGAACGTCCGCATGATGGAAACGCGCGGCTATCCATTGAACGGACTCGAGTCCGAAGTGACGCGCCTGCAATCCGAAGCGAAGACTGCGATGCTCGTTGCGATTGACGGCAAAGTCGAAGGCGTGATTGCAGTGGCGGATACGCTCAAGGACAGTTCCAAAGATTCGATTGCTGAATTGCATCGCATGGGCTTGAAAGTCGCGATGATTACTGGCGATAATCGCAAGACTGCCGAAGCGATTGCGAAGCAGGTCAATATTGATGAAGTATTGGCCGAAGTGTTGCCAGAAGGAAAGTCCACTGAAGTTAAACGTTTGCAAGTTGGCAGGTTTGAAGGTTCAAAAGTTGACGTATCTGAACTTTCCAACCTTCAAACTTTTAAACCTGTGAACGTGATCGCGATGGTGGGGGACGGTGTGAATGACGCGCCCGCATTGGCTCAAGCCGACGTCGGCATTGCGATTGGAACGGGAACCGATGTGGCCATGGCCGCCGCGCCCGTGACGTTAATGAGCGGCGACCTGCGCGGCGTGGCGCGCGCGATTTCTCTTTCTCGCAAAACGCTTGGCGCGATCAAACAAAATTTGTTTTGGGCGTTTTTCTACAACGTCATTCTCATCCCGGCCGCGGCGCTGGGATTCCTAAATCCGATGCTGGCTGCCGGCGCGATGGCGTTCAGCAGTGTGTTTGTGGTGAGCAATAGTTTGAGGTTGCGCGGAGCAAAGATTTAACGCAAGTGTAAGTCAAAGACAGGCCCTAAAGATTTCAAATCCTGGGCATACCTAAAGTCGAAATGGCATATCCTTATATCGTTGCTTCGTGGCGCCACTCGCAATGACATTTCATCTACTCTATTTTAGGCATTCCCCAAATCTTTCGGGCCTTGTCTTTTGCGGTAAACTAAGGATTATGCCTCGTTATTTTACCCTCGAAGAAGCCAACAAAACTTTAGATGTCATTCATCCGCTGATGGATGAAATTCAATCCATTCGTGATTACATTATCGCAAACCGGCCCGAAACATGGCCTGTCATCGAAAAGTCCGCGGGAAACGGCGGCAATCCATCGTTGAGCAAGCTGGTCGCAGAGTTTGATCGCTTGGATGCGTTGCTGCACCGCATCCTTGAAACCGGCGCGCAAGTCAAAGATATCAACACCGGTTTGCTGGATTTCCCTGCCTTGCGCAATGGGCATGAAGTTTATTTGTGTTGGAAATACGGCGAAGGTCGAATCGCATTTTGGCATGAGGTTGATGCGGGTTTCGCTGGAAGACAACCGATAGAACTGTTCTGAAAAACAACCGGAGATAAACAGAGATGAACGACGATTTTTCCGTTGGCGTTTATCTTCGTTCATCTCCGGTTCAAATCGTAGGAGCTGCATGGAAAGAAACAAAGGAATTCTTTACGCCATCGGCGCGTACCTGATGTGGGGACTTTTCCCGATTTACTGGAAACAACTTGAAACGATTCCCGCTTTGCAGCTGATCGGCCATCGCATTGGATGGTCGTTCATTTTGCTTTTCCTTTTCGTTCTAATTACGCGGCAGTGGAAAAATTTTCGATCTGCCGCGTTCAATTCCAAAACGTTGCGCATTTATTTGATTGCCGCATTGTTAATCAGCATCAATTGGTTCACGTACGTTTGGGCGGTCAATAATAATTTTGTCGTAGAGACCAGCCTCGGTTATTACATCAACCCATTGTTCAGCGTTTTGCTGGGCGTCATCATCTTTCGCGAACGTTTGCGCCCCGTCCAGGGGATTCCCATCGCACTGGCGGCAATCGGTGTGATCTATCTGGCGTTCAATTATGGTTCGCTTCCGTGGATCGCGCTGACGCTGGCATTCTCGTTTGGATTATATGGACTCGTCAAAAAACTGGCGCCGCTCAACTCGCTGCATGGACTTACACTTGAGACCGGCATCCTGTTTCTCCCCGCCCTGGCTTATTTATCGTATAGCGAATTCGTGGGGCAGGGCGCATTCCTTCACAGCGGTCCGCTCGAAGATTGGATGATGGTCGGCGCCGGCCTGGTTACAACGATACCGCTCCTTTTATTTTCGGCGGCTGTACCACGCGTTCCGTTGACGACCATCGGCGTTCTGCAATACATCAATCCCACCATGCAATTCCTTTTGGGTGTGTTCGTCTATAAAGAGCCGTTCACGCATGATCGCCTGATCGGCTTTGGCATCGTCTGGGCCGGGCTGATTCTCTTCTGGCTCGAAGGTTTGTATGCGCGGCGTTCCGCTGCTGGAACCCCTCTTCCGGAATTAGGAGAGGGGTAGGGGTGAGGGATGAAACTTCTTTTCATCGGCGGCACCGGACTCATCAGTTCCGCGTGTTCCGAATTGGCTGTGGCGCGCGGCCATGAACTTTTTCTTTTGAATCGTTCTGCTTCGACGAAGTATCCCGTCCCGAAAGGCGCGGCGTTGCTAAAAGGCGATGTTCACGCGGACGCGTCGCATCTCGCGGGACTTTTGAGCGGCCGCCGTTTCGACGCGGTCGTGGACTTCATTGCGTTTACCACTAACGACATCGAGCGCGACATCAGCCTGTTCCGCGGTAAGACCAGTCAATTTGTTTTCATCAGCTCCGCGTCGGCATATCAAAAGCCGCCGAAGAATTATCTCGTCACTGAAACGACGCCGCTTGAGAATCCATTCTGGCAATATTCTCGCGATAAGATCGCCTGCGAAAATCGCTTGATGGAAGCCTATCGCGAGGAAGGCTTTCCGGTTACGATCATTCGTCCGTCATTGACGTATGGCCCGTCGCAGATCGCGCTGTGCGTCAACAGTTGGCCGCATCCGTGGACGGTCATCGAGCGCATGAAGCGCGGGCAAAAAGTGATTATCCCCGGCGATGGCGCGTCATTGTGGGTGATGACCTGGAATGGAGATTTTGCCAAAGGACTCGTTGGATTGTTGGGCAACAAAAAAGCAGTCGGCGAGGCCTTTCAAATAACGTCGGACGAAGTTCTCAGTTGGAATCAAATCTATCTCGAAGTGTATCGCGCTCTCGGCCTGGAACCGAACGTGATCCACATCCCGTCAGATTTGCTGGCGGCTTATGATGATCATTATGTCGGCACGCTGATCGGCGATAAAGTCAACAGTGTTGTCTTCGATAACAGCAAGATCAAGCGATTTGTTCCCGGCTTCGAATGCGAAGTGAATTGGGCTGATGGCGCCCGTCGCGTCCTAAAATGGTTCGAAGAAGATGCATCGCGCCGCACGATTGATAATGACATGAACGCGTCGTGGGATAAAATTATCGCTGGCTACGAAAGAGGATTCCCTTGATATAATTTCTCGAATTACCCGAACAGGGAAACTTGTAACAATGGAGCGTGTTTATAGATACAAAGATCAAGCTGGAGGTGAAGAATATGTCCCAAGAATCTTTTAACGGCCGCCTTGCGTTGATCACCGGCGGCTCGAGTGGAATCGGCCTGGCGCTGGCGAAGGCGCTGGTGCAGGAAGGCGCGCGCGTCTGGCTGGTAGCGCGCCGGAAGAATGTGCTGGAGGAGACGATAAAGACACCTCCTTTCTCATCCAATGGCGGCGCCGGGATATTTTCTGCCGATGTTTCCGACTTCGAGCAGGCGCAGGCCGCGGTTGATGGCGTGATCCGTGAAGCGGGTGTGCCCGATTTGCTGATCAACTCCGCGGGCGTGACCCATCCCGGCTACGTGCAGGAAATTCCGCTGGAGATATTTCACCAATTGATGGATATCAATTATTTCGGCACTGTCCACATGGTGAAGGCCGTCTTGCCGCACATGCTAAAACGCGGCAGCGGACACATCGTCAACATTTCATCGGCGGCGGGTTTTCTGGGCGTGTTCGGTTACTCGGCTTACGGCGCGACGAAATACGCGGTGCGCGGCTTCTCGGACGTGCTGCGCGCGGAAGTCAAACCATTGGGCATCCGCGTTTCGATTGTCTTCCCGCCGGATACGGACACGCCGCAACTGGCCTATGAAAATCAATTCAAGCCTTTCGAGACGCGCGAGATTTCGGGAACGGCTGGCGTGCTTTCCGCGGATCAGGTAGCCAGGATGACCCTTAATGGCGTAAGACGCGGCAAATACATCATTACTCCAGGCACGGAAACGAGCGTTTTATATCGTCTGAGCGGACTGCTTGGCAATGCAGTCTATCCGATTATGGACAGGATGGTGGCTCAGGCGCGCCGGAAGAAGCCGTCATAGTTTTTTGGCTGGACAACATGCAGGGTCTCGAAGGTGCGCCGGAGGTTCGATCAGAGTCTTCAGGGCAGCCTAACATCGGCGCTCAACCGCCGATGAAACTTATTTCAGAATGGGAGAGACACGTGGATATATTCGAAAAATGCTATGGCTATACCGAAGCGAAGGACGCCATGGAACATGGCACCTATCCGTACTTCATCCCGATGGCAGAGAGCGAGGGAACCGAGTCTGTTTTTCAGGGGCAACGCCTCATTATGTGCGGCTCCAACAATTATCTTGGGTTGACCACCGATCCCCGCATGCAGCAGGCGGCCATTGACGCCGTCCACCGCTTTGGCACATCCTGCACCGGTTCCCGCTTCTTGAACGGGACCCTTGAACTTCACGAGCAATTGGAGCATGAACTGGCCGAATGGCTGGGCAAGGAAGCCGCGCTCGTCTTTTCCACCGGGATGCAGACCAATCTGGGCACGATCAGTGCCGTGGTTGGCCGCGGCGACATTATCGCGCTGGACAAAGACGATCATGCCAGCATCGTGGACGGCGCCCGCCTCGCGTGGGGCGAGACGCGGCGTTTCCGTCATAACGACATGGCGGACCTCGAACGCGTCCTGGCAAAGATTTCAGACGATAAGGGAAAATTCATCATTGTGGACGGCTTGTACAGCATGGGCGGTGATTTGGCTCCGCTGCCCGAGATCATCGAATTATGCAAAAAATACGGCGCGCGCCTGATGGTGGATGACGCTCATTCGATCGGCGTGATGGGCGGCGGGCGCGGGACAGCCGCGCATTTCGGCGTCACCAAAGATGTGGATTTGATCATGTCCACGTTCAGCAAATCCTTTGCGTCGCTTGGCGGATTCGTGGCCGGCGACGAACCGATCATCCATTACATCAAACATCATGCCCGTTCGCTGATCTTCAGCGCCAGCATCCCGGCAGCCAATGCGGCAGCCGCGCTGGCCGCGCTCAAGATCATGCGCGAGGAACCGCAGCACAGCGCGCGGGTCAATGCCATCGGTGACCGCGTCCGCAGGGAACTTATCGCGATGGGATTCAATATTGGCCAGTCCGTGTCACCGATCATCCCGATCATCGTTGGCGATACGCCGCGGACCATCCTGGCATGGAAAACTTTGTTCGATGCGGGTGTGTTTGTCAATCCCATCATTTCGCCGGCTGTCCCCGCGGGCCAGGAGCTTTTGCGAACCAGCTACATGGCGAGTCATACCGACGAACAGATTGACCGCGTTTTGGAGATTTATCGCAAAGTCGGCAGGCAGATGGGATTGATTTCGTAAACCAGAAAATTTATCCTTCCCTCCAGCCGCAGTTTTCTTAAAGCAACGCCAGAGCAGATTTTGAACTGCGAAGTCCGCAAAGGATGCGAAGATAAATAAAAAATCCTTGCGGCCTTTGTGCGCTTTGCTGTGAATTTAAATTGATCATTGGCTTTGTAGGGAACACACCCTCACTGCGAAGCTCGATGGTCTCACCTGGCTGTAGAGTCGTATAATTTCTTTAAGAAGCAATTTTTGTCCGGAGGGAAGCATGGCAAAGAAAACTGGCGTCATCGCCATCTTGACGGGCGGGGGAGATGTTCCGGGATTGAATCCGGCTATTCGTGCGGTAACCATTCGGGCATTGAGGGAGGGCTATCGCGTCATTGGCATCCGCCGCGGCTGGGCGGGTTTGGTGGATATTAATCGCGATCAGGGCGCGGACAACAGCAATAGTTATCAGGAACTGACCGAGGAGATTGTCAATCGCGCGGGACGCACCGGCGGCACATTCCTTCATACGTCGCGCACGAATCCGAGCAAAGTCAGGAAGGCGGACGTCCCGGAGCAGTTTCAAAATTTGTATAACGCGGATCGAAATGATCTGACGCCCGAGGTTTTGAAGAATCTCGATGCCTTAGGCGTTGATTTTTTGGTTCCCATCGGCGGCGATGATACGCTCAGTTATGCCGTGCGCTTGTACAAGGAGGGCGTAAAAGTTGTTGCGATTCCAAAGACAATGGATAACGACGTGCCAGGCACCGATTACTGCATCGGCTTCAGCACGTGCGTCACGCGCACGATCGCGCTGACGAATAATCTGCGGACGATCGCCGGATCGCACGAACGTTTCCTCGTCCTGGAGGTCTTTGGCCGTTATGCCGGGTTTACCGCGATGCTTCCCACGATGGCCGGCGCGGCGAATCGTTGTGTCATCCCTGAGTTCAAATTCAACATTGACCACCTCACTGAATTGATGAGCAAGGATCGTCTGCGGAATCCCAGCCGCTATTCGATTGTGCTGGTCTCGGAAGGTGCGATGTTCGAGGGCGGTGAAATGGTCTTTGAAGATCACACAACCGACGCGTACGGCCATGCGAAGTTGGGCGGCATTGGAGACTTGGTCGCGGCGGCGATGAAGGAAGCCTCGCCCGGGTTCAACAATGGAAAGACGGTTGATGTCGTGGATCAGAAACTTGGATACATGGTGCGCGGCGGCGACCCCGATGCCATCGACTCGATTGTTCCCATGGCGTTTGGCAACCTGGCGCTCGATTTGATTCTCAAAGGCGTACACGGGCGTTTGGTCGTGTTGAAAAATGGACGCTACGATAACATGCCGTTGGATGTAATCACCGCGTCGAAGAAGGTGGTCAACGTTCGGCAGTTTTATGATACCGAACGTTATCGGCCAAAATATGAGAACTTCGAAATGAAACCGCAATTCATCATGACCAGCGAAGGCTAGAATCATACGGCTCACAGCGGGGCGCGTTTCAAACGCGCCCCGCTGTTGTTTTGACAATAATCCAGGGGAGAATGCAGCCGTGTCATTTACGGCTGCATCAAACGATTTTATCTTTCAGCAGCTTCAGCACCTTCCGGGTTGCAAGCGGAACGGCAGATGAAACTGCTGGCGAAAGCTCCTCCGAGAAATCACGCACATTTTTTGCTTCGATCGCGACGACATCCACTTGTTTCGGGATGCTTTCTCCGATTGCTTGCGCGGCCTGCAGGGCATTCATCAAGGACGTGTCGTGTATGGAAGTGGAATGACCTTCCATTGGATTCGGCAGCGCAGCGAGCGGAAATACCTTTACGCTTCCTTCCGGACTTTGGCCGGTCTCCATCGAATCGACGAGGATCACGCGCTGATAGCCAAGCATGCGCTCCATGAGGCTCAATCCGCCAAGCGAGGCGCAATCCACCTCCACTGATGACCGCTTCCCGCTTGCTGCCAACTGCCTCCTGACTCCCTCCGCGACTTTCCAGCCGACGCCGTCATCGCCGAGAATGGGATTGCCGAGGCCGATAATCAATGTCTTCATGTTCTTGGGCAGGGGCATAGCGGGCACTTCAAGGATCAAGTCCGTTAATCGTCCCGCTATGCCCCTACGATTACCGCCTCAACACCTCAATCGCTTCGCCTTTTGAATCTCGAATGGTCACTTCGAGCGGCATTTGGCCGGGCAGGGAATGGGTCGCGCAGCCGAAGCATGGATCGTAGGAGCGGAATGCCATCTCAACCATGTTCAGCATCGGCTCGGTCACGACTTTTCCGCGTGTGATCAGACTCCGCGCGGCTTTGTTGATGGACATGCTGATCGGCGCGTAGTTGTTGGTCGTGCCGACGATGAGATTCGCTTTGGTTAGCACGCCGCGCTCATCGGTCCAGTAATGATGCGTCAATGTTCCGCGCGGCGCTTCGACGATGCCCACACCTTCGGTCGGTTTCTCCGTCGGTATTGCGTGGAAGTTCGGCAAGGTGATTTCAGGATCGGTCGCGAGTTCCACCCAGCGTTCCGCGGCGTACAGCAATTCGATCAAGCGCGCCCAATGCGTAGCAAGTCGTTGGTGAACCGGCTTGCCGCCCAAGGTCTTATAGAATTTTTCGTATTCTGCTTGCGCCAGCGGAGTCGCCATTCCATCCGCCGCATTGAGTCGCGAAAGCGGCGTGGCGCAATAAATACCCGAATCCTTTCCGTCCACAAAACCTTTCCAGCCGACTTTCTTAAGGTATGGGAACTTGAGATACGTCCACGGCTCGACATGTTCGGCGATGTGCTCGGCATAATCCTTCGGCGCGTATTTGACGAATTCTTTTCCGTCCGGGTCAACCACGCGCACCTTGCCATCGTAGAAGTTGATCTTGTTATGCTCGTCCACCATGCCCATATAGTAAGTGTGATGAGTGTAAATGTCGCCGAGGATCAAATCCACGTACGCCTTGTTGCCAAGCACGATGTCACTGAAGAGTTTCAAGCTGAATTGTCCGAACTCGACCGCCCAGCGTCCCATCGCTTCGATCTCTTTGCGCTGTTCTTCGGTGATGCCTTTGGTGAGTCCGCCGGGGATGGATGTGCAAGGATGAACTTTGCGCCCGCCGATCATTTCGACCACGGTATGTCCGGCTTTGCGCGCTTGAATCACTTTGCCGCCGATCTCCAAACCGACTTTGTGAATCACGCCGAGGATGTTTCGCTCCGCGACCGGTGCATCGGGACCCATCACGAAATCGGGTCCGCCCAAGGCGTAGAAATGAGTCGCGTGATCGGTGACGTAGAACGCGGAGTAAAGTAATTCGCGCAGCATCTTTGCGGTGCGCGGCGGGTCAATATGATAAACGGCATCCGCCGCTTTGGCCGCAGCCATGTGATGCGCTTCGGGGCAGACGCCGCAGATTCGATTCGTCAGAAGCGGCATTTCCTCCACCGGTCGCCCAACGCAGAATCGCTCGAAGCCGCGCAGTTCCGGGATTTGGAAATAAGTATTGGCAACATCGCCTTCATCGTTCAGGAAGATTTCGATCTTGCCGTGACCTTCGAGACGGGTGATGGGATCAATGCTAATTCGTTGTGTCATGTTATGCCTTCTCTTTCTCGTGCGTGCTTTCCGCCTTCCACGCGGGAACTGCGGCTTTCAATAACGAACCCGCCAGATTGAAACGATAGAACTGACCGGTCGGGTCAACCAATCCATCGAGGATGTGATCTATCTCTTCCGGTTCTTTCGCATCGAGGACAGAGGCGAACGCCGAGATCAAACGCGCGCCGTAATCCACAACGCCTTCGGCGGGGCCATAGCAACCGATGCACTGCGCACCCGCAGTTGGACAGCGCGCGTTGCACCCGCTGCGAGTCGCGGGACCATTGCACGGGATGCCTTGTTCGAGCAGGCACAGTGACGGATCGGGCGCGATATTCCAAATGCGTTCAAAGGATTTAATCGTCTTGGCATTGCGCGTTCGCTTGCATTCGTCGCAGACAGTTGAATTACCCGCGCCGATGACTGCGCCTTTCGGCGGCAATTGAGCCTTGCCTTGCAGGACTTGCACAACCAGATCAATCACCGCCGCGATCTGATGCGATTCAGGCGGACAGCCCGGCATGTAATAATCCACATCCACAACTTGATCGAGAGTCTTCAGCACTGGCAAAAGCGTCGGGATATGGATTTCGCCTTCCGGCATTTTATATTCCGGTTGCGGGCGGATGTGATCCGGGTTATCGGTCGAGACTGTCTCGTAGTATGTATCGAAAATCTCTTTGGTGCTGATTAGATTCGCCAATCCGGGAATGCATCCTTCGTTGGCGCATGATCCGAACGCGACGAGGATCTTCGATTTCTTGCGGAGCAATTTGGCAATGTGTTCATTTTCATCGTTACGGATTCCGCCGTTGAAGAGCGTCAGTAAAATTGAGCCATCTTCCATCGCTTCGACATCTTTATATTTGGCGTCCATGGCAACGGGCCAGAAGACCACATCGAAGTTGGCGTCCACATCGAGAATCTTTTCGTGGATGTTCAACACGGCGATCTCGCATCCGCCGCAGGAGGCGGCCCAATACATTGCGAATTTAGGTTTTGCGGTCATGCTGTCACCTCCATAACGGGCGTGGATTCAACTTGCTGGAATTCTTTGGGCCAGCCCAGCGGTCCAAGCGCGCGCACTTCTTCCACGAACTTGTTGATTTCGGAGGCGAAGATGGCGCCTTCTGCGGCGCTCGCCCATAGTAATTTGAGTCGGCCCGGTTCGACGCCCATTTGGTTGAGCACGCGTCGGAGTAGTTGGAAGCGGCGCAGCGCCTTGTAGTTTTGCTCGATGTAATGGCAGTCGCCGGGGTGGCATCCGGTGATAAGGACTCCATCCGCGCCATTGGCGAAGGCTTTCATCACGAACGTCGGATCGAGTCGTCCCGAACACATCAAGCGGATCAAGCGGACGTTCGGCGCGTACTTCATGCGCGCCGTGCCAGCCATGTCCGCAGCGCGGTAACTGCACCAGTTGCAGGTAAAGCCAATGATCACGGGTTCAAATTTTTCATTGCTCATTATTGAGTCTCCTTTATGCCGCTACGCTTTCAACATCAGAACGTAGCTGGCTTGGCTTGCTTGAATTTGGCAATCACAAAGCCAATCAGAATGCCAATGCCGATAGCTTGAAGCATGTCATTACCGTGCAGTACAACGGCGTTTTTGATATCCACAGCATAACCACTGACACATACTCCACCTGCGAAGATAACCAGTATGACCCAGAGAATCCATGTTTGGGTCGTTTGTGGAGGCTTAATCTTTCCTGATATCCAATAACCAAGAAAGACGAACAGCAGGTAAAGAGCCAGGTTCAAAACGTAAAATATCAACATGTCTTTTCTTCCTAACCTGGGACCGCCTCCGTTAAATTTCCATCCACATTCACCAACAACAGACCTTCGATTTGCGAGAGGATCTGTTCGTTGGAGAATCCGGTTCCGCTGATCGCGCCCGCCGGGCAGGCGGCAACGCACGTTCCGCAGCCCTGGCACAGTGCCGGGTTGACTTCCGATACCATTCGATCTTCGTGGAAGGCGATGGCGTTGAACGGACACAGGTTGTTGCAGATGCGGCAGCCCGAGCATTGATTCTCGTTGATCGAGGCGCGCACCGGTTCGAGTGCGACTTCCTTCTGCTGGATCTTTCCGAGCACGCGCGCCGATGCCGCCGCACCCTGCGCCACGCTGGCGGGGATGTCTTTCGGGCCTTGCACACATCCGGCTATGAAAACGCCCTCCGTCATCGTTGCCACCGGGTCCAGCTTTGGGTGTCTTTCAATATACCAACCGCTGGCGCCGCAGGAAATCCCGAATTGTTTGCCAACTTCTTTGGCGTCATGACGCGGCTCGATGCCTGCAGAAAGGATGACCATGTCGGTTGGGATGCGGCGTTGTTTGCCGATCAGCGTATCTTCGACTTGCACGATCAATTTGCCTTCTTCATTGGGCGTGCGCGCCACATCGGTGATCTCCGCTACCTTGCCGCGGATGAAATTGCCGCCTTCTTCCAGCACGCGCTTATAGAACTCCTCGTAATCCTTGAAGGGAGTGCGGATATCAATGTAACAGTTATAGACTTCCGCGCCCGTGCGCTCCATCACCAGATGGGCATACTTCAAGCTCTGCATGCAACAAATGCTGGAGCAATACTTGTTGTAATTTTCATCGCGGCTGCCAACGCAGTGAACGATGACCACCGTCTTCGGCGTGGTCTTCTTATCGCGCAAGACGATCTTGCCCTCGGTCGGACCCGAAGCGTTGCACATCCGCTCGAATTCCAGGCTGGTGAACACGTTCGGCAGCCTGCCGTAGCCGTATTGAGGGATGCGCGTCGCATCGAATAGTTGGTATCCGGTGGCCAGGATGATGTTGCCAACCTGGACTTCCAGCATCTCATCCTTTTGATTGAAGTCAATCGAGTTGGGTTCGGTGGGGCAGAAGATCTGGCACGCCTTGCACTTGCCGTTCTTGAAGTAGGCGCAGTTTTCTCTGTCAATGACTGGATATTTTGGCACAGCTTGCGGGAACGGCGTATAAATGGCCTTGCGGCTGCCCATGCCAGCCTCGAAGACTTTATCCACGACTTTCCAGGGGCATTTTTCCCAGCAGATGCCGCAGCCGGTGCAGGTATCCGTGTTGACATACCGGGCTTTCTTGCAGATGGTCACCGTAAAATTCCCAATGTAGCCGTCCACCTTCTCAACATTGCTCCATGTGAGCAGGGTGATGTTTGGATGCGAGCCGACCTCGAACATCTTTGGAGTCAGAATGCAAGCCGCACAATCCAGTGTGGGGAAGGTTTTATCGAACTGTGCCATGTGTCCACCGATGGATGGTTCGCGCTCGACCAGATAAACGTGATAGCCCGCGTCGGCGATTTCGAGCGCGGCTTGAATTCCAGCGATTCCTGCGCCGACGATCATCGTAGCCGGATGGATCGGCACGCGCAATGGTTCGAGTTCCGTGTTGTGAGCCACGCGCGCCACGCCTCCCGCGAGGATGGCTTTGGCTTTATCGGTCGCGGCGGCTTTGTCGGTGTGCACCCACGAATCCTGTTCGCGGATGGAAACCATTTCAGTCAAATACGGATTTAATCCCGCACCTTTGCTGGCATTGCGGAACGTCTTCTCGTGCAGATGCGGTGAACAAGCCGCGACCACGACGCGTGTCAAGCCCAGTTCTTTGATATCTTTCTGGATCAGTTCCTGGCCGAGGCTGGAGCACATGAACTTGTAGTCGCGTGAAACCACCACGCCTTGCGCTGCGAGATGTTTTCCTGCCCATCGGCTGACCTCTGCGACATCCACCACACCCGCGATGTTCGTGCCGCAGTGACAAACATAAACGCCAATTCTTTCAGTCATAGGTTTCTCTCCTGTTTTCAACTTTGAGCGAAGTTAAGCAGCGGCACTCCGGGGACCATTTCTTTTCCAATTCCCAAACTCTTCGGTTTGAGGCCCATGGCCACGCCCATGAGTTGGGTGAAATACATGACGGGAATCGAAAATTGCGTGCCAAACTCCTGATTGACCTGCGCTTGATACACTTCCAGATTGATGTTGCACATGGGGCAGGTCGTGGCGATCACCTCGGCTTTATGGTTCACGGCGTCTTCCAAAAGTTTGCGGACCATATCGAGCGCCGCTTTTCGATTCGTGATGATCAGCGATCCGCCGCAGCAACGCGTTTTGCTTGGATACGGTACCGGGTCCGCGCCGAGAGCCGCTAACAACTGCTCGAAGAATTGCGGGTTCTCGACGTTCTCGTGATCTTTTCTTGGACGAAGCATCTGGCATCCGTAATATGGAGCGACTTTCAAGTCCTTGAGCGGATGCGTGACGTTCTTCTTGACTTCCTCCAGCCCCACATCTTCAAGGATGACTTCGATGAGATGACGGACCCTCAATGTCCCGTTGATGTGCAGGTGGTCGGCTTCCAGGGCGTAATTGATGTGATCCGCCAAATCCGCGTCCCTTTTGAGATACGCGTTGGTGAAGTAAGCGTTCTTGTAGCAGGCGCTGCATGGAGTGACGAAATCGCTCGCGCCGTCTTTTTCGGCAATTGCCAGATTGCGCGCGACGAGTGTATAGGCCAGCAGCTCGTCCACCGGGAAGTACGCGGTTGCGCCGCAGCAATTCCAATCTTCGATTTCTTTCAAGTCCAGCCCAAGCCCGCGCGCCACTTCGAGCGTCGAGACGTTGTAGCTTTCAGCCAGACTCTCGAGAGAGCAGCCGGGATAGTATGCATACTGTTTCATGACGACTCTCCAATCGGGATGATTCGTCTCACCATGCGCTGGAAGTTCTCCAGCCCCTTGATCTTCCTCGGAAGCAAAGGCATTCTGCCTTTGAACACCAGGCTTGTGGCCATCTGCGCTTCTTGAATCAAACCTCGAGGCCCGTACTTGAAAAGATAAGCGGGCGCCAGTTGCGGCTCGAAGGAACGACCGGAACCGGCGATCATCTTCACGAAACTTTCAGAGAAGGCAGGCCCGATCAGGCCCTCTTGATAGCTCTTCTTCCACATCGAATAACGTTTCAGCGCGTACATCATATCGGCGATATCGATCCCTGCCGGACAGCGCACCGTGCAGTGATAGCAGGAAGCGCACGACCAATAGGTGTTGCTGGCCAGCACTTCATCCTTGAGATCGGCGCGGATCATGCCGATGATTTGACGCGGCGTATGATCCATGAACTCCGCCGCCGGGCAGGTTCCCGAGCAAGTTCCGCATTGGATGCATTCCCGGATCGGATTGCCGTGCGAGGCGTACATCATGTTGGCGATTTCATCGCTGAAAGAAAGTTCTGCTGCCATGAATGATCCTCCTATCGCACCGGGGTTTTGGACTTTCTCTCTTCTGCCAGCTTCAAGAGAGTGCCCACTTTTTCCAGCAGGAGCTTCGGCTCCACCGGCTTCTCGACCAGCTCGTCGGTCTCGACGAAATGCGGATGGACCGATTGGCCCGGGAAGAGGAAAGCGATCTGTTCCCGCAGCCCCGTGATGATCAGGACGGGCATTTCCTTTAGCTTCGGATCCTTTCGGATCTTCCGCGCCAAAGCCACGCCCTCTGCGCCTCTGCCCATCATGATGTCGAGCAGGAGCAGGTCATAATGTTTGCTTTGCAAACTTTGGAATCCATCCTTCGGGTTGTAAGCCGCGTCCACTTTGTAGCTGGCCTTTTCGAGGATGGATTTGATCCCCGCCACAAAATCGGGATCATCATCAATCATCATTATCTGTGCGCTCATAGTTCTCCTTCATATTAAGATTTTAGACTAACGCTCAAGCCGCCGCCGGAAGCAGGGCTACGATTTTGCTGAACCATTTGTTTCCAACGCAGGCTCATTGTGCGACTCAGGATTGATGTTCGGCAAACGAATTACAAAAGTGCTTCCTTTGCCCAATTCACTTTCGACTGAAATCGTTCCGTTATGCGCCTCGACGATGCGGCGGGCGACTGCCAGTCCGATCCCGCTGCCGCGTTCCGAAGCCGGAGCCGCTTTGCCAGAATAGAAGTCGTTGAAAATATAGGGAAGGTCTTCTTTGGAGATGCCGGGACCGGTGTCCGTCACGGAGATCAATACGTTGTTTCCTTCTTCTTCAGCATGGATGTGTACCTGGCTTGCCGCTCGTGAGTACTTGATCGCGTTGCCAAGAATGTTGATGACAGTCTCCACCAGCGTGCCTTCATCTCCGTTTACGGGGCGGAGCGATTCGCCGATCGAAGGAACGATTTCGATGTCCTTGCGAACCGCGTGAGGCTGGACAGCCTCGATGGCTTTTGAAACCACGGATGGCATAGAGACGGGTTTGAAGTCATCTCGAATTTTTGAGACATCAACGGACAGCACCCGCAGCCAGGTTTGAATGAGGTTGATCAAATCGCTGATGTTAACCTTCATCCGCTCGAGGCGCTTCCTTTGCTCATTGGTGAGTTGAGCCGATAATTCGTCTGACAAAAAATACAGATTTTGCTGCACCGCGCCGAGAGGCGCTTTCAGTTCGTGCGAAACAATGGCGGCAAAATTCTCCCTCAGCATTTCCTTTTCTTTTCGCAGGGCGATGGTTTCCAGCGTCAACTTTCTTTTATCGAGCCCTCGACGCGTGATCAAACGGAATTCGTCCGGTGTGAACGGCTTGGGCAGGAAGTCATACGCGCCGTTCTTCATCGCTTCGACAGCCGAACTCACCGTGGCGTATCCCGTGATGACAATGCTGACGATCGTCGGGTCGAGCTCGCGGATTCGTCCGATGACATCGAAGCCTGAAATACCGGGCATCTTGAGGTCCACGTAAACGAGATCGGGCTGGAATTCTTTGACGAGTTTCAATCCCGAGTCGCCGCTCATGGCGGTAGCGACCTGGCAGTTCCCTCCCCTCAAGATTTGGGAGCAGGAATCCAGAACCACCTCCTCATCGTCAATGATGAGTATCTTCGATCTATTATCCATGGCTTGCACCGTTTCCATTAGAAGTCACTGGTAATCTGACAATGAAAGTCGTTCCTTTGCCGGGCTCGCTTTCCACCGTGATCGTGCCTCTATGTTCTTTGACAATCCCATAACTGATAGCCAGTCCCAAGCCGACCCCGTGCCCGGTATCCTTGGTGGTAAAGAAAGGATCGAAAATCTTGTCCAGGTTGTCTTTCGCAATTGCCGGGCCGGTATTTGCAAATTGCAGTTCGATGAATTGATCGTCGGGCTCGAATCGGGTTGTGAGTGTCAATCGCCCGTTGCCTTCCATGGCTTCAGCGGCGTTGATGATGATGTTCATGAACACACGCTCGACTTGTGACGGGTCAATGACGGCCTCCGGCAGCGCAGGCTCCAGGCCCCAGATAATTTGGATGTTATGGAACAAGGCTTGCTTTTCCAGCAGGGAAACACAGCCTCTCAGCACCTCATTGACATCGCATAACGTTTTGTCCGGTTTTCTCTGCCGCGAAAAGTCCAGCAGGCCGCGGATGATGTCGCGGCAGCGATTGGCCTGGATCGTGATCTTCTCAAGATTGCTTCTACAGGTCTCGTCCTGGTCACTTGGCATGACTTCGAGAAGCAAGTGAGAATAGGTAACGATTCCTTGCAGCGGGTTATTCAATTCATGAGCCACATTGGCTGAGAGCTGTCCAATGAGCGCCAGCCTCTCTGATTCCATGATTTTTCGTTTGGCAAACTCCTTCAATTCATCATCCCGCTCCTTTAAAGCCGACGCCATTTTGTTGAAAGTATGCGCCAGCTTGCCCAGTTCATCGCCTGATTTGATCTCGACCCTGATATTCAAGTTGCCATCCGCAATTTCCCTGGAAGCCGACACCAGTTTCCCGAGGGGCACGGAAATCCTTTGCGAAATAAAGTAGGCAAAAATCATCGAGCCAAGCGCGCCGATAAACGCAATTGCCAGAAAGGCAAAGATGGTCTGTCGCTCAATATCTGTATATGGCTGTTCGAGAATGCCAACGTACAAAATCCCTATTGTTTCGTTGTGCAGGTCTCTGATTGGCTCATACGCTGTGATGTACCAATTATTCACTACATAGGCCCGTCCCACATAAGGCTGGCCGTTGAGGACAACCTGGTTGTATACACTCTCCATGATGCGCGTGCCGATCGCACGGGAATCATCCCCATTCAGGACATTGGTCGAAATCCCTACATCGTCCTGAAAGATTGTCGCCGTTCCAATATCCTTGTCGTTATATTTCATGCCCTGAAAGACGGTTTGCTTTATCTCGTCAACCAGCCCATAATTCCTGTTCAGTAAGGTTCCGCCGTATAAGATCCCGATCAACTTATCGTTGCGGTCGAAGATCGGAGCCGCCGCCGCCAGCATCATGCCGCTGGTCTCTTCGGTTTCACCTGTAATTCTTGCCATGGGAGTATTGATGAATTTGATGTCGGCTTGCTGGGCAAGGAGTCGAGATTCTTTGCTCAAATCTTCCGCAGATACGATGATCGTGGCGGCTGCAGGCGCCTTTTGAGTAATCGCCGTAGAGATAAGCTCGTTGTGGATCTGGCTGTCCCCATAAACTCCTAAATTACCGGTCCGTAATAAGACATGGCCGTACGCGTCGGTGACGTTCAAGACATCAAGGCCTTCGGCCTCTTTTACTTTGGTCAACTCATCGGCGGCGTCCATGACATTTCCGCTGGTCAGGTCTTCTGCGAGAAAAAGCCTATCTGCTGTCAGATGAACAACGTCATGGATGTGATTCAATCTGCCTTCGTAGATTCCTCTGGCGGAGTTCAGATCGAGATCCACCATTTGCTGGGCTTCCGTCAGGATGCGGTCGTTGATCAGGCGAATTCCCACAATGGTGAAAATCGTGCTGACGATAATAATGACTGCCAGAAAGCTGAGGATGAGTTTGGTGGCAATCGGGATGCGGAAGCCCGTCCGCATGAACGTGTCAATGCCATGCGAAAACCTCGTATTGAAACCTTTGAACCAACCTGCCAAACTTCCGAATGTGCTTTGCATGTTATTCCTGCGGAGTTTTGTTTTTCCGCGGTGCAAAATCATTACAGTGCCGCATAGACCAGCTCGATCAAATCCTTGACTGCCAGGCGTTCTTCGTTGCCTGTGGTCTTCACCGCGTCGCGGAACATCGTGATATCTTTCGGACAAGCGGTAACCAATGTGTTGACTCCATCCAAACTCACCGCCTCGCGCACGCGCGCTTCGCTCGGTCGTTCCTTGACTTCAGCCTCCTTCATCCAAATCCGTCCTCCGCCTGCGCCGCAGCAGAACGCGCGGTCACCATGACGCGGCATCTCGACCAATTCACATCCCGTCGCCTCGATGACTCTGCGCGGCGCATCGTACACGCCGTTATAACGACCTAAATAACATGGGTCGTGATACGTAACTTTGTAGCCAAGTCTCTTGTTGAATTTCAATTGGCCAGATGCGATCAATTGATCGAGCAATTCGGTGTAATGCAAGACTTCCGAAGTCTCCGATCTTGGATATTCATTCTTCACTGTGTTGTATGAATGCGGATCGGTGGTGACTATCTTCTTGTAAGAGCATTTGCCTAGCACGCTGACATTTTTCTCAACCAGCGTTTCAAACAAACCTTCTTCTCCCACGCGGCGCACATCGTTGCCCGCGTTGCGCTCGCCATCGTATAAGATTCCGAAATCCAGTCCGGCTTTCTGGAAGACTTGCGCGGTCTTCGATGTAATTTCTGTCAGCGTTGGACTGTATGAGGCGTAATCGCCAACGAACCACAAATATTCAACGGCTTCGCGGCGTGCATCTTTGATCTTTGACGTAATGGGCTGAGTCCATTTGGCGCGCATTCGCTCGGATTGACCAAACGAATTGCCATACCGTCCCAAATTCGCCAATGCCTTTTGCAATTGCGCGTCCACTTGTCCTTCCGCCACCAGATAACGGCGCATGTCTACAAATGAAGACAAGTGATCAATGAACGCCGGGCAGACTTCTGAGCAAGCGCGACAGGTGGTGCAGCCCCATAATTCATCTGCCGTAATCACGTCGCTGTGTAATTGACGTCCATTTGCTTTTTCCCAGATGTGCGTTTCCAATTTGATCATCATATTGCGCGGCGAAAGAATTTGCGTGCTGGCATACGCGGGACAAACATCCTGGCAGCGCCCGCAGCGCGTGCAGGATTCAAAATCGAGGATTTGTTTCCACGTGAATTCTTTCCACGCTTTCACGCCCACACTATCTGCAGAGCGCGGCGCCGATAATGTCCCTGCTGGCGTGAGCGAATGGAAGAAGATATTGGTTGGCACAGCGGCGATATGAAATAATTTTGTGAACGGCAGGCTGGCAAGAAGAGTGAAGGCGATCAAAATATGAAATGACCACAACGAGAGATGCAAAATGCGATTGGTTGGATCACCAGTCGCAATAAAGAGCGCGGCAATCGCGTTGCCAACCGGCGACCAATTCGCCCAGGATGGCTGTGTCACCGCAATACGCAAACCCTCCACGAGATAACCCGTGATGGCGATCAGGGTCAGCATCCCGAGTACGTACGCGTCGTCGCGGGTGAGAGTCGGCCATGGGTTCTGGAGCCGCTTCGGGCGGAGAATGAAGCGGCGATAGATCGCCATGCCTAAGCCAATCATCAGCAACAGTCCAAAGATATCAAGTGTCAATTCATAGCCGATATAAAATCCATCTTTCAAAAATTGGAATCCAAAGAACAGATGCGTCACATCCCAATCCAGCGTCGCGAGCGCGGTGCCGATGAGCAGGGCGATGATGCCCCAAAAGATGGCGAGGTGCATCACGCCCGCGTAGGCTTCGCTCGCCACGCGCAGCTGCAAAATCGCCTGAGTGAACAGCGTCCGCAGACGCGCACCGATGTGATCGAAACGTTTATCGGGCTGCCCCTGCCGCCAGCGCATCACGCGGCGAACGATGCCATAAACGAAGACAACCGCCGTGATGAATCCCAAAACGTATTGGGCGGTTTCTGCCCATTGCGGGATGTTCCAGAACGTTTCGCGGATCGGCATGGCTTCTCGCTTCCTGCCAGACTTATTTCGCCTGTTTGACTTTCTCGGTCAGCACCTCGACCAGATCGAACAAATCCATTTCGACGCCGTATTTGGCGATGTCGAAGATGGGTGCCTTCGGATCAGTGTTGATGGCGATGATCGTGTCGCTGTCGGTAATGGCTTCGACGTGTTCGGGCGCGCCGCTGATGCCAAGCGTGAAATAAATTTTCGGTTTGACATGCTTGCCAGACTTACCAACGAGGCGCGAGGATGGCAGCCACGCTTGATCAATCACTGGGCGCGAACCCGTTACGACTCCGCCGAGTGCCGTGGCTAAATCTTCGGCGAGCGCGATGTTGTCTTTGTTTTGAATGCCTCGGCCAACAGAGATCAGGATTGGTTCTTTGGCAATATCCACATCACCCGCCTGCGGCTCGACATAATTTTTCAAAGCGACTCTCAACGCGTCCAATGCCGGGACTTCAGCCGGAGTCAGCGTAGGAGGCTGTGTGCTTTTTCCCTCTTCTGATTTGTATCCGCCGGGGATCATCGTGACTAGCGCGGTGGGGGAAGGCAACGCGCCTTCCGCCATGATCTTGCCGCCGCAAATCTGGCTGACGAATTTGCCGTCTTTCGTGAAGCTGCGGCATGAACTTGCCAGTGGCAAATCAAGTCGAATCGAAAGGACGCTGGCTAGATCTGAGCCGATAGATGTGCTGCCGAACAGAACCGCGCGCGGCTGATTCTTTTGGATCAAATCGGCCAACGCTTTTTGATAGGCATCCGGTGTGAAATCCGCGAGCGCGGGATGATCGAGATAAATTACTTGATCGGCAGCAAAGTTCGCGGCTAATTCTTTTGCGTTATGCCCAAGCAAAACAGCAATAACGTTTCCGCCTGCGCTTTGAGCCAGTTCACGCGCGGCGGCAAGCATGATATAGGAAATATCCGCGACTTGCCCTCGGAGGTGTTCAATGACGATGTAAATATCTTGAGTCATGTCAAGCCTCCTCTCACACAATGCCCAGTTCTTTGAAAACGCCGACGAGTTTCTCGGCAACCTCATCAGGACTGCCAGTGATCATTGTCGCATGTGAACTGGCCTCAGGCTGGAACATGCGTCCGATGGCGGATCCGCCGCACGGGTCGAGGTTCGATGCGTCCTGCTCTTCGATGCTGGAGGTCTTCATCGCCTGGCGAACCTTGCTGACTGCCACATAACGCGGCGGCTCTTCTGCGGCTTGGATTCCCAATATCGCCGGAAGCTGCACATCCATTTCAGCAAGCAGGCCGCCGGGATATTCTTTTTTGATGAGGACTTTATCACCATTGATCGAGACGGCAGACACATAACCAATGTAGGGCATTTCCAGCAATTCAGCCAACAGTGGACCTAATGCGCCATCCAAATCGTTGTGAGCTTGAACGCCGGTCAATACCAGATCAGGTTTGATGCCGCTGACGACTTTCGCGAATGCACGCGCCAAAGCATGATTGTTCACGTTGCTGAAATCGCCCTTGATTTTGATCAGACGATCTGCGCCTTTGGCGGCTGCGGTGAAAAGCACATCGTCCGCGCCCTCGGCATCAGGTGCGATGATGGTCACCGAACCTCCGCCGCGTTCCTTTAATAGAATGCCCTGCTCGATGGCGTGATCGTCGAATTCGTTGATGATTAGACGCGCAAAAGACGAATCGAGCGCATTGCCATTTGCGTCAATCGTAAGTTCTTCGACCAGATCGGGGACGAGTTTGGCAAGAACCACGATGTTCATCGTTCACCTCGCTAGATTCCCATGGCTTCGAGCAACAGTTCAGCGATGTCCTTTACTTTGAGTTGCGCGGCGCCCTCGACCGTTTTGGCGGCGTCCTCAAAACGCGGCGTTTCATACGGGCAGGCGACTGCCAGAATATCCGCTTTGGTATCCAATGCTTCGCGCACGCGCCACTCCGACAAACGAACATGCGCCTTTTCCCATTGGAAGCCGTCCAGCCACATTCCGCCGCCGCCACCGCCGCAGCACAGACTGTTCGTGTGATTGTGCAGCATCTCTGCCAATGTCACGCCGGGGATGGCTTTTATCAGCGCACGCGGCGGATCGAACACTCCGTTGGCGCGGCCCAAATAACACGGATCATGATATGTAACTTTGGCTTTGCTCTCCCGCTTTAGCATTGGTTTGATTTGATCGAGTCGTTCCGCCAGGAATTCGGTGTAATGTTGGATGGGATAAGAAATGCCCAGTTTTGGATACTCGTTCTTGATGGCGTTGTAAGCGTGCGGGTCGGTGGTGATAATCTGGTTGAACTTGTATTTGCCAAACGCTTTTCCATTCTTATCGGCCAGCATCTCGAATAAGCCGTGCTCACCGGCTAATCTTTGCGAGTCGCCATCGCTCGATTCATCGGGGCCGAGAATCCCGAAATCCACGCCGAGCGCGTTCAAAATCCTGGCCAATGCCCTGGTCGTTGATTGAACACGAGGATGATAGGAAGCGTAATCTCCAACGAACCAGAGAACGTCCACCGGCTGTTTGAATTTCCCCATAATTTTGACTTCTGGCGCGATGCGGTTGGCCCAGTCCGCTCGTTTGCGCGGCGACTCGCCGAGCGGGTTGCCGTAGCGTTGGGAATTCGTCAGCGCATTTTGAAGTTCGTTGGGAACATTACCAGCGAGTACCAGCTCTTCCTTGATACTGGCCATCAGTCCCGGCGTCAGTGGAATCTTCGATGGGCAGGCCGCGGTGCAGGCGTAACAGGATACACACATCCAGATCGAATCGGCTTCCAGCAATTTGTCGAAGCGATCGGCGCGCAGCATGGCGATCATCCGGCTGGGGGGATAGGCCATCAGATACCCGAACGGACATATCCCGCTGCAATTTCCGCACTCCAGACAAAGCCTCAATCGCTCGCCTTCGGGCGTTGCCTGAAGGACTCTATCGTAGAAAGAGCGATCTGCTTCCGCAACAATCATGTAGCACCTCCGTGCTGCCTAAATCTGATCCCGCGTAAATAGGATGTGTTATGGCTCCAAACTGCACGGCTAAAGCGTAAAACTGCTTCCCGCTTTATAGATTGGTGACCCGCGGCACTAATAAAGTGGAGATGGTCGCCGCGACCTTTTTCGTTGGGCTTGCTGGTTTTCCCCGTATCAATCAATACGTTGTGGAGATTCTCCATCTTATTATGTCTACCGAACGGCAATATAACCAGCCATGAATATCACAGCTTATAAGTGATAAATGTCACAATAGTACAAAAATCAGGTTTGCCTGTGAAAAATTGTTTACACCAGCCTTCCGGCTCTCTGAGAATCGCCGTGGTGAAACTGTTTTTGTACGCGGATTTTACGGAAAAGAAATAAGGCTTTCCCGCTTTTAACGGGAAAGCCAAATCCTCAGCCACGAATTTTTTGGAGACATTCGCGACAATTCGTGGAATTCGTGGCAAAGAGCTGTTAAGTTTATTGCTCGTCCCGCTGGAAACGGTAGAGCCAGAAATAAAAAATCTGTGCTGATCCGTGTCGTCCGTGGAACCTCTGTGCTGCCGGAGGCGGCGCGGACGGTGAGCCCGCCGAAGCATCCGTGTACTGAATCACGGGAAGTCCCAATGAACCGCCTTTCTCAGCAACAAGGCATTTTGTGAAAATCCATTGTATAATCCCCAAAATTTGGCTGTATGGAGAATGTTTATGAAGGTTAATTTTGCGATGTGGCAGAAGGCTCTTAACGTCATCCCGGAGGTTTCGAAGGAGGAGTGGGATCAACTTGACTTGGTTTCGCGCTGGCTGATCTCGACGCGCGCGGCGGTTCTCATCATGACGTTTCTGTCGGCCGCGCTCGCCGGAATTTTTGCTTTTCGGGATGGCGTGTTCCAGTTCCTGCCCTGGCTGGTTCTGACCTTTGGCTTGATCATGGCGCATGCCAGCAACAACATATTCAACGATTTTACGGATTTTGTGCGCGGCGTGGACAAGGACAATTACTTCCGCACGATCTACGGCGCCCAGCCGATCGCCAGCGGATTGATGACCAAACGCCAGCATCTAACTTACTTCGCGGCCACCGCTTTGTTGGCTCTGCTTGCCGGCATTTATCTTGTTACCATCAATGGCGGTGATTTGACCATTTGGATCCTGCTCGCATTGGGGGCGTTTTTTGTTTTGTTCTACACCTGGCCCTTGAAGTACATTGCATTGGGGGAGGTGGCCGTGTTGATTGTGTGGGGCCCGCTCATGATCGGAGGCGGTTACTACGTTCTTGCTCGCCAGTGGGATTGGAATGTGGTTATGGCAAGCATTCCTTATGTCCTTGGAGTGACCACTGTCATTTTTGGCAAGCACATAGACAAACGCAAAATTGATATAGAGAAAGGCATTCACACTTTGCCGGTGCTGATCGGCGAAAAAGCGGCGCGGTATTCGGTGCTTGCAATGATGGTCCTGCCGTACATCCTTACTGGGTATCTGGTTGCAGTTAAATTCTTTACTCCGGTCATGTTGATTGTCCTGCTGGCAATCCCAACCCTGTACAAGATATTTCCATCCTTCCTGAAGCCCAAACCCGAAACGCGGCCCGCGGATTTCCCTGATGGGCAGGGCGGCTGGCCGCTTTATTTCGCACCGATGGCTTTTTGGAACAACCGCTCATTCGGAATGTACTTTCTACTGGGTTTGATTCTGGATGTTGCGTTGCGTCTCATTCCGTTTACATCGCAATTTATTTTGCATTACTGGCCGCCAATGTAGCGTAGGGGCGGAGTGCCACTCCGCCCCTACGTACTTATTTCGATATTTTCAATTTCCAGCCACGCATCTTTTTCATTTGTTTCCAGACCCCATCTCAACTTTCCATCCGGCGTAAAGGCCGCATATTGATTATCAATCCAGATGACGATGCCCAGCGGTGGACGCGGACTCACCGGCGAATCCAGCGCGAGGGCCGAATCAACCCAAAGCCGCGACCGCCTCGGGCTCCACTCGAGGCGGTACGCGTGCCATTGAGTCGCCTCCACCCTGACGGCGGCAGAGTCTTCCTCGATGACGCGGCTCAACAGACGCCGCGTCGTTTTGCGCGAAAAGGGCAGGGCGAGTCCGGCGAGAAACAATGATGGCTGAAAAGCAGGGCTGCTGAATACCTGTGCGATGAACCCCTGCGCGGGTTTGTCATCACGAAAGGAAAGATAATTTTTTTGCGATGCAAAGAAAAACCAAATTGCGTTTGGCAATGCGGGCAGATGGAAGAATCCCTCGCCGGGTCCGAACGAGAATCCGAATGGATCATTCCAGAGCCCGAAACCCCAGGTTCCGGGCGCAGACTCGCTGCTGGTTCGGGCGCGCAGGCTCAAAGTCAGGGGGGAACGATACGGATATTTTTTGCGCGGGATGTGCATGTGATCGTCAAGCTGGGATAAACGGTATCGTCCGGCTGGTCCGGCTGGAATCATCAATCGCCAGCCGTCTTGAATCGGCTCGAGAATTCCGTTATGCGACAGACGGGGTTCGAGATTCAAAAGATTTTGGCTTGGCATAAAATCAATTTGCGTTCATTGGTTTTCGATTGACGAGATAAATTCCCAATAAAATGACCGCGCCGCCGAAAATGACAATGAAGGTAATGGGTTCGCCAAGCAATGGCGCCGCGAGCAGCGTTGTGACTAGCGGCTCGATGTTGAGGAACACGCCAAGCTGTGAGGCGGGTAAAACCTGCAGGGCATCATAATAAGCAATGTATGCCAGGCCCGAACCGAAGATTCCAAGAACCAGAATCGCGCCCCAGCCTTTTGGATCGAGATGACTGATTTCGCCCAGCCCCGGGCCAAACCCAAAAATCCAGATGGCCGTAAAAATCCAGCCCAATAACATTACGTAAAACATCATGCGCGCCGCGGGATGTTTTCCCAGCTCGCGTCGCGAAAGTGTTGTGTAGATTGCCCAATTTGGCGCGCTGATGAAAACCAGCAGATCGCCGATTGTGCCTTCCTGCCCGTTGAACAAAGCGCCCATGTTGCCTTTGCTGACGATCAGCAAAACGCCGATGGCCGCCAGCGCGATCCCGCCGATTCGCAGCCAGCCAAGTTTTTCTTTCAACACCAGCCAGCCGAGCAGGGCGATGAATACCGGCGTCGAAGCCACGATCCACGCGGTGGTGGTCGCCTGCGCGGTCTGCAAGCCGTTGGCCTGCAGCCATTGATGAAACGTCACGCCGATGAATCCGAGCAGTGCAAAGTATGCCCATTCGTTTCGCTGGGGAACAGCGAACTCTTTTCGCAGGAACATCGCCGTGCCGAGAATGACGACTCCCATCGCAAACCGGAGCCATACAATGGTGGCGGGCGAAACTTCTTGCAGCGCGATTTTGGTGGCGATGAACGTTCCGCCCCAAATGATGGTGGTAAAGATCGCTTCGAGAATCGGAATCAGTTTGGATTTGGGAGTCATCTTCGTCCTTTGGCATTTTTATCCATTATAATTGCCGCTCGGAGGTTCTTTCATGGAAATTACCTGGTACGGCCATTCCTGTTTCCGCCTGACCGAACGAAACATGGCGACGGTGGTGACAGATCCGTTCGACAACAAATCAATCGGCTATTTCCCTCTCAAACTCAAAGCGGATATCGTAACAGTCAGCCACGACGCATCGGGTCACAACAATACGGACGCGGTCAAAGGCACATCGCATGTCATCACCGGGCCGGGCGAATTCGAGATCGGCGGCGTGTTCATTACCGGCGTCCAGACGGATGGCGGCGGAGGCGGGAAGAAAGCCAAAGATCAGGTGCGCAACACGCTTTATGTATTCGACTATGACGGTTTGACGGTCGCGCATCTCGGCGATTTGATCCAGGTGCCGTCTCAAGCGGAAGTCGAAGCTTTGGGAACGGTCAACGTCGCGCTTGTCCCGGTGGGCGGCGGCGGGGGCCTCAACGCGGCGAAAGCCGCGGAAGTCATCAGCGTGCTCGAGCCGAACATCGTCGTGCCGATGCACTATTCCACGCCGGATACAAAACTGCCGCTCGATTCGCTGAACAAATTCCTGAAAGAGATGGGATTGGGGAAACAGGAGACCCAGCCCTCACTGAAAGTCACGCGTTCGGGTTTGCCCGAGGAGACGCGCGTATTCGTCCTGGATTATCAACGCGAGTAAACCGTGTCTGTCAAAGTGATCATGACCTGGGATATTGTTGCCGAACACGAACAGGAATATTTCGAGTTCGTGATCGGAGAATGGGTGCCCGGCGTTCAACGATTGGGATTTCAACCCGTGGACGCGTGGGCGACTGTCTTCGGCTCGTATCCGCAAATCCAGGTTGGCTTGCTGGCGGAAACAGCTCCGAAGGCCCGCGAAATTCTTGGGTCGAAAGAATGGGCCGCGCTGGAAGACCGGCTGTTGACGTTTGTCAGCAATTTTTCCTATAAGGTTGTTCCCGCACGCAACGGTTTTCAATTCTAGCGATGGCCGAGTGGCGGCGGGGTCCCGACCCTGAACCCTCACAGAGCAAAGGGCTTAGGGCGCAGGGCGTTATAGACTTCGTCTTGCTCGACCACCGCCGCCGCATCGAGGCCGGGTCGGCGTGGCAGTCTTCTCATGACATACAAGAATACTCTTTGGCGTTGGTTTTTTGCGTTGGCGGCCCTTGAAGCGGGGGCCGCTTTCTTCGCGCTGGTTTTGATACCGCACGAGGGAAGCTCCTTTTCTTTATCGCGCCTGGCTTTGCTTGGATTGCTCTTTGCGTTTTTCGTTTTTGGATTTTGGCTTGCCGTTCGCCCGCCGCGACGCGTGGACTCTCTGGCGCGTCCGCCGCTGATCATTTTCTCTGCGCTTCTTTCCCTGACTTTTGCCGCCGCGCTCTTCCTGCTGCGTTATCTCAACCTGAAGCACGTTGACCCGCACCTGCTTCTCTCCTATTACCTGCGTCTCAGCCCGCTTTTGTTCTATTTGATTTTCCTGACGTTTGAATTTTCACTATTCAGTTTAGGAGCGCGCTATGGATTTAATTGGAAAGTTTTCGCGGAACGCAAGCCCATCTTCCAATCTTCTCTCATCGCGTTTTGCGTTTTACTTTTTGTTTTGCTTTTCGTTGCGGTGACTCGCATTGGACTAATTCCCGATAGCGCGTATTGGGGCGAACCCGGCGTTCCTTTGCTCGGCTGGCAGTTTGCGCTCGCGCTCACTGGCGGACTCTGCGTTTTGTGTTTTGCGTTTTCCGGGCGAACGCGTTTGCTGAATTTCGTCATCCCGGTTGTGCTTTTCCTCCTGGCAATTATCATCTGGCTGAACGTTCCGCTTGGCGTGATGCAGAGCAGCTTTTATGCGCCAATGGGCCCGCCGACGAATATTCCGTTCCCATATTCTGACGCGGGTTATTACGACTCGATGGCGCAAAGTCTTTTGATCGGCTATCCCTATCAAGGCAACATTCCGACTCGTCCGCTTTACATTGTGTTGCTGGCCTTCTTACACTGGCTTTTTGGTCAGCGTTATGACTTGATCATCGCCGGGCAGACGGTTGTTTTGGCATTACTGCCAGTGGTCATGTATTACATCGGTAGAAAAATACACAGCCGCGCCGCAGGCGTGATCGCGGCGTTGTTCGTCATCTTCCGCGAATGGACGAGTCTGCTCATTTCTTCGCAGACGCGCGTCTCGAACACCAAAACCCTTTTGGTTGACCTGCCGACTCTCCTGCTTATTTTGTTAGCTTGCTTGTTCATGTTGCGCTGGCTTGAACGCAAAGATTGGAAGAGCGCGCTGATCGCCGGCGGCATGTTCGGATTGCTTTTGCTGCTCCGTACGCAGTCTTTGTTGATCCTGCCGTTCATTCTCATCCTGGCTTTCTTTGCATTCGGCTGGAAAAATAAAAAATCCTTCTTCCTTCTTTCATCTTTCTTTATTTTGGGTTTGGTTGTTTCTGTCTTTCCGTGGCTCTTGCATAATTATTTAGCCAGCGGACAAATCACCTTCGACGCGCCGTTCGAATACCAGGTCATTGCCAGCCAGTACAAGTACACAGGGAACCTCGACCTCCAAAGTGTGGACTTGCAGGGAAAAAGTCTGTTTGGCATTCTTTTAACCTTCGCACTCGAAGATCCAAAGTTCGTGCTCGGATTTATTGCCGCGCATACTTTTGCCACCCAAATTGACGGCCTATTGGTGCTGCCGTTGATCGAAAAATATAATGGCCTGTTCGCGCCTGTCAATCTTTATTGGATGGGGTGGAATGGCAAGCTGGCCTGGCAGAACCTCCTGCTTATCATTTTTTATTTTGCTTTGATCGCGCAGGGCATTGGCGCGTCGTGGAAGCGACTGCGTTGGGCCGGGTTGGCGCCATTGGCGTTTTCGTTGGGCTATGCGCTGGCAAATGGCGTCGCGCGTTTCTCCGGCTGGCGCTATGACCTTCCGGCCGATTGGGTTGCGTATTTTTATCTTGGCGTTGGCATTGCCGAAATATTTTCTGTCTTTGCTCTATCCTTTGGCGCGGACGCGAAAAAAATCTTCACGCCAGGTTTTGCAGAAGGGATTTACCACAAAGACACGAAGTCACAAAGCCGCAAAGAAAAAAACTTGGCGGCAAATAAGAATTTCGTGCAAGGGTTTTTAATCGCTGGAGTTTTTGCATTCGTCAGCGCAATACCGTGGATGGCGCAAGGGATCGCCCCGCCGCGTTATGCGAATCAGACCCCGGCAATGCTCACGGCAGAACTTTCGGCCTCGCCCGCGGTTGAACAACTTGGCATAGATCAAACTCAAATCTCTGAATTCATGGCGCAATCCCAGGCGGCGTTGCAAACGGGCCGCGTGCTGTATCCGCGTTTCTTTTATCGCGGCGCTGGGCTGGTTTCTACGAATCCGTGGCCGGCTTATGCCGCGCGCGATTTTTCGCGGATGGGCTTTTTGCTGCTCGATCAAACCCGCACTGATGCGATTTTCCAATCCAGGGATATTCCGAGTCCGTTTCCGCAGGGCGCGGACGCTGTTATCCTTGGCTGCCAGAATCAAAATTACATTGACGTTCGCCTGATTTTATTTCCGGATTCGAACTCAGCTTTTTTGAGCGCGCCGCT
The DNA here is from genome assembly GCA_021787595.1 of Chloroflexota bacterium. Taxonomy (GTDB): domain Bacteria; phylum Chloroflexota; class Anaerolineae; order Anaerolineales; family Villigracilaceae; genus Fen-1038. The sequence goes on along the minus strand of JAJYLQ010000018.1, from coordinate 44,401 downwards.
AGCCGACCCATGTCCCTGATTTCCGCTCACTCTTTACCAATCACTGATCACTGCATACTGCTTTCTGCTTATTGGAAATGTCCCGCTTCACTTCCCGCCTTTTAACGTGGTACCGCGACAATAAACGTGATCTTCCTTGGCGCGGACATCCGGACTCGTACGCGGTATGGATATCGGAGATCATGCTCCAGCAGACACGCGTCGAGACCGTCATTCCATATTTCGAAAAATGGATGAAACGTTTTCCAACTGTTGAAGCTTTAGCAGACGCTTCTGAGCAGGACGTTTTGAATCTTTGGGAGGGGCTTGGATATTATTCCCGCGCGCGTAATTTGCAGAAAGCTGCAAAAATTATTGTTGAACAGTACAACGGCAAACTGCCGCGCAATCTGGACGCGCTTCGCAAACTGCCCGGCATTGGACGCTACACCGCCGGCGCGATTGCTTCGATGGCGTTTGGCCTGGACGAACCGGCACTGGATGGCAACATTCGCCGTGTCCTAGCGCGTGTCTTCGACGTGAATGTGCCAGCCGATTCGCCAACGGGCGAAAAGGTTTTATGGGGTTTGGCCGCGAAACATTTGCCGAACGGCGAGGCGGGCGATTATAACCAGGCGTTGATGGATTTGGGCGCGACGATTTGCCTGCCAAAGAATCCGCGCTGTTTGATTTGTCCTGTCATGAAATTGTGCAAGGCGCGTGAACTTGGAATTCAGGATCAACGCCCGGTTGTGAGACCAAAGAAAAAGACGCCGCATTATGTCCATGCCGCGGCGGTGATAGTAAGGCGAATCGCCAATTCACCCCACGTCTTGTTGGCGAAGCGTCCATCGAAGGGATTGCTCGGCGGGATGTGGGAATTTCCGAACGCGCGGGTTAACGGCGACCCGGCCAAAGAGTTGACCCAAGCCATCCAAACGGCGACCCGCTTGAAGGTCCGTGAAAAAGAAGCGCTGGGAACCGTCGAACATGCCTACAGCCATTTCAGCGTCACCGTCCATCCATTTCGATGCCAACTGGTTTCGATGTCAGAAAATCAAAATCTAAAATGGGTCAGGGTGGAGAAATTGGAAGATTACCCGATGGGTAGAATTGACAGACAAATTGCGCGACAATTGATTTGATGAATGCCGGACTTGCGGAGCCTCGTGAGTTTGCGCTGGAACGGCACCAGATGGTCGAGAGGCAGATCGAACATCGCGGCCTGCGCGAGCCGCGCCTGCTGGCCGCGTTCGAGAAAGTGCCGCGTCATTTGTTTGTGCCTGAAGAATTGCGCTACGCGGCGTATGACGATTGCGCCCTTCCGATCGGTTTTGGGCAGACCATCTCCCAGCCTTACATCGTGGCGTTGATGACCAGCCTTTTGGAATTGAGCGGGCGCGAGCGCGTTTTGGAAGTGGGAACCGGGTCGGGTTATCAGGCGGCGATTCTGTCGCAACTGGCAGGGGAAGTTTGCACAATTGAATTTATTCCTGAGTTGGCCGCCCGCGCCCAAAAAACCCTGGCCGGGCTTGGATATGCCAATGTGCATGCGTGCATTGGTGACGGTTCGCTGGGCTGGAGGGAGTTTGCTCCTTATGCAGGAATCATCGTGACCGCGTCCGCTCCGAAAGTGCCAAACCCATTGCTCACACAATTGACGGACGGCGGTCAACTGGTCCTGCCAGTGGGCGCGCAAGGTTTCCAATTGTTGGAGGTGTGGAAATGCCGCGGCGGCGAGTATGATCGCCGCGTCGCCACCAGCGTGGCATTTGTCCCGCTGCGCGGGAAATATGGATGGAAAGGAAGTTAGACTCTTTCCATCACGGCAGGACTTATCCACAGATTACACAAATTTCGTGGATTTTTTCAGGTTCATCTGCGTAATCTGCGAGAATCTGTGGATAGATTTTATTCTTTATGTTCTGTTCATCGTCACGAAGATCATCGGCCTGCGTTTGGTCTCTTCGTGCAAGTAGGATTTTACAGCGGTGACGATTTCCTTTTCGTTGTCAAACCCGCCGCCGCCAACGGCTTCCATGACGCGTCTGCGGACTTCGGGAATGAGCGTCTCCGCATCTTCGGGAGAAACGAAACCGCGCGTGATGATCTCCGGCTCGTGCAGCAGGCGACCCGTGGATTGGTCAATGTTGACGTCAATCAGTAGAATGCCGTTGCGCGCCAGCATCTCACGCTCGCGCATCACGCCGTGATCAATGTCGCCGATGGATTCGCCGTCCACGAAGATGTAGCCGCCGGGGATTCGTTCGCCGAGTTTAATTTTATTGCCCACCAGTTCAACAACCTGTCCATTCTCGACAACGATGACGTTTTCTTCTGGAACGCCGACCTGTTTTGCCAAATCGGCGTGCCGCGTCAGCTGGCGCAGTTCACCGTGAATGGGCATAAAGTGCTTTGGCCGGACGAGATTGATCAGCAGTTTTTGTTCTTCCTGGCTGGCGTGGCCCGAAACGTGAATGGGTGCAATGCCGTCGTAAATGACGGCCGCACCGCGTCGAAGCAGGCGGTTGATCGTCTTGCTGATGCTTTCTTCGTTGCCCGGAATTGGGTGCGACGAGAGCACGATTGTGTCGCCTTCCTTGAGATCGAATTGCCGGTTCGTTCCGGTCGAGAGACGCCCAACCACGGATGACGGCTCGCCCTGCGAACCAGTGCACATGATTGCCACTTTATGGTTCTGCATGTTCAGCGCCTGGTCGAGCGGTACAAGGAGTTCATCAGGAATATCAAGATAGCCCAGCTTGCGCGCGATCTTGACGTTATCGAGCATGCTCGGACCCGCGAGCGCCATCTTGCGTCCATCTTTGGCGGCTGCCTCGGCGACCTGTTGAATGCGCGAGATCAAGGATGCAAACGTCGCAACGATGACGCGGCCTTTTGCTTCCGCGAAAACTTTGTCGAAGGCCGGGCCGATGATCATCTCAGACGGCGTCCAGCCGGGGCGTTCGGAATTGGTTGAATCGGAAAGCAGCAAGTCCACGCCGCGGTTTCCAAACTCAGCCAGCTTGGCGTAATCGGTCGGCCAGCCGTCCACCGGTGTGTGATCGAACTTGAAGTCGCTCATGTGGACGATAAACCCGGCGGGCGTGGTGATGCCAAGCCCCACCGAGTCGGGAATGGAATGACAGATGTGGAAGAATTCGATCTTGAACGGGCCGATCTCGACCGACTTGCCCGCCTCGACTGTGTTCAGCTCCGCCTTGTCCGACGCGCCGTTGCGCGCCAGCTTGACTTCGATCAAACCGCGCGTCAGCGGCGTGGCGTAAACGGGCGCGGGGATGTCATTCAAAACGTGGTGGATTGCGCCGATGTGATCTTCATGTCCGTGCGTGATGACGATGCCGACGACTTGATTCGCGCGGCCGCGCAAATACTCATAATCGGGGATGATGTAATCAACTCCGAGCATGTCGTTCTCAGGAAACATGATTCCGGTGTCCACGATCAAAATCTGGTTGTCATACTCGTAGGCCATCATGTTCTTGCCGACTTCCCCGAGTCCGCCCAGGGGAATGATCTTCAATTTTTTTCCGTGCTTACTCATTGGGTTTGTTTTACCTCACTTGATTAAATAGATTTTATCCGCCAGCGGCGGTTAAGGTCACTTTCGATATGTACAAAAATGCCCGAGGGAACTTAAGACTCCCGCGGGGCTGTTCGTGCCACACCTGCAATTACTTGTACTTGGCGCATTTCCAAGTGCCTTGCAAAACGGCGCCAAAGCGCCATGAAAGTCAATATCCAACGCAGGTCAGTATAGCAGGGCAGTGCGCTTTTGTCAAAGCCGGGCGCGTAAAAGTTTTGTTAACGCTTTTTGGCGGACCGGCGATTACGCCCCAGCATCAGACGGAACTCGATCTGTTTCTTCTCGATTTGCCTGCGGATCTCGAGCCGCTTCCTTTCCTCGACCAAAGCGGATTCCGTTTGTTTTAGCTCGGCAATCTCTTTGAGCAATTCCACTTCACGCGGCACCATCCCGGCGTTCTTCAAAATCGAATACGCGAGCCGGACTTCCTCCGGCGTGTCGAAATACGCGGTCAAGTCAATTGGCTTGCCTTTGCCCGGAAGATCGTCGAATTCGCCGCGTTCCATCGCTTCGCGGATGATTTTCTCAGCGGCTTTTTCATAAGGCATGTGACGATTTTACTCGAAACATATTACAATACCTTCGCCAATGCGGTATCGGGAGCGGCGGACGTAGGGACAATTTGCCAAATTGTCCCACAAGTGGCGAAGGTATTGATATTAAGCAATTGATTGCCCCCTGCGCCGAGGACGGCGCAGGATTTATTGTAAAAATGCCGCCGTGGACGGCGGCTGGAGCGCAAGATGACTTTACTCCGTCAGAACTTTTTGCGGTGATACAATCGTTTGCGGAGGCCTCATCATGCAATCATCACGTTTACGCGCTCGCTATCGTCACATCATGACGTTCTTCGTTCGCACAATTGTCAGTGTCGTCTATTGGGATATCGTTTTGCCGCGCGTTGGTTTACGCGGCCTGGCACACCGGACGCGTTCGACGCGTTACAAACAAATCGCGTCGCGGTTCCGCACGCTGGCCATCCGCATGGGCGGTGTGATGATCAAGGTCGGGCAATTCCTTTCGGCGCGGCTCGATGTTTTGCCCGCTGAGATCACGGAGGAACTTTCCGGCTTGCAGGATGAAGTCCCCGCCGAGGATTTCGACGCGATCCGCAAATTGGCCGTAGCCGAATTTGGGATGCCGCTCGAAGACAAATTCGAGCGCTTCGAACCGGAACCGCTGGCGGCGGCCTCGCTGGGACAGGTCCACCGCGCCCGCCTGCGGTCCGACGCGCCGGAGGCGGAAGCGTTTCGCGAAGTGGTTGTAAAGATCCAGCGCCCGTTCATTGATCAATTGATTGACGTTGACTTTTCCGCGCTGCGGCGAGTCGGCGGCTGGTTGATGCACTACGAACCCATCCGCAAGCGCGTAAATGTTCCCGCATTGATCGAAGAATTGGCGACCACGGTGCAGCATGAAATTGATTATCTTGCAGAGGGACAGAACGCGGAGACATTCAGCAAAAATTTCGCGAGTCGAAAGCGCGTGCACGTGCCGCGTGTGGTTTGGAGTCACACGACGAAGCGCGCCCTCACGCTCGAAAATGTGTATGCCATCAAGATCACCGATTACGGTGATATTACCGCCGCAGGCATTGATCGCGCGGAGGTCGCCGCGGTCTTGCTCGACACCTATCTCAAGCAGATATTCGAAGATGGATTCTTTCACGCCGATCCGCATCCGGGAAATTTGTTCGTCACGCCCGTGCCGGCAACTGGCAGAAAGAAGGCAAGCTGGAAGCTTACATTCGTTGACTTTGGCATGGTGGGCGATGTGCCGGAAAATTTGCGCGATGGATTGCGCGAAATGTTGATTGGGATTGGCACGCGTGATGCCTCACGCGTTGTAAAGTCCTACAAAACGATGGGCGTTTTGCTTCCGAGTGCGGATACAAAATTGCTCGAGCAGGCTGAGACGCAATTGTTCGAGCGCTTTTGGGGAATGTCCATGAGCGAATTGCGAAAGGTCAACCACCGCGAGATGCGCGATTTTGCTCATCAATTCCGCGACTTGATGTATGAGATGCCGTTCCAGTTGCCGCATAATCTTTTGCTGTTGGGACGAACCGTTGCGATATTATCCGGCATGTGCACCGGGCTCGATCCCGATTTCAATGTTTGGGAGGAGATCGCACCGTACGCGCAGAAAATGGTTGCGGACGAAGTCGGTTCCGGCTGGGAAGTCTGGCTGGATGAGATCGGCGAGTTGTTCAAGGGTTTGATCGCGGTGCCGTCGCAGATGAACCGCGTTTTGACTCAAATGGAGCGCGGCGAGTTGGATGTCAACATGCCGCGAGTGAATCTTCATCTTTCGTACGTGGAAGGCGCGATGAACCGTGTGGCCGGCGCGTTGATCTTTGCCGTGTTTTTGCTGAGCGGTGTTTTGCTTCGTAACGCTGGCGATATTCTGCTGAGTTACGTCTTTTGGGGATTCTCTTTCCTGGCTTTGATCTGGCTGGCGTTCTTTGCGCGCGGCCATTCTCCCCGGCATTGATGTGATCATCGCCCTGAGCGGACACTGAGCGTAGGCGAAGTGACAGTCGAAGGGCGTTTCGACTTCGATCTCGATACTCGACCTCCGCTCAACGCGATATAGTTATAAACAAACTGCCCCGCCATTCGGCGGAGCAGTTTTATGGTTATGCCTTCCTGCCTTTTTCTTCCATCCGCTCGAGCGCGTGGTCAATCATGCTGCGCCAGGCGAGGAGCATTTCCTTGCGGGCGTTGCGGCGGTGCTCGATGAACTCGGGCGGAAACAAGCCCTTGATGCTCTCGCGCATTTCCTCGCGTGCCGCGTGGATATGCTCACGTGTCTCTTCGGGAATCTTATCTTCGAACGGTTTGCGTCGAGTTGTCTTTTCTGCCATAAGGACCTCGCTTTCTCTGTCTTTATTATAACGCTAAACGGATATTGCTTCCGAATCGGAGGCGATATTTTTAGCGGTGGAAGACATTTTTACGATGATACTGCAGAAAATCTTTATGTCTTTGCTCTACTCTCGACAACTTCAAATTTGAATTTATTCCCAATTGCAATAATACGGATTCATTCAATCTACTTGAGATAATAATTTTGCCTTCGTTATCAAAACTAATTAATCCGGAATCAAAACAGGCGTCTAAGTTTGGAAGAAGTAACAGGCCATTGTACATATCAAGTCTTTCCGCGTTTGATGAATAGCGCCAGGGCTTGATGTGCGACGCTCTGAGTAATTCGATTTGTTGGCAACTAGTGACTGAGCAACCCTGCCAATACTCGATGAGCGATGTTCTAAATTGACCTTGCCCAATTCTGCTTTGTATGACAGATTCTCGTGTTGTTTCTTCAAGTCCTTCATAGCTATTCTTGAATCGTTCAATTTCTTGGAGGACATTTGGCTGTTCTGTTCCAATGTGATCCGAAAAATATGCGGGCATTGGCAGAGATATTTTGAGGAAGTTGTTCAGATAGTGGATTACACCGGGCGAAAAGCTAGATTCCCATAAAGTCGTATCTCTGCGCTTTGCAGCCATTTGGATGAAGTTTCGATGGTTTTCAGCGACCTGAGCATAGAATTTTTCTATTGTCTCTGGCGGAACATTGCACACCCGCTGGTTGGTTGGCACACTCTTGTAATGGATTTCAGAAGGCCCCATGAAATTGCGGTATTCACTATTGTTGAAGTGGCCATCCTTTGAATCAATGATGACCAAGAAGATATTGCTTAGACGGAGAACCAAAACCTCCACAGGCCCAACATTAAGCCTTATTTTGTCAGGGAAAAGCGTAAGACTCCAACAGGAGGTGCTTATCTGATGTGCGATTAGGATGGAGTCTGCAAGCAACCGAGCGCAAGTGGTTCGCACAGCTTCATCTTTGTACAAACCCTCAAAGACATTTCTCGCATATTCTTCCGATTCTCGATTTTCTCTGATTGCGGTTTTCATGTTTTTGTCATCCTTTTTAATTTGGCATATACAATACACCACAGTGTTCCATCTAATCTGCGACGCGCTCGACCGCGGTGCGGATGTCGTTGTCCGAGACATCCAATGTCAGGCTTGGGAAAAACAATCTCTTGGAATCATCCCGCCATAGCCCGATAATTTTATTTCTCCATTCTTCCAGTCATCCTGTTCCGATAATCTGAAGATGCAATCCTCGCTCTTGAATTGAAAATGTTTTTCTGATTTGCCGAAGTTCAAAAGTACGCTGATTTCTTCTTCCTCCGATCTTCTTCGATAGCCAAGCACGTCGTCTGGCAAGCCATCAATTAATTCCAGCGACCCACCTCGAAGCGCAGTGTGTTCGCTGCGGATTTTCAAGAGCGCGCGAATTGCATCGAGCAGCGAGCCATCGTTCTTATCCTCGCTTTCCACATTGATCGTCTCGTAATTTGGATTCACCGGCAGCCACGTCTTTTCTGCGGACGAGAAGCCCGCGTTCCTTGACGCGTCCCATTGCATCGGCGTGCGGACTTCGTCGCGGTTGATGGTCATCCCCAGCAGGTCGAAAATGAAGCGCGGGATGGATTTGAACTTGTGCGGGATCGGGTCGAGCGCCGCGGCGAAGGGAAGTTTTAGATTGGTCATGCCGATTTCCTCGCCGTAATACATGCAGGGAACCCCGCGAACGGTGAGCTGCAAAAGATGAAGCATTTTTGCTTTGCGAACATCGTTGCCGAGTCGGCGGATGCTTCTGGCGCGGTCGTGATTGCTGAAAACATAAACCGGCATGAACGGATTTGGAAAATAGGTTTCGATGCTTTGGATCAATTCGCGGAAATAATCCGCCGTGAATTCGAAGTTCATCATTTCGAAATCGAAGACCAGCGTCAGGCCATCGTTCTTTTGCGCGCCCATGAATTTGCGGATCACGCTTCGGCCTCCGCTGACTTCACCCAATAATAGTTTTTCTCCAAATTCGTCGCAGACGCTTCTCAATTCTCTTGCAAATTCATAACTCTCCGGCTGGTTGATCGTGTATTTCGCTTCCTGAAAGAACGCGGACGGATCGGTTTCGGTTGGAAGAAATTTGAATGAAAACGGATTATCGCGAAATTCGGCATCTTTGAAGATGACGTTGAATATGTCGAGCCGGAATCCGTCCACGCCTTTGCCCAGCCAAAAGCGAACGGTATCGAGCATGGTCCTTTTGACTTCAGGATTGCGATAATTCAAATCAGGCTGGAATGGAAGGAAGCTCGCCCAGTAATATTGATTCCGCTCTTGGACGTAATGCCAGCCGCTTCCGCCCGTCATGCTTTGCCAGTTGTTTGGTTTTCCCCTCACCCCTAGCCCCTCTCCCAATTTTGGGAGAGGGGAATCCCGCCAGAGATACCAATCCGCTTTGGGATTATCGCGCGACGAACGTGACTCTTCGAACCACGAATGTTCAATCGAGGTGTGGTTCATCACCATGTCGAACACGATTCGCATTCCGCGCTTGTGGACTTCCTCGATCAATTGCAAAGCGTCGCTCGATGCGTCGTATTCGGGAGCGATGTCAGTGTAGTTCGAGATGTCGTAGCCGGAGTCCGCCTGGGGGGAGGCAAAGAACGGCGAGCACCAGATTGTTTCGAATCCAAGCTGCTTTACGTAATCCAATTTTTGGATGATGCCTTGAATGTCGCCGATCCCGTCGCCGTTGCTGTCGTAAAACGAGCGCGGATAGATTTGATAGATGCTTGTTTTGTGATACCAGGGAGATGTTGGCATGACAATTGCTCCAGCGAAAATGGTTTATCCGATTTTATCAGCGACCGGCGCCCGATAGTACATTTAGCCCATTCTTCGCTGGCGCGCGATGCTTTATGATGGCTCTGGAAAGGAGAGAGAATGTCACGATTTTATAAGTTCACTCTGTTGGCCGTTTTGGCTGCCGCGACGCTTGCCTGCGGCCTGTTCAATACAGTCTCGCAGGCGAAGGACCTTGCTTCTACCGCGGAGGCGATGGCAACCTCCATGCCGCTCTCGACCCTGGAAGCCCTGCCGTCGGCCATGCCGGATGTCAGCGGTTATCTTAATCCAACAGGCACACCGGCTGCGACCTGGAATAACATCCCGATCATGTCGCAGGCGACCGCGGGCCAGGAATTCAGCAAGACCACATACAGCTATAAAGTGGACGCGGCTGTGGCCGACATCCAGACTTTTTATGGCGATCAAATGAAGGCGCTTGGCTGGTCGTCCGGGTTCAGCGCGCAGGGCGGATCGCAGGGCGGCGTGATGCTGTTTACAAAAGACAATAATGTGCTGACCATCACCATCACGCCCGCAACCGACGGCAAGGGGTCTGTTGTGATCTTGCTGCTCGAATAAAAACCCGTCCCTTTGTTCATAAAGACCGGACAGGTTTTCCAAAACCTGTCCGGTCTTTATAGTTGACTTTGCATAAGTCAATCATTATTCTGCTGCACAGATTTTGTGTGTAGTGTGCGTTTTCCCCGGACTTCCCCGGGCACTTTTGTAATAGGTCTGATTTATAATGGGTTTGTATGAAGACCCAGATCATCGCGCTCGAATCGCATGACGATTTGATCTCGGTCCGCGACCGGATGTCGTGGGCCAAGTCGCCGCGCATTTTGCTGGTCTGGCCGAAATACGAAAAGGTGACGCTTCGGCCCGTGGACCTGCGCGTGCTCCAGCAGCACGCGCGTTATCTCGGTGCGGATTTGGGACTCGTCACGCGCCGCGCGGATGTTCGGCGCGACGCGATTGGATTCGGCATTCCGGTTTTCGCATCCACCGCCGCGGCGCAGCGGGATCTTTGGCCGGCGCGCCGTTCAATGCGCCGGCGCGGCCCTCGAGCCGATCATCCCAACCTGCGGATGATGAAGGCTGGGGCTGAAGTCAGGGAAGCGGCATGGAAGTCCTCGCCCGCGGCGCGCATCGGATTCTTTTCGATGGGCGTGCTGGCTGCCTTGGCGGTGGCCGCTTTATTCGTCCCGCGCGCCGCGATCAAACTCACTCCTGTTTCGCAGCGACAAAATGTGATCCTCCCGCTCGCGGCATCCAAATCCAATTCATCCGTTTCGATCAGCGGCGGTGTTCCGGCCAAATCCATCTCGGTCACGGTGACGGAATCGCAGTCCGCGCAGGTTACGTCGCAGTCGTCCGTCCCGCAGACGAAAGCCACCGGCATTGCGCGCTTCAAGAATTTGACCCAGAACGGGGTGAGCATTCCGGCGGGGACGGTGGTTTACAGCGTGGGGCAGAGCACTGTGCGATTTGTGACGATGAACGACACGCACCTCGTCGGGACGGCCAACGCGTTCGTGGATGTGCCGGTCACGGCCGAGCAGGCAGGCGCGATTGGAAACGTGCCGGTCAATTCGATTCAGGCAATCGAGGGCAGCGTCGGTCTTTCGACTTCGGTGACGAATCCTGAACCGACGACGGGCGGGACTGATCTTGTTACCACCGCGCCGTCGGAGGATGACCGCAAGCGCGTATATGAGGCGCTGCTGCCCATTTTGCAAATGCAGGCCGAAAAAGAAATCAAGGCTTCGATTGGCGCAAAGGATTTATTGTTGACGAACACGTTGCAGATGGGGCAGATCGTGAATGAGAGTTACGATCCTCCAGCGGGCAGGGCCGGTTCACTGTTGACGTTGACCATGACGGTCGGATACAGCGCACAATATGTGGCTGCCAGCGACCTGACTCGACTGGCGCAAACCGTTTTGAACGCGGCTGTTCCCGCGGGCTATGTCCCGGATGCAAATTCATTGAGCTTCAGCGAGATTGGTTCTCCGGCGTTGGATCAATCCGGCACGACACATTTTGAATTACAAGTTGAGCGGACGCTGGTTCATCAAATCAATTCAGAGCAGGCCAACGCGCTCGTGCGCGGACTTTCGCCCAACGCCGCAGTTCAACGCCTGCAATCGAATCTTCCGCTTGCGTCTGCGCCGCAAATTGATTTGAGTCCCTCCTGGTGGCCGCGGCTGCCGTTGATACCGTTCAGGATAGAAGTGAAATGATGATAAAAGATAAAAGATGAAAGAGTCTTTGCGATCCGCGATTCAGCTTTTCTGGAGTTGAATGAGAATCCTTGCAGTTGATCACGGTGAAAAACGGATTGGACTTGCTATCAGTGATTCCACCGCGACGATCGCGAATCCATTGAAAGTGATCGAGCATGTTTCGCGTGTTATAGATGCCGCGCAAGTCGCTGATCTTGCCGCGCAAAATCAGGTCGAACTCATCGTCATCGGACAATCCTTCGATGAAGAAGGCCGTCCGAATTTGGCGGGCCGCCGCGCCGCTCGTTTTGCAGATGCGCTCATAACGCAGACACAAATTCCAGTCGTTCTATGGGATGAATCGTTCAGCACGCAGGATGCCCGCGCGGCCCGCATCGAACTTGACGTCCCGCGCAAAAAACGCGCCGGTCATCTCGATGACCTCGCCGCGACGATCATCTTGCAATCCTATCTTGACCATCAAATCGTAGATCGTAAGGGCACAGCGAAAACGTGACAAACCTTGATCGTTCATAGCCCCGCTGTGCCCCTACACAACCAATCATACATCGTAAGGGCACAGCGAAAACGTGACAAACCTTGATCGTTCATAACCCCGCTGTGCCCCTACACAACCAATCATACATCGTAAGGGCACAGCGAAAACATGACAAACCTTGATCGTTCATAACCCCGCTGTGCCCCTACACAACAAATCGAAAATCTCCTCATGCGTCGCTTCATCACATACATCATTGTTGCCTTCATCTTTCTTTGCGTCATTCTTGTCGCTTTTGTTTTTCCATCGAGAGTCGCGCAAACTTACGGTCCGCCATCGAAGCGGCTTTCGTTTGCGCAAGTCATTGAATATTCTGCCAGGCTTCTTTGGTACGATGGATTGCTGACGCGCCCGGCGGCAAATAACGGCTCAAAACTCTCTTTCACGGTTGAGCAGGGCGAGTCGGTGGATGAAATTGCAAGGCAACTTCAGCTTGCCGGGTTGATCAGCGACGCGGGCATGTTCCGTGATTATCTGGTTTATACCGGCCTCGATACCTCGATTCAAGCGGGCAATTACCAACTCAGCTCATCCATGTCCATCGTGGACATCGCAAACAGATTGCAAAACGCGATCCCTGGACACGTGACTTTTGTGATTTTGCCCGGCTGGCGGATGGAGGAGATCGCGCTCTCGCTTCCGACTTCGGGATTGAACATTACGCCGACCGATTTCATCGCGGCGGCGTCGGCGCCGCGCCCGGGCTTCGACTTTTTGGCGGGCGCGCGTTCCACGGAAGGTTTCCTCTATCCGGACTCTTACACGCTGCCGCGCGTGACGACAGTTGATCAATTGCTTGACGCGCTGCTTCGCGATTTCGGCCTGCATCTGACGAGCGACCTGCGCGATGGGTTTGACCGTCGCGGGTTGAGCGTTTACCAGGCCGTGACGCTCGCTTCGATTGTCGAGCGCGAAACGATGCGCCCCGAAGAGATGCCGGTGATCGCCTCGGTCTATCTCAATCGTTTGAAGGCCGGAATGAATCTGGATGCTGATCCGACGGTGCAATACGCGCTGGGATACAACCCGGCGCAGCAAACCTGGTGGACGAATCCGCTCAGCGCGGATGATTTGAAATTCGCATCTCCGTATAACACCTATTTGAATCCCGGCCTGCCGCCCGCGCCGATTTCAAATCCCAGCCTCGACGCACTGCGCGCTGTCGCTTCTCCTGCTGATACGAACTATTATTATTTTCAAGCCAAATGCGATGGTTCCGGCTATCACGATTTCGAGCAGACATTCGAGGAGCATTTACAAAATTTGTGCCCGTAATTTTTATGGCACGGTCGTGACGTAAATATCCGCTTCGATCATTTGCTTCATATCCGCCGAAAAATAATGGTGGACAAAATAAAGCGTGTGTCCATCGGCGGATAGCGTTGGTTCGCCCGCAAATTGCGAGACCATCTCTTCTGGTTGACTCCACGTTCCATCTGCCTGTCGAAACGAACGGAAGATCGCAGGTCCCGGAAAACCTTTTTTGCTCGTGCTGTCGTACCAGAGCGTTTGGCCATCGGGACTCAAATATGGACGATTCTCATCGCCGGATGTATTGACCGGCGCGCCGAGATTGACAGGTTGACTCCAGCCATTGTCAGTTTTGGTTGACATCCAAAGATCGTATCCGCCGAGTCCGCCAGCGCGTTTTGAGCCGAAGACCATCGTTTGTCCATCCGCAGTGATGTGCATCTCGCCGACTTGATAATCAACGTTGATTTGTTTGCCAGCGTTCTGCCAATTTTTCCATACGCCGTTTTCGAGGAACGCCTGATACAAATCAACATCGCGAGAATTACCTGATCTCACAGAGCAAAACCACATCATGTTTCCGAGGATGAACTCACATCCATCCAACGCCAATTCGCCAGGCTTTTCCAAGTGGACGCGCTGCGGTTCGCTCCAGTTATCGCTTACCCGTTGGCTCATCCAGATGCCAGTCACGCCGTCAAGCAATTGCTTTTGCGCCGGAATATTGAGATCGGGCGCGAAGAAGAAGTAAAGCGTTTGTCCATCCAGAGTCAGAAAGGGACTGTCTTCCGCGCCCGCCGTGTTGATTGGGAAGGGAAGCGGCTGCGGCTTGCTCAGTCCGTTGGCAACAACAGGCGGCCACGGATCTTCCGCCGGAGTCATCTTGTGCGCGCCGGCTGGAATACTTTCCATGCGTGATCGCGCGTTGGTTGGTGTGACGTTCGATGTAACGATGGAGGTTGTCCCACCACATGTCAGTGTGACGAACAAAATTATTGTTGAAAGAATCAACACAAATTTCATTTTTCCTCCCAATGAGTAGTAGGTCACGCTTTCCTCTTCGAGGACTTCGTAAGCGTGACTTGCGCTGGTTATTGCTTTAAGCGTGACCTATATCAGTTGCTGCTACTGCGCTTTTTCTTCGGAAGATTGCTTGAATAGCCGCGCCAAATGCTGCCCACACGACGAGCGGCGTGAAGATGAACCAGCCAAGATAGGGAGTCAGGCAGGCCAACAGCAGCAAGATGCCACCGCGTACCTGTGTTGCCGCGGGCGATTTTGTTTCACCGATGCGGTTTCCAAGCAGGGATGTTGCCGCGACGAAACCCAACAGAGTCAACGCGGCAACTGCCAGCGCAAGTAATCCAATCAGAAAAACAAAGATACCCGCCACAATTCCGCCGAGGCGGGCGGGCAAAGCCAACAACACGCCGACAACTCCTGCGAACAGAAAGTTGATGAATCCCAGCAGCAACGAGCGTCCCAGGCTGGCCTCGAGCGCGGCACGCGTCCGCTCGATGGGCGCGGGGAGAAGCAGGTTCACGATGATGAAGATCGAGATCAACCCCGCGCCGCCGAAAAGAATAACCAGAAGCAGGCCAATGATGTTGTTCATGTTTTCTCCTTTTCACAAATGATTACTTGTTGGTGCGGAACGAATCCCACAAATCCAATGCGGGTTTTGACGTGCCATCTGAATTGGCGAGTCCCACCGAGGCGAACATGCCCAGGGTGTTGATGTCGGCTGAATTGCCTCCGTGAGATTTCATGTAATTGGAATAGGAATCGAGATTGAAATCTTCGAGCAACAGATAAACCCAAAAGGCCAGCCGCGAACCGATTTGATTGTGAATCGCGTTCAAGTATGCGACTTGATCTTCCGGTGTGCCGGTGAACGGCCCGACCGGCCTGGATGTAAATCCGCCTTCGGCAACGGCAAGAGGCTTCGAGGTCCGCGAAAGAAGCGGTGTGTAATAATTCGCGGGAATGTCCGCGCCGGATTTGAACGCAGCGAACGGATACGTTGATATTACCCACAAATCCAGGTTTGGCTCGAACGCTTCGATCTGGTCCCAGTTCGGCTGAAGGCGCGTGCGCCCGTTCGCGACCTGCGGCATCAGATTATTCAATTCCTCCCATTGAAAGGTGACGAAGATTTTCGTGTCCGGCGCTTCGGCCTTCACCATTTTATAAATCTCGTTGTACAGGCTGACGAAGTTTTGCGCGTCGCCGGGATGCGTATCCATGTACGTGTTGATCTCGGAGGCGAGGCCGAGATAACGCGGGTGGAACATCCGCACGATCCACAACGTAAAGTTTGTATACGCGGCGCGGACATTCGGATTGGCAAAGCTGGCATCCCAGCCGAAGGGCAAACTGCTGAACTGGCTGCGATTGAGACCGTTCAAACCGTCCACGACGAAAACGTAGTCGAGGTGATTTTGCCGCGCCAGCGTGACCTGGTTGACGACATCCGTGCGCTTCTGCGACTCGCCGTCCACGCTGGTGACAAAATCGCTCCATGGGACGTTTTCTTGAAGTAATACAAAATCCGCGTGAGCGCTGATATCCTTATAAATTTTCATTACGCTTTCCGCCGAAACTTCCGGCGGCGTTGGAAAAAATCCGTAAGCGGTTCGACCTGAGTCAAAGACCGAATTG
This sequence comes from Chloroflexota bacterium, assembly GCA_021787595.1. GTDB lineage: Bacteria > Chloroflexota > Anaerolineae > Anaerolineales > Villigracilaceae > Fen-1038. The sequence goes on along the minus strand of JAJYLQ010000018.1, from coordinate 28,399 downwards.
GCTGGCGTGGGAAACGGCGCGGCTGGAGTTTGTGATCCGCAGGCGAGCGCGGTCAGTGCGATGATCAAAATGGCGATGAGAATGCGTTTCACTTTTGGACTCCTGAACGGTTGCGTAGCAAAGAAAAGTTTCCGACCAGCCAGAGCACGAAAACGATCACGGTGACGAGAATGGTGTCGAAGGGTTGGAGGGTTGGAAACTTTGAAAGTTGAAGGTCGAAGATGGAGGATGGAAAATAGAGAATGGAGGATGGAGGATGGAGGATGGAGAATGGAGAATGGAGATTGGGAAGAGGAAAGTGAGAGGTGAGAAGTTGAAAATGGGAAACGGGAAGTGCAAAGCGGGGAGTGGAAAGTGGAAAGTGTAAAATGGGAAATGGAAATTCGGCGAGTGAAGGCACGACCCATTTTGCTGCCTGAACGGAAAGCCAGATTAACATGCCGAGCGCCGCGCCAAGCTGCGCGGCGAACAAGGACGTCCAGGTGCGGGGTTGTTTTTGCGGCAAAGATGTCATCACAGATGATGTCAGATCATGGAGAAGTTTGGCTTCATGCAAATCTCGAAGATCGGAAAAGACCATTTGAAGTTCTTCGAGCCGGGCGCGGCAATCTGAACAGATTTCGACATGAGATTCCACAACGCGGCGCGTTGACGCATCAAGCGTATGATCGAGATATTCGTTGAGTTGGGAATCTGACAAATGGTTCATTTCAAATCTTTCAATCGTTCGGATAATAATTTTCTGGCGCGGAACAAATCGCTCTTCACGTCGCTCAACGGCCGTTTCAGTTCCTTTGCAATTTCCTCGTAACTCAAACCCTGGAAATGCCGCAGTTCGATGACGAGCCGATAACGCGGCGGAAGTTTTGACAGCTCGATGCTAATGCGTCGTTCGCGGTCGCGCTTAACGGTCAGCGCTTCGGGGCCGGGACCTGGATCGGGCGCGGGAGCCGATTCATCGTCCAGGCTGGAGGCGGATTTGATTCCCTCGAGGCGATTCATGCAAACGTTAACGGCGATCCGCTTGAGCCACGGCGCGAGCGGCCGGTCCATATCGAACTTGCCTAGGAACCGGTACGCGCGGACGAATGTTTCCTGCGCGGCATCTTCCGCGTCTTGAATGTTGTTGAGCAGGCGATAAGCAACGTTGAACACAACCTGTTGATGAAGGCGGACGATTTCACCGAAGGCGTCGCGGTCGCCCTGCTTTGCCTGCAGGACCAGACCGCGTTCGTCTGTGGAAGACATTTCTACATTGTAGTACAGGGGGATCTTGGAAAAAGTTGCAGCGATGCCATTGCGCGGGTGCGCTGCGCCCACCGCGTCCCGGCGATGCAAATCAATTTGTCGAAACGATCTGCGTCTCGGCTTCGGATGCGGCGATCTTCTTTCTGTCCAGATAGGCGAGATACAAGGCGGCGATCACCATCAACAAACCGACGATGAACATTGCCAGCGACTCCCACCCCGCAGGCTTGAGCATCTCGCGCAGCGCAGCATCTGCCAGGGAACGAATCGAATTGACAACTTCGGGCGGCAGGGAAATGGTCAGGTTTTTGGAAAGTGCGTGTTCCGCCGCGGCCCGGAACAACGGCGCACCGCTAAAGCCGATGAACATGCCGGGCAGGCCAGTGAGCATCAACGGCCAGCCCCACCAGGCCAGCCAGCTTTTGAATGAACGTACCACGAGGATGGTAATGCCCAGCAAAAGCGCCAGCGGAATCAGCGGGCTGAGTCGGATGATGAATCGCAGCAGCCGCAGGAATCCCAAAGCGGTTTGTTGAGATGGACTATTTGCATCCGGGACGATCACAACTTCACTGGGAATCGCCGCAGAGGTAGCCTGCAGTTCTGTTTGAATGACCGGCTGGAATAGATCGAGCATGGCTTTCGGCGGATTGCATAATTCCCCTTGATTTAAAGATGCAATGATCGCGGCAATTTGCTGCAAGGTGCAATCTGGCTGCGCGTGGATGATGGTCAGCGCGGCGTTCAAACCTGCCGGGCCAGCCAGGCTTTGTTTGAGCGGGAGCAGGGAAATCGCCGGTGTTCGAGTCTCGCCGTTGAGATAGGCCAAAACCTGGTTGATCGTCTCTTCCGTCATTCTCTGCAATTGGCCCTCGGGCAGCAGCGTCGCGACCAGATTTTTCCATTGAGCAGGAGTCAATCGCTGCATGAAGGCTGGTGCGGAGCTGCCAAGATTTTTCGTCACGAGATCGCCGAGCAGAAGCGGGAATTGCTGGTAAAGGCCGCCGCTGGTCAGCGCCTTTTTATAGGTGGCCGGGTTGAATGCCTGCCGTTCGATGTTGAAAAGAACCAGCGCGGTCAGGGCCGTCATGACAAACAACGCTGCCAGGAACACAGCGATGATGCGGGCAATGAGGCTGATTGCACTTGGATGTGTGGGGTTCATATTCGATCCAAGAGAAATATCTATCCGATGGATTTGACGACTTCGATGTAATCGCTGGTCACTGTCTCGCTGTGGGCGAGTCCCAGCAACGCCAGCAATTCAGTTGTCAGCGCCGCTTTGTGTTCGGCATCCTTGCGGCTCCACGTGCGCGATTTGATCTCGACGAAATGCCCCAGCGCGGGCTCGGTCATCTCGTCCACGTTGACGAAGAATTCGGTGTCCTTGAATTTGATCAGCCAGCGTTCGCGGTCCTTCGTGATCGAAGTCTCGACTTTTGGCTTGAAGTATTCGCGATAGAAGCGCAGGCTTTGCGCCGCCGGCGCGAAGAAGCGGCTGCGCGACAGCAGCACATCATGGGCAAAAGAATCCTCGCGTTTTTGTCCGAGCAGGGTCAAACGCGGACGCGTCGTCGTGACCGCGCCTTTCTCGTCGAGGAAATCGTCTTCGCGGTAACGCAGGCGGCCCTGCAGTGGATCATCGAACGCGAAGTAGGTGTCGTGCTGGTCGTAATGCCGGTAGCGGACGATTTCTATTTCGGGCCGCTTCAGGGCCTGGACGATGGAGCGGCCGTCCGTTATTTTGACCTTGACCTGCACCTCGAACGCTTCCTGTTCCATCGAGCCGCCGAGCGCGATCAGCTTCGACAACACCGACTGCTCGCGCGCGATCAGGAACGAATCGACTTTCTTTGCGATGTCAGCGGCCTGCGCCAATAATTCATCTTCGTTCACGGTCAGCAATCGCCGCTCGCGCATCAGCCATTTGCCGTTGACCATCACGTCGCTGACATCGGTGGATTTGCCTGCGTAAACGATTTGCGCGTACGCGTTGTCTTGCGAACGCTTGAAGGACGGCGAATTGTGCAGCGGCGAAATGTCAACCAGGATCAGGTCGGCGCGCAGGCCCGGGGTCAGCGAGCCGGTCAAATGTCCGAGATGAAGCGCCTGCGCGCCGAGACGAGTCGCCATCGTCAGCGCGGTGGGGGCGGGCAGGGACGTCGGATCGTTCGATACGGCTTTGGCGATGAACGCCGCGAGACGCACTTCCTCGAACATATCCAGGTCATTGTTCGACGCGGGCCCGTCGGTGCCGATGCCGACTTTGAGTCCGGCTTCGAGCATTTTCATCACGGGCGCGAACCCCGAAGCCAGTTTGAGATTCGAGGACGGGTTGTGCGATACGCCCGCGCCCGCATGGAGAAGCGTCCGCATTTCGCCGGTATCAATGTGGACGCAATGCGCAGCGATGACTTTCGCTTCGAGCAAGCCCTGCTTCTTCACGTAAGGAATGACCGGCATCTCATGTTCACGGCGGATGTTCTCGACTTCGAATGCGGTTTCGGCAAGATGTGTGTGGAGCGGAACGTCGAACTCGCGGGCCAGTTCAGCCGTCTCGCGCAAAATTTCTTCGGTGCAGGTGTAGGGCGCGTGCGGCGCGACCGCAGGCACGATCAGCGGATGATCCTTCCAGCGCTTGATGAAATCGCGCGCCATGTCGAAAGAGTCTTCGTAGGCTTCCGCATCCGGCGCGGGGAATTTCATCACGGTCTGCCCGCAGACCGCGCGCATTCCGGCTTGGGCTGCGGCTTTCGCGACATCCTCCTCGAAATAATACATATCGTTGAACGTGGTGACGCCGCTGCGGATTTGCTCCGCGCAGGCGAGCAGCGTGCCAAGCCGGACGAATTCGGGTGTGACGAATTCGCGCTCGACCGGCATCATGTAGCCCATCAGCCACACATCGAGGCGCAGATCGTCGGCGAGGCCGCGCAAGAGAGTCATCGGCACGTGCGTGTGCGCGTTGACGAGTCCGGGCATCAGCACTTTGCCGCCGCAGTCAATCGTTTCCTTTCCGCTGTATTCCTTTTTGATTTCCGCTTCGGGCCCCGCCGCGACGATGCTGTCGCCGGTCACTGCCACTGCGCCGGGGTTGTATTGATTCATTTGCCCGTCCATTGTGAGGACGAGCGCGTGGGTCAAGAGAATGTCAACTGTTTTCATAATTATTCCTTCACGTCTTTGCGAGGCGTGTTTGGCGCCTTAGCGCCACAATCCCCGACGATTTGCGTAGGAGATTGCTTCGGGCTTCGCCCTCGCAACGAAATGGTTTATAGGTTTTCCGACAGGTCCTTCCACTCTGGATTCAACGAATTAACCAGGTTGAGTTTCTTTTGCCGCGAGCCGCCTTTGACCTGCTTCTCTCGCAGAATGGCAGACTTGATAGAGTTGGCGACCTCATAATAGACCAGTTTTGTCGTTCTGTACTTGCTCGCAAATCCACTGCCAACACCGATTTTATGTTCCCAGATGCGTCATTGAAGGTTGTTTGCTACGCCAGTATAGAGAACCATATTATATCTGTTCGTCATTATGTAAACACAGAATTCCTCATTCATAACAGACCTTCTACGTCACTTGCAACAACGTGGTTGTCACTTCGTAAAGTTTACCAGCACATCGAGCACGCGCAGGTTCATGCTGAAATCAGTGTCCTGGTGGTTGGTCAGTTCCATGTCCACCGCCGCCGCGCCAACCGAGACTGCGTAGTCCGCCAGCGTGCCGGTGTAAATACATCCTGTATTGATTGGCGGATACGGATAACTGGAAACGCCTGCGATTTCCTGCGCCAGTTTTTTCGAAGCCGGGTCCCACGGCGTTCCGCCGGGGAAAATTCCCAGCGCGGCGGAATGATAACTGATCAGCGCCTCGACTTTGTGCGTGTTCAGAAAATTCATCATGATGCGCGTTTCCGGCTCGGAGGCCGGCCCTGTGCCGCCGGTCGTCGGCGTGTGGTCGTAACATCCGCCGCGGTCCCAGACGGCCGACCAATTAATGGGAAAGTTGCGGTTCAAGTCCACGCCGTGCGCGTTGACGCGGCCATATTCATCGTGACTGCGCGCGTCGCCGTCGGGATTCAGATCGCGCAAAATGTAAAGCGTGATGTTGCTCGGAATGACTTCGGGATGTTGGTTGATGTACGTGATCAATTGATCGGCCAGCGCAATCGTGTTCCACTCGTAACCGCCGTGAATCCCGGCCACGATCATGCGCTGCTGTTCGCCCTGTCCAAACGTATAAACTTCGATCGGGCGGCCTGAAACGGAAAAGCCGATCACACTCGGCTTTGGGCCGTTCGCCAGATAAAACGGCGTGGCTGTTGTTTCGACGATCTGTGTCGAACGCGGGTTCGGCGTGATGGTCGGCAGATAATAAATTGTCGGCGCGGGCGTGAGGGTGGGATACGGTGTTCCCTGCGAATCAACGAAGGGTGCTGCGGCGGCCCGCGATGGCGGGCGCGTCCAATACAACGCAAGCACGAAAAGCAGCACGATCAAGCCGAGGCCATTCAAGCTCCATGCCAGGATGATCCAGCGCGAGCTTTTGTGGTGCGGCTTCGACATTATTCCTTCTCCTGTGCGAAGTTCCGCAGCCAGTTAAGCGCCAGATTCATGGCCCAGCGCGGCAGGCTGCGCGGCGGCCCGCCATACGTGATGCGATGAGTCTTTTCTCCCTGCGGTGTGATCATCGCTATTTCAGCTGCGCGTTCATCCGTGTAAACGGAAACGCCCAGCGCGATATCGGCTTTGGATCTGGCCCGGGCGGCGCGCAAGGCGTCCATGAGCGCGGCAGGCGAGAGGTCCGGGATGGAAGCGGTGTGCGGGATCTTGCGCGCCAGCAAACCGTCGAGCCCCGATTCGATGACAGTCAAAGTCCAGCCGCGTTTTGCAACCGCATCCAGAGTAACTTCTTCGAGCCGATCCTGGTCAACACCAAAGACCGCGTCCCCGAGCCGCTCGCGAACTTGATGTTCGATCCCGTCAATCATTCCGAGCGCTTCGGCTTCGCTGGCGGCTTTGGCTGCGATACGCACATCCACGACGCCGGTATGCGCGGCCAATCCAACGGTTGGGTTGGCAAGCGTTTCGAGGTCGGCGATCTTTTCGTCAATTGTGCCTTCGCCCAATCCGGAACAATGCAGGACGCGTACTTTGATCACATCGCGTAGATCGAATCGCTTTTGAAGATACGGGATGATCGCTTCGTGAAGGATGTGTTCCATCTCGTTTGGGACGCCGGGCAATGAGATAATCGCATTTTCCCTCACCCTATATCCCTCTCCCATTGGGAGAGGGGTTGGGGTGAGGGATGTCTCAACGATGAACGCGGGCGCGGTGCCGACCGTATTTTTCACGCCGAGCGCGCCTTTGGGAATCATCGCCTGACGTTTTTGATTCTCTGCTGGTTTTCGTCCGTAGCGCGAAATGGTTTCGACAACCTGTTCCCACAGTTCTTCGCGGAATTCAGTTTCAACGCCGACGGCTTTTGCCACCGCCTCGCGCGTTGGATCGTCCACGGTTGGGCCGAGGCCGCCGGTGGTGATGATGATTTCGGCACGCTGCATCGAATCGCGGATGGCCGAGGCGATGCGTTCCTCGTTGTCGCCGATCGTGATGGTGCGATACAAATCCACGCCGAGGTCACGCAGCGTCAGCGCGATGTGGCGCGTGTTGGTGTCCACGATCTCACCGAGCAATATTTCAGTACCGATGGTGATGATTTCAGCTGAAGGCATTTTTGATCACTTGATTTATAGGTGGAATGCAGATGGATTATGGATAAACCGGCTTGAAGTCGTTGTTTACGATTTGGAAAACCTCGATGTTGGGCCGGGCGCAATCTCCGTCAGGCGAGCAGGTGATCGTGGTGCTCAAACCTTGAAAATTGCGCATCCCATAAAGCGCATCGCGCAACTTCTGGCGTTGAATATAGAGTTTATCTCCGACCACCTGTGCGGATTGCTGCAGGGCATGGAACAACATGTTGGCTGCATCGTAGCCTTCAAGATGATATGCCGCAATCGGATCCTCGCCATAGCGCGCTTTGTATTTCTGCGTAAATACCTGTGATTCCGAAACCGGCGCGGGGCCTGACAGATACATTCCATCTGAAACCGGTTCGGTTCGTTGAATGAAATCCCTGCTCAACAAGCCATCGGAGCTGATCATAACCGCCTTGCTCTCCAGACTGTGGGGAACGGCTTCTGCAATGCTGACCCCCTCCTTGGTGTAAACGGGGAAATAGATCACATCTGGATTGTCTGCCGCGGTCGTTCGCAAGTCGCCGAGGACATCGGGATATGTACTCAAGTCAACTTGATCAACGCATCTGCCTCCCAGCGCTTCGAAGCTGTCACATGCGGCTTGTTGCAGTTGTTCGGGGTAAGCCGTCCCATCGTGGAAAGTCAACATGCGGCGCAATCCCAAAACATTATAGGCGAATTCCGCAACCGCTTTGCCCTGCGCCTTGTCGTTGTAGATCGCGCGGAAGAATCCAGCCTGATGAGATGCCGGGTCGGTCAGTGATGGCGCGGTGCTCGATGGTGAGATCAATACCATGCCCGCATCGGAAATCGTCTTTGCGGCAGGTACGGATACACTGGAGCAGGTCGCGCCGATCACACCGACGATTTGTTTGTCGGCCGCGAGCTGGGCTGCGGCGGCCTCCCCGGCCTTCGCGTCGCATTGATCGTCCGCCTGGACCAGCTCGATTTTGTGTCCGAGAAGATTTCCGGCGTCAGCGACGGCAATCTCAACGCCGCGCTCGGCGTCGACGCCATAAGGTTTATTAAGCCCGCTCATCGTCAGCAGGGTGGCAATCTTTATGCTCTCGCCTCTGCCAATGGTCACACAACCCAGCGGATCGGTGCACGTGAAGCCCACGATCCCGCCGCAGGCCGAAGAAATCATGCCGGCAATGATCAATACCGCAAGCAATAAATGACGTTTCATCGAAATTCTCCTTCGGCGATTGGGCCCATTGTATCTCGAAACAGCTGCCCTGCCTAAAAATTTGAGTGCGTTGGAAGGTTGTTGGGAACGGAGTCCGAAGATTCCGCGGTCCGCTTGCGTCCTTTGAATTCCAAAAAATTTTGCCGCTTGGGCTACGGGAAAATCTGTTCGAAGCTGCCGTTGGCGAATTGGTAAATAACCGTTGCTGTTTGGGCGCAATCCCCGGTGGGTTTGCAGGCCAGGGGTCCGCTTAGACTGTTCATGTTTTGCAGGGAATAAAGCGCGGTACGCAGCGCCCGGCGCGGAATGGCGATGCTGTTATCCATGGATGAAATGGGAATGGCCACGCGCTCGATGGCGGCGAACAATAAGGCGGCCGCGTCGTAGGCCTGCAGATGATCGGATGAAATCGGGCGCTCTCCAAATTGTTTTTGATATTTCTGCAGGAAATCTTGCGGATCGCTTACCGGAAGCGGCGCAGAAAAATAAATGGCGTTTGAACTGGATTGCGTCCGGGTGATGAAATCCCTGGTCATCAGGTTGTCGGAGCCGATCAGGGCAATGTTGGATAATCCAATCTTCGCAAGTCCGTTCACGATGGCGGCAGCCACCGTCGGATCATCCGGCAGGAAGACCGCGCCGGGTTGGGCAGCAGCGAGGCTTTGCAGGGCGGCTGTTGCATCCTGGCCCGGGACGAGCTGGACTTGGATGGGGCATTTGCCGCCGAGGGCAGCAAAATCCTGGCAGGCCAGCAGGGACAATTGGTTGGAGGAGTCGCTTGTGTTACTGACCGTTGCCATGCTTTTTGCGCCGAGGACACTGTATGCAAATTTGGCAGCCATGGCGGCCTGGTCTCCATCGTTATAAGCGGTCCGCAGAAAACCAACCGGGCGCGCATGGGGATCCGTCAATGAGGGTAAACTACTGGAAGGTGAGATCAGCACATAGCCGGCATCGGACAGGATTCCGGCCGCGCCCTGCGAGCTGCTGGAACAAGTCGCGCCGATCACCCCGACAATTTGTTTGTCCGCCGCCAAAGCCTGCGCGCCCGCCTGGCCGCCGCTTTGCGTGCATTGATCATCCTGCCGGACCAGTTCGATGGAATGCCCGAATACCTGGCCTTTGTCGGCCATCGCGAGTTGTACGCCGCGCAGCGCGTCGACACCTGCGGCATTTTGCTGTCCACTCAGTGTCAATAAAATGCCGACCTTGATGCTTTCTCCGTTTCCAACCGTGACACATCCCAGCGGATCTGCGCATTGAAACGGCTGGCGAATACATGCGGAAAAAAGGAACGCTCCCGCCGCAAGCAGGAATGCAGGAAAGGATTTCTTCACGCGGCCTCCTCAAGATTTACACCACATTGTACTCTTGGATGAGCCGTCCCTCGGCGAAACGTGCCAGGTCAAGTGCGGAAACGTTAACTGTTTGAAAGGTTCCGGCCAGGATATATTCCGCCATCAGCTTTCCGGCAATCGGGCCGTGCATGAATCCGTGTCCTGAGAAGCCGGACACAATTAAAAAACCATCAACCGGCGTCTTCCCGAAAATCGGATGCGCGTCCGGTGTCACTTCGTAAAGCCCGGCCCAATGTGCGGCCCGTGCGGCTTTTTGAAGCAGCGGCATTCGCTGGAGGGCCGCTTCGAGATTCGTCAATTCGAATTCTTCGTCAACGCTTTGGTCGAAACCCGGCGATTGATCTTCATTGCTCATGCCGATCAATAATCCATCGCCCTCGCGATGAACATAAAGCGATTGGGCAAAGTCAATGACGAACGGGAAATCGGGTGGAACTTCGGGCAGGGGAGTGGTGGTGAACAATTGTCGGCGGATGGGTTGGATGGGGATGTCAACTCCGGCCATTCGTCCGATTTGAGCCGACCACGGACCCGCCGCGTTCAGAATCGAGCGCGTCTCGATCGGACCTCGAACGGTCTCCACGCCCGTTACTTTATCCCCGCTGACGCGTATCCCGCTCACTTCCGCGTGGTTGATGATTTTGACTCCCAATCGCTGCGCGGCGTTGATGTATCCCATCACCACGCTGTTGGGATCAACCAACCCGTCGTTTGGATTGAATGTTCCTGCCAGCGCGTCATCGAGTTTCATCAGCGGCAACCGCTTGCGGACTTCATCTCCGTTCAGCCATTGAGTTGGCACGCCGAGTTTATTTTGCAATTTCACATTGTGTTCGAACTGCGTGACATCTTTGGGATCGGTCAGAACGAAAAGATAACCGCATTTGCGATAGTTGACATCCTGCCCGATTTCGTCCTTGAAACGCTCGATCATCGGCAGGCTTGCCAGCGATAGTTTGATGTTGATCCCGGTTGCGAATTGGTAACGAACACCGCCCGCGCAGCGTCCGGTCGCGCCCTGCCCGAAGAATTCCTCCCTTTCGAGCAGGACGATATTCTTCATGCCGCGCGCCGCAAGGTGATAAGCTGCGCTGGCTCCCATCACGCCGCCGCCAATGATGACGATATCTGCTGTTGAAGGTGTTTCCATGGGGTTCGTAAAGAGACCCGCGGCGCATGGCGCTGCGGGTCTCGCGGTTGAAATGCGTATGAGCCTGTGCGTCTACTCGATGCCGAGATAGGACTTGCGCACCATCTCGTTTTCCTTAAGCCGGGGTGCCGTATCGCTTAGAACGATTTCGCCGGTCTGGATGACATAGCCGCGGTTGGCAATCGAGAGCGCCATCAAGGCATTCTGTTCGACCAGCAGGATCGTCGTGCCTTCCTTGTTGATGGTTTGAATGATCTCGAAGATCAATTCAACCAAAATGGGTGAAAGGCCCATGGAAGGCTCATCCAGCAAAAGGATGCGCGGGCGGGCCATCAGCGCGCGCCCCATGGCAAGCATTTGCTGTTCGCCGCCGGAGAGCGTTCCGCCCTTTTGCCCGATGCGCTCCTTGAGACGCGGGAAAAGCTTGAAGACGCGTTCCAGATCATCGCTCATGCCTGTCTTGTCTTTGCGCGCGTAAGCGCCCATTTCAAGGTTTTCCATCACGGTCATGCGCGGGAAGATCATGCGTCCTTCCGGGCTTTGCGCAACGCCGCGGATGGCAATCTCGTGCGGCGGAAGTTTTTCCAATTCCTCGCCTTCGAGCAGGATCGTTCCAGAACGCGGACGATTGATTCCTTGAATGGTGCGAAGGGTGGTGCTTTTACCGGCGCCGTTCGAGCCGATCAGGGTAACGATCTCGCCCTTTTCGACGTTGAGCGAAATACCTTTCAAGGCATGAATATTGCCGTAATACGTGTGGACATCTTTAAGTTCAAGCATGGTATCTGTGCCTTTACTTCGTAACGGTGCCCTTGCCGAGGTAAGCCTCGATCACCCGTTCGTTTTTTTGGACTTCCATGGGACTGCCCTCTGCAATTTTTTCGCCGTAATCGAGCACGGAAACGCGGTCAGAAATTCCCATCACGACGCGCATGTGGTGTTCGATCAACAAAATGGTCAGGTTCAATTCTTTTCGCAGCCGCTGGATGAAGTTCGTCAAATCCAGCGTTTCGTTCGGGTTCATGCCGGCTGTTGGTTCATCGAGGAGCAGCAGCTTGGGTTCGGTTGCCAGCGCCCGGGCAATTTCGAGACGACGCTGTAATCCGTACGGAAGATTCTTCGCAGTGACATCCGCATCAGAGCGGCGCAGGCCGACAAATTCCAGCATGTCAAGCGCTTTGGCGTGGGCATCTGCCTCCTCTTTCATGGTGCCGCGATCGCGGATGATCTGTCCAACCAGATTCGAATGCAGGCGCACATGCTCACCGACAAGCACATTTTCGATGGCGCTCATGTTCGCAAACAGGCGAATGTTCTGGAAGGTTCGGGCGATGCCCAGCGCCGTAATCTGGAACGGCTTGAGCTTGGTAATGTCATGACCGTCGAAAGCGATTTCACCGTTCGTGATTTGATAGATGCCGGTCATGCAATTGAAAAAGGTGGTCTTGCCTGCGCCGTTCGGCCCGATCAGTCCGGCGATCATTCCCTTTTCCATGGCGAAGTCCACGCTGTTGACGGCAGTCAATCCGCCGAACATCTTGGTGACTTTACGAGCATCAAAGAGGTTCACGGCTGTTCTCCTAGCTCTTCATCGAAGTGGAAGCCGCAGCATTGGGCACTTCGTCTGCTTCGTGCAATTCCATGCGGCGTTGGGCACTGGGGATCAAGCCCTCAGGCCGAACGGCCATCATGATCACCAGGGTCAAACCGAATAGTAAGTAGCGGTAAAGAATCGGATTGGCGTTTTGCGCTACCGCAGCGCGTAAAGTTGGATTGGATGCCAATGCCGGCAGCACGGTGTGATTGAGCAGGCCGCTGAGGAAATCCTTTAACGCCGGGAGGAAGAGACGATCGGCTGTCAAAAGCACGAGGCCGCCGACGATCACTCCGTAGATGTTGCCCATGCCGCCCAAAATCACGGTGCACAGGATGAGGATGGATGCGCTGAAATCGAATACATCAGGGAAGATGCCGGAGATATAAGCGGCATAGAACGCGCCGGCAAATCCGGAAAAAGTCGCGCCCATGGCAAATGCGAGAAGTTTCGTGCGCACCGGATCAATGCCCATTTGGGAGGCAGCCAGCTGGTCTTCGCGGATCGCCATCCACGCCCGCCCGAGGCGGCTGGCGCGCAGGCGGTTGACGAGGAAGATGGTCAGCAAAATGATGGCGATGATCAGGAAGTACCATGGGATGGGCTGGGCGTTCGTAAACATCCCAATGATTGGCAAATAGGGGCGGCCAATCGGATTGATGCCTCGCTCTCCGGCTGTCACATCCATGTGCGAGAGAAGTGTAATGCACGCCATGCCAGATTGCCCGCCGAAAAGCCGGGTAATTCCGGGGATGATCCAACAGGTGAGCGGATCCTGGATGGTCACATCGGTCAAATTGCGGAAAACGACCGGGATGATCTCGCCAAATCCCAGGGTCACGATGGCGAGATAATCACCGCGCAGCGGCAATGTGGGGGCGCCGAGAATCAGTCCAAATGTGGCAGCCATGGCAGCGGCGATCCAGATGACCAGCCAAAAGTTCAAGTAGATATTATGTTGAGGCGAGGAGAAAATGCCGGTCGTGTATGCGCCGATGGCAAAGAAAGCCGCATATCCCAGGTCGAGCAGGCCGGCATAACCGACCACGATGTTCAGGCCCATGCCGAGGATCACAAAGATCAACGCGAAAATGAATTGAGCCAGCCAATTCAACCTGGCAAAAGTATCCACAAAGGGAAAGGCAACGACGATTACTGCCAGCAGGATCAATTTGCCCATCCGTTCCTGCTTTTCGGGCAGGCCGTGCAGGGCAACCGTAATCAAGGTGAAGATGAAGCCGCCCAGTACACCGGCCAGGTTGGCAGGGATGACCACGCTCGGGTCCGCAGGAAACTGGCCGATCGCGGGGGCGACAATGTAGTTCTGTATCAGGCTCATGACCAAGAGAACCCCGCCTGCACTCGCTGCAGTCGGAAGGGCCTGCGAGGCCATGCCTAAGGGAGCTTCTCGCTTAAGTCGCCCGCCGAGGGATAATCCAAGCCCCACGCCATACAGGACTCCGATGATAGCCACTGACCATCCACCGAAAATGAAGGTCATGAATCCGGCAATAATGCCAAAGGTGACACCTGATCTTATATTCCGTTGCACGGGAAACCTCCTAAGCCTTTTCTCCGACCTGCTCGCCGAACAAACCGGTGGGCCGCAGGAGCAGTATCAGCACAAGCACTGCAAAGACCCAGGCTTCGGTCCAGCGGGCGTTTAAATAGCCGTCGCTAAAGGATGCCAGGAGTCCGATCAGGAATCCGCCCGTCATGGCGCCGGTAATGTTGCCGATGCCTCCCAGGACTGCGGCAGTGAACGCGAACAAGCCGGCGCGGAAGCCCATGAACCACCAGGCTGTGCCATTGTATAAGCCCGCCATCAGACCAGCGGCACCTGCCAACCCGCCGCCGATCAGGAATGTGGCAGAGATGACCCGGTCAATATCAATGCCGAGCATTTTCGCCGCGTCGCGGTTTTGAGCGGTGGCGCGCATGGCTTTTCCAAGAGAAGTTCGCTGAATGAACAGGCGCAGGCTGATCATCAAGACACCCGCCAATACAATGACCAGCAAATCTTTAATAGTTAATCGCAGGCCGAGTCCGCTGGATGCCAGCAGGTTGACGTTGTACCCAAGCCCCTGGAACAGCCGGCTGAGCAGGTCTGGATAATCTTTTTGTGAGGCGCCGCCGGTTGTGCCAAAGGATGGAACAATCCAGGATTGTTGAGCCCAGATAAGGCCAATATTTTCCAACGTGAAAGACATGCCAATCGCTGAAATCAGCGGTGCCAGGCGCGGTGCGTTGCGCAACCTGCGGTAGGCAAGCCGTTCGATGGCGACATTTACAACTGCACAAAAAACAACGGCAAATATCAGGGCAACTGCAATGCCCCAAATGATGTGAACTGGATCCTTGGTCGTGAGGGTACCGGTGAGGGAAAGAATTGTCAGGGAGGAGAAAACCCCCCACATGTACAAGTCGCCATGCGCAAAATTGATCAACTCGATAATGCCATATACCATTGTATATCCAAGGGCAATAATAGCAAGAATAGCGCCATTGGCGACGCCGACGATGATGAACTGGACCAATTGACGCGGGTCAGCCTGGATTGCTTTGGCAATGCTGGGAACATCGAATCCTGCAATGGGGCCTAACAAAAAGATAACATACAACACCAGCACCGTGATGAGAATTCGCCTCAGAATGGTTTTTGCTTTCGTGGACATTCTGCTCCTATATACGTTCTCTTGCCTCTTGGGCAGGAAAAGGTAGGGGCGGCAGTTTGTGCCGCCCCTTACGTCACCAAAGAACTATTTGAACGTGCCCACAGCGGTGTACGCGCCGCTCTTGGCTTGATAGATGGTCATATCGGTCAGGCTGGTATCGCCATTGGCGTCGAATGACCAGGTGCCTAACACACCGTTGAAGTCCTTGATCGCGAATACCGCATCACGAACCTGTTTGCGATTGCTGGGATCGCCGCCGGAGGCGCATACATTCTCAAGGGCCTTCAGAAGAACGTTCATGGTTTCGTAGCCATAAACAGCGTACGGCTCGGTTAGCTTGCCGTATTTTGCTTCGTAGTCCTTGACGAACTGTTGGCCCGCAGGACCCAGCTTATCAAGCGGAACACCAGCCACAGAGGCATAGATGCCCTCTGCAGTTGACGCGCCGGCGCCATCAATCATGGCCTGGGTCTGAATACCATCCGGGCCCATGAATTTGACCTTGGTGTTGTCGCCCATGATGGCAACCTTGTCCTTCAGCAGCTGAGTGGCATTGCTGTCAATAACCATGCCAACGAAGATGCCATCCGGGGGTTGACCATTGTTGCTGGTCGAGATCTTGGTCATCAAAGCCTTGTAATCGGCGGCCTTGGTGTCAATACCTTCATGTCCCAGAACGGTCATGCCCAAGGACTTGGCCGTGGCTTCAAATACATCCGCAACACCCTTGCCGTACAACTGCTGGTCGTCGAGGATGTAAACAGTCTTAACGCCGAGGTTGTTGAACATGAATTTTGCATCCACTGCGCCCTGAACATCGTCGGCGGTAACAACGCGCGCATAGTTGCGAACACTGGCAGGATAGTACTTGTCAGGCTCGCCCGGGGCGCCCTTGCCGGGTTTCGTCAAGCCAGGATACGTGTTGGCCGGCGAAATCATGACCAATGGACCAGCCTGGTCCAAAATCGGGATGGAAAGGGCCGCAGCGCCCGAGTTGAATGTACCGAGATAAGCAATAATGGAAGGATCGGCAGCTGCCTTGTTGGCATTGGCCGTCTCAACGGCAGGATCCCATTGACCTTGCGCCGCTGAAGCATCGTCCCACGGTTCGTATGCCAGCGTGTACTTGCCACCGCAGGCCTGATTGTTGGCCTGGGCCAGGCGCAATTCTTCAGCGTTGACAATGGTCTGTGTCTGGGTAAGTGACGAGCCAGTCATCGGCAGGCTGGACACGATCTTAAGTGTCTTTGCTGCGCTGCCCCCCGCACCACAAGCGGCGAGCAGCATACTGGCGGCCACCAGCACGGAAATCAGAACAAACGACCTTTTAGACATTTCTTACTCCTCCGAAATTTTTGTTGAAACCTGTCCCGTTCGGCACAGTATATGAACCTGCTGAACGGGTGCGACATCCTGAGCTGACCATGCTTGTAGGTCGGCACCACCTCCTTTGACAAAGTATCAGGCTCTTAATTTATACAAAAAGCCGCAGAGACGTTCCATTGTTTCATGGATATTCTGCGGCCTGTAGAAACACTAAGACTTGCTCACTGCGCTCAATAATATCAGCCGCCGATCATAAAATCAATTCTAAAGAAGGTCAATAGTTTCTGTCTAGACTTTTATAGAGATTGTTTGTTATGAACTTCTGTATAAAAGCTGATCGCGTATTCGAAGGTCTGTGTTACGGATTTTCATGGCGAGATCCGCAGCCAGGTTGTGCATCAACCGATAACCCAATTGTGGGTACGTTTCACACAACATGATGATTTTATCGCGTTGGATCACGAGTAAACGCGTATCCTTTTGGATTGACCGCGCCGAAGCGGATCTCAGGCCCTCATCCACGAGCGCCACTTCTCCGAATGATTGGCCGCGGCGCAACTTGGCGATGACCGTATCGGGCTCGGACGCTGAGGCGGCCCCTCCGTTTCCGGAGTTTATCAAAATCTCGACCTCACCCTGTGCGATGATATAAAGCTCTTTACTGCTGCTGTTCTCTTTGAAAATGATTTCCCCGGATTGATACACAACCTCCTGACACAGATTCGCGACTAACTCCAATTGGGTTGGTGTCAGCTGATAAAAGATGTCACTCTGCTTCAGGAAATTAACCACTGAATTCATCTTGGGCGAACTCGACGAAGTTTAACACAAAGGGGGGCAAAGCGCAACACGGATTCATGGGTAGGCATTGTTTAACCAATCCAATGGATTGACCTGAATCCCATTAACCCACATCTCGAAGTGAAGATGCGGCCCCGTAACATGCCCGGTCGCACCAATGTGACCGATCACCTGCCCGGCTTGCACTTGTTGCCCAACAGTGACATAAATTCCACCATCAATTTGATGAGCATAAAGCGTATAAACTCCCCAGCCAACATCAATGATGGTGACATTTCCGCGCGCGTTGAGCCTGCCTGTGAAAACCACTTTGCCGGGCGCTGCGGCATAAATATCAAATGGATGATCTGTGGAACAAACACCGTAGTCCACACCGC
This sequence comes from Chloroflexota bacterium, assembly GCA_021787595.1. Classification (GTDB taxonomy): domain Bacteria; phylum Chloroflexota; class Anaerolineae; order Anaerolineales; family Villigracilaceae; genus Fen-1038. The sequence continues at coordinate 10,917 of JAJYLQ010000018.1, read as the reverse complement.
CATGAAAGTAATGGTACATCTTCCCATTATAGGGAAGGTCGCGCGGCGTGCCGAACCAATCCTTGATGCAGTAAGGCAGCCCGACCGGTAGATTGAATTTGCCCTGCCAGTATTTGGTCGGCGTGGCCTGCGAAACGATGGAAGCAACTTGTTGATCCTCCGACTCCATGATCGTCGGGTCTTCGGGAGGCACTGGGATGGCCGCTTTGGGTTGATCGCCTACACCGACCAGCACCATTTGCTCGAAAGATTGTTTTGTGCCATCTGGCAATGCGGCATCCAGTTCGAGCGGATAGACGCCGGGATTGAGCATCACATAAACGCCTTGCAGGGCCACCATGCGCCCGTCGCCCATTGGAAAGAAATGCAGGGGTTGATTCACCAGGACGCCGCTTAACGTTGCACCCGCGGCAGGTTTGACAATGATCTCGGCAGTCCCGCCTTGCTTGAAAGGCAGGTTGGGAGTTTGCACATCGAGAAAAGCGGATGGCAAACCGTTTGCCGTTTGGTTTTGCGCCGCTGCGCCGGGCGCATAAAGCACATCGCCGGGCAAATCGTCCCATGTCCCGCTCAACGAATTGAGCGTTGCCAGCGTCCACGGATCTGTGTTGGCCGCGACGGCCATTTCGAGCAGGGATTCTCCCGGTGCGGGGGTGAGCCGATTCGTCAAGGTTGTCGCGTTGTCCTGTTGAGGGATGATGAGATTCGAGCCGACGTAAAGCTGCATCGGGCTGACAAGATGATTTAATTTGCCCAACAAGGCAGCTGAGACCTGAGTGCGTCTCTCGAAGCTGCGGAGCGAATCCCCGAAATTAATCAGTTCGGTTGTGAGAGTGCCGGTAATGCCGTCCAGGCCGGGGATGACAAGCTGCTGTCCGGCACCCACCACATTCGGGTCAGTGATGTTGTTGGCTGACATCAGATCGTTGAGTGAGACGTTGAAGCGCACCGCAATGCCGGAGAGCGTATCTCCCGGTTGGATGATGTAGACCGGTCCCGAAACCGGCGTGGGTGTTTGGGCGGCCGCCGGACTTGCCGCGAAAAGCAAACCAAGAATGAACGCCAGGATCAAAGAACGTTTAAGCATTTTGGAATTCTACTTTGTGTCCAATTTCGTATTCGTTGAAATGATCGGGATGAATTTCGAGTGTATACCGCGCGGCCCTGGCAGGGAAGTAGGCGGGCCGCCACGATTTGGCTACCACTTTATCAACGACTTCCATATTCGAGTTGATCCAAATGACCGCCAGGTCGAATGGGACAAAGAGCATGTGGATGGAAGAGTCGGCACGCGAATCCCTGCCAATCGCGAGCAGCAGCCCCTCGTCCGGGCCGAGATGCGAACGGAACATCAGGCCGCGCAGCCGGCACAAAAACGAGTCGCAGAATTTGATCCGCGGCAGGGAGCGGAGTGGCTTATTTCGATTTTGCACGAAGATATAAGGGGACATTTCAATAATGGAACGCGGCGGCACATGCCGCCTCGTCTGGCTACCGCAAATTTATTGGGGGACTGTGCTGGCTTTAGTGCCAAGGATTTTCTCGACGCTGTTGAGCAAATCCTGCGGACTGAATGGCTTGGCGATATAATCGTCCACCTTCGCGATGTGCAGGCCGAGAACCTTGTCAATGCTTTGCGCCTTGGCAGTCACAACGATCACCGGAATGTGTCTTGTTGCTTCTTCCGCTTTCATTTGTTGATATACTTCCCAGCCATCCATGTCCGGCATCATGAGATCGAGCAAAACAAGATCAGGCAATTGCTCGCGCACAGCCTTCAAACCGGCCAGGCCGCCGGCCGCGCCGTTCACTTCGAAGCCGCGGCGTCCGAGAATGAGGCGGATCAGGTCAATCATTTCCGGCTCATCTTCGATGCACAAAATGCGTTTTGGCTTGTTTTCCATCGGCGTCTGCGAACTAGTTTACCATAATGCAGGATGTTGTGAAAGATGAGGATCATCAGTTGGAACGTGAATGGCATCCGTGCCGCGCTGGCGAAGGATGCGTTGAGTTGGGCGTGGGATCGGCCCGCAGATGTTTTGTGTTTGCAGGAGGTCAAGGCGCGCCCGGAACAATTGAATGAACAGCAGCTTCAGTCGCTGAAAATGCCTTTTGCGTGGAATCCGGCCCAGCGTCCCGGATACAGCGGCGTGGCGACGTTCTACCGCGATGCGCCGGATGAAATCCAGCTGGGATTCGACGATCCAAAATTCGACAACGAAGGCCGCGTCATCCGCACCCGGCACCGGGATCTCGTTTTATATAACATTTACTTCCCGAACGGTCAGCGCGGCAAAGAGCGCGTGGATTACAAGCTTGAGTTCTACGCGCGCCTGCTGGAGCTTTGCGATGAATTGCATCGTTCGGATGAGAAGATCATCATTACCGGTGACTTCAACACCGCGCATCGCCCGATTGATTTGAAGAATCCAAAGGAGAACGAAACAACATCCGGTTTCCTGCCGGAAGAGCGCGAATGGGTTCAAAGGTTTTTGGATCACGGTTTCGTTGACGCATACCGCGAACTTTATCCCGATAGAGTTCAGTATACGTGGTGGACGTATCGCGTCAATGCCCGCGCTCGCGGCATCGGCTGGCGGCTCGATTATTTTTTGGTTTCGGAATCGCTCCTGCCGCATGTGAAAGACGTGGTCATTCACGAAAACATAACCGGCTCGGATCATTGCCCGGTCGAAATCGAGATTGCGTAATGGCGGGTTCGATCAAACCGTCCAATTCATTGGATTTTGACATGAGCAATTTATTAGAAAATCGTATAAATAAATCCTTTGGGCTATCCGCAGGGCAGGTAGGTTGGTATAATTTCAATCGCAATATTTTTTGGAGGAATCCGTGAATTCTAACCGTACCCAATCGTTCATTATCTACTTTCTGCTGATCGTGGCGATTGGCGCGATGCTGTATGTCGGTTTCCGGCAGGACAGCTCGAGCCAGCCGCCGTTGACGATCAACGATGTAGCGAAAGCTGTTCAGGATGGTACTGTAGCGCGTATTATTGTCCAGAGCGATGACAGCATTCATATCATTTACAAATCGGGCAAGGAAGCGGACTCGCATAAGGAATCATCTGCGACCCTCGTGGATCAGCTTATCAGCCTCGGTGTGACGCCCGCGGAATTGGCGCCGAATAATGTTGAAATCGAAATCCAGCCGCCTTCGCAATGGGCGGGAATTCTAAGCAGCCTGCTTTATATTTTACCGGTCATCTTCATGGCAGGCGTGTTGTGGTTCATCTTCCGCCAGGCGCAGGGAAGCAACAACGCAGCCATGGCTTTCGGCAAATCGCGCGCCCGCATGTTCAGCGGCGAACATCCAACTGTGACGTTCGAGGATGTCGCCGGTGTGGAGGAGTCAAAACAGGAATTGGCAGAGGTTGTCGAGTTCCTAAAAGAGCCGCAGAAATTCATCCAGCTTGGCGCGCGCATCCCGAAAGGCGTTTTGCTGGTTGGCCCTCCAGGCACCGGCAAGACTTTGCTGGCCAAGGCAGTTTCCGGCGAAGCAGGTGTTCCATTCTTTTCCATTTCCGGTTCTGAATTTGTAGAAATGTTCGTCGGCGTGGGTGCCAGCCGCGTGCGCGATCTGTTCGATCAGGCCAAGCGCCATTCGCCGTGCATCGTTTTTGTGGATGAAATAGATGCGGTCGGCCGCCAGCGCGGCGCGGGACTCGGCGGCTCGCACGACGAGCGCGAGCAGACGCTCAACCAGATGCTGGTCGAGATGGACGGTTTCGATACCGACACCAACATCATCATCATCGCCGCGACCAACCGCCCCGATATTCTCGATCCCGCGCTTTTGCGTCCCGGACGATTTGACCGCCGCGTGACGCTGGATCGTCCCGATGTCAAAGGCCGCGAGGCGATTCTCAAAGTTCACGTGAAAGGCAAGCCGCTCGAGCCGCAGGTTGATCTGGCTGCGTTGGCGCGCGGCACACCGGGCTTCGTCGGTGCGGACCTGGAAAACCTCGTCAATGAGGGCGCGATTCTTGCGGCGCGTCGGAATAAGAAATCCATCGGGCAGCCCGAACTCGAAGAAGCGATTGAACGCGTCGTAATGGGACCCGAACGAAAGTCCCGGCTGATCTCGGACGAAGAGAAGCGCATCATCGCGTACCATGAAGCGGGCCACGCGGTGGTGGCGAACGCCATCCCCGAAGCGGACCCCGTTCAAAAGGTGACGATTGTCGGGCGCGGCCAGGCTGGCGGCGTGACCTGGTTCCGTCCTGACGAAGACCGCATTCTTTATTCCCGCAAGAAATTGCTGGCTAACCTGGCTTATGCCCTGGGCGGACGCGTGGCCGAGGAAATCGTGTTTGATGACATCACTTCCGGCGCGTCGAATGACATCGAGCAGGTGACGCGCATGGCGCGCACGATGGTCACGCGGCTCGGCATGAGCAATGACATGGGGCCGCTGCAATACGGTCAAAAGGAAGAATTGATCTTTCTGGGCCGCGAGATTTCGGAGCAGCGCGATTATTCCGAAGCGGTCGCCGAAAGGATTGACCAGGAAGTCCGCAAGATCGTCGAAGAGTCCTATGAGCTGGCGAAGAAATTGCTGACCAGTTATCGCCAGCAATTGGACGCCGTGGCAAAGAAGTTGCTCGAAGCCGAAACGATCACACGCGAGGAATTCGAAGCCATCTTCCCGCCGCCGTTCCCGAAGAAGAGCGGTACGCCACAGCCCGCGTAAAGCAAAACGCAAATTGCAAAACGCAAAACGCAAATTGCAAAACGCAAAACGCAAAAATGCAATTCCGGTAATTGGAATTGCGTTTTGCGTTTACTGCGCTTTTTGTTTATCTGCTGCTCGATGAGGAAATTATTTCTCCCGTTTGTGCATTTATTAGAGCCTTGCAATGCTTGACCGTTAATGGAGCGACGGGAGTGCCACTTTCAGGCGGCGGTCCTGATATAAACCAGGTTCCATCCATCGAAACAAGCCAGACTTTCAAATTATCCGGCTGACGATCGCAGGCGCGCGGCATTCGAAGCCCGATGTTTTTACACGTTGTGAACTCTGCCGTGATGTTGTATGGATTTTCCTGGGGAATTGTTTCAATCGAACAGTCTTCTTTGGCTAATTCAATTGCACGATGCCCACTGATGGAACCGTGGATTGCTGTGTATATTGGACTATCTTCTATGTGAGAACAAGCTGCCAGCACAAGTAATAATGCTGGCAATACCACCTTCAGTCGAAGATTGACTTTTGGAACCTTCATCTTCAGCACTATATTTCAGCTTGCCTTGTTTGCCCGATGATGATTCTCATCACCGGGCAAACTTTTTTACTTCTTTCTGTGCTTACCCCTTCGCGCCTTCCGCTTCCTTGTGCTGCCTCACCAACTCACGCCGCAGAATCTTTCCAACGGTTGTCTTCGGTAATTCTTTTCTGAATTCATAATGCGTTGGGACTTTGTACGCAGCCAATCGTTCCTTGCACCATGCTTTGATTTCATCGGCAGTGGCTTCCTGTCCGGGCTTAAGCACGATCCAGGCTTTGACCGTCTCGCCGCGATATGGATCGGGAATGCCGGCAACGCCAGCCTCCAGCACTTTCGGATGCGCGGCGATGGCCTCTTCCACTTCGCGCGGCCAGACCTGGAATCCGCCCGGCTTGATGAGTTCCTTCTTGCGGTCCACGATGTAGAAATAACCGTCTTCATCCATGCGGGCGATGTCACCGGTAAACAGCCACGTCCTGCCATCTTTCAACGTGCGTAACGCATTGGCCGTTTCGGTCGGCATGTTGTGATAGCCCTTCATCACTTGTGGGGCGCTGACAACTAATTCTCCGATCTCGCCCAGCGGCATTTCGGTCTCGCCATCATCCAGGCTGATGATCTTGCAGTCCACGTCCGACATTGGCATCCCGATGGAACCGGTTTTGTTGACGCCCAGCAGCGGGTTGCAATGCGTGGCTGTCGGCGCTTCGGACAGGCCATAACCCTCGAAAACTTTTCCGCCGCTCAACTCTTCGAATTTTTCTTTTGTCTCGCGCATCAACGGTGCGGAACCGGAAATGCAAGCCTTGATCGTCCGCAGATTGATCTTGCCTGCTTTGACTTCGGGATGATTGTTGATGGCATTGTACAGCGTCGGCACGCCGGGGAAAATCGTCGGGTGATATTTGTTTATGTTTTCAAGCACATCAGGGATGTCGCGCGCATTCGGGATCATCACCAGACTCGCGCCCGTGACCAGTGCAAAGTTCATCCCTGCCACCATGCCATAGACGTGAAAAAGCGGGATTGCCATCAACACGGTTTCCTTGCCATCTTCCGCAGTGGTGATCCACTCTTTCATTTGCAAGGTATTCGCCACCAGATTGCGATGCAAAGCCACCGCGCCTTTGGAGACTCCCGTCGTCCCGCCGGAGTATTGGAACAGGGCGGTGTCGTCCGGCCCAATGTCCAGCTTGGGGCGCTGCGACGGTGGATACTTCGCGAACAAATCCTTCATCCAAATGTCGCCTTCGGCCAATCCGCCTTCGATTCTGAATCCGCTTTTTTTCTCCATCGCCAATGTGAACAACAAACTCGTGACCGGAGGCAATGCTTCCTTGATATTCGTGGCGATCAACTTTTTGATCTTCGTATCGGGCTGCGCGGCTTTGATGGTTTTATAGAAGTTGGTCATGACGAACATGATCTCGATGCCCGCATCATTGGCCTGGTGCGCGATCTCCGGCGGCGTATAAAGCGGATTCATCGCCACCACCACGCCGCCCGCCTTCAAGATTCCGAAATAGGCCTCGACGAATTGCGGCGTATTCGGCATGAAGATTCCCACCCGGTCGCCTTTCTTCACGCCCATGTCGGCCAGCGCCGCGGCGATGCGGTCGGTGCGGTCGTTCATTTCCCTGTATGAAATAACCGCGCCCTTGAAGATCGTGCAGGCGCGGTCGGGATATTTGCGGGCAGACTCCTCGAGCAGATCGAACAACGGAACTTTTGGATAATCAATGGATGCCGGCACACCCTTGTCATAGTGCGCAATCCACGGACGGTCGTTCATGGTGCCTCCTCCTTTGAAAGGTTAATCGAAGTATATAACAAAATGAAATCAAGAGTCAATCGTGCGTGTGGATCGCGTCGCACCTAGCACGACGAGATTCATTTGCGGGTTGAATTATCTCGTTTAGCGGACGACTCAATCGGTAAGGTGCGACGCACAAACGATTCGATTTCATCAATGATACCGTCGTGGACTTTGAACCATTTTATATTTGGGTCGGACTCTTTGAACCAGTTGGCCTGCCTGCGGACGAAAACCCGCGTAGCGCGTCGCATCTCGACTTTGGCCTGCCCGGCGCTTAATTTGCCTTCGATTACGCTGACGCATTCGCGATACCCGATGGCCGACATCGTCGGCAAATCGGGCGAATAACCTTTCGCCAGCAAATCTTTGACTTCACCCAGCAATCCATTTTCAAACATGGACTCGATACGCTCGTCAATTCGCGCATAGAGTTCTGGACGCGGGCGCGTTAGCCCGATTGTTATTAAATGATATGGCGAATCAACCTGTCCGCGCTGCTCGGAGAATTTTCTGCCGGTCGTGAGAATCACTTCCAAGGCGCGGATCGTTCTTCTCACATTGCGTGGATCAATCTTTTCTGCGGCTTCGGGATCAAGTGATCTTAGTCTATCATACAACCACCCTTCTCCCTTATCCCTTTTTACTTTTTCCAATTTCTCCCTCATCCTTGAATCAGGTTTCACCTCCGGCGGCTTCCAGCCTTCTGTCACCGCGCGGACGTATTGCCCCGTCCCGCCAACGAGCAACGGCAACTTGCCGCGTGAATGAATATCCGCGATGGCTTCGCGCGCTTTTTGTTGGAAAACCGCCAGCGATAAGATTTCATCGGGATTGGCGATATCAATCAGATGATGATGGACGCGAGCTTGTTCTTCGCGCCTCGGCTTGGCTGTGCCGATGTCCATGCCGCGGTAGAAGAGACGCGAATCCGCCGAAACGATCTCGCCGTTGATTTTTTCAGCGAGTTGAATGGCAATTTCCGTTTTGCCAACCGCAGTTGGACCGACGAGGAGAATCAGTGGTGGTTTTGCCATTCAGGATTCTCCTCGTCTTTTGCCCATCGAATTGGATTGAATTGGATGTATTTGTAAATTTGTTCAAGGTTGCTTTGATTGCGAATAACGTGTTCGTAATAATTGCGCTGCCAGACAGGTGCTCCGCGTGTGCCGTGCATAAGATTTATTCGATATGACACCGCGGATTTATACGAACGGACGATTGTCGGAATCGACCCTGCAACCATCTTTCCAAATTGTTGTTTGGTAGGGGCATAGCGGGACGTTTCTTCGTCAAAGTCTTGCAGATTCCCTGCTATGCCCCTACGATCATCCTGAATAATGATGATTCCATGAATATGATTTGGCATGATCACAAACGCGCTCAATTCGACATTGTGAAATCGGCGCGGCAATTTCTCCCATTGTTGTTTTGCGACTTGTCCAAATTTGCTGAGAATCACCTCTTCATTCGCGATTTCTCCAAACAAGCACTCGCGCTGATGCGTCACAATCGTGATGAAATATCCGCCCGGTTGAGAATAATCGAAATCTTTCAACCGGATCGAACGGCGATGATGGATTGACGAATCAAATTTCATATTGCATTCTCAAAATGAACAATCTCTGGTTTGCCATTTACTTCTTCCACGGCGATGACATCAATTTGCCAATGATCAATTTCGTTTTGCTGGGCGTAATGTTCGGCGCAGGAGAGCATGTGCTGTTGCTTCCTCGGCGTGACGGCAATCTCCGGCGGGCCGAGGTAGGGGTGGAGCATTGTTCCGCCCCTGCGCGATGTGCGCGCTTTGACTTCGACAAAAATCGTGAAGCCTTCTTTCCGCGCGATCAAATCAATCTCGCCGTATGGCGTGCGGACGTTGCGCGCGACGATCTCATAACCCTTGGCGGATAAATAATCCGCCGCGGCCTGCTCGCCCCATCTCCCAATTCGTTGATTGCGATCTGTCATCTTATATGCTCTCGGTGTCACTCTGAGCGAAGCGAAGTGTCTCATTGAAAAACGTTTGAGACCCTTCGACTTCGTGGTGCTTGGTTTCGACCCTGAACCCTCACAGAGCAAAGGGCTTAGGGCGCAGGGCGTTATGCTTACCTTGCTCGTTGCTCAATCAGCGCACCACTCCGCTCAGGGCAACATATAAACTCATTGCAAAAATTTCTCCAGCAGTCCGCGCAAACGGACTTCCCAATTTTCGCGGCGCGGACGTGACGCATACACGAGTCGCTCATATTGTTCCAGCATCGTTTTCGTTGTCTGCTCGATGGCATAACGGGTCGAGGCCCGGCGGGCCGCGTCGCCCATTTGCCGGCGCAGGCTTGCGTCCAGGCACAGACGCGTCAGCTTGGCTGTGAAAGCGGGCAGATCCTCCGTCGCGAGAAATCCGGTTTTGCCATCTTCGATCGTATCGCTGACTCCCGGCGATTGAATTCCCATCACCGGCAATCCCGATGCCATGCCTTCGATCACCGAAAGCGGATGGACTTCCGTGACCGATGCCGTAACGAATGCGTCGCACATGGCGAGATACGAAGGCAGATCGCCGTATGGAACCATGCCGGTAAAGCGGACGCGGTGCCGAATGTTGAGCGCCGCGACGAGTTGTTTGATTTCGTCCTCGTTTTGCTTTTGCCCGCCGCCGACAATGAGGAGATGAATGTTATCGAGCGCATGAACGACTCCGGCAAAGGCTTGTAAAAGAAACGATAGATTCTTTTCGAGCGCGATGCGGCCGGCATAAATGAGCAGAACATCATTTTTTGTATATCCAAATTCGGCGCGTGACAGCGGCCTGGCTTTATAAAAATGTTGAAGCTCGACGCCGTTGGGGATGATCTCGATGCGGCTGATCACGCCCATGTTGCGTAGAATATCTGCCATGCCTGCGGATGGCGAAATGACCAGACTCATGGCTTCGCAGAACGGCGGCATGTAGGCTTGCAGTAATCCGTCGCTGATTTCTTCCGGAAGGATTGGAAAATAAGCCTGAGCGTAAAGGTCATAGCGCGTGTGATTGGTGAAAACAGTCGGGATGTGGAGCGGCTGGCAATATCGCAGCGCAAGCCGTCCGCTCAAAAATGGATGGTGAACGTGGACGATGTCCATCGTCTGCAATAATTTTTTTGCGGCGATGGTGTGGCGGAAGGAAAGATAATATCCCGTGTCAACGAGCGGCAGGCCCGGCGAACGGACAACGCGCGGTTCGTCATCTTGAAAGTCCTGGTCGCCAAATGTGAACACGAATACTTCGTGTCCCGCTTTTTCGAGATAGCGTTTGTTGAGGTCAATGTAATTTGTGATTCCGCTGACGTGCGGTTTGTAAACGTCCGCCATCATGCCGATGCGCATGATTACATGGTACAGGCAAGCAGGCGCGGCGTCAAGGATGGTCTTGACACCTGCGCTTTGGCGCAGGTGCAGGTGTATGAACGTTGCGGTGATCGAACGACAAAAGCTTTATCGAGATCAACCGCAGCGTCCTCCTCGGCCGCCGCTATGGTAGAATGAAAATGCCCATGGAAAGACAATGGTCATCCAGGATGAGACTCTGAAAGACGGCGGCATGGTCGAGCTGGCTGCCGTGATTTCCGGGGGATGGTTGAACACAAAGGACCCCGTCGAGTCCCATCACCTTGTTGCATCACCTATTGACGTTCATGTAAATGGATTAATGCTACTTACATCCACCCAGGCCTTGGGACGAACATGGAGAGGTGTCACCGCAGTTAAGCGTGGTTAGGTGGCCCATTGTTGAATCGAGTGAAGCCTAGCGGCCGAAGGTCTGCCGCGTCGAACAGGCGGCTTCCAAGGCGGAGGCGGCACCTTGAATGCAAATAGC
>JAJYLQ010000017.1 GCA_021787595.1 Chloroflexota bacterium | reverse complement strand
TCAGTGAGATCAGTGAAGAGTGGTTAACCGGCAGAACCTATATGACTTTTGAAGGTTCAACTTAATCACCACATAAAATTGCAAGGTAACACTTGATCGAAATTACAGAAAATTCCTTGCACTATCACCATATACTCCACCCTACCCAACAACCCATGCCATTTGGTTTTATTTCTTTTGTGATTTTACCTGTAGCAACCTCGTAAAGACTATAAGAAAAATCTTTAGCAAAAAGAATATATTTTCCATCAGGCGACCATGATATAGGCATTGGATCGGGTGCTTGATTGGAAGATATTTCAAGTGTTTTTCCTGTGACCAAATCAAACATTGTTACGGTAATCTGCGCTACTGGGCCATCAGTTGCTTTCTGTATATAAGCAATCTTCGAACTATCTGGAGACCACACATATGTATATAGTGTTCCTGTAGTCCTATCAGGGAATGACAAAAGCTTTCTTTTTACTGAACCGTCAGGAGAAATGATCCATAAATCATCTCCAGATATATAACCAATCCATTTTCCATCAGGAGACCACTTTAATAAATACTCACTTCCCCATTGAGTGTTGTGTTCAATATCGGTTAATTTTCTTTCCCCACTACCATCCACATTTGCGATCCATAGAGAATTGCCATTTCCTTCTTCACTAATAAAAGCGACAGCCTTTGCATTTACTATACTGGCGGTAGGATATGAAATATCGGTTGGATATGGGGTCATGGTCGGATATGTCACTGGCGTAAACGTAGGGCTTGGAATTGGAGAGGGAGTAACTGAAGGAGTTATACTAATCTCTGTTGTAAGCAAGGATACAGAACAGGAGACTCCCAGCAAAGCAACGAAAGCAATGATCGTTACAAAAAGAAAACAAAATTTGTTTTTCATTTTTCAGGAACTCCTTTCTTTACCGCGCTGTTACTTGGCACATTTCAAGCCACAAGAAGCTCTAAGAATAATACCAACTGAAAATTTTGTTATGCATTGCCACCTCACCCTGCCCTCTCCTTGTAGGAGAGGGGAAAGCGCGTGCATATTATTCAATCTTTCGTATGCGATAGCGACCTTTTTCCACTACCACAAATGATTTTGCCAATTCATCTTCACTATAAGCTTCAAGCACTTTCTTCAATTCAGCATGAACTTCTTTCATGCTCGATGGCAATATTCTCATATAGATTACGCCCCTGCCTGCATGATGAACAAAGACCAAATTGCCATAATCCCTATCACGAGTAACAAAAATTCGTCCCCGTTCACCTGCTGTTTTCAACAAATCCAAGTCTTGTGCACGGGATAGTCCCAATTCAGAGGCGGTTGCAACGTCATATCCCTGCTCGCGCAGGAAACGTTCTGTCAGTGCGTACACATCCTGATCGAGCAGGAATTTCATGCCGCCACCGAAGAAATATGAATGTCCTCAGCCGCCACTAATGCAATAGCGTATTGCAAGCAGGCTTGAATATCTTCTTTCTTCAAGTCAGGATAATAATCCTTGATAATTTGGTCAAAGCCCAACCCCTCGTTAATTAACTCAAGAACATCTTGCACAGTGATACGCGTTCCTTTGATGATGGGTTTGCCAAAGTGAATTTGTGGGTTGACGATAATTCGATCCATAGGTCACCTCGTACCTGCGCGCACTGCGCGGATTTCTTTCTCGATATCACGCGGTGTAATTTTCAACTTTTTTGCACGAACGCGAATACGCTTCAACGATGCAACAAAACGCTTTTCGATTTCATCATCACTTGCCAAGCCGAGTCGAAGGAAACGAATATAGGTTAATACATCTGCCTGATGTGATTTGGGCAGTGATGAAAGTTCAAGTAAGATGGTCTTTTCAAGGTTAGTCATGGCTCACCTCTTCCAATGATTATACCTCTACGAATAATACCATTTGAAAATCTTGTTGTATATCGCCAGCAACATCTTCTTGACGAATCCAATTTCCAACACGCGTTTGCCAAAACTTGCTTTGCGTTTTGTACTTTGCGCTTTGAGTTCTCCGCGCAAATATCCCAGCGTATTGGACATATTCATCGCCAGCGGGTCGGGGACCATCAAGCGCAACAAGCCCGCGTCGTTCATGCGCTTGTCCAATTGGCGGACTTGTCCCATGGGTTTATCCATGTCAAAGGGCAGGAATTCTTGAAGCGTGGATTTGTACGCGGTGAATTGCCAATGCGAAGCGCCAGCAAATGCAACGATCTCATGAGATGTCGCTGCGAGCGCTTTTTGCGAAGCAGTCTCCTCGTTTAATGGGAGATTGTTTCGTCGTGGCACCTTTGACGCCACTCCTCGCAACGACATGGGGTTATAAGTTATTCTCCAGTCTTTTGTCTCGGCATAGACTTTTTTATTTTCTTCTTCGGTCTGTCCGAGCGAGAGATTGAATTCCAAAAATGTTTCCCACGGAATGAATTGTCCATCTTCGAGTTTCGCGTTTTTGCGCGCCCATTCGAGAGTCGATTCGTAAAATTCTGGCGGGGTACGGAACGGACGCGCCGTCACCATGCCGACATTCGGAAATGTTTCCAGAATTTCAACGGAACGTTTCAACCAATTCGGTGAAAACAAAACGTCGCTGTCGGTGTATGCAATAATTTCTCCGGGCGCGCCCGCCAGAATGATATTCCACGCGCCGCCCTTGCCCATATTTTTCTCGGCAAGAATCAAATATTGGATTCGTCCTTCTTCTTTTTCTTGGATCAAATAATCGCGCACTTCGGCGCATGAGCCGTTATCGAATACCATAAGATCAAATAGCAAGCCCGCGTCTTTTCGCATTGATTCCATGCAAACTTTCAAGACATCAAGAGTCTCGGCATAGAATCCCCTTAGGAACGGAATGTAATTGAGTAGCGCGACCGTGATCCGCTGTGGGCGGGGGACGTCTTTGACGAACTTGGCAGGGTTTTGACCTTTACGCATTTTTATCCTTGTAGGGGCACAGCGGGACGAGTTTAGGATTTTGTCCGTCAACCATCCCGCTGTGCCCCTACGTTCATTTAAATAATTTCTTGAATCGTTTTTTCCATCTTTTGGGGCGTACAACATTTTCAATCATATTTTCAGGCAAGAAGAAGAATATCTTTCGCAAAAATAATTCCACGCCGCGCATGAAACGCGCATAAGTCATCTTCGGACGGAGAAATTTACCATTCACCAGCTGGTGAGTTGAATCCAAAATGGTATAACGCACATTGGCCGATCCGCCCGCGAGACGGATGTTTTCGTTCGTGTCGGGATGTTCGTAATGCGGCTTTGAATCTGGCAAATGAGAATAATCATGATTCTGATGCGCGATCATGACCGATGGCGTGCAATCAATCACGGGCCATTTTTCCTTGCGCGCTTTGTAGATCATCCAGTTGTCCCAGCCGGCGCGGCCAATGGTGAAGTCAGGAACGTCGAGATAAGAAGAAAGAGGAAAGAGGAAGAAATCGCTTCCCGCGGGACGATGTAACTCGCCATGACCGTGGACAGCGGACCGTAGACGGTTTTGCCAATCGTTATCGAATTCGATAGGTTGAGTCACATCCAAGTCCCAGCGCTGGCTGAGCAAAACAAATTTATCTTTCTGTTTCGCAACCTGTTTCGCGGCTTCGATAAAATCGGGCATAAGAATCATGTCCGCGTTGATGATGCACAATAACTCGTTGTTGCTGTTTTGCCGCGCCAGCTCGAACATGGACGAGATGAACGGCGTGCCGCTGTCATTGCATTTCACATTGGTCAAATGCTTCACACCAAGTTCCTTCGCAGTTTCTACTAATCCTTCTTCGTTGCCGAGCAAAATGATTTCGACATCGGGAAGCAGAGTCCAGGATTTGATCGCGTTGCGCTGGATCATCGCGATGTGCGGATCGGTGAAAGGTTTGGGCGCGGAGAAGAGAGTGATCAGTGACATTAGTTATCAGCATGTCATTGCGAGCGAAGCGAAGCAATCTCCTATTTGAAGGTTATCTGAGATTGCCACGCGCCCTGCGGGCGCTCGCAATGACATCATTTGAGAGCGCGCTTATCAATATCTTTCAATGTTTTATGTTTAACGTTCGCATTGATTTCCATCAGTGATGGCTCGTTGTGAACCAAATCCAAAACATCCTTCCACGAGAAATCATCGCGGTCATCGAAGCGACTGTACACCTGACGCATGAATTCCAAATCCTCGGGTGTGTCCACCGTCCAGCGATAATCGCCGAAATCAGTGGTGTGATGAAGAAGCGCAACTTTGAATCCGCGCGGGGAGATGCCAGTTTGCAGTGATCGGTTTTCAGTGACCAGTTCAACGCCTTCGTAGAAATAAGGCATCACGTGTTCGCGTTGTTGAGGTTCAGTTGCTTCTTTCCACGCGCGCTCCAACGCCGCAAAGGTGCAAACTTCAGTATCCAGGCCAATCGGGAAAGTGCGATGAAATGGAGGCGGGAGTCGATTCGCCGCGAAATCGAATCCCCAATTACCAATTACCATATTCACAACATCATCAATCAACGCCGAGTCAATCACCGGGCAATCGGCTGTGATGCGGACAACGATATCCGCTTTGAATTCTTTGGCAGCTTGATAATAACGATCAAGCACGTCATACAAACTTCCGCGCGTAAAAGGGATTCCGCTGTAGTCGCAATATTCCGCCACGGGATTATCGGTGGAATCCGTTGTCGTGGCAAAAACGGTTTCGGTAACGGTGGCCGCCCGCGAGGTCCGAATGAAGACGCGCTGCAGCATCGGCTGTCCCGCGATGTCTGCCAGAATCTTTCCTGGCAGGCGCGACGAACCCATCCGCCCCTGAATGATGGCAGCAACGCGCGGCTTCATTGTTGTTGAAGGTCGGAAGCTTCCGAAGTTGGTGCAGCGGATTCGGATTTCTGCAATTCAGCGATTTTCGCTTTATGCTCATCCAACTCTTTTTCCAGCGTGCCGATTCGTTTGAGATGATGGGAAACAGCAAAGGAATTTTTGATGGCAGAAGGAGTCAGCACAAGCAAACCAATCACGATGCCGATGACCAGCGTGATCAGCACGACCAGGGAAAGTGAGCCTTTGGCCGTCCACGCCAGAAAGGAAATGGCAATGGGCATTGTGTTCTGCAATGCAAAGGCCACCGCCAGGAGCGCGATCACCAATGCCACGATCAAATAAACAATTGTCATGTTTACCTCCTTGAATTTTGGACGTACACCAGTTTCATGTCAGGCACAATCTGTTTACCTGCTCACTGGTCTTCGCCCTCGACCGGCTCGACTTGTTTTCGAGACGAAACCGCGTTCTCAAGCTCGCGCACGCGGCGCTTGTGTTTCATCAGCGTCCAACTGCGGCTGATCACCGAAGGCAGCATGATCAGGATGCCGATCAAAGCGCCAATGCCCAATGTGACGATCAGGAAGAGACCGGTCGGTCCCTCCACCAGATAGCCAAAGAGATTGACGGTAATGACGGCTTGATTGAAAGTGCTGAAATAGACAGCCAGGATCGTCACGACAACCACAAGCACGAATGAGATGATCATTTTGAGCCTCCAATCATTTGAGACCGACGGTCATTTCGTAAGCGTGAAGCAGGATCGCAAAATTCTTTTTCCAATCAGCCCGTTCCTCCGCGGACTTCCGGGCGGCGCGGCCAATTTCAGTTAATCTTTCTCTTTGGGCCATCACCGTTAAAATCTTCCCGGCAAGATCGTTTGGATCGTCATCGCGGAAGAGCCAGCCGTTGACTCCGTCGCGGATCCATTCTTTGTTCGCCGGAATATCCGAGACGAGGGCGGGCAGGCCGCACGCCAGCGCCTCCAGCAGCGACACGGATGAGCCGTCCACGTGCGAGGGCGAAATATAAAGGTCAGCCATATGATACCAGCGCGGCAAATCTTTTTGCGGGACCTGTCCGCCAAATTGGACGCGATCCAATACGCCGCCATTCATGAAAATGCTGCGAAGCAACTGCGCCTGCGATCCGCTGTTGAGCAAAAGCAAACTGACGTGTGGATACTGTTGCGCCACCTTGACAAATGCTTTTGCCAGAACGTCCACGCCATAGCGCGATTCCCACGAACGATTGCAAAATAAGACCGTTGACAGTTGACGGCGGACGGTTGTCTGCCTTCTGCCTGCCGCCTTCCGCATACTGAAATGATTCAAATCCACGCCCCACGGAAAGACAACCGTGCGATCTGGATTCATTCCATAAGCAACTGCTTTATCGCGCGTTACCTGTGCGTCGCTGGTAAAGAAATCGCTGTTGCGTAAAACGTGACGCGTGATTTGTTTCATCCATCCGTTACGTTCGGCATCCTGCATCAAGTCGAAGCCCCATGACATCGTCAGGATGGGATGGAAGCCGGAGAGCGCCGCAAGAAACGCGCAGGTTTGAATCGGACCTGTATGAATCAAATCAGGTTTGATTTCTTTGATGACGCGTTTCAGATCGAGCGTCAAACGCGGCACATCGCGCCAGCGAAAACGATTTTGTCCTCCCGCCCACAACACTTGCTGGATTTTGGACGGCACAGGCCGGTCTTCGATTTGCTGCGCTTCGTTTTCCAACTTTAAATAAAAAACTTCGTGATCCGTTTCCGCCAGCGCGGCGAGGAAACGATGATCGTGCGGGGAATAATCTTTGGAAAAATAGATAATCTTCATGATGTCAAAGGTTGGAACGTTTGAAAGTTTGAACGTTCCAACTTGCCAACCTGTAACTTTTAAACCGAACCGAGATCTGTCCAGCGCAATTCCTGTCCATACTCGAAATCATGCAGCGCTTTTGTTCCGATGACATTTTCGATCTGATCCGGTTTGATCGCGCCGGGCGTGGCGGGACGCAGAACGTCAATCATCCCGCGTGTGAAGATTTCGCCGGCTTTGATGTCTCGCGCCGCGCGCAGACAGCGCCGCTGGACAACCGCCGTATCCTTTTCGTTGTCCGCGATGAATTTGTCCGGGCTTCCCAACGCGCGTTCGAGCAAACGCGTCTCCTCGACCATCTTGGCCCAGTTGTCAGGATTCATCGCGAATTTATGGTCGGGGCCTTCGCGGTTGTTGCTATCCGTAAAGTGGCGCTCGATGACGCGCGCGCCCAGCGTCACCGCGCCGAGAATCGGTGCGACCGCGTGCGTGTGATCCGACAAACCAAGAATCACATCCGGGAACATCGCCGCGTATGTTTTGAGAACATTGATGTGGAGATGATCGTAATTATTCGGACTGGCCATGTAATTGGTGTTGCATTGCATCAGCACGAGTTGTTTGTTGATCTTCAAGATCGCGTGGACGGCCTTCTGCACTTCGCCAATCGTCGAAGCACCCGTCGCGACGAAAAGCGGTTTGCCCTTGCTTGCCATGCGTTCGAGCGCCTCGATCCAGTCAATCTCGCCGGAACCGGCTTTGTAAACCGGCACATATTGATCGAGGAAATCAATGGCTTTGAAATCATACGGCGAGGAGAAATAATCAATGCCAGCCTCGTTGCACTCCTCCGTCAAGGTCAAACTCCACTCGAACGGGATGGATGCCGCGTGATAGACTTCGACAACGGATTTCTTCCACGCTGCCTGGTGGCTGACCTGGCTGTTCATGTGCGAGAAGCCGTAATCGGAGACAATCTTCGGCGCGTCGAAGTTCTGGAATTTGGCCGCGTCCGCTCCCGCTTCCTTCGCGAGGCGGATGAGCATCTTCGCTCGGTCCAAGTCGCCGTCGTGGTTCGCGGCGATGTCGGCGATGAAATACGTCGGATGACTTGGCCCGATCAGACGGTTCCCAATTTTGATTTCCATCTTGCATCTCCTTTTGCTAATGGCAATAGTTGGTTGTTGAACAAAGCTGCTGTAATTGCTGCGGCGTGATGTCGAAAACCAAATATTCGTAAGCAATCGTTTTTGCCGGCTGGAAATTGTCGCGCAGCCATTTGTATTTGTCCGGATTCCCCCACGTGGTCACACCAACCAGATCGCTGGCGCCGATGACAATCTCGCCGCTCGTAACGCCGCCGGGGGTGTAAACCGCGTTCGGATGCGCGGCCAGATAATCCGAAAGGTAAACCTGCCCCTGTCCCCAATCCAGGTTCGAGTCGGCCAGATATTTATAAGCATACTTGCGATCCCAAACAATCTCATTGAAATATGAAAGATAAAAAGGATAATACGACAGAACGGACGCGATCAAATAAACCGACAATGCAAAGACCGCCGCTTTTCGTTTTCTCGAAAATTCCGGCCAATTCGAGAACAGACTGCCAGCAAACACATAAAGCAACGGGAAGACCACCATGTAATAACGGAATCCAATTTGGGCATCGTAAAAGAAATTGAAGTAGACGGTGTAAAACAAAAACGGCACGAACAGGAAAACTTCATTTTGGAGGAATGTCTTCCTGCGCTTTTTGCTGACGGCGTAAACGATGAAAGCAGCGATGATCACCAGCAGCGTGGCAATCGGCACTTTCAAGGCCGATGCCACAAAATAATATCCGGCAAAGCCATGCCCGGAGCGGATTTGTCCGAGAAGATAAATGTTCCCGAAACTTTTTCCCGTCTGTTCGTTGTTGACCGTCCGGTCCAATCCCTGCAAATATGGATAGGGAAACGGCACGCGTAAATTCTGAACGACCGGAACGTTCTGAAGCCGTCTAAAAAAGTGAGATTGGAATACATATTGGTTCAGCGGCACAAAAGTACGGTTGAACAGGAATGCCGCGTTGACAATGACAAAGATGGACAAACAGCCTGCTGCAACATAAAGAGCTAATTGGCCTGCATATTTTCCAATTGCTTTCAAACCATTTTCTTTATACGCTGAAATCTGTGCAGGCAAATCGTGAAGAACCAGCGCGAGGACGAACAGCGGCAGCAAAACAATGGATGTGTATTTGGCGATCTCGCTGAGTCCCAGCGTGAACGCGCTCAAAAGCCCGTCATGAACGCGGCGGGTGTTCGCAAATTTCCAGATGCCATAACACGCAAAGAGAATCGTGCCGGTGACGTAAATATCCGTCGTGACCAGTTGGGAATGAGCGATGATGTTCGGGTCGAAAATGTACAGCACCAACGCCGCCAAGCCTGCATAAAATCCGTAGAGTTCGCGCGCCCAGTGAAAGACCACATACGCGACAAGCGCCGAGAACAGAATCGTCATCAGCCGCGCGGTGGAGAAATCATCCAGAAAATTATTCAGCGGGCTGTTCGGAAAATAAGATGCAATTTTCTTTGGCAAAGCATTCAGCGCGGTGACCGGCATCTTGCTGTCATCGAAGCGCTTCGAATTCAGGTTCAGGATTTGCATCCCGTAACGGTAATGAAGCGCCTCGTCCGAAGTGACCGAAACTTTCTGGACGCTCAGAATCCCAAAGGCGATGAAGGATACAACCAGCGCAAGCGCAATCCAATTCTGGACGCGCCGCGGGTTCAGGCCGCTTTGGCTTCGGGCTGTATCTGTCATTCTTGTTCCTGTGAATAACTGCGGATTTTCTGTGGATAACCCTGCTGGTATTGTGTATAAAACGCGTCCAGTCCTGTTGAGAAATTGGGGATTGCCGGCCCCAAATCGGTGGACAATTTGTGGGTAGACAGCCATAAATTGTGGGAACGCGGGGCGCTCAAACCGGACGTTTCAACGGACTGCGGCGAAATGAGGCTTTCCCTCAGCCCGAACTTGCGCGCGATCTCCACGCCGAACTGATATTTGCTCATCGCCTGCGCGCCGACGGTGTGATACAGGCCGTGCAAGCCGCGTTCCAGCATTTGAATCAGTAACGCAGCGAGATGATTGACCCACATCGGACAGAAAATTACATCCGTAAAGCCGTTGACGTTTTTGCCGCTGCTCAAATTATTGACGAAGAATTCGGCTATGCTCCGCCTGCCGTTCAATGAACAGCCATAAAAATTGACGCGTGCCACGATTGCCAGCGGGTTGATCTGTAAAACAGCTTTCTCACCTTCGTATTTGGTCTGCGCGTAGAGGCTCAAGGGATTGGGGAGATCACTTTCAATGTAAGAGCCATCCTTTTGACCATCGAAGACCGCATCAGTGGAAATGTGAATGAGTCGAATCTTTCGGCGCGCACATTCATCCGCAAACCGGGCTGGGAGTTCGGCGTTCGTCCGGCGCGCCAGATCGGGTTGATCCTCACAGGAATCAACTCCGGCCAGCGCCGCGCAGTGGATCACCGCGTCAGGGTGGGATTCGTTCAAGACGCGGTAGACCGCATTCGGGGCGAAAAGATCGGTGCTGATCACTTTGAAGGGCACGCCTGTCAGCGTGTTACGGTCCACACCAATGATTTCATGTGCGCGGCAAGCGTCCAAAGCCAGGTTGAGTCCGAGCAGTCCGCTTGCGCCGGTGATCAAGATTCGTGTCATGTGTCAAGTGCCAAGTGTCAGGCGCACGTGGAACTTGACACGTGACACCTGACACGCTTTATCCTTCCAGTTTTCCGACCGCGTATAAATTTTCAAACGGCGCGATGAATTTTTTGATGCCCTCGATGTCGAGCCATTCAGCGTTATTGTCGCTTGAATAACGATAACCGTCGGGCAGGGGCCGGCCCTCGTATTGCAAATTGCGCTCCCACAAGGTTTCGGGCGGCTTCACGATGAACATATCATCCAGCTCGACCGTGTTGCGCGCCTCGTCTTCCGAGATGAGCACCTCATGCAGTTTTTCGCCGGGGCGAATGCCGATGATATTGACCTTTGCTTTCGGGGCGATGGCCTTCGCCAGGTCAATCACTTTCATGCTGGGAATCTTTGGCACGAAAACTTCGCCGCCGTGCATGCGTTCGATGCAGGCAATGACAAAACGGACGCCCTGTTCGAGCGAAAGCCAGAAGCGCGTCATGCGGGCATCGGTGATGGTGACGCTGCCGTTCTGGCGCTGTTTGAGGAAGACGGGAACGACCGAGCCGCGACTCCCAACGACGTTCCCGTACCGGACGCACGAATAGCGGGTCGCCGTACCCGCGGCGTAGGCGTTGCTTTGAACGGTCAGCTTCTCCGCCGCGAGTTTGGTCGCGCCATAAAGATTGACCGGGTTGACGGCTTTATCCGTGCTGAGCGCCATGACTTTTTTCACGCCCGCATCCAGCGCGGCCTCGACGACATTTGCCGTCCCCATGATGTTGGTTTTGATGGCCTCCATCGGATTGTATTCGCAGGTTGGAACCTGCTTCAACGCCGCGGCATGGACAACGATATCCACGCCGTGCATGGCACGCACGAGGCGCTCGCGGTCGCGTATATCGCCAATGAAATAGCGCAGGGATGGATGATTGAATCCGCCAGCCTGCATTTCATGCTGCTTCAACTCGTCGCGGCTGAACACGATCATTTTCTTCGGCTGAAAATCCCTCAGCATGATCTCGATGAATTTCTTGCCGAACGAACCGGTTCCGCCAGTGACGAGGACGACTTGATTATTCCAATCCATCATAACTCCTTGCATGTCATTGCGAGGAGAGGGTTTTTCTCGACGAAGCAATCTCCTCTAACATGAGATTGCTTCGTGGCGCGAGGCGCCACTCGCAATGACATTCGATTTATTTCCGAATCACGATCAACGGATACTGTCCATTCTCGCCGAAGAAACGCGGGAAGCGTTCCTCCAGCCAAAAGACGAAATGCAGAAACGCCTTGCCGCCCAATTGCGGACGCACAAACCAGCGCATAAAACGCGGACTGAGACTGCGCCACGGATAAATCTTAAATTGGACTCCGCCTTTGAGTTCATTCTTCAACCAGCGCGGCGTCATCTTTTCAACAAAGGTCCCCGCCTGATCTTCTTCAGCGGCCCAATCTTTCTTTCGCTTTGCTGAACGACCGGTGAGCAAGCGCCCGAATCGAATCAATGGTTCAGCTGCGCACATCAGCAAGGGATTATGCCAGCCGTTGATGACAACTGCCGTCCGCTGCGGCTTCAAGACACGGTTCAATTCAACATACGCGCGCTTATGTTCGCTCAACGGCAAATGATGAATGGCGTGCAGTGAAACGATCCCATCGAATGCGTTGGGCTCGAACGGCAGGTTGGCAATATCGGCAACAACGTATAAACCACGTCCGCCAATTTTTTGACGGGCCTCTTTCAAGGCCGTGATCGAAATGTCGGCGCAGACGCGGAAGCGGTAGCCCTCGGAATACGTCAGATATTCAGGCCATTGCACTGGGCCTGAACCAGCATCGAGCAAAAAGTCCCCGCGCAAAGCGATGTAACGGTTAACGCGCAAATGGCATTTGTGGATGTAGTCGCGCGAAACGGGGCGCAAGTCTTCATAGCGGGCGTTTTGATAAAGTCCCTCGCCGACTTGTGACCAGCCGATCTGGTCATAAAATTCGCGCACTTGCTGTTTGGTGTTTTTCCCCTCACCCCCATCCCCTCTCCCAAAATTGGGAGAGGGGTGCAGGGGTGAGGGCCACGCAAACGGCTCACCAACCAAGAACTTGTACGTCTCGCCGAACGCGGCAAGTCCTTCAGGGCCCAGCGCTTTGTCGAGCGGCCACACCGCGAGGTCGTCCCAAAAATTCATCAGACGCCACGGGAACGGGCGCGGGTATTCGAAGAAATAACGATAGGCATAATTCCAGGCTTTGGCAATTTGCTCATCGTTCAAACGATGCGCGGGCAAATCGCTCAAGACATTTTCGAGCGCGGCAAAATATTCGTCCCACGAATTCGGGTCCATCGTAAAGCCGCGGCCGCGATAATGCGTCTGACCGCAAAGAATGACCGGGCGGCCATTCATCGCTGTCTCGAGGCCAACCGTCGTCGTGTACGCCAAACCCAGATCGGCAATCTCGATCAAATCATACGTGTTGATCTTGTCCGTTGCACCGATGACGTGAATATGTTCGGGCAGACTCGGCAATGCTTCACGCGCGACCTGCGCCATGGACCGCGCTTTCGGAACAATCGTCTCACCCGGATGAACTCGAATCACAAACTGGACGCTCCGGCTTCGCTCAGCGCGAGCTTCGGGGTAGCTTGCAAAAAATTGAATCGTGCGCGTCAACCATTCGGTCATCGACTCGGCGAAGGCGTTTCGTCCCAGCGTGAGGCTGTCGCCCAACACATTTGCCGCGAGCATCACCACCGGGCGATTGTCGAGGCCGAGCAGCGCGCGCGTCTCCTCCGCGCCCTGTGAGGAAACATATTGCCACAATCGTTTGGATTTGCCCCACACTTTTGCGCCGCGCCGCGCGTTTTCGAGATCAGCCAGGCGTTCGTACATGGCATCGGTCATCGGCAGATGGCAGCGCGCTTCGACGAGATAATCCGTGTCCATGCGCATGATGGACGAATTTTGAGCCAGCCAGATTTGTTCGCGCTGGTCGTTGAATTCAAACGTCATGGCTGGGATGCCAAGATAACGAGCCACGCGAAAAACGATTCCCATTTCCAAAATCAAACCGTTTGGCACGAGGACAACTTCAGGTTTGTTGGCTTGCATCCAATCGAGGGCAGTGCGCGCCGCGAATGTATTGCGTTCCATCCGCAGGTCATAAACCGCGCGATCCGATGGATTATTCATGTCCACTTCTTCGCGCATCAACGTGTATTGCGCGTCCCACAGGCTGACCTCTTCGACGTCAGCGCTGAGTTGAGCCGGTAAAACGGACGCCGGTTTCAGGTCGAGGAGAGAAACGTGTTCGACCAATGGATCCATCGCGGCAAGCGCATCGCGCGTGTGCAGAATCCGCTGGCGCTGCGTGAATTTGTCCATGCGCTTGTGCCATTCGGAGTAAGGCAGCGTCATCAGCGTGACGTTGTGTCCGAGGCCCGCGAGCAAAAGCGAAATGTACGCCGACTGTTCGATCCAATAATGAAGCGTGGCAAAGAAGAGAATCTTTTTGCCGGGTTGTGCCTCGCGCGCAAAACGCTCGGCTACGAGTCGCGCGGCGGGCAACGACTTTTGCAGGCGTTCCAGGTTGTAATGATCTTTGCGGGCGCGATTCCGCGAAGCGTGCCGAAGCGTCCAATCCAATTCGGCAGCCAACGGAATTTCACCCAGGAAGTTGCGGAGGGAAGTTTTGTTCATGAAGTCATCCCTCACCCCTTGCCCCTCTCCCGCTGGGAGAGGGATTGAGGGTGAGGGAAAAATTAATCAACCTTTTCGATCTTCCATTCCAGCCGCGGGCGGACAGGTCCCTGACGCATCTCAGGCCAATGCGTGCCGGGCGCGCCGGAAATGTCCACGTTGAACGACAGCGCGTTCTCATCCATGAAATAACGGCGGACGCCAAACGAACTGGCGTTCACGCCGAGCGAATAGCGGCCCTCATTAAAAAAATCAGCGGGGACCACACAGCGGCTGATATAACGACCCGCTTTACGCGCGCTGAATTGCTCGAAGTGTTTCGCATCATCCGTATCGAAGGCGGTGAAAACGTATTCGCCGCGCATCGTGCTGAGATACATGCCGACGCGCAGACCCGTGATCGGCATATCAAGTTGATATTCCCATTCCAACGTGACCGGCTCGGTCGAGCGGACGGTGTCCACGATCTTGCCGCGTTGATCTTTGAGTCGCAGCGCGACCGGTTTGAACGGCGCGGCGCTCGCGGGGATTTCATCGGCTTCCCAAATCCGCTCGCCGGTCTCCGCCTGGCCGGACGCCAAATAAAAATCAACCGCTTCCTGCGAAGGAGCGCGTTTGATAAGCTGACCTTTTTTAAGAACAATGGCTTCCTGAGTCAATCGCAGGATGGCCGACATATTGTGACTGACAAATAAAACCGTTCGTCCCTGCTGCGCGACATCGCCCATTTTGCCGAGACACTTCTTTTGGAATTCCGCATCGCCCACCGCGAGAACTTCATCCACCACGAGGATTTCCGGTTCGAGATGCGCGGCAACCGCGAATGCCAGACGCAAATACATGCCGGACGAATAACGCTTGACCGGCGTATCAATGAACTGGCTGACTTCGGAGAAATCCACGATCTCATCGAACTTGCGATCGATCTCGGTGCGCTTCATGCCGAGGATCGCGCCGTTGAGATAGATATTTTCGCGTCCGGTCAATTCGGGATGAAAACCGGTCCCGACTTCGAGAAGCGAGCCGACGCGTCCGCGAACCGTGACCGTTCCTTTCGTTGGTTCGGTGACACGCGACAACACTTTGAGCAAAGTGCTTTTGCCCGCGCCATTGCGTCCAACGATGCCAAGCACCCTGCCTTCTTCGACATCGAACGAAACATCATCCAGCGCCCAGATGAACGAAGTCGCACCGGTGCCGCGCATGTTTTTGCCCTGTATGGATCGCACAATGCGAACTGGCGTCATTGCCACGTCAACCAGAACGTCGCGGAACATTCCATAGCGGAACTTGGTCTGCGCGGCGCCGATTTTGTAGCGTTTGCTAAGATGGTCAACACGAACGGCGGTAGTCATAAGGTATCAGGTGTCAAGTACCAGGTGTCAGGTTAACTGCTGGAAGTTCGTTTTGCCAACGAACGTTGAAAGCCGCCGGCAAGTGCTTTGGCTTTACGCGCTTGTTCATAATACAGATCAAATTCATTTTGACTGATGTAATTCGTGTCCACCGCCGCGTAAAGAAGAGATTGGACTTCTACAGCGGATCTCCTCGCGATTCCAAGAAAGCGCGCAAACTCGACTTTCGAGTCGCAGTCAAAACCCTCGGCAATATTTGCCATTACAGAAACCGATGCGCGTCTAATTTGATCTTTCATGCCATAGTCTTTCGCAAAATGATCTTTGTTCGTAAGAATGTAAATCATCTTAACCAATTTCCGCGCTTCCTGCCATGCCTGTATATCTTCAAAACGTTCAATCAGAGCCATGAATTCTCCTTTTATTCTTGACACGTGACACCTGAAACCTGACACGTTAGATGGTATCCGCAAAAGTCCGTTCCATGGAACGGAAATAGAATAATCCGCTGATGAGGAAGGTCAGGGAAATGGCAATCGAAACGGCCATGTTCAAATTTGGACCGGTGTTCGTTCCAAGCAGCGCCCAGCGGAATCCGTTCACCACTCCAGCCATCGGATTCAGCGAATAAACGATCTGCCACTTTGCCGAGATGACTTTGGCCGAATAAGCCACTGGCGTGAGGAACAGCCAGAACTGCGTCAGGAATGGAAGCACATAGTTCACGTCACGATATTGAACGTTGATCGCCGAAAGCCACAGCGCAACCCCCAGCGCCGTGACAATCGTCAGGATCAGGAACAGCGGCAAAGTCCAGATGGCAGCGGTCGGCGTGACTTTGTAATAGATCATCATCACGATCAGGATCACAAACGCGATGGCGAAATCCACCAATCCGCCAAGCACGGATGCCAGCGGCAGGACCAGCCGCGGAAAATAAATCTTCGTCACCATGTTCGTGTTGGAGGTCAGCGAACGGCTGGCCGTGTTGAGCGCGGCGGTGAAGAGCCCCCACGGCAGCAATGCGGTATATGAAAAAATCGGATACGGAATGCCCTCGGTCGGAACTTTGGCGACTGTGCCAAAAACAAAATTGAAAACCAGCATCGTAAGCACAGGCTGGATGACGGCCCAGGCCGCGCCGAGCAGGGTTTGTTTATAACGGACTTTGATATCGCGCCAGATCATGAAGAAGACCAGCTCGCGATAGATCCACAAGTCGCGCAGATTGAGCGCGGCCAGTCCGCTCGACGGTTTGATATAAATGGTTTCCGGTTGATGTTTTGTGATTTCAGTCATTTTGTTTCTATGTTGGCAAGTTGGAAAGCGTCGCTGTGGCGCCGTGGCGACATTTGAACGTTCAAACCTGCTAACTTGCAAATGTTCTAACGGATTTTGTTTCGGTTTTCCTCGAACCATTCGATGGTGCGGCGCATCCCTTCTTCGAACGGGACTTGCGCGCTCCAGCCGAAATATTCCTTCGCCCGCGTCACATCCAGGCCCCGGCGCGGCTGGCCGTTGGGTTTGTCGGTCTGCCAGACGAGCTTTCCGCCAAATCCCGTCTGACGGACGATCATCTCAGCCAGATTTTTGATCGAAATCTCATAGCCCGAACCAAGGTTGACCGGCTCGGAGCCGTTATATTTTTCCGCGGCGCTGACGATTCCGTCCGCAGCATCTTCGACATATAAAAATTCGCGCGTCGGTGAGCCATCGCCCCACACGGCCAATTCTCTATCGCCGCGCTCCTTGGCCTCGATGGCCTTGCGAATCAACGCGGGAATCACATGCGAGGTCTGCAAGTTGAAATTATCGCGCGGGCCATAAAGATTCACGGGCAGCAGGAAGATGGCATTAAATCCATATTGCTGGCGATAGGCCTGCGCCTGCACCAGCATCATTTTCTTGGCGAGACCATAGGGCGCGTTCGTCTCTTCGGGATAACCGATCCACAAATCTTCTTCCCTGAACGGCACCGGCGTGAACTTTGGATAAGCGCACACCGTTCCAATCGCCACGAATTTGCCGACGCCATTTTTATACGCCTGGTGCATCAATTCCACGCCCATCATCAGGTTGTCGTAGAAAAATTCCGCCGGGTGCTCGCGGTTGGCGCCAATCCCGCCGACATTTGCGGCGAGATGAATGATGACGACGTTTTTGGGATCAACTTCGTGGTTGGCAGGTGAAAGGTTTAGAGTTGAAGGTTTAAGATGAGCTGGACGTTTGTCAAAAGGCGTAAGGACATCAGCAAACAAGCGGCGAACATCGTCCCGGTCAATAAGATTATAGTTTTCAATATGCGGAATCATAATGTCGGTTGCGCCGCGTTGGATCAATTTTTCGATTACAAACGAGCCTAAAAAACCAGCGCCGCCGGTAACAACCACATGCTTATCTTTCCAAAAAGTTGAAGGACTATTGTTTGACATCGTAGAATTCTCCATCCTCCCGTACTCGGCGGGTATTGGGTTGATCTTGAAGATATTGAATGAGCTTAGACAGTTGTTTGCTGCAAATTTCGGCAAGCGAGAGGGCAGAATTAAATCGCTCTTCAGTGAGATAATTTTGATCTCGGGCAATATAAAGCTGCGCGCGCACTTCGCCTGCTGAACCTTTAGCGCGCCCAAGGAATTGGGCAAACAGAACCTGAGTTTGACTCTCAAATCCTTCGGCAATATTCGACATAACTGATACTGATGCGCGGCGCATCTGATCGCGCAATCCAAAATCGCGGGAAAACTCGCCATCAGAGGAAAATTCGTAAATCAGATTGGCTAAATCTTTTGCCCTTTGCCAGACATCAAGGTCTTCAAAACGCTTTGCGCTTGTCATCTTTTCATCCTTAAACCTTGAACCTTCCACCTACTGCACGATGAATTGCGCATTGCGGTAACGCTGATCCAGAGGATCGCGTATCAAGCCCGTCTTCATTGCGAACAACAACTCACGGATGCCGTCATCAACACCCAATGTTGTTTCAAATCCTAACTCACGCTTGATCTTTGCGAACGAAACCGTAATGTCGCGCATGTCGCCGCCGAACGTCAAATCCTTATATTCCACCGTCGTTTCGGGCATGCGCTTCAGCACAAGATTGACAATTTGATCCTTGGTGTAATTGCCGTTTTCCGTGCCGAGGTTGTAAACCTGCCCGCGGATCTTTTCCTGCGGCACATCGAGACCCATCCGAATGCCGCGCACCACGTCCCACACGTGGACGAACGAACGCGAATATCCGCGCTGGTAGATCAATAACTGGCGTTTGGTGTATGCATCCAGCACGAATTGATTGACAATCAAATCGAAGCGCGTGCGGGGGGAAATTCCATAGAGCGTCGCGAAGCGGAACAACAATGGCGAGCACGAAGCATCCTTTTGCGCGAGCAAGTATTCTTCCGCGGCGATCTTCGTCTCGGCATACAACGATTGCGGATTGAGCGGCGACTCTTCCGTCACCGGTTTGCCATCGGCCATCAGGCCATAGTTGCTGTACGTGGACGCAAACACGAATCGTCCCACGCCCAAATCGGACGCCTGCTCGAAAACCATTTTCGTGGCCTCGACATTGTACTTCCACGCCACCTGGCGTCCGACCGCCTGGCACGCGGGGAATCCCACGATGGCGGCCAGGTGAACAATTGCATCCGGCCTGGGCCACGCGATGCCCGAAGAATGCTCGGATCGCACTGCATCTTTAATGGCGCGCGGCTCGGTCACGTCGGCTTTTACAAAATGAAAATTTGGATGATGAAAAAACGGAACCAGCGACTCGCCGCCGAAGAGCAAACTGTCAGCCACGGTAACGCGACAATCCGCCCTCAGCAGTTCCGAGGTCAGGAGCGAACCGATGTAGCCCGCGCCCCCGGTAATCAAAATGTGACGATCTTTACTCATGAAGGGTCTCCCATGTTCAAGGTGACTTTCCAACCTTTGATTTCCAGCCGGGGCGCATCGGAATCTTGAACGACTGCAAATCCCTGCTCCAGGCATGACAACCGGCAAATGTCCGCCACGTCGCCATCGCCAACAATGCGGACGCGATTAACTCCCGCGGCGCGGACCGTATTCAAATGCTCCTTGACGCGTTGGCGCGTCTTGCGATAAAGGTCGAACGAGCGCTCGATATAATCCACCGTCAGGCGGGCGCGCAGGGCGATGCCCTCGGGCGTGATGATGTAACGCAGTTTCTTGCGTTCGGCGCGCTGGACCTTGACATAGCCTTTTGCGATCAAACGTTTGAGATGCCAGTTGACGGTTCCGACCGCGACTCCAAGCTGATTGGCGAGGGCAGATTGGTTGATATCCGGATCGCTCTCGACCTGCTCGAGCAGGGTCAATTCGCGAATGGTCTCGTTGTGCGTATTTTCCATAGCT
Source organism: Chloroflexota bacterium (assembly GCA_021787595.1). Lineage (GTDB taxonomy): Bacteria > Chloroflexota > Anaerolineae > Anaerolineales > Villigracilaceae > Fen-1038. Next base: position 85,541 of record JAJYLQ010000017.1, on the reverse strand, counting down.
CAAAATTCAGCGGCTGAATTATAACACGGCGTTTTCATCTGCGTGGGCAAACCCGGCCCCCTATTTACAATTGGTAATGTCAATCAAAACGCGGAAATCGTAGAGATCGCCCGTCACGCTGTTATAGCGCTCCAGCCTTTTGATGACTTTGGTGCATGAGCTGTATAGTGCCTGTTGGTAAGTTAGAGAGAGGCTGCTCCAATAGCGGTTATCAATATAAACATAACCAAACCCAAGATTATGCAAACTGTGCGGATCCGGGGCAGACAAGTAAGGCACGAACGTACTTAAAACCCGCCCTTCCAGTGATGGTGATGTTGAAAGACGCCCAAACACTGCCTGTGCACGGAAGCCAATCGGATCAAAGACCATTGCACCCGGAGCAAGGCGATCCCAATAAGCCTGAGACATCCGGCTATCCATGCTGGAAATAAAACTGGATGTTTGCGGAGCAAAAATGGCGGTGGTTTGAAATGCAAGCAAGGCAAGGCCGCCGAAGATTGTAAGAGCATAACCAAATCCCAGCATCAACCTGTTCCAAAGCGCACCGCGCTTGATAAACCTCCAAAGAGGCTGAAGGGACAATAGTAGCCACATATTGAATCCGAATCCAGTCAATCTCGTGATATCGCGCGGCACATAGTAACTGACGAATAATGGAATGATCACGCCCAAAAATGACGCCACACCGAGGCCAAATTCGAGAATCCGCCCGTGAGTGAAGTCATTTCTCATTTTATACATCACAATTGGAAACAAAAAGAGAATCGGCCCACATTCTGCCAACAGAACCACAAACTGTCTCCACTTCGTTACGGACAAACTCCCAAAGTGGCTGTCGTAGAAAGCAGGTGTCCAGTATAAAGAAAATGTATTGCCGGCGGCATCGGTCACTCCTTGCCTTCCTGTCAAAAAGGTTTTTGCCAATTCTGTAATCACACCGCCCTGGACAAAACTTAGCAAAGCAGTGATCAGGGCGACCAAAAGAAATTGTCCCGAAAACGACGACAGGATTTTCCTGAGCGGTGTTCGCTGATGAAGGATGTTTATGAAAGCTGCCAGGCCGACTCCAACAATCAGCAGGACGAAAATATGCTCGGCGCTCAACGCCAGGGATAAGACGGCGACTCCCAGCAATGAAAGTCCGACCGGCTTCAAGGCGCGGCGGCTGGCGATCATGAGAATCAAAATCAGGGCAAGAAAAGGCAACGACGAAGCGCTTCCCCAATCGAAAGTTAAGGGGTTAATAACTCCATTGGCAAATGCAAATGGGATGGGAACCGGCGGCCCGCCGTCAATCACCCACGAACGGAAAAGAGCTTTCGCCAACGTATTCCCGGTTGCAACAGAAGAACCGATAATTTGAATGCCCGAAGAAATATTCGCAATCCATACTTTGGGAAGCAAAGCCAGTAACCAGCGCGTTCCCATCCCAAATGCGATGAGACCAGAGCCTAGATAGGCTGCGACTTTGCTGTGCGTGATTCGACGCAGCCACAACCAACCGCAGACAAGTGTCAATGAAAGGACGAACGCCCGGCTGATGTCCCACGCGCTCCACGGGAAAAAGCCGCCGATTCGAACCATCGTCGCGGCAAACAAATCCAGCGCATAATGATACGGAAGAAAAATTTCGGGATGCAGGGAATAATGCGGCGGAAAGTCTCCCGCGGCCATCGAGGAGACCAGCGGCAGATGAGCATAATCGTCGCCAACGCCGAGGCCGCGCAAAATCAAAGTGAACAGGCCCGTCATCGCGATCATCGCCGCAATCGGCAAATACACAGACGGCGTGATTAAATCAGGCCAGGCAAATTTGGAATTTCGCGATACCCAAACGCCAAAGATCAATATCGCAACGGAGGCCAGCGCAAACGCGGGATACAGCGGCAGGAAATGAGCGATCGCGTTGCCAAGCATGATATAAAGCAGCAGGCCGGATGCCATTCCGGCAGCAAGCCGCTCGCGTTCGAGAAACCGTCCGCTGCGGCGGACCAAAAGCCAGCCGCCAATGACCCAACAAAGGGATAGGACAACGAAAATCAGTGGATCGAGAATACTTCCGGTTCTATTCCAATACACAGCGCCTCGCCAGAACTCGACAGCTCATAATAACAACCCGATTATATACGAATATGAATTTCGGGCTATTCGGAGCACGTGTTCACGCGTAAAATAAAGTTCATTTTCAAGTCCGGTCGAAGGAATCATGAACAAGCTTTCTCGAAATCAATTCATCGGTTATGAGGAATCCAAATATCAGCAGACCCATATCGCGCACTGGGACAATGTGGCGCGCAAGCGCGACCATTGGCGCGGCTGGGGCGGCTTCTATCACCGCAGGCTGGGCGGGATCTATCGCTTCCTCGTCAATCCCGGGCAGCGTGTGTTGGAAATCGGTAGCGGCGCGGGCGATCTGCTGGATTCGCTCAGGCCGGCGCGCGGCGTCGGTGTGGATTTTTCCGCAGAGATGATTCGGCGCGGACGGGAAAAACATCCAGAGTTGGATTTCGTTCAAGCCGACGCGCACGATCTCTCGTCCGTGCAGGAAACGTTCGACGCCATCATTTTCTCGGACACGGTCAACGACCTGTGGGATGTCCAATGCGCGTTCGATCAAATCCGCCATTTGTGTACCCCGTCCACCCGCGTCATCATCAATTTCTACAGCCGGCTTTGGCAGCTTCCGCTGACCATCGCGCAACAATTCAATCTGGCCGCGCCGATGCTTCCGCAGAATTGGATGACGCCCGCCGACGTGCGCGGCATGTTGAACCTGGCCGGCTTCGATGTCATCCGAAGCTGGCAGGAAATCCTCTGGCCGCTGCCGCTCGGCGGTTTCGCAAATAAATTTCTGGTGCGGCTCTGGCCGTTCAAAGAGTTTGCGCTTTCGAATTTTGTGATCGCCCGCCCCTCACCTCCTTCCCCTCTCAGGGATGAGGGAAGGAGCGAAGAACCGACGATTTCCGTGATCGTTCCGGCGCGCAACGAGTCGGGAAATATCGAAGCCATCTTCGAGCGGACTCCCAAAATGGGACGCGACGCGGAATTCATCTTCGTCGAGGGACATTCGCGCGATGACACGTACGCAGCCATCGAACGCGAAATGGCGGCTCATCCCGGGACGAAGAGCCGGCTGCTCCGTCAAACGGGCATCGGCAAAGCGGACGCGGTGCGGCTCGGCTTCGCCGAAGCCAAAGGCGATGTGCTGATGATCCTCGATGCCGACCTGACCGTCCCGCCCGAGGACCTGCCGCGTTTCTACGAAGCCCTTCATTCCGGCAAGGGCGAATTCATCAACGGTGTGCGATTGATCTACCCGATGGAAAAGGAAGCCATGCAGGGCTTGAACTTTCTTGGCAATAAATTCTTCAGCATGGCCTTCTCGTGGATTTTGGGCCAGCCCATCAAAGACACATTATGCGGAACGAAAGTTTTATGGCGCAAAGATTATGAACAGATCGCGGCCAACCGAAATTATTTTGGCGAGTTCGATCCGTTCGGCGATTACGATCTCATCTTCGGCGCGGCCAAGCTCAACCGCAAGATCGTTGACATCCCGATTCGATACCGTGAACGAACGTACGGCTCCACGAACATCTCGCGCTGGAAACATGGAATGTTATTGCTGAGAATGGTGGCCTTTGCAGCGCGAAGGATTAAGTTCATATAACAACTTCAAAATTGCTTTTGGGATGATGGCCAAATGAAAGGTGTCTTCGATTCTGATCAATTCCACAACCGCCAGAGTGTAGTCATAACCGAGGCAATCGCAACGGGATATGTGGTCGTTTTCGGCATCCTGACCATCATTACACATATTTCCCTTTTGGCGTCAATTTCCTTTGAAGCCTATTCCTACCTGACCGTTTGCATCTTCGTCGTCCTCCTCGTCGGCCTGGGATTCAAAGCCGTGAAGCGGCTCGAAGAAATCCGGATTCGTGATACCCTTCCGCTTGTCGTTGTTTTGCTTGCCGGAGGCATCGCAGGCTGGATCGTGACGCACTTTCAGCCGATCCGCCCTTTCGGGACATTAAGCCTTGACGATTATTATTACCTGGCGAACCCCGTTTATTACATTCGAAATCCCGGGCAGGCATTGTCATTCGAACTGCACGATTATTACAGCGGCCAGGCACCGTTTACCAGCGCATCGTTTTATACCGCCGGCGCTTATCAATACATCCAGGCGGCTTTTGCGTACGTACTGGGGGTCAACTTCATTCAATTCGCTTATTTGTTTGTTTCCGCGATTAGCGGGTTCATGTTTCCCATCTCCATTTACCTTGCGCTTACGAAAGTATCCAGGGATGCGTTGGGAGCCGCGATTGGAACAGCCGTCACTTTGTTGATCACAATGTTGATGGGAGAATCCGAACGTTCGCCCGGCAGCTGGATTTTTTCGCGGGTCTTTCAAGGGAAGTCAATTGTCGTTTCGACTGGCATCTATCTCATTATTTATTTTTCCCTGGAATATTTCAAACATGGAAAAACGCCAGCCTGGGTCAGCTTGGCATTAACCTCCGCGGCTCTGGCCGGGATGAGCACCACGGCCATCATGCTTTTACCGGTCATGGCTTTTATATTATTCGTTGATTATTTTCTGATAGTGGAACGTGCATATCTGCGTTCAGTTGGCCGTTTGTTCATGGCGGGCATCCGATATCTGATGTCTTTTGGTTACTTGATACTGTTCGCGCTTTACATCGCGTTTGTGGATTCGACACAGGTTGCGGTACATGCCAATCAGGGATACCCGCTCACCCTGATGGGATATGTTCGATTATTTTTTCAGGACGCCCCTTTCCCCACGACATTATTCGTACTGGTGATTTTTTCAGTGACCGCCATTCTCCTGACACGGAACGCCGTTCGGATATTTGTAATGGGGTTGGTTTTCCTTCCTTTTCTGATGCTCAACCCCTGGGTCTCGGCGCCTCTCATTGGATTTTTCCTGGGGGTCTACTTCCGGATGTTCTATGTTGTTCCGCTTTTTCTCCTGACCGGCATCACAGCCTCGGAATTGTTCGACCGCTCCCAAAAATGGAGGCTGCCGCTTCGCATTTCCGCATGGTTTGCCGAGGCAATATTCATTGCGTTACTCATTGCATACTTTCCCACCTCGGTGGTAAAGGGCCTGCATAATTTTCAAGATGAATTTTCCAATGCGGCGAGCCGGGCTGCCCAACAGTTGATCAGCGAAACTCCCAAAGGGTTAATGCTGGCGCCATATCCTCTATCATCCGTCATATTTTCATTTGACCCGGGATATCCACAAATGTATGTAAGGCCGGATATCAGCGACACTTTTCTTTGGAAACAGGGAAGGGAAGGCGAATCAATCGTACGGAAGGAGACATCGGATTTTCTTTTCGGCGAAAACCCGGCGGAAATAAATCAAAACTACCAGGCATTCACCTCCCTTGTAAGAAAATATCCTGAAATAGAAATCATCGTGATAAACAAATCAATTTTGCGCTCCGTGCCGGCCGCGGTGACCTTTCTGAAACAGAACCGTTTTTCGAACAGCGCCGAAGCAGGACAATACATTGCCTTCTGGAAATGATGCAGGATCGGATCATCGAGCAGCGCCGGTTTTTGTCGGGCGCCTACCTGCAGTCATGAATATCCAGCAGCCGCCGGAAATCCCTGCGATAATCCTTTTCGCCATGGATGCCATTCACTTGTGCGACTTGTTTTACGCATTCATTTTTGAACAGGGCCTGCTCAGCGGGAGTCATGTTATCCCAGTAATCACTGTCGAAATACATGTAATCGAATCCCGCGGCGTGAATCTTGAACGGATCGGGCGCGCCGGCCAAAGCCTGAAATTCCGGTGACGTCTGGTACCACGACGGAGACGATTTTGTAAAACGTCCAAAGACCGTCGGTGCGCGATAAACTGTCGGATCGAAAATCAAACTGCCGGGTTTCAACTTGTTCCAATAAGTCTGCGACATCTGCGCGTCCATCGGCGTGATGAACGTGGCATAAACCGGCTTTTGGATCGCGGCCAGTTGAACACCGAAAAGAATCACCCCCGCGAACGTCGTCACAACGCCGCCGCTCAATGCGGCAACCTGCCATGCTCCGCTCCGTTTGCGAAGCCAAATCCACAGCAAAGGCACACTGTACAAAATGCACGCGAAGAACCATCCGCTCATCAAACGCGGCGTGGCCGTGAACAACGGGCCTTTGAACGCCACGAACAACGCGGGCAAACTCCACAGCGACGATGCGATCAACGCGGCTTCGAACCATTTGCCAATCTTGAAAGATTTCCATGCCCAAATCAAAACCAGCGGCGTGACCAAAATGATCGGTCCGATTTCAGCAAGCGCCGCGATCAATTGCGATACATTGAAAATGGATAACGAACCGAGATGCGCGGAAATAATTGACGGAGGCCAGACGAGGGTTGGTGAGGCGTCGAAGTAGCTGGCCGCGGTGCCTGCGGCACCACGAGCGCGGACGATTTCGGTGAACATCCCGCCTTGAGCGAGTGCCGCCAATCCGGCCGCGCCCAGAATCGCGATCCAAATCCAAAGCTCGCGCGGCAACTTCCACGAACGATTTACAATGATCCATGCGATGATGATAAGAAGAAAGCCAAGCCCGATCAAGCCGAACGAAACTTCATTGGCAATCGCCAGCGCCGCGATCAAAACCGATGTGATGATTGCCGCGCTCCAATGACGCCAGCGGCCAACGGTCATTAGAAGAATCAACAGGATCAAAATGGCCGAGCCAGCAATGCCGGTGTACGCCATGATGTACGGCTGATTGATGCCCGTGTAAAACGCAAACGGAAACGGGATGGGTCCCGCGCCGTCAATCTTCCAATTGGATAACAGCGCATCAGCGAGATTTGGCGCGGTCGTGCTGGCCGAACCAATCAGTGTAATGTTGGATGAAATGATATTAAGAATCGGCTGGGGAAGCAGGAGCAAAAGCCAGCGCGTGCCGCCTGCAAATGCCAGCATGAAGCCCGTCAGGAATGCGGCAGCGCGATTCCGCGTTATTCGATACGCCCACAAACCCGCCAGCATCAATGGCAGCGCAAGGACGAGGCCGCGCGCCAAATCCAGCGCGCTCCATGGGAACATGTGTGCCATCCGCATGAATTCCGCGGAGATCAATAATAATAGATAATGATAGCCAAAATTCAGCGAGGGATCGAGCGCGAAATGCGGCGGGATGTCGCCGGTCGCCATCAGCGAAATGGTCGGGAGATTCTGATAATCATCGAAGATGCCGAGGCCATTGCCGATGGCATTGAACAGCAAAGTAAGAAGAATAAGCAGCAGCCATTGCGGCACAGAAAATTCGATTTGCAGGTCGCGGCGGAACATAAACGCGGAGAGAAGACCAGCCGCAAAGACCAGCCCGGCAGAAAACCAGAACGCCGTCATGACCGGCAATCCGCGTGCAAGGAGATTTGCCAGCCAGGCCTGAAGCAACAACCCGGCGCCCAAACCGGTCATTGCATTCTCGCTGCCGCGCAGACGAAAGAGCGAGGCGACCAACAACCAGCCGCCCGCGATCCATAATAATGCCCATGCGAAAAACGGAATGATGTCCAGCAGAATTTTCATGGCTGATTATTTGCGCGGCCGGGATGCGATCACAAGAAGCAGTGTAACGCTGTCGTTCTGCAAATTGCCGCTCACAAATTCAGGCCGGATGCGCGGGCGCGCCTTTTCAAAAGCGGCTTCATCGCGCTCCAGAATTTGAATTTCAATTTTTTCAAAATATTTTTCGAGGACTCGGCGATAATCCCATAAGCGATAACGATTGTGATTGCTGGTCGGATTCAGCCAGCCGCGCCATGCGCGTTCGGAGTACATTAGCATTTCAAACGGATAGTTGAAGAAGTGATCGCGCAAATCCACGTAATGAATGTGAAGGCCGTCCGGTTTGGTCAGCGCGACGAGGGAACGCGTGATGCCGCCCACATCGTCGAGGTGCTCGTAAACAGAACTGCTGAGGACCAAATCAACGGGAGGAAATTCGGGCGAGGGGCGAACGTCGCGGATGTCAGCCTGGAGCAGGGTCATCTGCCCGGGGCGAGGGCGCGGCCGCCCGTTGTCCAGGAAAAGAGCCGAATCAAATTTTGGAAGAAGTGCCGCATTGTGAGAATCGTCCGGCGGCGCATATTTGTCACACAAGATAACGTGTCCCGCACCGGCATCCAGCAAACCAATGCCAAGATCAAATCGTCCGCCATATCCAAAGACAAGAACACGTTTGCCGTTCAACGAATCGCCGCGCGATTTGAGAACTTCAAGGTAGCGGTTGACGGCATCTCGAGGCGACATCGTTTCGAGTCCCGGACGGATGACGATGGATCGCAGTAAAAGAAACCGCGTCAGGCCTTCGGGCATGAAATGGCGAATCAAACGCGGCACCAGATAAGGCAAATTCAAAATTATCCTCCGCCCAGATATTGTTTGCATCCGCTCGTGTCACTGCGGGGAACCAACAACTGAACTCGATTTTCGGCGTCTGTGAAAATTGGTTTATAGAAGCATAATGTCGGATCGGAAACCCATTTGACCCACGCATTGTTCTCATCGGGGAATGGGCTGGCGCTGTCACCTTCGCTTTTGATCACATGCTTGAGCGGCTCGCTGACAATGAGGGCAAAGCGCCTGTTCGACAAGTCAACATAATATTGATGGAAATATTCCGCGTTCGAGGCCAGCGATTGATCCATCATATATTTCTTTTCGTAATCCGAGACCAGCGGCACGTTTCGGATATAACCGAATGACAACAACTGGCGCTCGTCCATGAACAAGACCGGGCCTGTTTGACTGGCTTGCGTGACCTGCGCGCGGATGGTTTGGAGAGTCTGTTGAACCTGAGTGTTGGGAGGTAAATTCAAAGTAGCGGGAGTTGATTGCTTGACAAATGGCATGAACGGATAAACGATCATCAAGAAGGACCAGCATAATAATGCTTGAATCCAAAACGGCCATGAACCAAGATTGAGTTCACCTTCCTTCCACATGGAATAAATCCCCAACGAGAAGACAAACGTCAAAGTGACCAGGTACATATCGAGGTTGTGAAGGTCACCGCCGCCGCCGATCTTTGTGCTGACCACCAAGCCGGCGCCAAGAAAGCCCAAAAGTCCGACCCAGACCGCCAGCATTTGCAGCCAGTCCAATTTCCAGCGCCGCGAAGCCATCCACCAAGCGAGGATAATAAGCAAAGGTCCGGTAACGATCAACGTCCCGAAGACGATGCCCATCGAATACGTCTGGTTGGGAAACAGGCGATACCACAACAACGGCTGGCTGGCCGTCAGACTTTCAGAGGCGCCATAACTTGCAATATACTTTTTGCCGACGAGGAAACCAGCGACCACTCCGGATAATCCAACAAGCACCGTTGGAAGAATTTTGCGAATGAAAGATGAATTGCGCTGCGGATAATAAAGAAGCAGGTCCGCGAGCACGGCCCAGGCCGCGGGCGCGAGGAACCACGTCCAGCGGCTCAAACTGGCATAGACACTGGCAATGACAACCAGCGCAACGCGTTTCCATAAAGAAGGTTCGAACACGGTAAGAAGAAGGATGATCGCGGAAAGCAGGATCGGCGCGTAAACGGGAGTCAGGACGATGAAGAAAAGGGCAATCCACAACGCGAGCGCATATCGAATAAAGGGATCGGCAATCTTCCGGCTGGCGAGCCATGCAAACAACGCGGGCGGAACGATCAATAACACCCCACCCCAGAGACGATGAAACCAAATCGGCAGGCTGGGAATCAGGAAGGGAAGTCCCCACAAAACAAAACGTCCTGGCGCGTTGTAGGTGTACGGATTGACAATCGGCAGTACTGCGTCGTAAATTCTCTGGCCGAAGATCATCGAATAATCGTAAAAGCGGTTGCCCTCCGACCACGTCAACGAGAACGGGTAATTGGAAGCGAGGTAGGTGTCATTGATGATGGAGGCGATGAGCAGGATAATTCCCAAACCCAGCATGCCCGTTTCGATAGACAAAAAATTTCCCTTATTGGATGTGAGGAGAAAAGCTGCCGCTAAAGACAGCAGGGCGATGAAAGCAAATCGCAGACTTGCATTGAACCAATAAAGCGACGGGCCGGATAACAAGCGCAATAAGACCAGCAGGATCAGGACAAGGGCAACCGCGGCCCATTGCAAACGTCCGAGCGAGGCGCGCCAATCGCGCAGACGTTGACCGAGCGCGTCGAAGCGGCTGGAATATCCAGCGTAGATCAATCCGAGAACGAACAGACCTTCGATCAAGGCGGCAGAGCGCGAGGCCAGTTCCGTTAGAAAATAAGCGCGGACTTCCGCAACACTGCTGACGTAAAGAAACAAGGCAAGAGATAAAACAGCTTCCCGCCAGCCAAAACCATTATGAGGGTCGGATAGAAAGAATGAAATCCAGCAAGCCAGCGCAATGGACAATGCGAACCGCGTCCACTGGCCGGGGAAATCCACAACCCACGGCGAGTAAAGGAGAATCCATAGGAAAACCAATAACAAAAATAGTGCCGCGAGCCATCCCAGCCACTTTATGCGCGGCACAAGTTTGGAGATTTTTTGTGCGGCAGCCGGAGATAATAAGCCCAGAAATGCAAGCGCCAGTCCCGAAATCAATATCACAGCGAACAAGACCAGCGCAAGCAGGCCCCTAAGCGAAAGCAGCGCAATCCAATCGTGGCTGGCAAAATACCAGGAATAGATTTCTCGAATGGCCGCTAAAAGAGCCAGGGACAAACCAAGCAGGAGGAACTTCTTTTGAAGTGACTGACTTTTTTCCATGGGAGAACTTTTGAAAGTGTTTTGAAAATCCAAAAATTTAACCAGAGATAAACGGAGATGAACGTCGATTCGGTTCGATAAACACCGAAAAGGCAGCTTTCAAAGCAGGGGAATCCAGGAATCGCGGTCCATCTTTGTTCAACGCCCTGCGCCCATCCAGGGTCTCCAATGAATCCAAATTTCCAGACGCTCGTTCATGACATTTCAATCGAAACAATCAGGAACCCATTTTACCCAATTATTTCCAAAGGCGCTTCGATCCCAGAAAGGAAGCATACGCCGGAGTTTACCTCCGACGCGGCTGAAGCCGCTTCTCAGTTCGTGAAAGTCCTGCGGACTCCTTTTTTCTTAGCCCCAAGGGCTTCCATGAACCGAGGCGGGACTTTAGTCCCTGCCAGGCAGAAAAGAAAACACATGAAATGCTTTGTGCACACCAGGAGTCATTTGACCATTTCTTTGCGCGCCGAGAGTTTGCTCAACGGCAAATACAGAAGCACAATCAGCGTGAACAAATATAAAAGCACTCGCAGGCCGATGCTCATCGCCCCGATTTGAACCGCTGGCAATCCAAAAAGCCCAAACAAATAAACGAGCGAAGTCTCATTGACGCCCAGTCCGCCAAAGACCTGGATCGGAATCCATGAGATCAACTGCACGAACGCGTTGACGAAAGAAACAACCGCGAAGGGAAAGACCAGCGAATAGGCGCGGATATTTGCGTAGAACCACAACAGAGTAACGCCCATGTAAATCAAGGAATACAGCAGGCCGGTCAGAAGCCTGCGAAGCACCACGCGGCTGTCCTGCTCGGCGAAAGAGGCAAGGACGTCCACACCGCGCTGGATGAAGGAAAATTTGTCCAGCCGCAGGCCTGCCAAAATTGCTTTTACAGCGATCATGAATTTTTGACGCAAAAACGCGGCGGCTAAAAATATTCCAACGACGGCCAAGATGCCAGCCAATAAAAAGATGACCACGCCGCGCACTACTGTAATCTGCGGCCACACGAACAACGCGGTCACGAACAGCACGATCCACACCGAAAGCAGGTCGCCCATCTTGGCGATGATGAACGATGAAACCACTTTCCGAAATCGAACGCCTTCGTCCACACTCAACATCGTCAGGTACGACGCGATCCCCGCGCCGCTGGCAACGAAATTCGAGAACGCGTTCTGTGTGATGACCACGTACAAAACGCGGCTGTAAGAGGCCTGGCGTTCGGTCAATAAATAATACTGATATGTCTTGATCAGCGTCAACGCGAAGAACAAAACAAAGCTGATCAACAGCCACATCAACGACACTTGTTTCAACAAGCCAATCACTTCGGACAGATTCGTTTTGGTCAGCACGAACCAAACCAAAACAACAGCCAGGACGATCTTGAAAATATTCCAGGCGCGTCGAAGCCGCGATGGTCGAGCGCTTTCAGCCATTTGCCTGCCTCATCCACAGCGCCAGCATCGAAAGCGCGTAGAGTCGTTTGCCGTGATCGGCACGGGCCTGGATGTGTTCGTCTATTAGATTCTGCAAAGTGGATTGGTTGAATAAACCAATCAACGGACTTTCTCCTCCAAGTAAAAGTTCGCGCGACCAATCCGCGAGCGGACCGCGGAACCACGCCGCCAGCGGGATTCCGAATCCCTGTTTGCCGTGCGACTTTACATTCTCCGGCAGATATTTCGCGAACGCTTTCTTCAGCAAATACTTTCCGCTTCGGCCCCGGACTTTGAGCGAGTCCGGCAAACGCGCGGCCCACTCCACGATTTCGTGATCGAGGAATGGCGAACGTCCCTCGAGCGAGGCGGCCATCGTCATCCGGTCGGCTTTGACCAGCAGGTCGCCGGGCAGGTAATTATGCAAATCCGTGTAAAGCGTCCGGTCAAGGAACGAGCCGCTGGCTTTATCGAACGATTCGGCCAATAACGATTCAGCATTATCTGCGTGGAAATTTTTCCAATGTTCTTCTTTCCAAAGTGCTTGTCTTTGCCACGGCGCGAAGTATGAACCCCAGCGCAGAACGCTGGCGCGGCGATCCATGCGCGGCAATTGTTCGAGACGTTTGAATCCGTTGACGAGACTCTGCCCAACCGGGCGCGTCGATCTATCGGGGAGGCGATGCGCGATGGACGGGATCAGGTTCCGGGTCAGGAGCGGAGGCGCCTGCAGATACGCGTTGGCAAGCGGATCGAGCCAGTAACGTTGATAGCCCGCGAAGTCCTCGTCGCCGCCGTCCCCATTCAACGCGACCGTCACGTACTGGCGCGTCAACAGCGAAAGGTGATAAAGCGGAATCGCCGAGGCGTCCGCAAACGGTTCGCCAAAATGACGAACGATTTTTTCGAGCGTCGCGGGAATGTCGCCATACGTCAGCGTGAACTCGTGATGATCGGTGGAATATTTTTGCGCGACCGCGCGCGCATACGGCAGTTCGGAAAATTCCTCCTCCTGAAAACCAACCGAAAATGTTTTGACCGGCGCATCGCTCAACTCCGCCATCAAAGCCGCGACGATGCTCGAATCGAGTCCGCCGCTTAGATGCGCGCCAAGCGGAACTTCGCTGATGAGGCGCATCTTCACTGCCTCGCGCAGACGGACGCGCAGCTCCTCAGCCAGATCTTTTTCATTGCCAGTTAATTCCGGTTGATACGAAACATCCCAGTAACGATTGACTTCGACTTCGCCGTTCTCCCAAAGCAATGTATGCGCGGCGGGGAGCTTATAAACGTTTTTATAAACCGTGCGCGGTTCGGGAACGTATTGCAAACTTAAATACAGATCAATCGCTTCGAGATCCATTTCGGGACGATGCGGCAATGCCTTGAGCAAGCCGTTCAACTCGGATGAAAAATAAAACTCACCATTTTGGGCTGTGTAATAAATGGGCTTTTTTCCAAGCCGATCACGCGCGATGAACAAACGATGCCTGTGCGCGTCCCACAACGCGAAAGCGAACATGCCGCGAAAATGTTTTACGCACGCTTCGCCCTCGTCCTCGTAAAAGTGAATCACGCATTCGGTATCGGTTTGAGTCTTGAAACGATGTCCGCGCTCTTCCAGTTCAGCGCGCATCTCAGGATAGTTGTAAATTTCGCCGTTGTAAACGATCCAAATTGTTTCGTCTTCATTCGAGATCGGCTGGTCGCCGCCCTTCACATCAATGATGGCAAGCCGGCGCATCGCAAGCCCAACACCTTCAGCGACGTGAAAGCCGTCGCTGTCGGGACCGCGATGCGCGATGGCCGCGTTCATCTCCTGTAAAACCCCGCGGTCGCCGGGGCGTTTATTCGAATACGATAATCCGCAAATGCCGCACATAATGTTTATCCTGTCATTGCGAGGAGTGCAACGACGAAGCAATCTCCTGTTTGGTTATTACATGAGATTGCTTCGTGGCGTCATGAAGCAATGACATTATTTGACACATTTCTCCAAAATTTTCTCATACTGTTCCGCGACTCGATTCCAACTGAACGACGATTCGACTCTCTGGCGCGCGGCGCGGCCCATTTGCTCTCGCATCTGCGCACCGACCAGAAGCGGCTTCAGCGATTCTCGAAGCGACTCCACATCCTCCGCCGGGACAAGAGCGCCCGTTTCGCCGTTGACTACCAATTCTTCGCTGCCTGCAATTTTTGTTGCGACGACGGGCAATCCGCTTGCCATGGCTTCAAGCACGGCATTGGGCATCCCTTCATGCCGCGATGGGAAAAGAAAAAGATTCGCCGCATGATATTGCTCTTTGAGCTGGTCGGCGGTCAGCCAGCCCAGAAAGCGGATTCGGTTTTGAAGTCCATGTTCTTCGACCATTGTTTGCAAGACCGGCATTTGCGGACCATCGCCGGCAATGGACCATTGCCATTCCAAATCTTTGAGATCGGCCAAGGCGCGCAGGGCGAGGTCAAAGCCTTTTTGGTACACAACGCGTCCCACCGATAAAATTCTCGGCGATGACCAATCGCGTTCCGGCGCGGAAAATTTCCCAAGGTCCACGCCGTTGGGGATGATGGGAATCTCAACGGTCGAATCAAAGGCCGAGGCGAGATCATGCAACCCTTTGCTGTTGGCAACCACCGCTGACGCGTTGTGCCAGATCATGCGCAGGAGCGGCGCGGCGATTTTATGATACACGCGAAAATCATACGGGCGGAATCCCGGCACGTCGCCGCCGCGCAATGAGACAACATACGGAGTTCCATAAACTTTTTTCAACAGCCACGCCACTGCGCCGGAGGGCAATCCGAAAAAGGCCAAAGTGACATCCGGTTTGAATTGGCGGACCAGGCCCAAGGTCCGATAAGAAGCGGCGAAGATGAACGAGATTTGCTCGAGCGCGCTCGACCGATCCATCCTGCGCCGCAGCGCCGAGACGCGCACAATCCGCACGCCGTCGCAAATTTCGTCGCGCGCAAAACCGTCGAAATGCGAAGTCAGCAGCAACACATCGTTTCCCATCTTGACCAGCAGACGCGCAATGTTCGCGCCGGCATTTCCCGCGCCGCCGCCGATGGGAGGATACTCGCTGTTGAGAATCAGAATCTTCATTTGCAGATTATTTTGATAGTCATTTTGGCCGCAGATAAACGCAGATGAAAAGGATTTCCTCGACTACGAAAGTAAGGTTTCCATCAACCATCGGTGTTTATCCGTGTTCACCTGTGGCGAATTAACACTTCCTAAGCAGACGGCTTTTCGAGATAGAAGACGTTGAGGAAGCACCAATTGGGATAGCCCAGCAAACGGTTATAAAGTTTGTGCATCCAAATTACGTTGGACGGCATGATGACGGTAAAGATCGAAATCACCGGGAACGTTGGAAAGACGCCTTCGCGTTTTGTGATTCGAAAATGTTTTCGCAGCATCTTGACGTATTCGCCCGCCGGCCGGTCGCCGGGGTGGCGTTCGATGCTGGATGTGCGAACCAGTTTGCCGGTAAAGAAAAAGGAAATGCGCGAAGCGAGGTGCGCGAGGTTTGGAACACTGATCAACGCGCGACCACCCGGCTTTAACATGCGGGCAAACTCAGCGATGGCTTTTTCCTGGTCGGAGAAAATCAAATGCTCGATCACGTCGGTGCAGACAATGATGTCCACGGAGTTATCCGGGATTTCCGATTGCAAAAAATTGCGTTGAATAATGACGTCAGACGAATAATTCAAATCCATGCCAGTGATCTGATAACCAGCCTTGCGATATTCATTGACCAGCACGCCCTCGCCGCAGCCCATGTCATAAATGACCTGGTCCTTCGAACATGAATTCAAAAATTTGCGCGCCAACTTCATCTTTTCCAAATAGACCGGCAGATACGGCCAGTCTTTTTCGGGATGGATGTGATAGTCGCCGCGGTGGGCGTATTCGCCAAATCGTTTTTTCATTTAGTCTCTTGTAGCCTCATTGTGGATTCCGCAGATTTGGTCTGCACGGATTGCAGGCTTCAGTCTGTGCGGATCGCAGGCTTCAGCCTGCATAACGCCCGCGCTCCGCCGCAAATCCGCGTGAAGATTCAAAACATCGCGTCTCAAGGCCGGATCCCGGAAGGCGAAAGCACCGGACATTCAGGCGCGGCGCGCGGCACAAAAACCTGAATATTCGATGATTGCAAAGTCAAAATGGGTTGATACTCGCACAACAAATGATAAGCCACACGTTCGTTCCACATCGCGCTTTCTTCGGCAAAGTCGCCGCTGTGCGCGTCGAGATTTTGCCTGGTCGCGACGATGGCAGCGAAGCGATGGTTCTGCAAGTCCTGGTAGAGCCGGTTGAGGTAAGGCTGGTTGTCAGAGATTGCCATTTCCATCAGCGCAATCACTTCGTACTCCTGAACGATCGGGACATTCGGGATCATGTCAAACGTCAACAGATGGCGCTCGTAGATAAAAAGTACCGGGCCGGATTTGCTGTAAGATTGAACCGTTTGACTCAGCGTGGACAAATCCTGCGCGGCTTGTGTTTGGTTGTATTGGATCGGCGGAACAACATGCGATAAAGAGAACGCCACCGGCATGACCAGCATGAACGCGATCAACGGCCACGTCACCGCTTCAAACCCGGACGGGTTGGCGGATTCCGTTTCGACGCGTCCGACTGCGAAATAAGCCGCGATCAGCGCCAGCATGACCATGAACGCGTCCATGTTGTGCAAATCGCCGCCGCCGCCGATCTTCGAGCTGACGATGAGTCCGCCGAAGAACAAAATCAACAACATGGCGAGCAACCCAAACCAGCGGAGAGGATGCAAATTGGTCAGATGCCCGCGCAAGATCCAGAATAGAAGCGCAATCAACGGCAATGAGACAAGCAGGATGCCGGGAATGATTCCAAACGGATTCGTGTCGTTTGGGAGCCAGCGATAAAAAAGCAACGGCGAATGCAGGCTGGAAGTAAATCCGCTCGTATCGGCATTGCCAGAAATGGCAACATAAAATATCTGACCAGCCAACGCAGTGACGAGACCAACGATGGTCCAAAGCGCAGGCTTGGCGATGTAACGCCAGAAATTATTTTCGCGCGAAAAAGGCTCTTCGAGCAAATAAAGCGTGATTGCCAACATCGCCGGGACGGGATACCAGTTAAGCCGGCTCATGCCCGCCCAAAATGAGGCGACGATGACAGCAGTCAATGAGCGCCATGGATGTTTCAAGGAAACGCCAATCAAAACGATGATGATGCAAATTTGCAAATGATAATAAACCGCGCCCTGGAAAACATATAAAAAGAACCACGCGCCGAGAATCAGCTTCGTTATTAATTCTTTTGGTTGAACGCGGCGGACAAACCACCATGCTGTCAAACCTGTCACACCCAGCCAGAGGAGCGACTGCCAAAGTCGGTCTGCCCAAAGTGGCAAACCTTTGATCAGAAATGGAATCGCCAGCATGAAATAGCGCGTCGCGTGCCAGATCGAAAGCGGAAGCTGGGCGCCATAAATGGATTTGCTGAAAAGGAGCGAACCATAATAAAAGCGGCTTGCCTCCGACCATCCCATCGAAAACGGATAGTCCGTGACCGGCTGGAAGATCGTATAAATTTGAAAAACGAGTCCGTCGAACAATAAGGTCAATGCAAAAGATGTGACCCATGACGCACGCGTGAACATCTTCAAGCCCGCAGCTTGAATCAAAGCCAGCCACCAGAAGACCCACATCAGCGGGAAGAAGCCCGGCACTGCTTTGCTGAAGAAATCGTATTTGGCGTACCAGAGAATCGGAAATGCAACGATCAGCAAAACGATCCCAAAGATTTTCAAAACAAAATTCGACGGCCTGATTTCAAATCGCTGCCAGAACGAATCAAGATCCTCGCGGCGCAAAAGCAAATAAATGCCGGCGATCAAATTGACCGCAAAGACCGCCATCACGACCACCCACTTGTAGCGCGTGCGGATTTTCAGCAAGGCCTGCGTTTGTTGTTCGGTCTGGTAGATCGCCAGAGCGCTCAACGCGATCCCGATTGCGGAAAATGTTTTGAGAAAAGTCTTGATACTGGCTGTCATCGTAAATATGGCTATCGTGAGGATTTTGTGGCGCTGCATTCGCGCCGCCTTTGCTGCGACTTGAAAGTCGCGCTACACAAAGCCTGATTTTATCGTAAAGCGGGAGTCCGCGCCGATTCATGCGCCGCACCTGTCAAGCGGGATTGGATTTCGCTTGAGACATTCCCGTTAAACAAGGTGCGACGCACAGATGAATTTATTCCCCAGCTTCATCCACGACGCGGTCGGTGTCCATTGCAGCCAGGATGCCGGGCAGATAGATCGCGCCGACGAGGCTGATCGCCAGATACAAAGCGCGGATCAAAACCGCCACCGTCAAACTGACGCCTGTGTTTAATCCGGCGACTGACGAGAACAAAAACGTCAGCGAAAGTTCCTGCACGCCGTAGCCGTTGATCGAAATGGGAATGAGGGTGACAAAATAAGCAAGGCTCCAAAGCCCGGCCACCAGCCAGAAAGGAACAGATCCGCCAAGGCCGTTGATTAAAATCGAGAAAGCAGCAAAAGTGCAAAGCATGTGTCCCCACGTGCAGCAAAGCGCGCCGAAAATGGCAAGCGGTTTTTGGAGCCAGATCGAAAATGTTTGGACCGTTCGTTTGATGAAATCCCACAGGCGAGTGAATAACGCGCCAAACGCAATGGATTCGCTAAGCGGACCATGAAGGCTCTGGAACGCGGGAACCAGGCCAAAGGGCAAAGCAAAGAACATTCCGAGCATGCCGACCAACCGGTCCGCGGCAATCGAGGCGACACAAACCGCGCGGTCATATCCCATCTGCATCGCGCCGACGAGTCGCACCACGTCACCGCCGATGGTCGTCGGCAAAAAGTTGGAGGAAAAGAGGCCGGTAAAAGTCAAAGCCGCCGCGTCGGAAAAAGAAATCTTCACGCCGCCCGAACGCAGAAGGACATACCAGCGCCCGATCACGAAAAATCTGGAAGCCACAATAAAAACGAGTGCCAGCAAAACATTCGAAAGCGAAATTTTCTTTAACGCATCCACGATGTCTGCCCAGCCGCCCTGCCGGACGAGGAGAACGATCAAGCCGATGGACAGCAATGTGCCGATCAACCGGAAAACAAATTGACGCCGGTCCGAAACTCGAACGTTCATTTCTTCCTTTTATCGAGGCGGATGATCTCGCGTACCGTGTACGTCGGCTTATGCTGGGACTCGTGATACGTTCGAACCAGCAACTCGGCGATCAATCCCATCAAAATGGATTGGAAGCCGAGGATGATGAACATGACCGCCAGTTGAAAGAAGGGCGAACCGAGAATCGCAACGTTCTGGAATACGCGGCGGAAGAAAAGGTAAAGCAAAGTCAGGCCGCCGATCAGGATGAAAGAGATGCCGGTGCCGCCGAAAAGATAAATGGGCTTGTTGGCGTAATCCAAAAGAAACTTGACCGTGAACAAATCCAGCACGACTTTCAATGTGCGTTCGAGTCCGTATTTGGCTTTGCCGAAACGACGCGCGTGATGATGAACTTCGACTTCCGTAATGCGCGCGCCGATGGAATGCGCGAAGACCGGGATGAAGCGATGCATCTCGCCATATAAACGAAAACCTTCGAGCGCGTCGCGGCGATACGCTTTGAGCGTGCATCCGTAATCATGCAAGTGAACGCCGGTCACCCACGAGATCAAACCGTTCGCCATCACCGACGGCAGCGTGCGCGTGATCGCATTGTCCTTTCGATCCCTGCGCCAGCCGCTGACCACATCGTAACCTTCGTCCAGTTTCGACAGAAGCAGCGGAATATCAGCCGGATCGTTCTGCAGATCGGCGTCGAGCAGGATAACGATCTCGCCTTCCGAATGGTCAATGCCGGCCGCGATGGCCGCCGTCTGGCCGAAGTTGCGCCGGAACGCCACCACACGGATGTGCTGCGGATCGGCCTGAACCAAAGATCGGAGAACGTCGAGACTTTCATCGGAACTGCCGTCATCCACGAAAACCACTTCCCACGTTTTTTTCAGCGAGCGCATCGCCTGTTGGATCGCGTCGAAGAGCAGAGACAGATTCTCCTCTTCGTTATAAACGGGGATGACGAGCGACAGATAAGGCATTCACTTCCTAAGTTGCACCGAAAAGCGGGGCAATCGCTACGCTTTAACTTGCATCTTCATACGTTCAAGGTCGGCATCCACCATCATCGTGACCAACTGCTTGAAGCCAACGGTCAATTCCCAGCCCAATTCACGCCCGGCTTTGCCCGGGTCCGAAACCAGCAAATCCACTTCGGCGGGACGATAATAACGTTCATCCTGGATCACAAAATCATTGTAATCCAAACCGGCGTGACCGAATGCGATCTCGCAAAATTCGCGCACGGAATGGGTCTCACCCGTGCCAATTACAAAGTTATCAGGTTGTTCCTGCTGCATCATCAGCCACATGGCTTTGACGTAATCGCCGGCATAGCCCCAATCGCGGCGGGATTCGAGGTTGCCGAGGCGCAGCTCCTTTGCCAGCCCGAGTTTGATACGCGCCACGCCGTCCGTGATTTTGCGCGTCACAAATTCCAGGCCGCGGCGCGGACTCTCATGGTTGAACAGAATCCCCGAAACGGCGAACAATCCAAACGATTCGCGGTAATTGACCGTGATCCAATGCCCGTAGACTTTTGCCACACCATAGGGGCTGCGCGGATAAAACGGCGTTGTCTCCCTTTGCGGGACTTCGATGACTTTCCCGAACATTTCGCTGGATGAGGCTTGATAAAACTTGATCTTCGGATTGACGAACCTGATCGCCTCGAGCATGCGCGTCACACCCAACGCCGTGACGTCGCCGGTTAACGCAGGCTGGTTCCACGAAGTCGGCACGAACGATTGCGCCGCCAAATTGTAAACTTCGGTCGGCTGATATTCCTCGAACATCGAGAGCAGCGAGCCTTGATCGGTCAGATCACCCTGGATGACTTCCACATCATCCAACATGTGCTGGATGCGTTCATACGTCACGGTGCTGGCGCGGCGCGCCATCCCGATTACGCGATAGCCCTTTGTGAGCAATAATTCGGCCAGATAGGAACCATCCTGGCCGGTAATTCCAGTAATTAGAGCAGTGGGCATCCGTTTCTCCTTGTCCCAAAATTCAACCGTTGAATTATAAGCGCTCCACCAAGCATGTCAAGCACGCTTTTTTGCGCCGCGCCAACGGTCCCATGCCCACCCGCCAGCAAATATCAGTGCCGCTAGGACCAGGCTGATGAGAAGCACAACCATGATTGGCAAATGCATACTCAATGATTTGGTCACATAGCGCGCTACATACCATTGTCCGTAAAGAAGGACGCACAACACTTCCAACGCCAGGATTCGAGGCAGCCACGAATCGCGATGATCGCGCCACCACAGCCACGCATACCCGATGACCAGCGCTTCGATTCCGAAGAAGATGAGGCGGTAACGCGGATTATCCCATTGACTTCCGCCGGCGCGGATATCCGCGATCAAGATCCACATCCAGACGAAAGCCGTAAGCCACAGCCACAGGCGTCGTTCGCGTCCGGGTGCGGATCGCCACGCGGCAATCGGAGCGTAGATCAACAACGGCAGCATGATATACCATCCAATCGAGCGGAAGATGGCAATGATGTGCCAGGTCAACGTGGTCGGCTCGAAAAACGCGGGAGGCAGAACCGGCTGGGTGATTCCATATCCGACTACAAATAGGAATTGCATCAACGGATTCATCTTGGAAAAAACATTCTGTATTTGTCCTGACCCGCTTTTAAGTTGATGGATAACATACAAAACTGAATGTCGCGGCCAATTCAATACAGCAGCAATTGCCGACCCGCCGCCAAAATCATTTTGACGAGCGAGACTCCAGGATAAAAATAAAATGCCAACGAAGAAAGCAACTCCCACGCCGACCAAAACGGACACCGGCAAACGTTTATGTTCGCCCCGGAGCCACAACCAGCCAACGAACAAAACGATCAATGCCAACGCCATGGCGGGTGAAACCAACAACATGCCGATCAAGGCCGCGCCCATCCAAATGAAACTGCTTCGATTGGATGAACCTTCGGTTTGATTCTCGCCTTGCTTCAGCCACGCTGCGAATCCCCACAACGCCATCGCGATGAATGTCAACAGAAAAGGCTCGCGCATCTGCGCGCCGCCTGTCAGAATGGACTCTGGATAGAGAACGAAAAGCCACGAGGCAACGAGAGCCAGCTGAGAACCTGTCCTGCCGTCTCGTGGCGCCATGGCGCCACCGCCGCTGT
The DNA here is from genome assembly GCA_021787595.1 of Chloroflexota bacterium. Lineage (GTDB taxonomy): Bacteria > Chloroflexota > Anaerolineae > Anaerolineales > Villigracilaceae > Fen-1038. Next base: position 62,998 of record JAJYLQ010000017.1, on the reverse strand, counting down.
TCGTGGCACACAGGCCACCTACGGCGGCACGAACGGTGAGCGAAGGCGAAGGATCCCAGAGAAGACGCGTGGCTTTATAAAAGAAAGGCACGCCGAGAGCCGCGGTCAACGCCGCGAGCAGAAGAATTAGCAATGGACGATGAGCATCTGGCGAAAAAACTTTATAAGTTAACGCGCTCAATGCGAGCAAACCGCCATATTGATCGGTGTAATAGGTTTTATCGAAGGCGGCGAAAAGCGATTGGCCGGAACTTGCCAACTGCCAGGCTTGATCGTCGCGGCGATGCGCGTCGGTGAAAACGAAACCGGCTTTGTCATCGGGAACGTTATGACCGTTGATCGGCAACGCGATATAAACCGCAACGCCGGATGCAAGACGCAATAAAAGCGCCAAGCCGGTCATCCACGCCAGCGCTTTGCCACTTCCAGCCCAGCGCCATAAAACGATCATCCCAATGAGGCCGAGCAAGAGCAAAGCAGAAAATCCAAGCCAGCCAACCCAAAATGGAGGGCTTTGCAGCGCGGCTAATCCCGCGCCGATGATTAACGCAATGGGAACAAGAAAAATAAAGTCTTTGGCAAAAAGATATTGTGATTTCATATAATTCCATCTAACGCGCGTTGAGCACGCGCAAGCCAGGTATATTTTTCAGATTCGCGCCGCGCGTTCGAAGCTAGTTCGTCACGGCGCTTTTTATCACTTAATAAATTTTCAATCGCGGACTTCCACGCGTCCACATCGCCCGGCGGGCAAAAGACAGCGCATGTTTCGTCCAACACTTCGCGGATCACCGGTAAATCTGCGGTGATGATCGCACGTCCCGCCGCCATGTATTCGAACATTTTCATCGGGTTGATGCCTTCCGCAATATCCTGTCCGCTGCTGCCCGCAATCGAACGATCATACGGCATCAGCAGAATATCGGCGGCAGCTTGATAAAGCGGCAGGCGGCTGTTTTCGATGAAGCCGGTCAACATTACATTCGTGATGCGCGCGGCGTTCAACTTTGTTCGCCATTCCTCGACCGCGTCTGGCGTGCCGCCAACCCAAAGAAAATTTACATTCGGCAGCATACGCGCCAACTCGAACAACAAGTCCATGCCGCGGCCCGCATAAAAATGACCGGTGAAGCCAACCGTCAATCCATCTTTGAGATTCAATTGGCGGCGCGCCTCGGCGGGATTTGGCAGATGCGCGTACCGATCGAGGTCAACGCCGTTCGGGGCAACCTGCACCGCATCACCCGGGAATTCGAGGCGGGTCGAACGTTCCAAGGCTTTTCTCAACGCTGACGTTGTGACCAGCAGCCGCTTGCGCCCGCGCCTCATCCAAAACTGACGCAGCCACCACGGGCCGAGCCGCCCGAGAACATCTGCGTGCATTTCGAGAATCATCGGATAACCTTGCCAAAGTCCAATCGCGGCGGATTGCGGAAGCCAGGTATAAATTAAGTCCGCATTGAATTTGCGCGCAGCGGATTGAGCATACCATATAAAATCAAAACGTTTGAAGGCGGGAGCGGAAGGCAGCCAATCAATTCGAAACGCAAAACGCAAACCATAATGCGCGGCGAGATCATCCCATGACGCAGGTTCAACTTCACGCGGGGCAAAGACGCGCAATTTATGGCCCAGTTCCGTTAACGCGTCGCAGACTTTCATCGCCTGAATCGAGTTGGCAGTCAATGAGGGAATACGTGAATTTGTAATAATAGCAATCTTCATGGGTGTCAAGTATCAGGTGTCAAGTGTCAAGTTAGCAAAGACTCTTGTTGTTTCAATTCTTTCATCCCGCGCCAGACGATCAATCCAACAGAAAGAATGTAGTACATCGAAAGCAAAGCTGCTTCCATCACGTATCCATAACGCGGCACGAGCGGAAACGCCAGCCCAACTTTGAGAACGCCCGCGATCAGAGTCGCCCACAGCGGGAAAGCTGGCAAATTGAACGATAATAACAACGGACGATTCCAAAACAAAGTGTAATTGAAAACCATGCCAATCAATAAAGCGATCAAAGCCGGATAAGCCACAACATATTTCGGGCCATAAATCCAAAGCACCCAGCGTCCAAGTACAACAAAGCCGAGCGCCAGCAGGATATTGTATGCAAAAGCAAGCGTTGTGACTTTGCGGAGGAAATCGCGCAAACGCGGCCAGGCTTTTTGAACGATGAGCCGGTTGAGTTCCGGATAGACCGTCAGAATCAACGGATCGGCTGGGACGGAAAGCAAGCTGATGATCGTGTACGCGACTTTATAATATCCCGCCGCTTCGCTGGTCAGAAAATATCCAATCCACAAAATTTCGCTTTCACGGAAAATCAAAATCGCCGTCGCGCTCAAATTGGATGTGAACGCAAAACGGAATAATTCCCCGAACGACGGCAAAACAGAAAACGGCGCACGATACCAGCCTTGACCCAAAACGCGATGCAATTGGATCTGCGCGGCGATGAAAAGCCCAAGCCCGAGAATGGCTTTGCCGAGCAAATACGCGATCAGGATAATCGCCAGACTGCCTTTCAATAAAAACGCCGCGCCGATAATCAACGCCGAAGCGATACTTTGAATCAAATTGATCGTCCCGCGCAATTTCACATGATCTGTGATCTGCAAAATGCCGGTGGACGTTTCCGTGTTGAAGTTCGCCAGTAGACCGAGGCTGTAAACGATGAACATCCATTCCGTGCCGGGCGTTTTAGCAATCGAACGCGTGGCGATGCCGGCCGATAAAACCACAACGATAAAAGCCAGCACCGAGACCGTCGTCTCGCCGAGGCTGGCGGCTTTGATCAATGCCGAGGCTTTTTGCTTTTCATCCTTTTCGAGATATTCGCCGCCATAACGCACAACTGTTTCGCTCATGCGGAACGAAAAGAATCCGTTGACCGTCGAGGCATAGCTCATCACGATGGCAATCAAACCGTAACCGGCAGGTCCAAGCAGGCGCGCCGCGAGGATTCCCTGAACGACGCTAAGAACTAGGCTGATTGAATTGCTGCTGAATAAATGTGCGCTGTGATTGATGACTTTGCTCAGCAAATCATCCTGGCGCACTCGCTGAACTAAATTCATGGAGTCAAAATTCCGCTCGCCCACGACCGTTCAGCGGCGTACCAGTCAACCAGGTTTTTCACCCCTTCGCGCAGACTCACCTGCGGCTGCCAGCCAAGCAGTTGTTTTGCCTTCGAGACATCCGCCCAGTTCGTAAACATATCTGCCAGATTCGGCGGGCCATATTGAACGTTGGCTTTCTTCCCCACGATCTCCTCAGTCAACTTGATCAGATTGTTGATCGTGATGACTTCATGTCCACCCAGGTTGACAATTTCATATCCAAGTGGTTTAAGCGCGGCGATGATCCCGCGGGCAATATCGTCAATATAAGTAAATCCGCGCGATTGCTCGCCATCGCCGTTGACACGCACCGGCTTGCCCTCGCTGATCCATTGCACGAATCGGAATATCGCAAGATCAGGCCGCCCGGCAGGGCCATAGACTGTGAAGAAGCGTACCACGGTTACATCAATATCATATAAATGATGATAGGCGTGCGCCATCGCTTCCGCGCCCTTCTTGCTCGCCGCATAAGGTTGAAGCGGTTCACTGCTGGATGCCGTTTCGGGTGTCGGGTAAGGAGGATTCGCTCCATAAATGCTTGAAGTCGAGGCCAGGATGAATTTCGGGATTCCATTTCGATGGCACAATTCGAGCATGTTCACCGTGCCAAGAATCGTGGACTCCACAAAGACCCATGGATTTTCCACGCTCGTACGCACGCCAGCCCACGCCGCCAAGTTGATCAGGCCGTCATATTTTCCGTTGAGCGTCGAGAAAACGGAATCCTTATTGGCGATATCTGCTTTATGGAATGTAAATCCCGGCATGGACTGGAGTCGCTTGAGACGATATTCCTTCATGCGAACATCGTACATATCGTTCAGGTTGTCCACGCCAGTGACGGTATGGCCCTGTGCGATCAACATTTCCGACGCGCGCGCACCGATGAACCCCGCCGCGCCGGTGACCAAATAATGTGACATAGCTGCTCACTTGCGTTTTGCGCTTTGCGTTTTTTTCAAAACGCAAAGCGCAAAACGCTTATAACTTCACGACCTTCGGATCGTCTTTTGCAATCTTACTCAACGCGTTGCGGCTGTCGAAGATGAAGGAGGCCGAATCGAGAATGGCTTTGTAATCGTAGACTTTATGATTCGTCACAATCACCACCGCGTCTGATTCTTCGACAGCCTTCATTACATCCTTGACCGTTTCCATCCTCCAGCCTTCCTTCTCGTGATGGATTTGCGAAATGTACGGGTCGTGATACGAAACGTAGGCGCCTTTTTTCTTGAGCAGGGCAATCACATCCAACGCAGGCGATTCGCGCACATCGTCAATGTCAGGCTTATAAGCCACGCCAAGCACCAAAACTTTCGAGCCTTTTAATACTTTGCCGCGGTCGTTCATCGCATCGAGAACGCGATTAGCAACATAGCGCGGCATGTTGGTGTTGATCTCCGACGCCAGTTCGATGAAACGTGCATTGTAATTCATCTCTTTCATTTTCCATGAAAGGTACAGCGGGTCAATCGGGATGCAGTGTCCGCCGAGTCCGGGACCGGGCGTGAACTTCATAAAGCCAAACGGTTTGGTGGCCGCGGCTTCGATGACTTCCCACACATCCACGCCGAGGCGTTCGCACATGATCGCCAGTTCGTTGACGAGTCCGATGTTGATCATGCGGAACGTGTTCTCGAGCAGTTTCGCCATTTCCGCCGCTTCCGCCGACGAGACCGGCACAACCGTTTTGATCGCGCCGCCATACCACGCGGTCGCAACTTCAGCACAATCTTGGGTGATGCCGCCCATCACTTTGGGCGTATTGAGCGTCGTCCAATCTTCGCGTCCCGGGTCGACGCGTTCGGGTGAGAAACATAAGAAGATATCCTCGCCGACTTGGAGTCCAGATTGATCCGTCAGCTTCGGGACCATCAACTCCCGCGTCGTGCCCGGATACGTGGTGGACTCCAGCACGACAATCATTCCCTTATGGACGTATTTCTCCAATTGGTCGAGCGCCGAGTTGATGAACGACATATCCGGGTCGCCGGTGTGACGCAGCGGCGTCGGCACACAGATGCTGACCGCGTCCATTTCCTTGAGCGCGGCGAAATCAGCAGTTATGTTCAACCTGCCATCTTTTTGCAAATGGACAACTTTTTCGGTCGGCACATCCTGGATGTAAGACACGCCTTTGTTGAACGTATCCACTTTGCGCTGGTCGGGATCAATGCCCAGCACATGGAATCCCGCCTCAGCAAACACAACGGCAAGCGGCATTCCCACATAGCCCATCCCGAGGATTCCAATTTTTGCAGACTTATCCTGCAACTTCCTGATGAGAGTTTCTTTGGTTGACATATATTTCCCTTTTTACTGAACCCTGTTTCCCCTTCCCCAAAGGGAAGGGGGTAGGGGATAGGTCTAAAACAAACTCAATTGCTTCGGATCATCCTTCGGCTTTTCTTCCCGTACAGCCTCCGGCGATGAGCGTCCCAGCCCTTTGCGCGCCTGCGCCAGCAATTCGGGCAGCTTGGCGAAGTCCGCGAGAATGGACGGCTTGAGCGAAGCCTGATGCAGCGCCGCGGCCGGATGGAACATCGCGATCACATAGCGGTCGCCGACCTTTCGCATCTGTCCGTGCACCGAACTGATCTTTGCGCCGGGCATGAACTTTCCCATCGAATAACGTCCGAGCGTGATGATGATGCTCGGATTGATGGCTTTGATCTGACGCTCCAAATATTCATCGCATGTAGCCAATTCTTCCGGCAGCGGATCACGATTCCCCGGCGGGCGGCATTTGACCACATTGCCAATCCAAACATCCGAACGTTTGAGTCCTGCTTGCGCGAGCAAGTCCGTCAGGAATTGTCCCGACGCGCCCACGAACGGGCGGCCTTGTTCGTTTTCGTAGAAGCCGGGACCTTCGCCGATCAACATGATCTCTGCATTTGCCGGCCCCTCGCCCGGCACGGACTTCTTGCGCGAAGGATACAACGCGCACTTCTCGCAAACCGCGACTTCCTTTGCAACCTGCGCTAAAACTTCTTCGGCGCTCATTTCATCTCCAATGGTTCCAGAGTCATCAAGATTGCATCCTCACCGTTATCCTTGTAATATTTCGGACGCCGCCCCGTCGCTTCAAAACCAAACTTGCGATACATTTCCTGCGCGGCTTCGTTCGATTCGCGGACCTCCAAAAAGGCGCGGCGCGCACCGGCTTTGTATCCGTCTTGGAGCGCCTCCGTTAAGATCCGCTTCCCAATGCCCCGCCGCCGAAAATCCGGGTGCGTGGCGATGGTGGCAACGTGAAGTTCGTCAATGATAACCCATGAAACGACGGCGGCGACAATTTGCCTTTCATCCGTCTCGCCGACAAAGCAGCGCGCCATGCGGTTATCAGTCACCTCGTAATGAAAGGCGCTTTCAGGCCACGGCAGGGTGAACGACATGCGGTCAATTGCGGAGACTGCCGGCACATCCGCCGCCGTCATCTTTCGGATGATCACGTTCATGCCTGAATGGGTTCGCCCACATGCAAATAGATCGGCGCGAGCGAAGCCGGTTCGTCCACTTTGCCATCCTGCCAGCGAGTCCAGGCTAATTCGGCAAGGACGGATGGCCGGCGCACACACAAGGCTGGCGGGGCCAAAACAACATTAACTTTCTTGCGCGCCAAACGCTGGCGCTCTTCCGAAGTCAATTCGCCTGCCACCAAAGTTGGCTTCTCGATTGAATCGGCCAACGCGTCAACCGTCGTGACTTGCGCCGCGCCCTCGGACTTCCATTCATTTTTTAAAGATTTATACCAGGCCAAAGCGATTCGTCCGCGGCCTGCTTGCAGTACCGCGGCCAATGGCATTTTTGAAATCGGCTGCGCCGCGGCCAGAATATCCAATGTTGGGATTCCAACGATTGGCAATTTTCTTGATAATGCCAAACCTTTGACAAATGCCAATCCGACGCGCAGCGCGGTAAACGAACCGGGACCGATCGCAACTCCCAACGCCTGAATATCATTGATCTTTACTTCGGTATGCTTCAGCAGATTCGCAAGCGCAGGCGCCAATTCCACAGTATGGTGCTGGCGGCTGATCCACGCTGACTCAGCGATGACTTGCGTACCGTCGAATAACGCCAATCCAATTTGTGCAGTGGATGTATCAACAGCCAGAAGCATTACGAAACTCCACCGTTCGTGCCGCGAGCACGAAGGTGCGAGACGGCAAACAATGACTGCTGCAATTCCGCGATCATGCGATCATAACGATGGCCTTTGGCCTTGAACCGCATCTGGCGCTGTTCATCGGCAATGTAATCCAGGTTGATCCGCAATTCTTCGTTCGGCAAGACCGACGGGACGCGCTCCGGCCATTCGACGATCAACGCGCCCTCCGCCAGCATCGAGTCGAGGTCGAGCTCCGCCGCTTCGGGTCCGGACTCGAGGCGGTACGCGTCCATGTGGAAAAGCATCGCGCCGTCGGGGCGTCGGTATTCGTTCACCAAAACAAACGTCGGGCTGGCCACGCCATCCAGCGATCCCCAACCCTGTGCCATCCCTTGAACGAGCGTGGTCTTGCCCGCGCCAAGATCGCCCTGCAGACAAATCAAATCGCCGCGCTGGAGCAAATCGCCGAGGCGCATTCCGATGCGGCGCGTTTGCTCGGGGCTGCGGCTGAAGAATTCAAAGGTATGTTCATCCAGGATGGGCACGCAAGGATTATACGTCAGCGAATAGTGAACGGCAAGTAGGGGCGCAACGGGACGAGGATTCGTCAAGTACGTCTTTAGATTTCGCTGTGCCCCTACCCTAAACGTGGTTACGACTCAATGCGCTGTAAAATTCCCTCAAGAAACTCGACGGATGTTTCGCCAGCAAACGCGGTTCGCTGAATCCTACGCGCGGCGCGAGGATGCGAAATGTGACAAACGACAGTGGATGTGGAACCCAAAGATTCCCCGAGTCCACATTGTATTCGACCAGCAACAAGATTCCGTTCGGCTTGAGAAAACCGCGTACGTGCCGCAGGACTTTTTCTTGATCTTTGAAAAAGTGCAGAGAGTTTGCCATCACGATTCCATCGAGCGGAGGCAAGTTAAAATCGCGCGAGAAATCCGCGGCAAGGGTATGCAGATTATCTGAATCCCCAAATCTTGAATGATATTCGCGCGTCAATTCATTCAGCCGCGCATGATCCTTGTCAATAGCGTAAATGATTGCGCCCGCCCCAGTCAATTCACGCAGCGCGAAAGTAAATGCGCCGCTTCCCGCGCCGAAGTCCGCCCACACGCCACCGGGAGTCAAGTTTGCGGGTTTCAAAAGATTGACATGATCGTTGTGATTCATTTCTTCCAATCGTTTAACAAAAAATTCTGGTCTGCTGATGGTATCATAAACACGTATAATTTCCTTTAGAGGTGCGCCATGATGAACAACAAACAACTTGCCGATACGTTCACCCTCATCGCCAATCTATCCGAAATCAAGGGCGAGATCATTTACAAGACGCTCGCCTATCGCAAAGCCGCGGAGAATCTGGCGGGCTTGGGACGCGACGTCAACGAATATTGGAAGGAGGGCAAGCTCGAAGAAATTCCCGGCGTGGGCAAAGCCATCGCGGAAAAAATTGACGAACTGCTCCGCACCGGCAAATTGGAATTCCTCGAGAAGCTCAAAAAAGAAGTTCCTCCATCATTAGCAGATTGGCTTCAAGTACCGGGACTCGGTCCGAAGAAGATCGCGCTGATCTGGAAGACGTTGAACATCACGACTCTCGCGCAGCTCGAAGCGGCCGCGAAGAAAGGAAAGCTGCGCGGACTCCCCGGCATGGGCGAAAAATCCGAGCAAGCGATTCTCACCGGGCTTGAATCGTTGTCGCGTCGCTCGGGGCGAATCCCACTCGGACGCGCCTATCCGCTCGCGCAGGAGATCATCGGTCAACTCAAGAAGGTGAAGGGAGTCGTCGCTGCGGAACCCGCTGGAAGTCTGCGAAGGATGCGTTCGACAATAGGCGACCTCGATATCCTCGTCGCAGCAAAAGATTCGAAGCCGGTCATGGAAGCCTTCACTAAATTACCTGGCGTTGTGCGCGTGCTGGGCAAAGGTGAAACAAAATCGTCCATTGAATTTGGTGACGGCGTGCGCGCACAAGTCTGGGCGCATCCGCCCGAAGAATTTGGCACCGCGTTGCAATATGCGACTGGATCAAAAGATCACAACGTTCAATTACGTCAACTCGCGCTCGATAAAGGCTTATCGTTATCGGATCATTCATTTTTAAAAGTTAAGGGTGGTGGCGAAATCTTTTGTTCGACCGAAGAGGAAGTTTATCAAACGCTTGGCCTGCCGTGGATACCGCCCGAACTGCGCGAAGATCGCGGCGAGGTGCAAGCCGCGAAACAAAACAAACTGCCGAAGCTGATCGAAGTCAAAGACATCCAAGCCGATTTGCAAGTGCATTCGAATTGGAGCGATGGCAAATTGACGATGCTCGAGATGGCGCAGGCCGCGGCGAAACGCGGCATCAAGGTCATTGCGTTCACAGATCATTCGGTCAGCCTCGGCGTCACGGGCGGATTGAGCATGGAAGATCACAAGAAGCAAGCTGCGGAGATCAAAAAGGCGCAGGATAAACTCGGCGACAGCATTTTGATTTTGCACGCCAGCGAAGTGGAAATCAAAGCCGATGGCACGCTGGATTATCCCGATCAATTTTTGGCGAGCCTTGATTTGGTTTTGGCTTCCATGCATTCCAGTCTGCGACAGCCGCGCGAGAAGGTCACGCAGCGAACCATCAACGCCATTCGCAATCCGTATGTGGACATCATCGGTCATCCAACCGGGCGATTGATTCCGGATCGCGAAGGCGCGGATTTGGATATGGATGCAATCTTCAATGCCGCCGCGGAAACGGGTGTTGCATTGGAGATCAACGCGCATCCCGCCCGCCTCGATCTCGACGATGTGTTTGCGCGCCGCACCAAAGAGCTGGGCATCCCAATCAGCATCAACACCGATTCGCATTCCGAAGCCGATCTCGATAATTTATTTTACGGCGTTGCCACCGCCCGCCGCGCCTGGTTGACGAAAGAAGATGTCATCAATTGCTGGTCAACGAAGAAGTTGTTGGATTGGTTGAAGAAGAGAGGGAATTAATTTTCCTCGCTTAGCGAATGCTATGATGGAAATATGAAGCCAAAAGTCTATCTTGAAACGACGGTTATCAGCTATCTCACATCGCAACCCAGTCGTGACATCATCACAGCCGCTCACCAGCAAGCAACCCAAGAATGGTGGAGCGAGCGTCGCGATCGCTTCGATAGTATTTGTATCGCAGATCGTGATTCAAGAAGCAGGTTCTGGCGATAGCGAGGCAATCAAAAGGCGACTTAAAGCAATTGAAGAAATAACTGAAATCGAAGTCGCGCCTGAAGTAGTTGCATTAGCGCAGGCGTTGGTCGCCGATGGAGTTGTGCCTGAAACAGCGGCGATAGACGCGCTTCGCATCGCTGTTGCAACCATAAATGGAATGGACTATTTGTTAACTTGGAATCTCAAACACATTGCCAATGCCGCGATGCGGAATGCAATATCCGAAGCCTGCCGCCAACACGGATATGAACCGCCTATTATTTGTACTCCTGAAGAATTGATGGAGGTGTAACGATGTGGAACGATGAGATTGTTGAAGAAGTCCGCAAACATCGCGAGGCTTACGCTGCAAAGTTCAACTTTAATTTACAAGCGATGTACGAAGACTTAAAAAAAGCAGAGAAGAAAAGCAAGCACAAGAAAGTTTCGTTTAGACCCAAAAAGCCGATGAAATTGGAAATCAAAGCCAAAACCGTGACGAGATAAGCCCGCAAAGCCGATCTTGAGAAGAGAGGATAGAGACATTTTGAAACAAGGGAGAGCATTATGAAACTTACAACCTTAATTTCCATTGTGTTTGCTATGCTTTTGTCTGCATGTGGCAGTTCTCAACCCATACCGACTCCAACTATAACTGCAACATCTCTACCAACAAATACACCCATTTCTTCAACACCAACCACAACTCCTGTGCCAATGATTAATGTTGATGGAGATCAAGTACCAAAAGATTTACATGATTCCAGCGTTGCAGCTTTTGCTCATGCTTTTGGGATAAAGCCAGAAGATGTTGGTTCATTAACGTCAGTTGTTAAGACCGAAGCTGGCAGCGTAGTTTTTTTAACTATAGGCAATACTTCTACTCAAGGCTATGACAATGCAGGCACGCCGCTTTTAATTGGACAACAAGACGAAAATGAACAATGGCAGTGGTCAAATGCAACAGAACTGAATCTCTTGAATATTTTAAACAAGCAAAGAGAAGCAAATCATCAACAAAAGCTATATGTAGGGGGTAAATTCTCCGATCCTTTCGCTCAGATAAATCAGAACGATGTTGATGCGACATTTGCAACAGAATTTAATCAGGCTTTCATAACGTCTGATTGGTGGCATCAAACAGAGAAACAGGACAATGTTTTTACCCTGGATGCAGAAATAAACGCAGTTAAAAAAGCAAAACAACATGGTATGTTCGTTATAGGTGCATCAATATTGTATCCATATTCAGATTTCCAATATACCTACTTGAAAGACAAGCAAAATCTTACCGCAGACCAGCTTCTTCCTATTTTAAAAAGACATATTATTGGCGTTATGACGCCTCTTAAAGGGCAGGTTGACGCTTGGATGGTGGTCACCGAATCAAGAGTTCCAACTGAAACCCTTAATGGTTTAACATACGATCCAGATAATAAAATAATTGGAGAGCAGTATATAGAAGAAGCATTTCAAACAGCCAGAGATACCGATCCAAATGCTAAGCTAATTTACGAAGAAACGCTTAATTCAGAACCGTCTGGTTATTACGGTTCCTATACTTCTCGAACTCGTGAAATTGTTAATAGATTGAAAGCCAAAAACCTAATCGATGCGCTTGGTATAGAAATGGTGATTGATGCTTCTCATCCAGTTAATATTGATCAGATGATTAAAACATTCAAAAGCTACGGCCTGCCGATTTACGTGACCGGCCTTGATATAGATATGTCAAATGTAAACGGGACAGATCAACAAAAAAATGAATTGAGAACAAAGCTTTATTCTCAAATCTTTAGAGCAATCATTGACAGTGGAGTTTGTAATAATATAAATCATTGGTGGGCAGAAAAAGGCAACAATGGTCAGTTATTCGATGGCAATCTTCAACCTACGTCTTCATTATTTGCAGAAAGACAGGTACTATTTGATCTCATAAAATAGGAAGGGGATAGTCAAAGGTTGAAGAGGATGATATATAATTCAGCTTTGAGAGATCATTATGAAACTTGTAACTTTAATTTTCATTGTGTTCGCTACGCTTTTGTCTGCATGTAGCAGTTCTCAATCTATACCGACTCCAACTATAACTGCAACTTCTCTGCCAACCAATACACCTATCCCAACGCCTACTGCGACCCCTGTGCCCACGATTGATGTTGATGGAATACAGATTCCTGACCCCAAAATTACAAACCCAGAATTGTTTGATTTGAAGAATCCCAATTCGCCGATTGTACAATTTGCGAATGCGTTTGGAGTGAAACCGGAAGATGTCGGCACATTAATAGGGCAAGTTAAAACTGGTGTCGATGGAAAGAAAATTATCTTCTTAGTGACAGGGGACCTTGCAACCACAACAGACTTTAACGAGTCGGGTACTCCGCTATTAATTGCAGAACAAGGGAAAGATGGACAATGGATATGGTCTCAGGCTTGGCCAGTTCAACTAGCCGAGGCTAATGGAATAAGATTAGAAGCACCTATTGACGGGACTGAATATATAGATTTTGCTGGTAAGTATTTTGAGAAAATTGCAAATCAATTATTACTAACCGGTGAAGTTGACGCTTCGGTTGTTTTCCAAAACTTTACCGCTGACGATTGGAGAAGGGTTCTTAATAATTGGCCTGCTATAAAGGCTCAACTCGATGTTGGAAAAGTCCCGCAAGGTTTCAACTACGATTGGATAAATGGAAATAGAGCAATAGATTATGCTAAATCACATGGTATGACAGTGAGAGCACAGCACCTCTTGTGGGGCGGGGATGTGCCAGATTCGATTTACAACGGAGGGTTTACAAAAGATGAGGTTAAACTACTGGCGGAATTTATCGTAAAGATCAGAGTATTGGAATACAACGGGATACCTGATGCAAATGACACAAATAAAGATCCTAGCCGAGTAGTGAATCAATGGGATTTAGCAGATGAATGGGCGGCCACAGAATCTTTTCCCCATGACAAGTGGCCTTTCTGGTTGACAAATCTGGGCTTTCCGAATGCCATATCTGATGTTAGCCATTGGGTTTCGGAAGCAAATCCAAATGCCGAACAAGTTTTAACAGAAGATGGAATTTTATATCTACCACACGATAGTGATGTTTGGAAAAATAATTTCATGACCTTGCTGAAATTTGTTAAAGATAAAAATCTTCCAATAAGAAGGGTAGATATAGAAAATAATTTCACAGTATATAATCCACCTAAACAACAAATAGAGCAGCAAAATTTAAAAACTATTATTGATATGGGCTTCAAAGTAACCTCTGAAACGACAGTCGTATCCGGTAATCCAAATGCCATTTGGACATATGATCCTGTTCGTGCCCCTAAAGTTCCCCGGATAGAGCAGGCGAACATCTATGGTGATAATCTATTAAGTTATTTGAACTTGCATACAGACCAATACGGGCTGGGTGGCATATCAGATGCAACTGAATGGTATCGTCGAGCTGGATTCGCCAATGCTAACGCAATGATACTTGACGACAACTATCAGCCGACTCCTGCATTTTATAGAATATTACAGATACTTTACAATAATCTTCAATAAGAAATACAATCCAACAGAAGAGAATGACTGCCCTCAAATCTTTCTTATATCTCATCCTCGCCGCGGGATTGGGTGCGTGGTACTTTCCCCTCGTGCTTTTGCCTAAAAACCCGCAAGTTGAGACTGGCATCTTCGCTTATTTTGCCTTTCCGCTTTGGCTCATCGGTGGAGTCGAGATTCTATGGTGCTTCTGGGATTTCACTTTCAGAGGCCGCGGCACGCCTTTACCGCTTGACCCGCCGAAAGAGTTGGTCGCGACGGGTCCATATCGTTATGTCCGCAATCCAATCTATGTTGGCGTGCTTGTTATTGTCATTGGTTATTTTCTCTGGTTCAAATCAATCTGGATAATCGTTTATGCCGTCGCCGCTTTTCTTGTTTGCCATTTGTTTATCGTTTTCTATGAAGAACGAACATTGAAAAAGAAATTCGGTGCGGCGTATGAAGATTATTGCAAACGAGTCCCGCGCTGGATCCCAAAATTAAAATAATAATGTAGGGGCGGATCGCGATCCGCCCCTACTCTTTTTGCGTGTTTACCCTCACGGCATCAAGAACGAGTGCCTTTAGCGCTCCCTCATTTACAGCCTCGCCTTCGAAAAAGTCAATGGCGCGAACCGTTTTGCTATCCAGACGCGTATTGAAGAGCTTCTTTGGATCCTTCACCTGGGCACCTTTGGGGAAGGTCAGCCTCACGGCATTCTTGAGCGTATCTGCTACGCAGATTATTCCATCGTGAGACCAAACCGGGACTCCCGATGGTTTGGATGGTTTCTTCCACTTTACTTCTTCAACTACAGCCGAGTCGGCTTTCTGGATCACAGCGCGCAACTGCGATAATTTCTTTCCTCGCCAATCACTCGACTCTTTGATAATGGCATCTATCTGTTGAGATGCGGACTTCTCTTTCGAGGAAGGAGTCGCACTTGTTTTCATTCTCAGCTCACCGCTTTCTTCACGAGCGCGGCGATCTTTGCCTCATCTTCGGCGGTCAACTCCGGCAAAGCATAGGCAATCGGCCACATGCTGCCGTCGTCGAGGTTTGCTGAGTCGTTGAAGCCGAACATCGCGTACCTCTCTTTGAACTTCATTCGGTCGCGGAAGTAGCAGACGATCTTTCCATCCTGGTTGGCATAGGCGGGCATTCCGTACCAGGTTTTCGCAGTCAGGCCGCCGGCTTTGATGATTGTGTGAAGCCGCTTGGCCATGGTTCGGTCCGGTTCCTGAAACTTGGCAATTGCCTCGAGCGCAGCGCTTTCGCCTTCCGCCTTTTCCGCTTCCGCCTTCAGCTCTTTGGCGCGCGCCCTCATCGCGGCCTTTTCTTCGTCCGTGAATCCTTTGGATTTCTTCGTGGTGCTTTTACTTGGGCTCATGGAAAACTCCTTATGGGTAAATGATCTTTCTGATACTCTTGCGTCTCTAAGAATTTAGTTATATAATAAAGATACTTGAAAATAAAGATAACGTCAAGGGTATCTCTATGACGAAATCCACAAAGACAGATTTGAAGAAACGGGCCCGGATGGCGATGGTGGAATACGGCATCAATTTGACGCGGTTCCGAAACGCGATGAGCGAACAGATGGGCTTCAATGTAACCGACATGGAATGTCTCAGGGTTCTATTCCTCAAAGGCATTGCCACGCCTTCCGAACTTGCCAGGCACACGGGGCTCACTTCGGGTGCGGCGACCGCCATGCTTAACCGGCTCGAAAAGGCAGGCTTCATCGAGCGGCGACCGAATCCCGATGATCGCCGCGGGACTCTGATCGCTCCCGTGAAATCGGGCGCCGAAAAAGTCGCGTCATGGTTTGAATCGGCGAGAAAGGCACAAGACGAATTGATCTCAAGTTACTCGGAAAAAGAACTGGAGATCATTTCCGATGTCTTCGAAGGATTTACAAAACTATGGGAACAGGAACGCGAGAAACTCGAAAAGAATAAGTAGGGACAGAACGGCCCTTCGACACTCCTTTGGTCGCGGGGCAAGCGTCCGCCCCATGAACGAAATCATCGAATTTTCAGGAGTCGATCATGCTTGTAATCGCGAGCGACATTCATCTCGTTGACGGCACGTGCGCCAAATCCATTTCGCCCGGTGCCTTTCATCTTTTTGCGGACCGCCTGCGCGAGGGCGCGTATCAGGCTTCGTGGCGCAGGGACAACACGTACTATCCCATTGACGGCATTGATATTGTTTTGATGGGCGATATTCTCGACCCGCTTCATTCCACGCGCTGGCTCGACACAAAACCCGGGGATGCAAATTACGTCCGCCCGTGGACGAACCCGCACAGCGACGCGTACATATCAAAACTCCGTGAAGTGACCCGGGCTGTCATCCGCACGAATGCCGAAGCGCTGAAGGTTCTCAGGGATGTCACGCGCCCGGGCGCGATCACGATTCCGCCGTCGGTCAACGGCCATCCGGATTTCGCGGCGCAGATCCAAAACCCGGTAGCGGTGAGGATCCATTACACCGTCGGCAATCATGATTGGTACTATCACCTGCCGGGCAAAGCATTCGATGCAATACGCCAGGACATCATTGACGTGATCGGGCTCAGCAATCCGGCCACCATGTTTCCATTCGAGATCAATGAGTACGAGCCAATGCAGGAGTTGTGCGCGCGCCATCGCGTCTTCCTCCGGCACGGCGATTATTACGACAAATTCAACTTCGACAAAGACAAAGGCCGCGACGCGGGGACTCTCGGTGACGCGCTGGCCATGGAAGTGGTCAACCGCTTCCCGGTCGTGGTGCAGAACGAGTTTGGCTCGGACCTGCCCGAAGGCATCCTCAAAAGCCTGCGGCGCATCGCTAATGTCCGGCCCTTGCTGGCCGCGCCGCTGTGGATCGAAACGCAGATCCAAAAGCACGCCGGTTCGTCCGCGCTGGAAGACGAACTCAAACAAATTTGGGATCGCATCTGCGATGAATTCCTCGCGCTGGATTTCGTCCGCCGGACCAACAAGCCGTTCAAATTCGACACAGCGGACGCGCTGAGGCTGGCGATCAAGATTTCGAACCGCACCTCATTCCACACCATCAGCGAACTGGTCAATTGGGTGCGCTCGAAAACGAGCGGCGACGAGATCTCCTATGCGGGGCACGCGCTGAACGAACCCGCTATCAAGAAGAAGGAAGCGCGCTTTGTCGTTTATGGGCACACACATTTTCACGAGATTGTGCCGCTGGACGTTTACGGCAACATGTCCGACCCTGAAAGCCAGGTGTACATCAACTCCGGCACATGGCATTCGTATTACGCCATCGCCGCGAAGAATCATATCCGCAGCCATCAGCCGGACGAATTCGTTCCGTACCAATCCATGACGTATGTGTCATTTTACAAAGATGACGAACGCGGCGGTCACGGCTTCGAATCCTGGTCGGGAACATTTGCGTGATTTAACCCGGGCTGTTGTTTGCAAGGCTGGCAAAAAGATTCAGCGCGCACCTGCCCTGCGTGCAGGTGCAGGAAAGCCGCAAGAGAAGGCCATCGAATCTCGGCGCCTGGACACTATGTTAAGAAGCCATCCCTGAAATTGTGATCATGCTCGACGAACTGAAATCCCGCGCCCGCGCGCTCAAAACCGAAACGCTTGCGATTTATTTCGCGGCGCGCGACCCGCGCACGCCATGGTATGCAAAAGCAATTGCCATCGGGACGGTCGCGTACGCGCTGAGTCCGCTCGATCTCATCCCGGATTTTGTGCCGGTCTTCGGCTACCTCGACGATTTGATCATCGTCCCGGCGGGGATCGCGCTGGCGCTGAAGCTGATTCCGCCGTCAGTGATAGAAGAGGCCCGGGAAAAGGCGCGGCAGGATTCGGGTCCGGGACGAGGCGTGAAAGTCATCGGCGTGATCATCATTGCCTTAATTTGGATACTGCTTATAATCGGCTTCGCGTCGATCATCCTACATCTCGTCAGGTAAAAAGCATGAACTTGAACATCCGCCGCGCCACACTCGAAGACAAGCCCGAATGGCTGAGAATGCGTTACGGGCTTTGGCCGGAGGCCGATTTCGAAATTTTGCAGGCCGAACAAGATCGAATTTTGAATGATCCGATGACGCCCGTCTTTGTGCTGGAGCGTCCGGATGGAAAGCTGGCTGGTTTCATCGAAGCCGGCACACGGAAATATGCGGACGGCTGTGAGACCAGCCCGGTTGGTTATATCGAAGGCTGGTTCGTGGACGAGGAATTGCGCGGGCAGGGCTACGGCCATGCGCTCGTACGCACCGCCGAAGATTGGGCGCGCGAACAAGGTTTGAAAGAGATGGGATCGGACACCTGGCTCGATAACGAAGTCAGCATCAAGGCGCATCTGGCGATGGGATACGAGGAAGTGGAACGTTTGATTCACTTCGCAAAAACGCTATAATCATTTTGATGAAACGTTCGATTCCGATCATCATCGCTCTTTTCTGGATTTTGAGCGCGTGTGGCACAAATCAGCTTTCCTCCTCATCTGCAACTCAAGAGGCACCTATGAGTCTGACCATTTCAAGCGCGGCATTCGCATCGGGACAATCCATCCCGGCTAAATATTCCTGCGTTGGGCGCGAAGTTTCCCCTCCATTGACGTGGAGCGGCGCGCCCGCGAATACCAAATCCTTCGCCCTGATCGTTGACGATCCCGATGCGCCCGGCGGTACGTGGGTTCATTGGGTGATGTACAACATTCCCGCCGCAGCCAGCGATCTTCCTGAAGCAGTTCAACCTGGCGGACAATTGTCTGATGGGAGCTTGCAGGGAAAGAATTCGTATGGCAATTTGGGATATAACGGGCCGTGCCCGCCTTCGGGGACGCATCGCTATTTCTTCAAACTGTACGCGCTCGATGCAATGTTAAATCTATCTGCTGGAACGAGCAAACAGCAATTGATCTCTGCCATGCAGGGACATATCCTTGCACAAGGCGAATGGATGGGGACATTCAGCAAATAAAAATATCCGCAGATCACATGGATTTCGCAGGTGAAGTCAAAAAAATCTGTGTAATCTGCGGATGAAACTTCGATCTCTTTCTAAAACAAATCCAAAAGAAAACAAAAACACATGACTTACATTGGCGAAATCGCGGGGCTTCTTACTTCATTGTTCTTTGCAATCAATGCAGTGGTCGTTACCAAAGCTGTTCAAAAAGTCGGCTCGGTCATCGGAAACCGGACGCGCCTTGCTTTTGCGCTGCTTTATCTCATCATTCTCAATACGATTTTATTTCGTCAACCGCTTCCGATAAGCGCAGAGTCTCAACGCTGGGCATGGCTGTCGCTATCAGGGGTCATCGGGCTGGCGTTGGGCGACGCATTTTTATTCCAGTCTTATTATGAAGTCGGCCCGCGGATCGGGACTTTACTATTAAGCCTCTCCACCATCTTCGGCGCGCTGGAGGCATGGATATTCCTTGGCGAATCGCTTCGCCTCGGACAGACCATCGGCATCGCATTGACTCTGGGCGGGATCATCTGGGTCATCCTCGAACAGGGCAATGGAAAACCACAAGTTTCCCGTTCTACAGTCAGAGGCATAATGTTCGGCATCCTCGGCGCAATCGGACAAGCAACAGGGTTGGTCTTTTCCAAACAGGGGATGTTGGGAAACTTCTCCCCTGTCAGTGGAAACGTCATCCGGATGCTGGCGGCCGCCCTGGCGTTATGGCTTGTAACTCTTCTACAAAAACAGGGTGGAAAAACGATTCGGACGCTGCGAGGAAATCCATCCGCTTTCAAATTACTGATGCTGGCCGCGTTGATCGGGCCTGTGATTGGCGTTTCCCTGTCGCTTCTCGCGGTTCAAAACACGGAGGTTGGAGTGGCCAGCGTGCTTACATCGCTCTCGCCCATCTTTATCCTTCCAATCAGTCATTTCTTCTTCAAGGAAAAACTGGGCTGGCAGGCAATTGCCGGGACGATGCTGGCCATGGTCGGCGTGACGATCCTCTTTCTCACATAACGATTGTTGCGCGTGCGATTCTTTTTTCGAATATTCTTTCCGCTTCAATAAAAAAGCAGGGAGTGCCTGACATCAGAAACAGAGTGTCATTCTCCCGAGGGACTTCGTCCCGATGTGAACAACCGAAGGGAGTGAAGAATCCCGCCGCTTTTGCAGCGGAGACCCTTCGCTTCGCCCGGTGACATAAGTTTATGTCATTGACTTTGGTCACTCCCAAAAAGCAGAATTATTACCCCCGTCAAAAATTATATGGTTTATCGCCAACGAGTAACACGTTCCGAGATGCGCTCATCTCCTAATTCGTGACATAGCTTTTTCAATCGTGGACGGGCTCCCTGCCACTTCAGATCATCGAGGGTTTCCTCAAGCGGGACATCCTTGCGGAGAGCAGCCAGCTTTCTAAACAGCAAAGCTTCGTTATGATGCCGCACAAGGTTTTCAGCCAGACTCGCGGAGCGGCCCGCGCTGATTGCGCTCAATTTCCACTTCGCCGGATCATTTGGGATCGATTCCAAATGTTCGAAGCGCGAAAGTACAGCCGCAGATGATTTCGCTCCCCAACCCGGAACGCCGGGGAATCCATCCGCAGAATCGCCGACCAGCGCGAGCCAGTCAGGAATGGACTGCGGATGCACGCCAAATTTCCCGATCACGCCTGCCTCGTCAATGACGAGGTCTCTTCGGCGATCCCAGCAGACGATGCGCCTGCCAGATACCAATTGGGCAAGGTCCTTATCCGGCGAACAAACGATAATTTGCCCGACGGTCTTATTATTTTCGAAGCGCGCCACCGCTGAGGCCAGGGCATCATCGGCTTCGAACTTCACCATCGGCCAGACAACCACGCCCAGCGCAGAAACAGCCTTTTCAGCCAGCGGGAATTGGGCAAGGAGATTCGAATCAACGCCCGCGCCGGTTTTGTAGCCCGGATAAAGATCGTTGCGAAAGGACTCGATCACGTGATCGAAGGCGCATGCGACATGCGTTACTTCCGGACTCGTCAGCAGCATCAACAGGCTTCTCAGGAGTCCGAGCGTGGCGCCAACTTCCTGTCCATTGGGCGCTTTCCTCGGAGGCGCGCCGAAATGATTACGGAATAACTCATACGTGCCGTCTACCAAATAAATCTTCATGGTTGTACATTCCTCATCCGTTCCAAGATTGCTCTGGAACGCGTCTCAATGTCATCCAGCAAAGCGATTTCCTTCAGGCTATATTCTTCTTCCAATCCATGTATTACCTCGCATCCCAGAAAATAGCCGGTTTGACTTTTGCCCTCCATCTCAAACCAGGACCCAAAGAATGGATTCACCGGTTTGCCATCATCTGCTGCTTTTATGAACTCAGCCGCCAGCCAGCCTTTATGGCCTTGACACCATTCCAGCCAATCATCGCTGGCAATTGCTTCATGCCATGAATCGAATCCGTTTATCGAAGTTTCGCAGCGCTGTGCAAATCCTTCGTCATAAAGCTGCCACCATACGCCTGTGCCAAGCGCCTTGTTATTTTGCGCGCGCCAGTGATAATGCGCTACGTGACCAATCTCGTGAGCGCACAATCCTCGGATTGCGTTGACACTGCCCCATCCGGACCCGGCAATATTCTCCAATCCAAACAAGATGGCGGGTTGATCGCCATACGACGTCACCCATCCCGCGCCGCAGCCAACGCCTACATAGATTACAAAACTTACATCAGCTTCAAAGCCCAGAAGCTCCTGGGCCTTTGAGTAAATTGCAGGACAAAGCTCCAACAGATTTTTCCTTGCTTCGCGCATCACGGGTAATCGGTCGTTTAGGAATGGAAAAACCTTTTCTTCTGCAATCTTTCTCCAATCAAGATCTTGTTCGGAATAATCTTCGATTTGCTTTTTAAGAAGTTCTGGAAAGCGTGACATATATTCGCTTGACCAACTTTCAATTTGATCAGCGACAGGCTGGTCATGCGCCCCGTCCCAATATTTGAGGAAATCAGGATACGTGTCTATCAATTCAGATCGTGACAATGCTTAACGCCTCAGAAACAGGAAACAGCCGATTACTTTTGCTTGTATTTCAACGAATGCTCTGCTGGCGCAAAGAAAACCAGCACGATCAAATCTTCTTCGATTGAATGGAAGCGGTGTGCGACATTTTTCGCCACATGAATCACCGAGCCTGCTTTTACATCGCGGTCTTCGTCCGCAACCTTGATCTTCGCCTTGCCTTCCACCACATAATAGACTTCATCTTCTGTATGAGGCGATTGGATGTCGGTATCCCCCACAAGCAATTGATAGACTCCCACGCTCAAATCGGGGACGCGCAGGAATTCGAAATAGGGTTTTCCGCTTCTTGATTGCTGTTTGATAACGTCGAGCAACTCAAATGCCTGCATAAGATTTTCCTCACCGATATCGATCTTCCTTTTTCATTTTTATTCTAGAAAGGGCGGACACATAGGTCCGCCCCAACAGGTCCGCCCCAACATAGGTCCGCCCCAACGAGTCTGCTTCCACTATCTTCTTATTCTCCATTTATCTGCTCTCTGCTCTTACCGGATTCCTCAACACGCCCAATCCTTCGATCTCCACCACGACTTCGTCCCCGTCCTTCAATGGTCCGATGCCGGACGGCGTACCGGTAAAAATAATATCGCCTGGCTCGAGCGTCATCACAGACGAAATAAAAGCGATCTGGGTTGGGACGCTAAAGACCATATCGCGCGTCGATGCCATTTGGCGCGGCTGTCCGTTGACCTTGCAGGTGATGAGTGCATCCGCAATGTTGAAGTCGGTATCAATCCACGGCCCGAACGGGCAGAATGTGTCGAAGCCTTTGGCGCGCGTCCACTGCTCGTCCGAGCGCTGCAAATCGCGGGCCGTGACGTCATTGCCAACAGTGTAGCCAAAGATGTAATTTTTCGCATCCTCCGCCGTGACATAGCGGGCGCGCCTCCCGATCACGACCACCAGTTCCGCTTCGTGTTCGATCTGTTTCGACTGCGGCGGCAGGATGATGGTATCGCCAGGATTAATAATCGCAGACGGCGGCTTGAAGAAGATCAGCGGAATCTTCGGCACACTATTTCCAAGTTCCCGGGCATGTTCGACATAATTGCGTCCCATGCAAATGATCTTGCTGGGCGTGGAAGGAGCCAGCAGCTTCGCCGATGAGACGGGCATCCTGGCGTCCAAACGTTTATAAGCGCCGAACAGGTCACCTTCGATCTCACCGATCTTGTCGTCCAATATCCAGCCGTATTTTGACGCTTCGCCATTGATTTGATAACGTACAGTGCGCATCTCTGCCTCGATCAATAATTGGATTTTTAATAAAGTGTAATCCCCAACTTGCCAACCTGCAACCTTCAACTTATAATGGCGGTCGAATCGTAAGGGTGGAGGGCGCATAGCTCAGTTGGTTAGAGCGTCTCTCTTACACAGAGAAGGTCAGGGGTTCGAGTCCCTTTGCGCCCACCTTGATTCTACGGACAGAACCTTGAACTGATATGAATCAGCCCGACTCATGTGAGCCGGGCTGATGTGTGTAAGCTGGCAAAATGGATTTTCGATTCAGGCCTTGTTCGCCTGTGAGATTTCAGCGAGATCAAGGACGCGGGTATGAAGTGTATGTGACCATTCCTTCTTGTTTTTGTTCCAGAAGCCTTTGACGACAATCGGCGCCCACGTCAGGTTATAGAACGGAAAGGTCAGGAAGAAGGCCAGGGTTTTCAGGGAATAACGCTGTTCCAAAATCAGGAAGATCACATTGATGTACAACAATCCCAGGAAGAACAGGGACAACAAGTCCGGGCTGGCACCGGCAACTGTCGGCTGCGGGGCAACGATCATGAAAAAGACACCCATGACCAGACAGAAGAAATTGACGACCACGATCAACGGCTGGATCAGGTACGCTGCCAGATCGAAAGCGACCATATCTTTTTTCCTGACTGCCTGTTTGGTCAGCGGCCAGAAGAAACGCGCAATGCAATCGGCCTGGCCCTGCATCCAGCGGATGCGCTGCTGAACAGATTGTTGAAGCGTCAGCGGTTTTTCGTCATAAGCCACGGCATCATGCGACCAATAAACCTTCATGCCCTGCAAGGCCACTTTGATCGTGAACTCCAAATCCTCGGTCAGGCAGGTCGCGCCCCAGCCAATTTGCTTCAAAACGTCGGTGGCGATCATCATGCCGGTCCCGCCGAGAACGTTGCTCAGCCCAAGGTAGTAGCGCGGCAGCTGGAACATGCGGTTGCCGATCCAGAACGCGATGGAATTGTTGGCGGCGATCCATGAATCGAACGGGTTCTTGCTGTCGAGGTAGCCCTGCACCACCTTGTGTCCCATGCACAGATGCTTGTTCATCTCCAACAGGAAATTTGGCGAGGCGAGATTATCCGCATCGAAAATGCAGACGGCGTCGTACTGCCGGTCCATTTGGAAGAGCCGCGCAAACATCCACTCGAGGGAATAGCCCTTCCCTTTGCGGACGTTGTCGAAGCGTTCCATCACGATTGCTCCACATTCTTTCGCGATGCGGGCCGTGGAATCCGTACAGTTATCGGCGATGACGAAAACGTCAAATAACCCGCCCGGATATTGCAGGGACTTCAGGTTCGCAATGATCTTCCCCACGACCTTTTCCTCGTTATGCGACGGGACGATCAAAGCAAAACGATGCTTCAACGAAAAACTCTTCGCATCCGGCTCCTTCCGGCGAAACCATCCGGCGAACGAAATGCCGATGTAATAGAAAAATGCGCCCCATGCCGGGATTTGAAGAATCACTCCCAGCGAGCTGGCCAGGAATTTAAATAACTTCCAATATGCCGTGATATCCATATCACTTCTCCTGCTTCAAGCGAAGCTTAACCAACGCTACCCCGTCAGGATTTCGACGGGATGCGTTTTCTCCATGCGGAAATTACGCAAACAGCTGCGGCAAACCATAACGGGAGCGGGTCAACCAGAGTGCTGATTGCCCGGCTCACGCGAACACCTGACGGCTCATGGTGATTTCGGCGTCATTCACGAGCGTCAAGTTTGCATCCAAACAAGCTCAAGCTGGAAGGCGCTTCCGGCTCTGCCTGTTGAATCCTATTGAGTTATTCAGAAAATCATGAAATGCCTTCGAAGCCAGGGCTGCAGATTTACAAATAAATCTCAAGCTCGGTGCAGTCATTTCTTCGGGCAGGTTTTGCTGCTTGCTTCCAAACAGCAAAACCTGAAATTCGATTTGCTGAACCTGCGCCATCCTGATGCTGCTCAGGAGGCTGCAAGTGTGCGAGTATATCAGAGAATCGAACGAACGGATATTGCTCAAGCTTAAAATCGCATGATAGATATCAATTCATCACAGACAGGCAGTCTTTGGCGAGGATCGCTTTGGGATAAGAATCGGTCGGTTGGCACGCGGCCAGCTTCCCGTCCAGAAAGACCGCACGGATCAGCTTCTTGTCCGCAAGCCGGCGCAAATCATCGAGCGGGTTTTCATCCACCACCCAAAAATCCGCGATCTTATTTTCCTCGACAGAACCAAGCTGCGAATCCCAGCCGAGGACTTTTGCGGCCAGCGACGTTGACGAAACCAGCGCGTCCATCGGCTTCATGCCAGCCTGCTGCATCCAATAAACTTCGAGGCCGTTCTCGCCATGACGATTGAGCGGCGTGCCCGCATCGCTGCCCATCGCAATCGGGACGCCTGCCTCGTTCGCGAGCCGCAGTGATTTGACGCTGTCACCCTGAATGGGAATGGATTTCTCGACGATCCAGCGCGGGACTTGCGGCGTATCGCCGTTGATGACGTCCCAACCCGCTTTGAGAGTTGGCACGAGGAACGTGCCGCGCTTCGACATCTCTTCGATCACGTCCGGGCCCTGATGCAAAAATGTTCCGTGCTCGATGCTGTGGACTCCGGCCCGCACCGCTTTGCGGATTCCATCAATGCCGTGCGCGTGCGCCGCAACACGTTTGTTGAATTTGGCCGCCTCTTCCACGGCGGCGCGGATTTCATCCGCGTTGAAATGCGTTGCGCCGGGAACACCGTCTTCGACGAGGACCGCGCCCGTGACGCCAAGCTTGATCAAATCCGCCCCGTGTTTGATCTGCTCGCGCGCTGCCTTGCGGACTTCCTCGACTCCATCCGCGATTCGATACATGCCTTCGTAATGATCCGCGCCCGATTCGGTGATGGAGATAAAACGTCCGGCCAGCATGAGGCGTGAACCGCTGAATTCGCCGCGTTGAATCGAACGGCGCACCGCGAATTCGAGTTCATTCCATCCGCCCAAATCGCGGACTGTTGTAATTCCCGCCGCGAGATTCCGGCGCGCATTGTTCAAGATCTTCAACGTCATCGAGCCGGCATCCGTTTTGAACTGGCTGTCCGGCTCCCCGCTCCCCGAAAGATGCACATGCGTATCAATCAAACCCGGCAGTAGATATTTTCCGGCGTAATCGAGATTGATCACATCCTCCTCATACGAAGGCTGCCAATGCCTGGCCTTTCCCGCATAAATGATTTTTCCCTCGCGCACCGCAACGGCCGCATTTATGATCGGCTCGCGGCCTGTCCCGTCTATCAACGTAATGTTCCGAAAGACAGTCAAAAAATTCATGTCTCCAGTATATAAGGGAACAGGCGATTAAACAAGCAAATTCGCCTTATAAAGAAGTGGTAACATTGAAATCATGAACACAACAATTGACGATGAAGTAAGGATACAACAAGTCGTTCATCGTTTTGCCAATGCCTTCGATCTCAAAGATTGGCCGGGGCTGGAAGGCTGCTTCACGCCAAACATTCGCACCGACTATTCCGACCTGCGCGGCACCGCGCCGGAAACCATTGAAGCAAAACAATATGTCGCGTCGCGCCAGGAATCGCTGAAGGATTTAAAAACGCATCACCTGTGCGGCAACCATGAAATCGAAATCCAAAACAACAACGCGGTTTGCAAAACATCCATGATCATCTGCCGGCTGGATGAAGCCGGGCAGGAACAATTCACGACACATGCATACTACATTTTCGATCTCGAGAAAATTGATTCCGCATGGAAGATCCGCGGCATCACACAAAAAGTTTTTTGGAACGAAGGGAATCCATCCATTCACAAAGGCGCAAAATAAATCATCATGATGCTCCCTGAACTTTTCTATAACGTCAAAGCCACACTTGGCGAAGGGCCCGCGTGGGACGCAAAGGCTCAAACGCTGTACTGGGTGGACGTGCTCGAAAAACGAATCTACGCCGGGTCGAAATTATTTCTTCAGTTGGATGATTTTGTCGGATGTCTTGCGCCGCGCAAAGATGGCGGACTTGTCATTGCCCAGCGCTTCGGTTTCTGGACCTTCGAGCCGGATACCAATAAACTGGTCACGCTGGCGTCCCCAAAAGGCGAACCGTCGAACAACCGCTTCAATGACGGCAAATGTGATTCGCGCGGACGCTTCGTCGCCGGGACGATGGATCACAACGAACAGGAAGCTTCCGGCGCGTTGTATTCGCTTTCGACCGAAGGCCGCGTGAAGAAACTTCTCAAGGAAGTCCGCATTTCCAATGGCATCACGTGGTCGCCGGATTTCAAGACGATGTATTTCATTGACACGCCCACGCGCGAGGTCAAGGCGTTTGATTACGATATCGAGACCGGACAGATCACGGACCCGCGCGTCCTGATCAAATTCGAAGACACGTTCGGCTGGCCGGACGGCATGACCTCCGATATGGACGGCAATTTATGGATCGCCATGTGGGGCGGCGCGCGCGTGACTCAATGGACTCCGAAAGGCAAACTGCTCGAACAATTTGGCGTGCCTGCATTGAACGTTACGTCCTGCGTTTTCGGCGGCGCGGACATGAACGAGCTGTTCATCACCACTGCACGCGTCGGCATGGACGCGGCCGCGCTGACGAAATATCCGCAGGCGGGCGGAATCTTCCGCATTCAAACCAACATCACTGGTATGCCAACGTTCGAGTTTGGAGGGTGACTCTGTGTCATTGCGAGGAGTGGCGCCAAGTCGAAGATCCCGCGCACGCGGGGGCGCCACGACGAAGCACTGCGTTCTCTCAGTGTGGCAATCTCAAATACCAACTCATTGATTGTTCAAGGAGATTGCTTCGTCGGGGAAAAAACACCCTCCTCGCAATGACATAGAAAATAAAAAATCCCGCCAAGTGGCGGGATTTCAATTTACTTCTCGGCTTTTTCGGAAACAACCGGCGGCGAGGTCGGAATCGATTTCCGCATTTGGTCCTCCTGCATGGTGAGGATGCCGTTGCGAACCTGATTCATGACTTTATCAAGAGTATCCTGCACTTTTTCCAGCGTTTCCAGCACATAATCGTCGGCATCACGGCGAACGTTCTCCGCTTCGGCGCGCGCCTGCGAAATGATCTGGTCGGCGCGGCGCTGCGCGTCGAGCGCAATGTTATCCTTTGCCGTCAACTGATCGGCTTTATCGCGCGCCAGGGCAATCGTCCGGTCAGCTTCTTCCTGCGCCTGTGCCAGAAAACGGTCGCGCTGACCAATGATCTGCTGCGCCTTCTTCACCTCGTCGGGGATGACGATCCGCATCTGGTCAATGATCTCCAACATGCGGTCTTCATCCACGATGACATTGTGCGTAAAAGGCACAGCCTTGGCATCGTTGAACAGTTCCTCTAAGCGGTCAATCAATTGCAGGATGTCCATAGCTTCCTCCGCGTGCTACAGCGGATTTTCCGCGCAACCATCGGCAGCGGCAATAACTCATTATATACCTCATGCGGCCACAAATTGCGTTTTTGTTCAACGGGTTTCGGCGGATTGAAATCCTGCCTCAGTCCATGAAAGTCGGCTAAAACCGACTGATTGAGCTCCAGTCCGCAGGGACTTCCATGTGTCGAGCAGGAGATTTATCTCCGCGAGCCGGGCGGCAGAAAACCGCAATTTGGGTCCAAGCAAAGTATATATCAATCTCGCAGTGCGTTAGGAGGGGAATGTCCATCTCCCAAATCGCTGACCTTTGCCTTCAGCGCCTTTTCCACGTGCGGCGGGACCATACTCGACACGTCGCCGTTCAACATGGCGATCTCCCGCACCGTGCTGGAGGAGAGAAAGGTATGTTGTTCTGCGGTGATCAGCGCAATCGTCTCGATGTCGGTCGCCAGGCGCTGATTCGCCAGCGCCATGCGGAACTCGAACTCGAAGTCCGAGAAGACGCGCAGACCGCGGACGATGACCTGCGCGTTGACCTGGCGGGCAAATTCAATCGTCAGGCCGCTGTATCCCATGACTTTGATCTTCGGATTATCCTTCACCGCCTCCGTGACCAGCGCCATGCGTTCATCGGGATCGAACATCAGACTCTTGAGCGGCTTGTCGTAGACAGCCATCACCACTTCATCGAACAGGCGCGCGGCGCGCGCGGCAATATCAATATGGCCGTAATGGATGGGGTCGAACGTGCCGGGAAATAAAGCTCTAACCATGCATTCTCCATGTGCAGGGGCGCAGCGGAAAGTCTTGAGGTTTCGACGAATGATCGTCTCGCCGTGCCCCTACAAAATCATGAAACATCGCCCTTGCCCTCGCCCCAGAATCTTTGCAGGGATTCTGCCAGCAAAGCATGTTCGGGTTTTTGCAAATCGGAATCATCTTCAAATAATTTCTGGGCCTGTGTGCGCGCCTTCTCGATCAACGCCACATCCGTCAGGCTTGCCATGCGCAGGCCGGACGCGTATCCCGATTGCCGCGTGCCGAGGAATTCGCCGGGGCCGCGCTGCTGCAAATCACGTTCAGCCAGCACGAAGCCGTCATTGGATTCAGCCATGGCCTGCAGGCGTTCATTCTCCGCATCATCTTCGTGCGTTGGGATCAGCAGACAATAGGACTGCGCCGAACCGCGTCCGACGCGGCCGCGCAATTGATGCAATTGTGCCAGGCCGAATCGATCCGCCCCTTCGATCAACATGACCGTCGCATTCGGCACATCCACGCCCACTTCGACGACGGTGGTCGAAACCAGAATATCATATTGCTGATCGCGGAATTTGAGCATGGTCTCGTCTTTTTCGTCGGGCTTCATGCGGCCATGCAAGAGTCCCAGTTTCAGGTCGGGGAAGATTTCCTTTGACAAAACTTCGTAATCATCCACCGCGGCGCGCAGGTCTTCCATCTTTTCGCTCTCTTCGATCAGCGGATAAATGATGAAAGCCTGCCGTCCATCCCGAATCTGGCCGCGGATCAATGTGTAGGCGCGCTCGCGTTCCTGCGGACGAAGCACGTGCGTGTTGATCGGCTGGCGGCCCGCGGGCATTTCATCCATCACGGACAAATCGAGATCGCCGTAAATCGTCAATGCCAGCGAGCGCGGAATCGGTGTGGCGGTCATCACCAGCAAATGCGGATTGGTTCCTTTTGAACGAAGTTCCGCGCGCTGCTCGACACCGAAACGATGCTGTTCATCAATCACAACCAGTTGCAAATCTTTGAATTGAACAGGGCCTTCGATGACTGCGTGAGTCCCGATGACAATTTTGATCGAGCCATCCGCGAGGCCATTGCGGATCGCTTCTTTCTCGGCTTCGGGCGTGTCACCGACTAATAAGCGAATCTCGCCCTCACCCCTGCGCCCCTCTCCCGATATCGGGAGAGGGGATGGGGGTGAGGGGGTCACAAGCAGGTTGACAAAGTTTCGATAATGTTGTTCAGCCAGGATTCCAGTCGGAGCCATGACGGCAACCTGCGCGTTCTTCGCTGTAATCATCGCAGCAGCCAACGCCGCGACAACTGTTTTTCCTGAACCGACGTCGCCTTGCAAGAGTCGATTCATGGGCTTGCCTGAATCCAGATCGGCGCGAATGTCTGTAACCGCGCGTTGCTGGGCATTTGTCAGCGTAAATGGAAGGCCGTTTAAACGCGCAGCCAGCCAATCGTCCGGGACCGGGAAGCGGCGCGCCTCGACCTGTTTCCAATCGCGCTTTTGCCGCAGTACGCCCATCTGCAAAAAGAAAATTTCATCGAAGGCTAGACGTTCGCGCGCAATCTTCAATAAATCTTGCGTATCGGGAAAATGAACTTGCAATAAGGCTTGCCCCAATGGCATCAAACGCGCATCTTTGCGCGTCGACTCGGGCAATGAATCAACCACCGCAGGCGCCCAATACGCGACAACTTGATTCATCAAGTTGCGCAGCCACTTCTGCGTAATCTTAGCCGTCAGCGGATAAATGGGCACGATGCGATTGGTGTGCAGATGCTCGATGTCCACCGATTCCCAATCGGGCTGGTTCATGACGAGGCGGCCAAGATATTGATCCACTTTTCCCGAAACGGAAATTTGTTGGCCTTCTTTGAGTCGGTTCGCCATCCACGGCTGGTTGAACCACGAGAGTCGCAATGAACCGGTGCCATCACCGAGAATCGCTTCGACGATCGTCGCCGAGCCGCTGCGAATGGGACGCGTGTGCACGGATTGGATCGTGCCGATCACAGTCACCTGCTCGCCGTACCACAAACTTTTGATGGGCTTGAGCTGCGAATAATCTTCGTAGCGGCGCGGGAAATAATAGAGCATGTCGCCGAGCGTCTTCATGCCGAGGCCTTCGAGCGTTTGGGCGTGCTTTGGGCCAACGCCCTGAAGGACGGTCAGCGGCGCGTCGAGCGCGGCGGGAGTCTGACTTGTCTTTGCGCCGGGAACGGATTCGGAACGCGGCGGAGGCGCGGGACGTTGTGGCGGCAGCGATTGCGGAGGGCGACTCGATTGCTGGCGCGGCTGTGTGGGCGCGGATTCGGCCGCTTGTGGACGCGGCCTATGCTGCGGCCTTTGCGCGGCTTCGGGATACGTTTCGCCGACGCGTTTCCACAAACCTTTCAACGCGTCGGCGCGGGATTGCGGGCTGAGTCCGTCATACGAGCGGAGTCGCTGCACGACGGCCTGGATCACTTCCTCACTGATGCGGTCGGCGCGCGCCTCGCCTTCCCAGAAGTCGAGCATTTTTGCCAAGCCGCCGATGATGGCGTTATTGCTGTATCCGTTCTCGTGTTCGAGACGGAAAAATTTTCGAAGCTTTTCTAATGAGGGCTGCATGAGGTTATTTTATCATGTGAGAGATAAATGATACTGAATACAAGATATAATGAAAATATGAAAAAGCCAATTGAGGGTGAACATTGGTACTTTGTCGACGAGACGGGTGATCCAGTATTTTATGATGCACATGGGAATCTAATCGCTGGAGTAAAAGGTTGCTCGCCTCTTCTTGGAATTGGCTTCATTGAAACTGTCAATCCAATTCCAATACGCAAAGCATTAGCCGAGCTCCGCCAACAAGTATTGGAAGATAAGTATCTGCAATCAATCCCATCCATTTGGAAAACCAACCGCGCTTTTCATGCAAAAGACGACGCGGCGGAAGTTCGCTATCTGGTCTATCAAACTCTCGCCAAATTGGACTTCAAAGCACAATTTGTTATGGCGCGCAAAATCGAGCGAGTTTTTCGAAATTCGTTTGGCTCTCGAGAAGCCAAATTTTATGATCATCTCGTTAGTCGATTATTTACAAATGTATTACACCGCCATAGACAAAACTATGTCTATTTTTCTCAAAGGGGTTCAAAGACTCGTCAGGCAAACTTGGAACAAGCTATTTTGCGAGGAATAAAAACCTTTGAGGCACGATGGGCAACCAAAGTGGAAACCGGTTTTCTTGTCATGCCACAAACGCCTATTGGTGAGCCATGTTTGCAGGTTGTCGATTACATGAATTGGGCAGTTTATCGAGCCTTTGTAAAAAGAGAAATGCGTTTCTTCAAATTCATTGAAGAGAAGGTAAGTCTGTTGATCGACTTATATGACATTAGGAATTATCCACATAATTGGTACACCCGCGACAACCCCTTTGAAATCGAGAAAGCCAGCCCCTTGTAAGCTAGGCCCGAATACCGAGCGCACGGCGTGGAGCCGGCTTTCACTTACAAGTGACTGACTTTACCTGCCTTTATTGTATACGTTTTTCTTGTTGTGTCAACTCGATTTTTGTAACTTGGCTATTTGGTCAATCCCTGAAACTCCGGATGCCGCTTGATGCTGCACGAGACCTCCGAGGTCATGCGCATCCGGCATGCTTCGTGAAGACTTCGGAAGTCCAGCATGTAGATTATGAGTTTGTGAGATAATCCCGCACCTTGTCCAAAAACTCGCGTGCCTCATTGATCCATTCCTTTACTTCTTCGTTTTCAAATTCAGTTCGAATGGCGTAATCCCCCACAAGGCGGCTGTTGAACAAAGCAACAAGCCATTGATAATATTTTTGTTCGAAGAGTCCGGTCTTGATGAAATGCTCGGAAAATGCCCGATGCACTCCCACGTGCTTTTTGAAAACCAGTTCTTTTTCTGCCAGAAGTGCTTCAGCCGCGTAAAACATGGCATAGTATGCGCGTCCGGCAGAAAAATCTCGATATCCGTCTCGCAACAAACTTTCAGCAGCGCCAATTGCGCTGTCCGCTTTTTCCAAAAGAAATTGAGCGTTTTCCTTCATACCGCGACACCCTCAGCATGAATATTGAGCAAGAGAGGCAGCTTATCCGTTTGCCATTCACGCTGGCGAACAAATATAACACTTATGGTTGTTCCGTAATTGAGTGACAAATTGCTAATCAATTCACTGGTTCGTTTTAATTCCGCGCCGTATTTCTCGAAGTCAGAGAGCACGATTAGAACGTCAATATCAGAGTCGGAATCATAATCGCCGCGCGCATAAGAGCCAAACAGATATGCTTCCCTGAACTGTTCGCCGTAAATCTGCTTGAGTCCCGATTTCAATTTCTCCAGGAGGCTTTTGATTTCCTTCGGCATGTCTTTATATTACCGTTTTTCTTTCATGCTTGCAACTACAATCCCGGCTATTTGGTCAATCCCTGAAACTCTGGATGCTGCTTGATGTAACCATCAACGAACCAGCACAGAGTTCTCACTTTGAGCGATTTTTCCTGTGCGTATGTCAGCGCGGCTTGCGCCAATTTGCTCCCAATGCCCTGACCTTCCAGCGCGGGCGGAACGTAAGTGTGGGTAAAGAGGATCGTATGACCTTGCAAAACATAATTCAATTCCGCGAGATAAGAATTGACTCGGATCTCAAACCGTTTTTGTTTGACATTGTGAACAACGTTCACCTTGTTGAGTTCAATGCCCATGTCATCTGCTTGATTGTTTCTCGCGTGCAATCACGGCGATGAATTCCATGATGATTTTGAGCGCGGCAAAGACTGTCGCTTCGGATTCATCGAGCGGCGGCGCAACTTCGACGATATCCAGGCCGACCAACGGCAAACCTTGAAGCGATTGGATCAACATGATGACTTCGCGCGAAGTCAGCCCGCCCGAATCGGGGATCCCGGTACCGGGAGCAAACGCCGGGTCGAGACAATCAATATCCAATGAGACATGAACCGCGTCGCACTTCGATAATATTTTATGAACATCCGCGGCAACAGATTTCATGCCGCGCTCGGCCACGTCTGCGGCAGTGTAAACATTCAAGCCGCCGTTCTCGATCAAATCAATTTCCTGATCCTCCCACGAACGCAAGCCGACCATGCAAACATCTTCGGGTTTGATTCCGGATTCGAGTCCGCGGCGCAGGACGCAGGCATGGGAAAATTTCGAGCCGTTGAATTCATCACACAAGTCCGGGTGCGCGTCCATCCACAAAACGCCAAGATGTTTATTTTTATAGTGTTCACGCTGGCCTTGAAAAATTGGAATCGTCACAGAATGATCGCCGCCGAGCAGGATGGGCACGTTCGGCAGAATCGCCACTTTTTGGCGAACCAGGTCGAAATCTGATTCCGGTTTTTCGATCTTGATATCGCCGAGGTCTGCAATCCGAATCCCTTTCAGCCGAGTCCGGTCTTCGCTGAATGGCGTCATGTGCTGCGACCAGAAGCGGATCCGCTCCGGGCCGCGCGAGGCACCCTTGCGCGCACTGGCAAGCCCGTCGAACGGAATGCCGATGATCGAGAAATCTGCTTCGGCGGGAGAAAGGTCCGGGCGGTGGAGGTCGCCCCAAAGTCCGTGAGTTGCAGCGGGGTCAGTCATATGATTTTTCCTGTTACAGATTTTACCCGATAACGCAAGGGCGGTTGATCCGTTTTCTCAAAGTGCGGTTGACCTGCCCTTTGTTTCCACTTACAATATTACTAAAGGCAATACCTTCGCCATTTGTGGGACAATTTGGCAAATTGTCCCACGTTCGCCGCTCCCGATGCTGCATTGGTGAAGGTATTGTAAAGATGGTTGACGTATTTAATCGTTTTGCCGGTTTCTTTCGGCCCGATCACGATCCTCCGTCCGGGCTGGTTTTCGCGTCCATTTCACTTTAGTTCCATTTGCCATCTAAAATTCGGAGGATTATCCTATGCCTACACCCATTGTTTCCAAACGTGCCCCTGCTTATGCCGACGTTCCCGACGAAAAATGGAATGACTGGCGCTGGCAGTTGAGCCATCGCCTCAACACCGTCGAAGAGATCGAGAAGACCTTTCCGCTGACCAACTCGGAAAAGAAAGCCCTGAATTCCAGCGGCTTGTTCCGCGTCGATGTGACGCCCTATTTCATCTCATTGATTGACCCGGACGATCCGGACGATCCCGTGCGCAAGCAGATCATCCCCACCGATGCGGAGATGGTGCCTTTTACCGCGATGATGGAAGACTCTCTCGCGGAAGACCGCCACTCTCCCGTGCCGGGGCTGGTTCACCGGTATCCTGACAGAGTCCTCATGCTGGTGACCACGCAATGCGCGTCGTATTGCCGGTACTGCACGCGCTCGCGCATCGTCGGTGACCCGGGACAGACGTTCTCGCGCCAGGAATTCGAAGCGCAGCTGGAATATCTCAAGCGGACTCCGCAAGTGCGCGACGTTCTGCTCTCCGGCGGCGACCCGCTTGTGCTGGCGCCCAAGATCCTCGAGGAGATCCTGACCCGCCTGCGCGAGATCCCGCACATCGAGATCGTCCGCATCGGTTCGCGCGTGCCGGTCTTCCTGCCCATGCGCATCACACAGGAATTATGTGATATGCTCGCCAAGTTCCATCCGCTGTGGCTGAACATTCACGTCAACCATCCGAACGAGATCACAAGAGAATTGGCGGATGCCTGTGACCGCATGACGCGCGCCGGAATCCCGCTGGGCAATCAGTCCGTTCTTCTGGCCGGGATCAATGACTGCGTCCACATCCAGCGCGAATTGGTCCAGAAGCTGACGCGCATCCGCGTCCGCCCGTATTATCTCTATCAATGCGACCTGGTCGAGGGCGCGGGACACTTCCGCACGCCCGTCGCCAAAGGCGTCGAGATCATCGAAGGCCTGCGCGGACACACCTCCGGTTATGCCGTTCCGCAATTCATCGTGGACGCGCCCGGCGGCGGCGGCAAGATTCCGGTCATGCCGAATTACCAGATCAGCGCTTCGGATCACAAGGTCATCCTGCGCAATTACGAAGGTTACGTTACAACGTACGAAGAGCCGACAGAATATAAAGCGCATGATCCAAAGACGTGCAAGTTCTGCCAGAACAAGCGGCCCGAAGCCGGTCAAAGCGGGATCACGGGCCTGCTCGACGGCGAAGAAATGTTCATCAAGCCGACGGGCTTCGACGAAGTCCATGATCGTCATGGGATTCAGCATCGTTTGAAGGATGAAAAGAAATGGCAGCCGCTGGGCATCGGCGCCGGCGGCTCACATCCAAACGAAGAAGCCTAACCTCAGCAAGCAAGGAGAATAAGATATGGTCAAAAAACAAACCACTTTGCAAGCGTTTCGAAAATCCATCTTGATTGTGCTGGTCGTCGCGGCCATGCTCGCCGCCTGTGCGCCGGCCCAAAGTCAGGAGCAAATCCAATCGCAGGTTCAAACATCCGTTGCACTGACAGTCCAGGCACAGAACAGCATTGGCACGTTCGTCGCACAGACCGTCGAAGCACAGTCAGGTCAGGCGCTGGCCACTGCAACTGAAATCCCAACCGAGACGCCGGTTGCCACCCTCACACCTGTGATTATTCCCTCGCCAACCCCTTACACAACCTCTTCGGGCGGCGGTGGAAGCTATAGCAGCGGCGACAGCTCGCCTGCCAACGGCCAGGATTATCATTGCAGTGTGGTCGGACAGGCACCCAGAGACAGTTCACCTGCAACCATCTTGAAGACAGGAGACAAGCTGGATGTTCGCTGGACAATACAAAACGATGGCACGAAATCCTGGGAGGCCGGCTCGCCATGGCAGTATTACAGCGCGAGCATCGACTCAGATGCTGCGTCCGACTCCAGCTTACCGATCATAACCGCCGGATTGAACACCGGGCTCGCTTCCCAAGTTAAGTCAGGCGATACTGTAACATTGGGAATGGAACTCACCGCGCCATCCTCCTTCGCCAGCAAAAACCCGATTCACATAACCTACTATTGGGTGCTTATTCTCGAAGGATCGAAAAAGGTCTGCCATCCATGGATCAATGTCGAGGTCATCCGCCCGGGCATGACGCCATAAATCAATCCCAAGCATTTCAGAAGGCCAAAGATGAATCTGCACAGACGTATTGGAACCTTGTTGTTGATCATCACATTCTTCATATTGAGTTGTGATGTTTCGAGTCTCGTTGCACCTGTGCCGATTCCAACGACCAATCCAAACGCGGTCAGTACGATTGTGGTCTTGACGGCCGGTGCGGCATCCACTCAAACGGCACTTTGGACATTGCCAACTTTAACGCCTACATTCACGCCGTTCCCAAGCCAGACGCCTTCCAGTACGCCCCTGCCAACGGCGACTTTCATTTTCGCTTCCACATACATTGCTCCCACGGCCGTGGGTACTGGAGGAATAGTTTCCGGCTTTGCAGATTTTGATTGCCTTCTGCAGGGACAATTTCCTGCGAATGGGGCCCCCGAAAACGCCGGAACGCGGTTCGTTACTGTCTGGTCAGTCCGGAATACGGGCACCCGGCAATGGCTGCACTCGAATATTGATCTGGTCTTTACCGGAGGGACAAATCTTGCTTCCTATTCATCAAACGATACAGGTGCCGATGTTCCCCCCGGCAGTTCGACCTCGATTAAAGTTACCATGACCGCTCCCGCCTCATCGGGGACGTACAAATCGAACTGGTCGCTTCGAGCTGGCAAAACACTGTTCTGTCCTATCTCGGTGACAATTTCAGTGCCATGAGCATGTTCCATTAAGATAAAACATGACCCATCCTTACGTTCGGGATGGGTCATGTTTTTTGTTACAGAGACAAAACGTTATGGAGTGGTTGACGGCGTTGCCGGGGATTGCTGGCTGCCAGGCATGCGCAGACCCCTTGTCCCGAAGCCAAAACCAAATCCAAAGCCCGGCCCATTGAGATAGCCCTTGTTGAGACCTTCAAGCAGCCAATTCGCCTTGTCCTGAGTCATCTTGCCGGCAGCGACCGCCTGATTGATCTGCGTAGTCAATTGCGCATTTCGCGCGGCCTGGATGGCTTGCTGCACGGTCTGCAGGCTAATGCCTTTTTCAACGGCGATGTCGGACAGTGTCTTGCCGCTTTGGAGTTCAGCGGCCAAGTCAGCCGAGGTCATGCCCAGCGCTTTGGCCGCTGCATCCAGTTCTATTGGGCCAAGCCTCATGGGGCGCACAGCCTGGATGGCTTGCATCACATTTTTTATGTCGGCGCCTTGTGCGGCGGCGATCTGTGCCAGGGTTTTGCCGCTGCTGAGTTGTGCGGAGAGATCAGCGGAAGTCATGTTTAGCGCTTTGGCAGCGGCATCCAGTTCGGCCTGACCAAGCTGACGCGGGCCGCCGCCGAAATGGCCGGGCCCGCCGGAGGGAGTCGCTGGCGTGGGACTTTGTGCGTAGACGGCAACGGCTCCCATGGCGCCAATCAATACCAGCACGATCAGCGCGCCTCCCACGATCATCCATGGTTTCTTTTTCATCGTTATGTTTCACATCCTTTCATAAATGAGTTGATCGAAGTCCTTCGTCTTTAACCATGGTAGTCAATCCGTGTTACCGGACTGTAAACCAGGCGTATGGAAATTATGTAAGTCGTGAAAGCCGCTGACGGACTTTTCCGGCGAATATGCCGTTTCTCACTTGACCCTCTCTCCTCACAGGTCTACAATTTGGTTGGTCTGACAATCAAACATACTCACTCCATGACCCTCCAAGGAGAATCCAATGACTGATTTTCTCGTCCGCGGCAACCTCGGCAAGCTCGACCCCGATGTCTTTGAATTGACCCAACTCGAGGCCGAACGTCAGGCCCGCAAATTGATTTTGATCCCGTCCGAATCGACCGCGCCGCTCGCGGTTCGCGAGGCTCTGGCCTCTGCCTTCCAAAATATCTATGCGGAAGGCTACCCCGAAGAAGAGACGCGCTGGATGTCCGAAGAAGAGATTTTGGATTATCCAGCGCGTTTAGGTGAGTATCGCCGCAACGGCGACCCGCGTTATTACAAAGGCGTGGAATATGCCGATGTGGTCGAGTCGCTGGCGCGCCGGCGCGCCGCGGAAGCCTTCGCCACGAAGGAATATCCCGCCGACAAAATCTTCGTCAATGTACAGGCGCTTTCGGGCGCGCCCGCCAACAACGCCGTGTATCAGGCGTTGCTCAACATCGGCGATACCGTGATGGGACTCAACCTCCTGCACGGCGGACATCTCTCGCACGGCTCGTCGGTCAATCGAAGCGGCAAGTGGTTCAAAGCGATTCACTACACAGTGGATTCCAACGAGCGCCTGGATTACGATGCTATCCGTGCGTTGGCTTTGGAGAACAAACCCAAACTCATCATCGCAGGCTATTCATCCTACTCCTGGATTCCTGACTGGAAGAAGTTCCGCGAGATCGCGGATGAAGTCGGCGCGTACTTCCTGGCGGACATTTCACACATCGGCGGACTCGTTGCAGCGGGCGTGGTTCCGTCGCCAATTGGACACGCGCATGTCGTGATGTCAACCACGCACAAGAGTCTCGACGGCCCGCGCGGCGCAGTGTTGATGACAACAAGTTCAGATATTGCAAAGAAGCTCGATAAAGCCGTCTTCCCCGGCGAACAGGGCGGACCGCATGTCAATGTTTTTGCGGCTCTGGCATTGACTTTCAAACTCGCACAAACCAAAGAGTTCAAGAAACTCCAAGCGCAAACGATCAAGAACGCGCAGGCGATGGCGGATCAATTCACGAAGCGCGGACTGCGCGTGCCGTTCGGCGGAACAGACTCGCATCTGTTCAATGTGGATTGCACGACGGTCCTCGGTGAGGACGGAACCAGACTCAGCGGCGACCAAGCCGCGCGCATTTTGGATATTGTCGGCATCGTTGTCAACCGCAATACGATTCCGGGCGATAAGAATTCGCTTGATCCATCCGGCATTCG
Source organism: Chloroflexota bacterium (assembly GCA_021787595.1). GTDB lineage: Bacteria > Chloroflexota > Anaerolineae > Anaerolineales > Villigracilaceae > Fen-1038. Next base: position 22,666 of record JAJYLQ010000017.1, on the reverse strand, counting down.
CCTCGGCACGCCGTGGATCACGCAGCGCGGCTTCACGGAAAAGACCTCGCGCGATTTAGCGGACATCATGGCTGATGTTCTTCTGGCCTGCGCGCCGCATTCGGTGGATACGCCGCGGCATGGACGACAGCGCCGCGCAAAGTTGGATTTCAATGTGCTAAATGACGCACGTTTGAAAGTTAGAAGGTTAGCAAGTTCAGCGGGCATTGACTTTAAGTTCAAGAAGTCCGGCTATCCACATTTCTATTACATTGACGATACTCCTCACCCCGTCCCCTCTCCCAGTGGGAGAGGGAGAAAGGGTGAGGGAAAAGTATGCGTTTTTGAATTATCCGGCCAGCGCGTGCGACAGGTTTTGGATTATGCCGCGTCCAGCGATCTATCCGTTTTGAAAAAAGGCAAATCACAGGAAACATCCATCGCAACGCCAAAAGGAATCGTCAACGGCACGCTGACTTGCGTGGATGCGAACACATACACGTTGCAGGTTCCGGCTGCAAAAGCCGGCGTGGTCGCGACGTGGCTGCGCGATCTGTCGGATGGATACACATCCTTCAACATTGATGGCAAGAAAGATTTCGACGCCAAGCGAATACCGGGACCGTTTGTTGTCAAAGATAGTAAGCAGAAGGCAGGAAGCAGCAAGCAGAAAGCATTGATAACCGAAGGTGAAGAAAAGCCGTGGTCCGTTGGAATCAACTCGACAGCCCGCGCTGAGCGAAGTCGAAGCGTCGAGAAAGAAGCGCTGCCATCGTTTGAATGGAAAGAAGCTGAAGGCGAGTTGAAGAGGACTCGTCTGAATCAAACCCATCGTGATCTCGGCGGACGAATGGTCCCGTTCGCGGGTTGGGAAATGCCGGTCGTGTACACCAGCATCTACGAAGAACATCTCGCCACGCGCCAGGCCGCGGGTCTGTTCGACGTTTCGCACATGGGCGTGTATGAAGTGAAAGGCCCGGACGCGGCGTCGTTCCTCGATTCGATCTGCGCCAACGACTGCGGCGGCTTGCTGCCCGGCGAAAGTTTATACAGCCAGTTCCTCACGCCCGATGCGGATGTGATTGACGATACGCTGGTCTATCGCCGCGCGTGGGACAAATATCTGGTGGTGGTCAACGCCTCGAACGATGACAAGGATCGGACGTGGTTCGAAGCGGTGCGTGATGGAAAAGTGAAGATCGATAACGCCCGACCGTTTGCGCGGACGTATGGCTACGAGGCAGTCATCCGCAACTTACGGGACCCGAAAGCGGGTTCCGATATGCGGATTGATATCGCGCTCCAAGGCCCGAAGAGCCGCGACATCGTGCTCGCCATGGGTGTGGACGATAAGACGCGAGCGCGCATCATGAAGTTGAAGCGGACCGAATTGTGCGATGCCGTTGTCGGCGGATTCGATTTGATTGTCTCGCGCACAGGTTACACAGGCGAGAAGATGGCGTTCGAGTTGTTCGTCCATCCAGACCGCGCGGTTGATTTTTGGAATACGATTTTGAAAGTCGGTGCGTCGTTTGGAGTCGAGCCGATTGGTCTGGGCGCGCGCGATTCACTTCGCACGGAAGCGGGCCTGCCGTTGTATGGCGATGAGATGGGACTCGGCTCCGGCAAACACGGACATCGCGATCTGGGTGTTGCCGAAGGCGGATTCGGTTCGTACGTCAAGCCGTACAAGCCGTGGTTCATCGGACGCGACGCGTATGTTGCTCGTGAGAAGGAACGCAAGGGTGTGGTCGTGCGCTTCCGCTTCGATGACCAGCGCGTCCGCATGGCGCATAACAGCGACCCAGTGACGAATGCAGATGGCAAGACCATCGGTTACGTCACATCTTGTGCGATTGATATGGAACGTTTCTTAACGGGTCAGGCGTTCATCGAAGTACCTTATGCGGTTGAAGGCACGCCGATCATGATCTATCAAGGCGGCGTGATGGATCGTCCGGCAACACCCGCGAAAGTGGTGAGTCGGTTCCCGAAACTTTAGATGATTGGTAATTGGGACGGCGGAATTTCCGCCGTTCCATTGGTTTGCTTGCATAATAAATTGAAGTGTTGTATATTTATCCAAAGGAAACCGGTGCATGAATTTTGAATGGGATCCGCAAAAAGCAGAAAGAAACTTAAGCAAACACGGCGTATCCTTTGCGGAGGCAAGCACAGTCTTTGGCGATGAACTTGCCATCACCGTTCCCGATCCTGACCATTCAACCGAAGAAGAACGTTTTATCACTGTTGGATGGTCGAACCGCCGCAGACTGCTGATTGTTGCGCATACAGACCGCGGCGACCGTATCCGAATTATTAGTGCGCGTGAACTGACTCCGCGCGAGCGAAAAGCATATGAAGAAGAAAACAGCTAATCAAAATGATGAATTGCGCGCCGAATATGATTTGAAATCATTATTCAAACGCGGCGTGCGTGGAAAGTATATTGATCAATACCGCAAAGGGACGAACCTTGTCCTGCTCGAACCCGATGTCGCCAAAGCCTTTCCAGATGATAAAACCGTCAATGAGGCGCTTCGGCTGGTTATGAAGTTGAATGAATTGCAGGAAAAGGATGTTCGGTGATGGATCGTCCGGCAACGCCCGCGAAGGTTGTGAGCAGGTTCCCGAAGTTGTAGGAAATCAGTAAATAGAAGATGCCCTGACGAGTATGATAAACTTGTCAGGGCTTTTCAATTAAACGAACAAAGCACAAGGAAAGGAAGTAATTGATTATGAAGGACATAATAGATACTTTCATAAATTACTGGTACATATTTGTTCCGCTTCTTGTCCTTGTTGTCATAACAATAATTATCATGATCCGTAAAGGTTATTTGCGTCGCATCAATGTGTTTGGGGTTGAACTTGATTTCCAATCAGCCAACAAAGATAAACAGGTCAAGCAGCGAGGAACAAGCAGCACTCAAAAAACAGATTCCGAAGATTTTTATCAAGATGCTAATCCCTCCCAACGGGGCACCAACCTTAATGATTATCAAAAGATATTCACCAGCGCTGCCCAAGAAGATTTAAAGGCACACAGATTGACAGAAGGGGAAGTCATTCAGTTGGTGGAGAGTGAGTTTGTAAACCACCTCAATTACTTTTATTACGATTTACAAGAATATCCTCTTCCGGTTCAAAAAGGCTACCTTGTTATGCTTGATAAAACAGGTAGCAAGATTGTAATCCGCACAATAAAGAGTGCAACTAAGAATGAATTAGAATTGGCGAGTTGGAGCGCAATATTGGGCTTATATAGAAAAGCAGCTAGGTATCAATATCGAACAGATAGAAACTATGTTTTTCGGCGTGAAACTATTGAACACATAATTGACGAGCACCATGAGATATTGAAACGAATTGCTCGACATCTTGGCATTTTCAAACAAGTGAAAAAGGCAGAGAAAAAGCCCTCGGATTTTGTGAATATTCTCGATAGATTATTAGACTTCGAGTTGAGTAAGGAGTTGTCAGATAAACTTTTCTCCGACTATGAGAGTAGTTTTCTAATAGAGAACAGGGAAATACTGTTTTATATTTCATCCTCACTCACATCCCTTAAAGAGGCATTGAAGACAGTTGCAGACATGGAGAATGAGCTTGTCAAGCAGCGTGAAGGTGATGCAGAAATAGTTCTTTCATTGGAAAGATCATTGCAGTACATTCATAAAATCATTCTGTCGCTTATGAGCTAGCAGACAGTTGTCCGAAAGTTCATAACTGGAAACGTGCAATGGAAAAGAAAATTAAAGTTCTGTGTGTGGATGACAATCCAGATTGGTGTGAGGTTTTGAAAGACATTATTTCTCGGACCAATTATAAAGTGGAAACTGTTTCGAGTTATGTCGAGGCGATTCAAAAGCTGGAGAGATCAACTTTTCACGTTGTTCTGCTGGATTTGAGATTAGAAGATTTCGATGAGCGGAACATCGATGGGCTAAAGATTGCCGAAATGATTAATAGACTTGATGAGGGAACAAAAACAATAATCTTTACTGCTTATATGGAATCTAACAATATGAGAAAAGCATTTGGTGAGTTTCAGATTTGGGATTTTATCGCTAAACAGGATGCCCCATCTGCAATTGTTGATGCGGTTAAAAGTGCTTCTGAGAAGGCAGAAATGGAACTTAATCGTCCATCACGATTTTCCAAGAACGTTCTTACTATTTCAACAGAAACTCTAGAACAATTTATTACAGCAGTTGTAAGCAGGAATGAATTATCAAATAACGCTGAACACCTTGAATTATTTGCCAAGCGGCTACTTAGAGATTTTCATCCGTTGTTGCCAGACAAGAAAGATGTGCAAATAGTTAGTGCCGAACAAAATGCAATTCTTCAGATTCGTTTTTGGAGCAAAATGTACGGATCTCCAATTATTGTTTGGATAGGCAAATATGATGAAATGGAAAATATTCTTCAAAGTAGTAAGGTTGGGCGTTCATCATCTGGGCAGGGTCAAATATTAGCCACATTGTTTGACAGATACGCCTTCGCTGATTTGGGCGGGATAGTATTTGAAAATAAAGACTCTAATTTCGATCAATATGAACTTTGATTTAGAATCCCTTCATGCAAATCGCCAAAACCTTTCGCCACCCCACCCTTCCCTCCTCAAATACGACAATGAGTATTTTGAATCTGCATTCAAAGTTTGTATTGTCGCATCTGGGGATCGCGAAGCAGTCGCAAAGCGACGAGCGGGGTTATCATCCAATGCCAAGCGAATTAGCGTTTCTGCTAAGCAAGGAGATTTCATGACCACCTCCGTAAAAGTCAGCGCAAAATATCAAATTGCTGTTCCGCAAATCGCGCGCAAGAAATTGAACATAAAGCAAGGAGATCGTCTGCTGGTTGATGTTCAAGATGGCGTGATCATTTTGATCCCACAACCCAAGCGGTATACCGATTATCTTCACGGTCTGCATAGCGAGATTTGGAAAGGTGTCAACGTCCGAAAATATCTCAACGGGGAGCGCGGGGCATGGACGAACTCGGCACGCGATTAGCGAAAGCGAAAGTCACCGGGCTGGATACGCCCATCTTCATCTATTTTCTCGAGGACAATCAACGTTACGGTGAACTTGCCCAAATAACGATCAACGGAATCGAAGAGGGGAAATGGAAAGGCGTGACATCCACGATCACATTGATGGAGATTACCGTCCGCCCATGGCAATTGGGATTCGAGTCAGCGGCGCGGGAATATGAAGCGGTGCTGATCCATTTTCCAAATCTCGCCATTGTGGATGCAGATCGCAACGTTGCCCGGACCGCGGCTCAATTGCGCGCCAAATACAACATTGCTCCGCCCGATGCGTTACAAGTTGCAGCAAGTCTTTCTCATGGGGCAAAAGCGTTTTTGACGAACGACAAGCAACTGTCCAAACTTCAAAAGTTGATGGATGTCATCGTGCTGGATAATTTCGTGAGCGATTGACGAACGAGATCAAATGGATGAAGGATAAAAAGACTCCGAAGTTTCGGCTTCGGAGTTCTTTGTTGTTACGCAGGCTGAAAGGCAGTCACTTCCACCTGGCGATGGCGCTTGCGGGTATCGTCCACCATGCCTTCGAGACGTTCGGCAATATCATCCGCGATCCAATCCGCGCCGTGACCATGCCCTTGCACCTGTGTACATCCGTGCATATAATTAGGTGAATGAATTACGAATGGGATCCCAACAAAGCAAAATCAAATTTCAAGAAGCATGGCGTCAGGTTTGCTGATGCTGTTGGCGTCTTTGAAGATGAAAATGCCATCACCATTCGAGATGAGAATGAACGCGAAGATCGCTTTATTACAGTCGGCAGGGATTTTCTGAGCCGGATTCTGGTTGTGGTTTACACGTTTCGGGATATTGTTATTCGAATTATCTCCGCGCGGAAAGCGACTGCGCGTGAAAGAAAGATGTATGAGGAACAAAATGAAGAAGGAATATGACTTTAGCAAAGGCAAACGCGGCGTAGTTGTCCCTGCATCGAAGGGAAAAACCCGAATCACGATCCGCATTGATGATGACATTTTGAATTGGTTTCGCGATCAAGTGGACGCGGCGGGCGGCGGGAACTATCAAACATTGATCAACAATGCCTTGCGCGAATACATTACCAATCAGCAGGAACCCATTGAAGTCATTTTGCGACGGGTGGTGCGCGAAGAATTGCATAGCGCCTCTTAATAAAATGAAAAAATCCGAAGCCTTGCGACTTCGGATTTTTTGTTAGCGTAACATTATCCAATGACCATCAACGGCTTTATCCTCATGGGCGTCGCGGGCTGCGGCAAAAGCGCCGTCGCGCGCTTGCTTGCGGATAAATTGAATTGGGATTTCTTCGACGCCAATGATTTTCACTCACCGAAAATATCGCCAAGATGAAGGCGGAGATTCCGCTGAGCGATTCCGACCGCGCGCTGCGGCAACTTCAAGTAACCTTCATTGCTTCTTCATCGGCAGGTTCGAGCCGCAATACGGGCAGGCCGCTGATTGAGCGCCTGTCCACCTGACTTCGTAGGAGCGGATTGGCCCGCCGCAGCGCGGACAGACGGCGGGAAGCAAATCTACACGGTGAACCGGCGCAACGGGCGCGGGAGCCGCTGTCGGCGCGGCGGGAGGCGGAACGGGCATGGGCCCGGGCGGCGGATTCTGCGGTCCCTGCGATGCAGATCCGCGAAAGACCGCTTCGAGGATCATGCTCAAGCCAATCAGCAGCAAAATGCCCGGCCAAAAGTGCCCGAAGAAAAACAGGAGGCCGAGGCCGATCAACCAAATGGCGCCGTGGAAGGGCCGCCACGGGCGGGCAAATCTTGGACCATATCCATATCTGTTATATCTGCGCATATTATTTCCTTACTGATGGTTCTTGCGGTTACAGGTATTATACGGCGACTTCCATTACAAGGTTCCGGCGGAGGAAAGGCAACTTCAGGGACGCAAATGTCTAGAAGGTCGAATCTGGCCCGGGGTTGTTTCCGGGACAGCCTTGGAGCAATCCCCGCATCTTTTTGCCCTCGTCTTCAAGGGCAGTCACCTGATCGATAAATCCCTGAATAAAAACTTCGGCGGTGTTGTATTGGCCCCCCGCGAGGTATTCCATGGACTGCTGCCAATTCCACATCATCGAGATCGTCTTGCTCTGGAAGGATTGCAGGCATGGAGGCGGAATCTCTGCAAGCTGATCGTGATAAAGTGTCCTGGCTTTTCCGCTCAATAAAGCAAAATCCAGTTGAGTGATGGTTTGATTCTGCACTGCCCGCTCGACGGCAGTGAGATCATCATTCAATGCCCGATATCTCTGTGCGGTCCGGTTCAAATAGGCGATGGCCGCGTCGCAAGCGCAATTGGAATCCTGCGTGGAGGCGCCTGCGATTTGCGGCAGCGGCGTCAATGTGGGGATGGCGGAGGAATATGTTGTAGTGGCGACTTGTCCCGTTAATTGGAATTGCTGCACAATGACAAACAATCCTGCCAACCCACAAAAGAACAAGATGCCAATCCCGGCTGCCAGGCCCCAGATGATATATCTTTGATCGAGCCTTTTTGGCTTGGGCATTGCAGCATCCGTTCTTTTGAGCGAAGGCTGACTCGCGGGAAGCGGCGTAGGAGATCGATTTAAGTCTGGCTGAGGGTTGCCGCCCTGCAATTCATTTTGCAATTGTCCCAATTCCTGGCGCGCCCGCTCATTGGACGCGTTTATCTCCAACGTCTTCTCGAGACAATAGATGGCCGTTGGACGATTTTCCGCGGCGTGCGCGTAAAGATACCACGCCGTCTCATTCCCTGGGTCAGCTTCGATAACTTGCTGCAGAAGCTGGCGGGCCAAAGGGATGTTCCGATCTTGGATGGCCTCACGAGCTACTCGAAGAGCATCAGAAGGATCGATGGTTGTAAAGCCCTTTCCTATGCTTCCCGATTATATTCCCGAATTCCTCGCGTGAGTTCAATATCCGTCTATTTTTGCGACGGTTTCTGCCGTACCAACTCCTCGCAAATGCCCCATAGTTTTTCTTCGGCTTTCCTGTTCCTGAATTCGCAGCGGATTACCCTGCGGTCTTCGAAGAACTTGCCGCTGACACCTTCCACTTCGGGAGAGCTTGCAAGCCAGACGGCCGTATCCGCGCCCTCCGCGCTTGTCCGCCCTGCGCCATATTGACGGAGCCGGCCCACGAGTTCCGCGGGAGCGTTGCGGTACAGACCGGTCTCCGCGATCAAGCCGGGCGCCATGGCATTGGCGGTCACACCGCTTCCATCCAGGCGCCGCGCCAATGCCCAGGTCAGCATCCGGTTACAGGCCTTGGATTGGGCGTAGACTTTGAAACTTTCGAATGGTCTGCGCTCGAATTGGAGATCGTCCAAATCGAGATCGCTGGCATACGTTGACGCCACATTGACGATACGCGCGGGTGTGCTTTTCTCAAGCAGGTCGAGAAGCTCCTGTGTGAGCAAAAAATAGCCGAGCACATTCGTGGCAAAAGTCAGCTCGATGCCGTCCGCGCTGCTGACTTTTGGCAGCGTGCCGCGGTTGCCCCCAGCATTGTTGATGAGCGCGTCGAGGCGGCGATACTTTCGACGGAATTCCCGCGCAAAGTCCCGGATGGATTGCTGGCTGGATGTATCAATGTGCATAACGACCGCATTCGAGGAGCCGGTTCGTTTTGCGATTTCTGCGGCGGCCTGCCTGCCCTTTTCGATATCGCGGCAGGCGAGAATCAGTTCAGCACCAAGAGCGGCCAACCCAATGGCGATCTCCTTCCCAATTCCGGAAGTCGGGCCGGTGATCACAACACGTTTGTTCTTCATGGTTTTCATTTATCGAGTCCCAAAATCCTGCGATGATGGACAGTGAATTCCAAACATTCGCTGATCTCATTGTCGAGTTCCATGGAATGTTTGCCTTTCATATTTCCCAGTGCAAACGAAAGCTCGCCGAGCAATTCCGATCCGGTCGTCCACGCGGTGTGATACATAAGATCGTCCAGCTTGCGCGCGTCCTGAGCGAAGCCGCCCGCTTTCAACTTCTCGATCAGAGCGTCTACTGCCTTATAGAATTCATCCAGCGTTTTGAATCGGGAGATCATTTCTTTCCGCGCCCATTTGCGAACCATAACAAGCCCGCGCCGACGACGATCAAAACTCCGCCGTTGATCGCCCATTGAATTTGGCCGGTCATAAAACTACCCGGCAAAACGTTGATCCCTTGCAGAAACCAAACGAGGCCAGCCAAAAGAACCAATGCACCGATCACGTTCAATACGATTTTCATTCTGCCTCCAAATTCTAAAAATAGATTCTTGCATAAGCGCTCTCGTCGCCATCCCTGGCGGACGCTGACCGGCGAAGCCGTGTCGAAGCAGTAGTCGAAAGGTAAACATTCCACGCTTCGACTTCATCTGGTCTCGAGCCTGCTCGATCAGCAATGAATTACTTCGCAGGCACCAATCTCCAGAACAGGAATCCGGCCAACAAGGCCAGCGCCGCGCCGAAATAGAACGGCGCGGACGCGCCGAATCCCGTCCACGCGCCGACGCCCTGCCACAGCACGCCTGCGATGACGGAGGCAGGCAGGGCGGCGAGGCCAACGACGGCATGATAAAGTCCGTACGCAGTGCCGCGCCGTTCGTCCGGCACAAGGTCAGCCACCAGGGCGCGGGCCACGCCATCCGTCGCGGCGTAATAGATTCCGTACAGCCCATACAAAACCCAAACGTGCCAGCCTGCATGGGACAATGCCAGGCCGAGATAGACCAGGCCGTACGCGAACCATCCGCCGATGATCAAACGGCGGCGGCCAATTCTGTCCGACCACGACCCAAGCGGGCCGGAAAGCGCGGCATAGACGAAGCTGAACGTCATTAACATCAACATGATCTGGACGACATCCAGACCGCGGTGCTGGCCCAGCAGAATGATGAAGGAATCCGATGAGTTGCCCAGCGTGAACAAGACCACAACGAACAGAAAAAGCTTGAAGCGCCGGTCGAGTCCTTCGAGCGACGGCATGGACGAAGCGCGCTTTGTCTTCATGGGGACATCCGTCGCCCCAGCCATCAACACCGCCACGCCCAGAACCGCCGGGACGAAACTGATCAACACCGCGATCTGAAAGGCATGCCGCGTCAGATCGAGGCCGTTTGCCTCGATCAGCCAAACGATCAGCGCGGCCAGCCCAAGTCCGATGAATGCGCCGGCAGTATCTCCAGCGCGGTGGACGCCGAAGGCCAGCCCGCGCTGCTTTTCGTCAATGCTGTCGGCCACCAAGGCGTCGCGCGGCGCGGTACGAATGCCTTTTCCCATGCGGTCTGAAAATCGCACGCCAAGCACCCATCCCCACGAAGTGGCAATGAAGAGAAATGGTTTGGAAATGGTCGAGAGCGCATATCCCGCAACCGCCAGCCATTTGCGCCCGCCGAGCTTATCGGAAAGCGAACCGGCATAGACTTTCATCAGGCTGGCTGTCGTTTCGGCGATGCCGTCAATCAGCCCGATGATGGCCGTGCCAACGCCAAGCACGTTGGCGAGATACAGCGGAACGAGATTGAGGATCATCTCCGATGAAATGTCGGTGAAGAAGGAGGTGAGCGTTACTGCCCAAATGTTGCGCGGCAGGCTTTGAAGCGAGGATTTGGTTTCGGTGTTTTCCATGTTGTCTTTTGCGAAAAAAGGTAAGAAGTAAAAAGTGAGAAGATTGAACCTCTCACTTCCCAACTTTTATCTTCTGACTATATCACTCTTCGCCGCCTTCATCTTCCGGCGCGGAGGGTTGTTCGACGCGCACCACTTCGCCGTGATAATTGATGACCACTTTGAAGCCGAGCATCCCAAGATAGGCGCGCCCTTCCTCCGGGATGCCCTGCTGCATCAACGCGTCGAACTGCTGGTCCATATTCTTGAGTTGCTGCTCGATGGCGGCCTTCGTAAAGATGTCTTCCTGCCCAAGCATCTTGGCAGTCTGCTCGGAAATATAATCTTCGCTGCCCTTCATCATTTCCTGCATTTGCGACAACACCTGGCGATCCACTTGTGCCGCGGGAATATGACGGCGGAAACCCGAATCGTCAATCACGTAAAAAGGTTCGTCGCCGACCGTCGTCGTTGTGACGGCGCGGTCATTCTCATCTACAACGAGACCGGCGAATAAAGGTTGTCTTGGCATGATAATTCCTATGAGTTCGATGAGACGATCTGGACGTTCGTCCCCTCACCGGGTTTGTAAAGATATTGAACATCCACCGGGACTTCGGGCGTGGTCCAGCGATAAATGAACTTCGCGTCGGCTGGAAGCAGGTTCACGCATCCGTGGCTGCGCGGCTCGCCGTAATCATTGTGCCAGTACGTGCCGTGGAATGAATCGCCGGTGCCGGTAAAGAATGAAACCCACGGGACGCCGGGCAGATCGTAACCGCGACCCGCGCCGGCCGCGCCATCGTTCGTCATGTGAATGGTCGGGCCTTTGTGGAATGTTGCGAAATCACCCAGCGGAGTCCGCGTGCCCTTGCCGCCGCTGGAGCAGCGCGCCGTCAAAACGGATTTCCCGCCCTCGAATGCGGTTACTGACTGCGTGGCGACATCCACATAAATATGTTTGTCAGAGGCGGGGATATCGGTCGAAAGCGGAGACAACTCATTATCCGGCACGAGGCGCATATCGGATGACTGGATATAAAGCGAGTTGTGGATTTCGCTGTCGTAGATTTTGTACCAGATCGTTTTTTCGTAATGATTGACCACAATATCAGTAACCCAATACGTCGTCGCGTAATAGACGCGGTAACCGCGATCGGACCACGTGCTCGAATCAACGTGCGTGTCGCTGTACGGAACAGTGATCTCGCCGAGTTGTCCCGCCGCGGGGATATTGAAGACCGGCTTTTGATAATTGGTTTCAACCGGCTGGAGAAAACCGGAATAGGCATAGCCTTTATCAATTTGAAACCAGATGTTGTTGTATGGATTTCCATAATCGCCGGTGGTTTGGCCCAGAACATCCACAACCTGGTCCCGGTTGAAGGTGTAAAGCTGTTTTGATTTGTAGGATGGTTCGCTGTATAAACTCAGTCCGCTCAAGGTGGTACGAGCTTGCTTTGCCGATGCGGCCAAGACGCGGCCGAGTCGCAGTTCGGCGAGGAAAGCGCCCAGCAAGCCGGCGCCTGAAAGTTTGAGAAAGTCGCGGCGGGATAAAGGCAAATTGTTCATCGTGGTATGGATTGTATCTGATTTGTAAAACTCAATAAATGGGATGATGCCAAGTCTAATACAATTCTTACCACTTCTTCAGGATGTCATTGCGAGCAATGACATGAGCTACTTCACAATTTCAACCAGCGTTCCGGTCCGTTCATACGCAAACTGGTCGCCTGGCGGGACGACCGGCGTCGTCCAGCGGAAAAGCCATTTGGCGGACGCGATGCTGAGATTGACGCATCCGTGGCTGTGCGGATGGCCGAAGTCGTTGTGCCAGAACGTTCCATGCAGGGAAACACCGGCTTCATTGATATACATCACCCACGGCACACCGGGCAGATCAAAACCATCGGAGGCAAGGTCGCCGGTTGCCATGTGACGCGTCGGACGTTTGTGATACGTCATGAAGGAGCCGGTCGGAGTTGTGTATGTCCCATCGCTGAACTGCGCGCCGCTCGAAGCGCGCGCCGCGAAAACCGGGTTATCGTTTTCATAAGCGAACACGAGCTGATTGTCCAACTGCACCTGGATTCGCTTTTGGGTATCGGGAATGTTCGCTGAAATGGGAGCCAGCTCATCGTCCGGGATGAGGCGCAGATGCTGACCCAACGCATAATAACGCTTGTCCCATTTATCGTCCAGCACTTGATACCAAATATTCCCATCCGCTGATTTCGTTGCCGATAAAATCCAATGCGTGGTCTCGTAGTACATGCGATAAATTGCCAATGAGTTCGAGTCGGCAGCCTCGTGCGCGTCCGTAAACGGAACCGTGACCTCACCGAGGACTCCGTTCGCTGGAATATTCATCGCAGGTGTGTTGAGAATCGTCCGCACCGGCTGGATCGTCCCGGAATAGGCAAAACCTTCATCCCCAATTTGATACCAGACGCGATTATAGGCGTTCACGTCATCGCTGATGGTGACGTCCGTGATGGGCACAACCGAATCGCGCCAATACCTCTTTACCGAATTGGCCTTGAAGGACGGCTTGTCATAAAGCCAGATCAGCCGGGTTGTGACGCGTCCCTGTTGGGAATCAAAAAAATCCTGCGAAAACAGTTCGAGCGGAAGTCCGGGCAGGGACAAACCGAGAAGCCCCAGTCCGCTCAATTTGAGAAAGTCGCGCCGCGAAGGCCCGGCATTATTTGCATTCATCCTTTATGCTAATAATGGATGTTGACGAGCGTTCCAACCGATGCCCAGTGATACAGCCAGTCCGCGTCGGGGATGCTCAAGTTCACACAGCCGTGACTCATGGGTGTGCCGAAGTTGTGATGCCAGTACGTTCCGTGCAAACCATAGCCCTGATAAAAATACATCGTATATGGAACGTTCGGCAGATAATAACCCGGCCCGGCCATATCAGTGTAACGCAGTTTGACATAAATGTGATATCGCCCGGTCACGGTTGGGTATTGCCATACGCCGGTCGAGACGAGGAAGGAATTCACAACGGTGTTGCCTTGATAGGCATACACCATTTGCTGCGTGAGGTTCACGTCAATCCATCGCTGACCGCTTGCAACACCCGGCTGTGAAGGAACAGCCTCGGTCGCCGCGGGCGCGTTGGTTGGAACCTCCGAGGTCGGCGTATCGGGAACGTATTCGAGTGTCATCCCGCCGGACGTTGTTGGCGCAGCCGTTGGGGTCGCCGCATCAGCCGGAGGCGCTTCAAGCGTTGCGGTCGGCGCGTCCGTTGGCACATCGGTTGGAATCAATGTGGGGACATCTGTCGGCAAGTCCGTTGGTGGGATGAACGGCGTCGGTGTTGCTTCCAGCTGCGCGACTTGCTGCGGCGACTGCGGCGTATAGGTTGGTTTTGCAATTGCAACTTGAGCAAAATTTTGTGGATGAGTCTGTTCCGAGACGACAGGCTGAGATTGCAAACTCAAAATGGACGCGACCGCAGGCGAAGTCGTGGCCGACCATGCGGCTGCCGCGCAGACCAGACAGCCAAGTCCAACGATCAGGATTGGCAATAACAGACTTCGCTTCGATGGAGTTTTGCCTTCGCTTTCTTTCCCGACCGGAACCGGCGCGGCGCCATGGATGCCTTCCCCTGGCTGCGGGCTTTTCTCCAACGGCGGCGCTTCGCGCAAACGCTGCATCGCCCATTCCATGCCTTTGCGCGCCCGCGGACTGTTTGGGTTGATCCTCAATGCCCGCTGAATGTAATCCACACTGGCACGCGGACTGGCGACTGCCGCGAGGATCAGCCAGGGATCTTCCATCTGCGGAGCGAGCGAGGCGGCGCGTTCCGCCCATTGCCGCGCTTCGGTGCGATTGTTATTCCGCAGCGCCTCGCGAGCTTTTTGTACCGCTAAATTAGCATCAGCAAAGCTGCTCTTCGAATCATTAAAGTTCGTGTTCATGGGGTTGCCGTTGAAATCGTTGGAATGGGAGTCGGCTCGACGTTCTCATTATTCACGTAGCATAAGATTCCATTGACTACACCGTCCGCGACCTGGTCCGTGTGCTGTGTCAGGATTTCGCGGTCGAGATACAAGAATCCGGTTTCGATAATGGCGGCCACCGTGCTGGGATCAATTTCATCGAAGGCGTGATAACTGGTCATATCGGGCGTGATGCTGCCCGCGTGGAACGGCAGGCCGGTGGCCGCGTGATAGCGGTCAATCAAGCAGGCCAGTAACCGGTTGGCGCGGTTCGTATCGCGCGTGTTGAGCGCCGCAGCGACTTTGAAACCCGTCGCCTGGTCGTTGATGAACTGGCACGAATCATTATGGATCGAAACGATGGCGACCGCGCGATAACCATTCAGCCGCGTGTCGAACTCATTCAATAAGTCTACCTGGTAGCCCTGGGCAACCAGCTTCTGCTGGACCAGCGTGGCGATCTTGTAATTGACTTCCGCTTCGGTCAGCGTGACCTTGCCGGTGCTGTCCACGCAGACCGCGCCGGAGTCGTTGCCGCGGTGGCCGGAAACGATCCCGATCCGGATCGCTTGTTGAACCGGTCCAGATGGATTGCTGTTGCTGGGTGCCTGCGGCGTCAGCAGCAAAGCTAATTTATCGGAAAAAGATGCGGTTGAAAAACTTGTGGGAGTCCAAGCCACGAAAATGGTCGCCAATAAGACAGCCACCAGCATCGTTGTCGAGACCGCGTGCAGGGGTTTGGTGCGCGGGTGATGGGATGCAATGGAACGTGGCCGGACAGGAGGCGTATCCATTTCGCATAATGGTAATCAATTGCGAAACAAAAGGCAAGAGGTCAAAATCTGGTGCAATTGCGTCTGAATTGCATCACGAAGCAGATTCGAGCTTTTCCCCGGAAAGCCATCAGAAATGGCAGGGACATTTGATTGTAAAGGAAAAGTACGCCGAGCGTCCGTCCTGCCCCCGCCGGCCTTGTTTGCGCTATTTCGATGAGGCATCTCTTGATTTCAAAATTTTTGCCAGTGCGTTCTTGAAAACTTCGTACGGCTGTGCGCCGACGATGGCATAACGATTGTTGATTACGTACGTCGGCACTCCAGAGACGCCGATCTGATATGCCTGCCGGACTTGAGCCGCGACCTCCGCGGTAAATTTGCCGCCCTGCACTTCACTTTGCATTTCGTCCGCATCCAGGCCGGCTTCAAGCGCGGCTGAGTGCAGCACAGCCCATTGACTGATGTCCTGCCCTTCCGCATACACTTTGCGAAAGACGACGCGGTTGAATTCTCCGGCCTTGCCATGTTCGCGCGCGTACTCCGTCGCTTCGTGCGCGAGACGTGTATTGTAAATCCGCTTTATGGACGCGAACTTCATCCCATGCGAACTGGCGATTTGACGCAACCGCTCTTCCGACCCGGCAGCGCGTGCCCGTTTAACCTGCTCGGGCAACTCCCGGCCTTCCGGCGGCGTGTCCCCATATAAGTAGAACGGGCGGAATTCCAGTTCGATGTTGTATTCTGCCTTTAATTTCTCGACCACACCCTGGCCGACATAACACCACGGTCAGATGTAATCGGAGAAGATCGTCAACTTGAAATCCATGTTCTTCTCGATGGCAAAATAGACAACCGGGAGACAGTCGATTCTTACGCAAATCTCATTTGCGTATCGGAAGAACAGGTAATAAACCCGGAGCCGCAGCCATCTTATTCCATGACGCCACCGAGAGAGTGTTTTAAAAATCAAAATCATTGTTTCAACTTGTCATTCTGAGTGGCGCCAAGTCGAAGATCCCGCACACGCGGGGGCGGCACCACGAAGAGTCTCAGAGTTTTATTTTACTGATGTTACGCAAACTTCTCCCTCATCCCCCAACCCTTCCCCCGAAAGGGGAAGGGAGTCCCCTCTCCCCGCGGGAGAGGGCCGGGGTGAGGGTGTATAAGATGAAAAAATTATTGGATTGCGTAACATCAGTTATTTTAAATGGAAAACCAGCTAAAAAGCGAGATTCTTCGCTCCCTCTGGTCGCTCAGAATGACATGCCTACATCTATTCATGAATTCCAAAACACTTTCTGAGAAAAGGTCCGGCCGAACATGAATCAAAACACATCGTCCCGAAACACGAAATTGCGCCCCAGCCTCATGATTGGAGCAGTGGCTGTCATCGTTGCTGCCATTGCGCTGATCCTTTGGATGCAATCACGCGTTCCTGCGTTGGGCGCGGCGCGCCTTGCCTCCGATCCATCGCTTGGCTCATCATCCGCGAAAGTGACGATCATCGAATACGGAGACTTTGGTTGCACCACCTGTCTTGGCTGGGAAAAGGCTGGCGTCTTGAAACAAATCATCGCCGCTTACGGTGATCGGGTCCGTTTCATCTGGCGGGACTATCCGATCATCACGGCGCAGTCACCGAAGGCGGCGGAGGCCGGTCAGTGCGCCTTCGACCAGGGCAAGTTCTGGCAATATCACGACCTGCTGTATGCCAAAGCGCCTGCGCTGTCCAGCGATGACTTGAAAGCTTACGCCGCGCAGACTGGCTTGAACGCGACCCAATTCGATCGCTGTCTCGATTCAGGACAGGACAAAGCCAAGGTGGATCAGAGTATGAAAGAAGCCCGGCAATACGGATTTATCGGGACGCCCTCGTTCCTGGTCAATGGGAAAAAGCTGGTCGGCCCGGCCTCTTTCGCGCAATTCAAGGCCGTGATCGCTCCGCTGCTGGCTGGAGGATGATCCGTTCATTTCATGAACGTCATGCGGCGCGAAATCAACCGCCGTCACTTGGAATCCGTGGCGGGAAAATTCGCGGGCGTCGTGACCGCGTCCGGCACCGGGCACAATCATTCGTCCCGGTTGGAGGCGGCCGCTCGAGACAAGCCGTTCGAAAACGGGTGCCGATCCGCCCAAATCCCAGCCGTCTGTCCCATGTTCATAATCCGTCTCCCATTTCTCTGGCAAGTTCACATCCAGCGGCATCGCCATCTCAGTTTCTCCTAAAGTTCATGGGTTATCGTTGTGGATAATAAAGCGTGATGAGGCGGGAGCTTCTTCCCTTACCGCGCCCGACCTTCGGGACGGTCATTGAACTTCAAGGGAGGAATCCGTATACTGGATGTGGCGGAGATGAGAAACAGCAAATGAATTAGTATTACAGCGCAAGGTCGAGCAATCGTTCCCTGCCAATTCTCCCTCACCCTTTCCCTCTCCCAAAGGGAGAGGAGACTCCCTTCCCCATTCGGGGGAAGGGGTGGGGATGAGGGCGAAAACGGTAGAAAAGCCATGAGCAGAACCCTCAATGCTCTAACTTTGCGCTGTAATGTTAGAAATAGAGGATCTATGCTCAAACGGATCGGTTTATGGATTGACCACAAAGAGTCGCTGATGGTGATCCTCGACGAGGAAAGGGAGAACATCCAGAAAATCGAATCGGGGATTGGACAACACACCCGCTATCGAGGAGCTACACGGCCCAAGACGCCTTACAGCGCGCAATATCAGCAGGGCGATGATCAACTGGATAAACGGTTTTCGGAGCGTCTCAACAAATTCTACAAGGACGTCATTTCCAAAATCCGGGGCGCGGACGCGCTCCTGATCTTCGGCCCCGGCGAGGCAAAGTTCGAACTCGAAAAGCGGCTGGCGCGCGAAAGGGCAGGAGTGCCGGACATCCGGATCGAATCGGCTGACAAAATGACCGAACGCCAGATCGCCGCAAAAGTCCGAAAACATTTTCAAAAACAGAATAACGCCTCTTCGGCGTTTAACAGGAAAGATTAAAGATCAATCCGCAGATCACGCAGATCTCACAGATTTTTCTGCACAATCCATGAAATCTGCGGAAAGTCCGCCGTACTTTGCAGATGCCTCCCGGCAAAAACGGGAGAGCCACATTTTCAAGAACAGCAAATGGAACGGCCCGCCGCAAATGCGGCGGGCCGTCTTTTCGAAGGCAGGTAAAATTGAACACAAGCTTAACATGCCAATCCCAGGGCTGCGAGACTCCGCAGAATTGCCTGCCGTGTCCTTTCGGTGCGGCAATCCCAGTGTCCGCCCGCAATGGCGCCATAAAATCAAGATGAACCTTCGACTTTATTCGATTCTTTCGACCGCCGTGCTGGCATTCGCTGCCTGCGCTGGTCCGGCAACGCCAGTGCCAACATTCGCAGCGGCGTCATTTCCAACTGGAACCAGCACGGCGGTATTCACCTCCATGCCTGCGCCGAGCATCACTCCGATGTTCACTCCGCCGCCGATCAATACGCACCCGCAAATCGTTGTCCTGGCATCCAATTTGCCCGGGCCCGATGATCTTTTGTTCGCGCCCGACGGCTCGATTTATCTTTCGGATGTCAGCGATGGAACCATCCGGCGATACACAAAAGATGACGGATTGCAAATTTATCTTTCGGGTTTCGACGAACCAGAGGGCATGGTGATTTTGCCGGATGGTTCGCTCGTCATCGCCGAACAGGGAAAGAATCGGCTCGTGCGTTACGATCCGAATTCCAGAACACTGACGACCTTCTTGAATCTGCGAAACACAACGAATCGAATGGGTGTGGATGGCATCGCGTTCGATGACCATGATCCGAATGCGCCAACGATCATCGTCCCGGACAGCCCAAACGGAACGGTATTACGCGTCAGCCTCGATGGAAAAACGGTCACGCAAATCGCCTCCGGTTTTGTGCGCCCGACCGGCGCGTGGGTCGAACCGGATGGCAGCATTTTGATCGCAGATGAATATGGCAATTCACTGGATCGAATCCGCCCCGGCGGCGCGGTCGAAAAACTGGCGGCCCTGCCGACGCCTGATGATGTCATCGAAGACGCCAGCGGAAATATTTTCGTCAACGCGCTTGGAGATAACGCCGTCCATTTGATCTCTGCCGCGACAAAACAAAATACGATTTTGATCGGCGGCATCAGCCAGCCGCAGGGGCTCATCTTCGATGGCGATGGCAATTTGATCGTGACCGATCCCGGCGATCATCGCCTGATCAAACTGGCAATCCATTAACGAGATTTGCGCGGCGAACGAAAAAACGGTAAGATAGCCGCCAGCACTTCAACGCAGATGTTCGACCTCTCCAACGCGCGCTTCGCCTTCCTCGATCTCGAAACCACGGGCCTTTCTCCGTGGTTCGGTGACCGCATTTGCGAAGTCGGCATTGTCCTCACCGAGGGCCGGCGCATCAAAGGAACGTATCAGACTCTGATCAATCCCGGACGTCCGCTGTCGCCGGGCGCGGCCAGCGTCAACGGTCTGTCCGAAGCCGATCTCGCATCAGCGCCGCCTTTTGCGGAGCTTGCGAATCGCATCGAAGAACAAATCAGGGACGCGGTGGTCATCTGCCATAACTCGAAATTCGATCTGCAATTTTTGGACAGCGAATACCGCCGCCTTGGACGCGAGATTCAAATCCCGAACCTGATTGACACATTGATGCTCGCCCGCCAATATTTCGAACTGCCGTCCTACAGTCTGCATGCCATCGCAGATGCGTTCCATGTCTCGACGGTGAGCGGGCGCGGCGCCGAAGCGGATGCGCTCAACGCCCGCGGCATTTTCTTCGCCATGATGGACGCGTTGAAGGAATCGAACAGGCCGCTGGACGATTACATCGGCATTTACAATTCCCCCGCCTGGCCGGATGAAGGCATTCAATTGCCGACCGAATTGGGCGAAGCGATCTATGGCGGCAAACGCATGTTCATCCGTTATGTGGATAAGGACGGCGAGCAAACCGAACGCTGGGTCACGCCGCGTCAAGTGATCGGATTATCCGATTACATTTATCTTCAGGCCTATTGCCATTTGCGGGAAGCCGAACGAAGTTTTCGTCTGGATCGGATCGTTCAAGTCAATATAGAAGCATGACCCATTGGATGAAAAAAGAGCCTGACAAATTCCGTCAGGCTCCTGCGTTAATCGCTCTTGCGGCGGTGGTAATTCTGAGTCATTTCTCTTTAACTGGAATGCGCCAGGAGCGTGAACACATCTTCCAGCGTCGACTCAACTGTCTCGACAGACTGAACGGTGATGCCGCTGCCGGTCAATTTTTCGGTGAGGCTCTCGGGCGTCCATTCGCCGGGCTTGACGATGACGTGCGCGCGGTCGCCGTGAAGGCTGGCCTGGGCGATGCCCTCGGTCCCGCTCAATAATTCGACCGTCTCGAGCAGAGGCGTCGTTGCGAGGTCCCATGCCGCGCCTTTGAGATAGGTTGACTTTAATCCGGCGGGCGTGTCCAACGCGAGCAGTTTGCTGCGATACATGAAGGCGACGCGCGTGCAGTGTTCGGCTTCGTCCATGTAGTGGGTCGTGATGAAGATGGTCGTGCCGCCAGAGGCGAGCTCATAGATCAAATCCCAGAACTCGCGGCGCGCCACCGGGTCCACGCCGCTGGTTGGCTCGTCCAAAAACAAAAGAGGCGGCTTGTGGATCAGCGCGCAGCCAAGCGCCAGCCGCTGACGCCATCCGCCGGAGAGTTCGCGCGTGAAGGCGTTTGTGCGATTCTCCAAACCAGCCATGCGCAGAACTTCGCCAATTCGACCCGCCTCTTCAGACCTTGGAACATCGTAAACGCCGGCATAGAATTGCAGGTTTTCCAAAACCGTCAGGTCATCATACAACGCGAATTTTTGCGACATGTATCCAATATGCGGTTTGACCGCTTCGGGATTCCTCGTCACGTCAATGCCCAGGATGCTGGCCGTTCCTTCGGTCGGTTTAATCAATCCGCACAACATGCGGATGGTTGTCGTCTTTCCGCTGCCGTTTGGTCCCAAATAACCAAGCACTTCACCCGGCTGGACTGTGAAAGTCACATGGTCAACGGCCGTGAAATCACCGAACCTTCTTGTCAACCCTTGAACATCAAGCAGCGGAAGGGATGGGGTTGCCATTTCCTTCTCCTTCCGTTTCCAGAAGCTGAATGAACACGTCTTCCAAAGTCGGCGCGACGGGAATCAGGTGAGTCACGGAGATGCCAGCGGAGGCAAGTTTCTCCGGGATGCGTTTCATCGGGCCATCGGCAGAACTGACGCGCAGATGCAGATAACCGCCAAACGAATGGACATCTTCAACTTCGGGATCCTGAACCGCGATATCGCGAGCTGTCATCTGAGGTTCGGCAGCCAGTTCCAAAATCCGGCCAGAGAGACGAGCCATCAAAGCGCGCGGCGCGTCCTGTGTCAAGGCGCGGCCGTGGTTCATAAAGATTACGCGGTGGAAGCGCATGGCCTCATCCATATAGGGTGTGCTGACCAAAACAGCCGAACCTTCGCGCAGCAATCCGATCAGCAAATGCCAGAACTCCTGACGCGCAACAGGGTCCACGCCGCCGGTGGGTTCATCCAGTAAAAGGACTTTGGGGCGATGAACGAGCGCGCAGGCCAGTCCAAGCTTTTTCTGCATCCCGCCGGAAAGAGCCGCGGCCGGACGATTCTGGAATTCAGATAGCCCGGCAAACCGGAGCAATTCCTGGGAACGCTGTTCGCGCTCGGCACCGGGAATGTCGAAAACTTCGCCGAAGAAATCCAGGTTTTCTTTGACCGTTAAATCGCCGTACAAACTGAATCGCTGGGCAAGATAACCGATCTCTTCGCGCGCTTTTTCGACCTGCGCCGGAACCTGGTAACCGGCTACGCGGATCATGCCGCGGGTCGGTTGAAGTGCGCCGCACAACAGGCGAATGGCTGTGGTTTTCCCCGCGCCGTCCGGGCCTACCAGGCCAACCATTTCCCCGGCCCGGATTTGAAAGCTTAAGCCATCCACCGCGCGAGTTGGGCCAAAGGTTCGAACTAAATTCTCTGTTTCCAATAAAATATTGGCGGCCATTCTTCTTACTTGGATAGAACGAAGGTGACGTCGCCGGGCATGCCGGGTTTGAGGCTGCCGCTGGTATCGGAGAGTTGAAGCTTCACGGCAAAGACGGTCGTCTGGCGCCCTTCCACTGTCTGCACGTTGCGCGGCGTGAACTCCGCCTGATTGGAAATGTAGCTGACCTTCGCCTGGAACGTGCGATTGGGGAACGAATCAAACTTGACGTTTGCCAACTGCCCCAGAGAAACCTGACCGATCCGATCTTCCG
>JAJYLQ010000016.1 GCA_021787595.1 Chloroflexota bacterium | reverse complement strand
ACTGTTGACTGGCGTTTCACAACCGCTGACGCACGCATTAAACTCAAGAAGCTCTATCCGACCATCTGCTGTCCGCAAAATCTTCACGGCTCTCCACTTATCAAAGCATGATTGACAAACTACTAGAGACTCTAGCCCAAGTCTCAAAATATTTATAGCAGCATTTTGATCTCTATCCATGACGAGACCACAGACAGGACACTCATGCACACGAACATCAAGAGACTTCTCAACCATCTCCCCACAGCAAGAGCATTGTTTAGATGTGTTTCTTGGTTCAACCAACACGACCACACGACCAGCATTCTCAGCTTTGTACGTGGTGTACTCTATCAGTTGACGCCAAGCGGCATCCGAAATGCTTTTTGCCAAGCAATGATTTTGAAGCATGTTCTTGATATGCAAATCTTCAAAAGCCATGAACCCAAAACTATCTACCAACTTGCGGCTTTCCTGATGAGCAAAGTTCTTGCGCCTGTTGGCAATGCGTTGATGAATGTGCTGTACAGCCTTTCGGCGTTTTGCTCGTTCGGGTGTGCCTTTTTGTGCCTTCGAGAGTTTGCGTTGCGCTTTTGCAAGTTCCTTTTCATCCCTGCGGAAGAAACGGGGATTATCAATTCCATCCCCATACGAGAATTTCGCAAAACACTCCAAGCCCATGTCGATCCCGATTGCCAAATCATTGCTTGGCAAGGGTTCGGGTTCAACTTCGCAAGCGAAGCAGGCATACCAATTGCCAACTGCGTCCCTTTGAAGGGTGAGCGTTTTGATTTTTCCTTCGATGGGACGATGAAGAATCATTTTGATGGTGCCAATTTTCGAGATTCGCAGACTATGATCCAAGAGCTCAAAGCCAAATTGCTTGAAAGTGAAGCTATCGTACCAGCCAAAACCACGGAAACGCGGATAGCCCGGTTTCTCGCCCGCTTTCACTCTGTGGAAGAAAGCCTTGAAAGCCAAATCCACTCGCTCTTGAACATTCTGCAAAACCTGGGAATGAACACTCTTCAATTCAGGATGTTCCTGCTTCCAAATGGGGAGCAGTTTATTTGTGTCATACAGCGAGAGAGATTGCTTCTCTTGCTCCCAAGCATTTTTTCGAGTGGCAAGCGTCTCGTTATAAACCCAACGGCAAAGTTCCAACGTTTGAATCAGTTTCGTTCGTTGGCTCTTGGATGGCTGCAGACGATACTTGAAGGTTTTCATCAGCGAAGCGATCCTGTGGATTTAGACATTCTTTTGGTTTTCGATGTATTGCTTCAAGATAGAAATTGGCGCACCACCCACAGTAGAAACGAAATACGAATGTGTCCACAAGGTAGGCAATCTACTTTTCAGGCGCGGAAATTCTCGGCGAAGCAAACGAGAACTCAAGCCCTTGACCCGCTTCACAAATTTATGAACGCCAAACTGAGGGTCAACCTCACAAAGGATATGAACATGGTCTGGCATTACTTCCAGTTCCAAAATTTCGCAACCCAATTCCTTTGCAACCTGATAGATGATTGCTTTCATTCGTTTATCCACGCCATTCGCCAATACCTTGCGACGGTACTTCGGACAAAAGACAACATGATATTTGCAGGAGTATAGGACATGCCGATTACTTTTATAGCTCATGCGTTCTATTATACAACCGTGTCCTATCTAATGTCAAGATTAGCGGCTTATATCCCCATTGCTAAAGCAAGGGGCTTTACGCCGCTGTTTGGTAATGGTTCGTGCTGCGGATTGCCCGCCCGGGCCGGGGGCCGAATCGCCACAGTGTTGGTTTCCCCGCAGGTGAAGAGCGGTTTTTAGGACGACACCCCCTATTCGCATTATTCGATTCTCAAAACGATTGCGGCAATATGGCAGCTGCCCTATCTTGGTCATGCAGCCGACGCGCAAACCGCGGCGATCACGGCTCCGTGGAAGTGAAGCCTGAGTCTGGGAAGTTCATTCGGATGCGATTCGCGCATGGATGGATCGATTCTCAGGCAGCACATTACCACTTCGTGTCTTCCGTGGTGCTGATGCCGGCATGTTTGCCGACGCGCTTGTACATCGTCACGTTCGTGAACGGTTCGCCCAGCAGTCCGTCGTGGATGGCCCACGAGCGCAGGCGGATGCTGTTGACCGCTTCGTGCGGGCGAAACGCCGAGCCGTCGAGCTGCTTCAGCAGGCCGCCGCCCGGCAAAAATCCGGCGTGGATGCGTTCCATCAACTTGCGTCCCTGCTGGTAGGCAAAGCCGTAACGCTCGAAGATGATCGCGTTGTGATAATACAACGGCTCGGTAAAAAACAGGTCATGACCGAGACCTTCGACGAAGTTCTCGAACGCGATGACAGCCGGGCCCAGCAAACGCAATCCGTGCCGGACCTGACCCGGAGTGAGTCCCGCTTCGAGGGCGGCTTTCTCGGCTTCGAGATTCCGCATCAGCGTGCCGAACTTTGTGGCGCGGCCATCCGGCATTTTGTCCACATCGAAGCGGGGCGAATCGGGATCATTCAAGATATAGAGAAGGATGTGCACCTGGCCGTTCATCGTGTCGGTCATGTGACCATATAAAATCGGATCGGGAAAATCAGCCTGATGGAAGAGAGCCAATTCCACGGACGGATTGCCCGGCGCCCATTTGGCTTTGAGCAGCGAACGTCCCTGCGGATCAACGAACGCGCGCGGGACGTTGAATCGCGCGAGCAATTCGCGCGGGATCAGATCGCAATAGATTTTGCGTTTTTCCTCTTCGGGCAAAAGGTTGATGCCGCCGATGGTGTAAGGCTGATTCATTTTCGTCTCGCAGTCTGGCCCTCTGACATTGAATCAATTACTTCCAGATTATCTCACTCTGGATTCGCGTTCCTGTTCGCGCGCCTGGTCGCGTCTGGCAATCGCGGCGCGTTTGTCGTACGCCTTCTTGCCGCGCGCCAACGCGATTTCGATTTTGGCGCGGCCGTCTTTTAGATATACGCGCGTCGGGACGATGGTCATGCCTTTCTGTTTGATGCCATTCCACAGTTCGCGAATCTCCCTTTTGTGCAAAAGCAGACGGCGCCTGCGCTTCGGATCGTGATTGAAGCGGTTGGCTTGTTCGTACGGCGCGATGTGCGCTTCGATGAGCCACGCGTCCTTCCCGTTTTCGATATCCACATAAGACTCGACGATGCTCACCTGCCCGGCGCGGATGGATTTGATCTCGCTTCCCTGCAGGGATAAACCCGCTTCGAATCGTTCGAGCAGGAAATATTCGAAACCGGCCTTGCGGTTGGTGGCGACGACTTTGACGTTTTCGGCCATACGAATTCATTTTAACACAACCAAAAAAAATTAAATCACTCACCTTACGCAGTACCGCGAGATTTATCTCGCAAAACGGGCGACATGAATGTCGCGGTACCAGCTAAACTGCGTAACATCAATTAAATCAAACGTAAGTTTCAATACCGTCGGCAATGCGGTATCGGGAGCGGCGAACGTAGGGACAATTTGCCAAATTGTCCCACAAATGGCAAAGGCATTGAAGTTTGGCTCATTCGAGTTCGCAAAAAATATAAGTTCCCTCACCCACTGCGAAGTGAATGTCGTTGCGAGTGGCGCCGCGTTCCAACGTGCAGCCGGATCTGGCTGTGAAGGATTTCGCATCGAAGCTGATACCGTTCGCAAATGGAGAAATCGAATGAACGGGTGCGTTTCCATGCGTTGGGATGCGATCCGGCGAGGCAGCATCCAACGCGCCCATGGCGAAATTGCATGGATTTGGCGGGTGCTCCCCCTGAGGTTCGCAAGGCTGGTACAATTGAGCGGAAAGATGTGCTAAAATAAGGTCAGATGTGATTCGGCGCGGCAAAAAAACAAGAGTCTGAATCACCACGCCTCGACTTAGAGGATTGAAACGGGCTAGTCCGAGGGCGGCTAATGTCATGGCATCCTTGTCTGAATCACCACGCCTCGACTTAGAGGATTGAAACGCGATAGATCGGATCCAAGTGTTACGTCGTGATACAGGTCTGAATCACCACGCCTCGACTTAGAGGATTGAAACCAGGGGGTTGGGGAGGGTTCTTGGGCTGGATCGGGGTCTGAATCACCACGCCTCGACTTAGAGGATTGAAACGAATTGGGTTCCCGTTTGGATATCTTACGTACTTTTCGTCTGAATCACCACGCCTCGACTTAGAGGATTGAAACTGGCAAGCAGTCCATCCCGGTAAAGGGATTTCGGTTTGAGTCTGAATCACCACGCCTCGACTTAGAGGATTGAAACTACCCAGTCGGCTTTTGTCACCAAGAGGAAACCGGTCTGAATCACCACGCCTCGACTTAGAGGATTGAAACTGAGACGCACATCCTGTTCACGCACAGGCGCAATGGTCTGAATCACCACGCCTCGACTTAGAGGATTGAAACCTATCCCGGCGCAACGGGGCGCCATGATCGGGCCGAGTCTGAATCACCACGCCTCGACTTAGAGGATTGAAACGATTCACTGTCGCAAAAGCCTGATTCAAACAGGCATTTGGGTCTGAATCACCACGCCTCGACTTAGAGGATTGAAACGTGAACGGTGCCATTGTCGGTGAAGCGGGTGCGCTAGTCTGAATCACCACGCCTCGACTTAGAGGATTGAAACTTGTATACCTCTGGTGTTGAACCGGAGGCTGGCAAGTCTGAATCACCACGCCTCGACTTAGAGGATTGAAACCTGCTTCGTTGCGTTCAATACGATCCCCATGACCGTTAGTCTGAATCACCACGCCTCGACTTAGAGGATTGAAACTCTTGGGTTGCTTAGATATTGAAATCAGAGCTAAAAAAGTCTGAATCACCACGCCTCGACTTAGAGGATTGAAACGAACACGCCAAAGGCGAGGGGCAACAAACGCCCAAGTCTGAATCACCACGCCTCGACTTAGAGGATTGAAACGGTAGGAAAGAAAGGTTGGGGAGAAAAATATACAAAAAGTCTGAATCACCACGCCTCGACTTAGAGGATTGAAACAAGTTTGGCCATCACCGAGCATCTCGCCGTCATGTGAGTCTGAATCACCACGCCTCGACTTAGAGGATTGAAACAATAAATTCTGGTTGCGATTCCAGGGTGTCCCGCACGTCTGAATCACCACGCCTCGACTTAGAGGATTGAAACTTGTTACTCTACCACCTGGACCCATCTCCGTTGTTGTGCGTCTGAATCACCACGCCTCGACTTAGAGGATTGAAACTATGACTGCCGCCACCAACAGCAAACCCGGCCAAGTCTGAATCACCACGCCTCGACTTAGAGGATTGAAACTTTTTTCTCCTATTGGGAATAGTTAACGAAGTCCTCTGGTCTGAATCACCACGCCTCGACTTAGAGGATTGAAACAAGTACGTCAAGATCTTTTGCCCAATGACCGCGAGGGTCTGAATCACCACGCCTCGACTTAGAGGATTGAAACCCCCGAGTTGATGAATTTATGCCGGTCGTCTGCGAAGAGTCTGAATCACCACGCCTCGACTTAGAGGATTGAAACGGTGAGCTTATCCTGTTTTCGTTGATAGTGCCAGACTCGTCTGAATCACCACGCCTCGACTTAGAGGATTGAAACCAACACCCACAGTGGCCAGGTCAGCGCAAAGAACGCAAGTCTGAATCACCACGCCTCGACTTAGAGGATTGAAACTCAATACATGCCTGACTGTTTGGATCAGCCTTGCATGGTCTGAATCACCACGCCTCGACTTAGAGGATTGAAACACTGTTTTGGATCAGCCTTGCATGCTCGAGACGAAAGTCTGAATCACCACGCCTCGACTTAGAGGATTGAAACGCAGAAGAGTTGCCGTTCCTCCGCCCGATAGAGTGTCAGTCTGAATCACCACGCCTCGACTTAGAGGATTGAAACTAACTGTTGGGGGTGTCGTTGCTTGCGCCGGCGCACACGTCTGAATCACCACGCCTCGACTTAGAGGATTGAAACGTAACACATACATTTCTTCCGCAGTGCTTCCGGCAGTCTGAATCACCACGCCTCGACTTAGAGGATTGAAACTCGTAGGAGCCCATGCTAGGTGCCTGGACGGTGTGAAGTCTGAATCACCACGCCTCGACTTAGAGGATTGAAACCCACACTGCCGTTCAAATTGTCAACTTGGCTGCTCAGGGTCTGAATCACCACGCCTCGACTTAGAGGATTGAAACTCACCATCACGGCATGAGCCGGAAGCGCTGGGTGTCAGTCTGAATCACCACGCCTCGACTTAGAGGATTGAAACTCCTGATTGAATGTGACTTCCAGCCAGTCGAGAACGTCTGAATCACCACGCCTCGACTTAGAGGATTGAAACTCGTGATGCCTTCGACCATCCACGGACCACCGGGTGGGGTCTGAATCACCACGCCTCGACTTAGAGGATTGAAACTCTGGTTATCAAATGGACTCACCAAGAACGCCGGGTCTGAATCACCACGCCTCGACTTAGAGGATTGAAACTTGGCAGTTCAACCACCTTTTCGGGCAGCGGAACTTGTCTGAATCACCACGCCTCGACTTAGAGGATTGAAACTAAATGGGTGATCTGCCAATTCCCGCCGGTGCAAACAAGTCTGAATCACCACGCCTCGACTTAGAGGATTGAAACGAAAATTAGTCAGCAACTGCACCTGTTGTGGCATGACGGTCTGAATCACCACGCCTCGACTTAGAGGATTGAAACAATGAGAACCACAAGCAGGGTTCCTCCAGCCGACTTTGTCTGAATCACCACGCCTCGACTTAGAGGATTGAAACCCATTAAGCCACACCTGATCGGTGTACTTGTTGGCCAAGTCTGAATCACCACGCCTCGACTTAGAGGATTGAAACGAAAATTAGTCAGCAACTGCACCTGTTGTGGCATGACGGTCTGAATCACCACGCCTCGACTTAGAGGATTGAAACAATGAGAACCACAAGCAGGGTTCCTCCAGCCGACTTTGTCTGAATCACCACGCCTCGACTTAGAGGATTGAAACAGGCTGTCTCTGCGCCGAGCAGCATCAAAATGCAAGCGGTCTGAATCACCACGCCTCGACTTCGCCTTCGGCGTGCTTCGCGAAGAGGATTGAAACTTACCAACCTTCCGAAGGTTTGAAGCCTTCGGAAGGTTCAGTCCGAATCACTACGCCTCGATGCAAAGGGTTGAGACAACCATGTGACTACAAGACTATCGAACTACGCAACTAGCCTGAATCACCACGCCTCGACTTCGCCTTCGGCGTGCTTCGCGAAGAGGATTGAAACTTACCAACCTTCCGAAGGTTTGAAGCCTTCGGAAGGTTCAGTCCGAATCACTACGCCTCGATGCAAAGGGTTGAGACAACCATGTGACTACAAGACTATCGAACTACGCAACTAGCCTGAATCACCACGCCTCGACTTCGCCTTCGGCGTGCTTCGCGAAGAGGATTGAAACTTACCAACCTTCCGAAGGTTTGAAGCCTTCGGAAGGTTCAGTCCGAATCACTACGCCTCGATGCAAAGGATTGAAACAACCACGTGACTACAAGACTATCGAACTACGCAACTGGTCTGAATTACCGCGCCGCAGCGAAAGAAGCGCGAAAGACGAATCAAAAAAGCCCTCCGCGGGCTTTTTTGATTCGCTGCACGTTTTGCGGAGAGCAGGGCCGACCCTTGCGCGTCCGGTTTCGCGACTATTCCACGTGTAACTCAAAGCCATGAATTTGTGTCATGAATGAAGGTGTTCAGCCGGAATGTCGAGAATACGGGTTTCATCGAAACCGTCCCAGTTGCGGTATTCCTTTTACAACCATCCTGTAAGTCATTTGGACAGGCCGCAAAGTATAATTTTGGTATCATCTCAATAAATGGGGGAAGCCCCAAAATACCACCCCCACAGGTGACAAAAATGCGTTACCAAAGCAATTGTTTCCATATGTGGCGGTCACTTTAAAGAGCCACCCCGAATTATTGAGAAGATACTAATTTTGGCTGTTTTTATAGTTGGAAAAACCCAATATTCAGAAGGAAGCCATGAGCCTCGGACATTCTCAAATTTTGAACGTCAGGCCCGAAGAACGCAAGCTGGTCTTTTCCCTCCTTGCGGCGCTTGCGGTAACCACGCTTGTCCTGGAATTATCGGATGTGATCGCAACAGGAGGATTTGTCAGCAAAGTCGGCCCAAGCAACATCGTCTGGCTGTGGATCGTGGACATGGTGATTTCCCTTTTCACGGCAGGCATGTACGCCATGGCTGTGGATCGAATGGAGCGCCTCAGACTGGTGAAATGGCTGACCATCGGCTTTGCCATCCTTTATATCATTTTGCGTTTTGTCTTTGCCATCGGCGCGCCGGACTGGTTCTCTTACACGCTGCTCTACATTTTGACCGATCAATTCTATGCCATCTTTCCGCTGGCGTTTTGGGCCATGGTCAACGATTTGTATAACGCTGCGGAAGCCAAACGACTCTATCCGGTCATTCTGATGGGGACCGCGATAGGCTCCATCTTAGGAAACGGCCTCGCGGCTCTTTCCGGCTGGATCCTGCAAAGGAGCGGCGGCGATCCGCCTTCGCTTTTGCCGATCGGCGCTGTGGTCTTATTGATCGGCCTGCTGATCCTCGAAATTGCCTTCTCCAGAGTGACCGTGAACGCCCGCCAGGCGCACGAAAAAACATTCGATCTTAAACAGACCATCAGCGTCGGCGCGGATTACATCAGGAATGTGCCGATCTTTGGTTTTCTCGCCGTGTGTATGCTGCTCACGGGCCTGGCGTTTACGGTCATCGAATATCACTTCCTGTCTTCGGTGGACCAGGCCGTCTCCAAGAACCCGCTTCAATTCCAGACCTTTTACGGAAGCTTCAAGATCATCCTGATTGTCAGCACCCTGCTGGTCCAGGCCTTTATTTCCAACCGCTATCTGGAAAAAATTGGATTGAAAAGTTCATTTATCATTCAGCCCATTGCCCTGGCTTTGGGCGCAGGGACAGCCATTTTGATGCCCGGCGTTTACGGTGCGGCGATTGCCCGTTATCTTGGGCGGCTCGTCCAGCAATCGTGGGATGAACCGGCGCGCAAGTCCCTGCAGAACCTTGTCCCTGACGAACGCCGCGGCCGCGTTGCCGTGATGATTGACCGCTATTTCTATGATATTTCCACCATCGTCGGCTCGCTCGTTCTTGGATTTTTGCTTTTCCTCAGCGCCGGCGGCCTCATCTCGCCGGACTTGAAGTTATACGTTTATCTTGGCATGGCTATTCTGGCTTCGTTGATTGCTGTTTGGTTCGCCATCCGCCTGCGGAAAAATTATGATCAAAGCCTGCTGGGCTGGCGGTTGACACGCCCGCGCCGCAAGAGCGCCCTGGACGGAATAGAATTCTAGTTTATCGTTAGGAGTTATCTTGAAAACGGACCGCATCGAACAACTCAAGGAGGACTGGTTCAAGCGCTTCGACCAGATCCTTGAGCAGGAGAAATCCATTCCATCCAGCAATTTGAAATGTCTTGAATTGTGCCAGGCGCGGTGCTGTCCGCGCGCCGGCATGCGTCACATGCAATCGCGCGACATCGCAAGTCCCATCGTGGTGCTGCTTCCTTTTGAGATGGAATACATCATCGAGAAGACCGGCGTCCCGCCCGAACTTTTTCGCCTCTGGTCAATCCCGTTCGATTCTGAAACAACCGTCGAGATCGGCATGTTGGATCTCGGCAGGCCCTGCCCGTTCCTGAAGGAGAATCTGCAATGCGGCATCCATGACCACAACCCGCTGGACTGCCGCACCTTCCCGCTGCTTCCCGCGCTGAACTATCGCGATGAATTGGAATGGGAACTGGGCGAGAACTGTCCATCCCTGTCATTTCTGAATCCGCAGTTTGCAGAAAAGATGAAGCGCGTCTGGCTGGACCTTGTGCCGGTTTTGCCGCGTGCCTGGTGGGACCTCTACGCTTTTGCCGATCATTGGACGGGCTGGCCCGTTGTTCCGGAGCGCGTGGATGCCGCTTGAAAAACATGGCCCGAACGGCGCGCGCCTGCATGAGGTCATTGGCGCCGATTCGCCCCTTCTGGATGCTGCCTGCGAACTCTTTCTGAAGATTTTTCCTGAAGACCATCGCTATGTTCCATACATCCGCGCCTGCGCGCAGCAGAGACACCCATCGCATCCCAACACGTTCGATCACGTCTGGCTGGTTCAGCAGAATGAGGAATGGGTGGGTTTACGCGTGTTCAGTTTCATCATCACGCGGGAGTTCGGCCATGGCGCTTACATTGGCTTGCTGGATCGAGCCCGCGGACAGGGACTGGGCAAATGGCTGGTGAAACAGACACTGGAACAACTCGACCTGGACGCGCGGCAATTTGGCAGGCCCGCCTCGATTGGTTATCTCGTGGAAGTCGGGCGTTCGGTGGACGCGAAATCCGAAGCGGATCGCCTGGCCGATGAGAGACGTTTGCAGTTCCATCGTCAATGCGGCGGCATCGTTTTGCCGGTGCCATTCATCGAACCCGTCATGATCGAGGACGTAAGTTACATCAACCCCGCGGCCCTGAAGGATGAATCTCCCCGCCCCATGCACCTGGTCTTGATTCCCTCATCCGCTGGCATCCAAAGGACCAACCTGGATATCGTTGACCTGGTGCATGGATTATACTTGGATGTATATCGTTTGAAGGAAGACCATGAATTTGTCCGTAATTCTCTTTCATCTCTTGTCGGAGACCACTCATGAGCGAGACCACCCAACCTGTCACTAAAAAAGAAAAGCATACTGTTTTCGTCAGCCTGCGCACCAAATTGATCGCCGGATTGGCTGTGCTGGTTCTGATTTCTTTTGCCGCGCTTTATTTGTGGCTGGATAATTTCGTCACCAACATGATGATGCAAAACCTGCGGCGCGATCTGCTTGCCACTGCGGAGACTGCCGCCGCCGGGGTCAATGGGGATGAGCACACGAACCTGTATCAACATGGACAAATTGATGATGCGGCGTATACCCAGATCGCCAATTGGCTGCGTTCGGTCAAGGCCACCAACCCGAAGGCCTCCGGGGTTTACACCTTTGTTCAATTGCCCGGCGAAACAGACCGGGTGCATTTTGTGGTCAGCGCGGCGCTCCCGCCCGGCTCGACGGAAAAACCAGGCAGTACCCGGTCCGGCGCGCTGAGCGATTGCCAGATACCGCCTTCCAGCCGCCCCGCATTGGGCGAAGCCTACACCTGGGCCGATGGCCTCTCGCCGACGATGCTGGCGGGTGTCAAGCAGCCTGGCGTGGAGACGCAGCTTTGGTCCGATCAATGGGGCACGTGGCTTTCCGGGTACGCGCCGATCTACAACTCGGCGGGCCAGCCGGTCGGCGCGGTGGGCGTTGACATGTGCGCGGCCAATGTGATCCAGCTGCAGAACAATGTGCGGCGCAGCACGCTGCTGGTCTTTGGAGGCGCCTTGCTGCTATTGATCGTCGTGGTCGGTTTGGTGGCGGCCAGCGTGACGAGACCCGTCCTGCAATTGACCAGCCTGGCAGACCGCATCGGCGGCGGCGATTATGACCTGGATTTCTCCAAGCTGTATTCCACTCGCGTGCAGGATGAAGTGGATAAACTCGCCAACGTGTTCGAATTAATGGTGGGAAAAGTTTACAGCCGTGAGCAGGCCCTGCGCGCACGCGTCGCCCAGTTGGAGATCATGATTGATCATTCGAAGCTGGAGACGCAGGTGCAGGAAATCGTGGACAGCGATTTCTTCCAGGATTTGCGGTCGAAAGTTCAGGACATGCGCAGCCGTTTCAAGGAGCAGCCGCCGGCGGACAAAGAAGAAAAGAAATAACGGAATTCCCCGCCGTACGGCGGGGAATTCTTTGATAGAATCTTTCGAAGGTTGATTATCTCTTCGATCAGATCGCAGACGGATTTTCGCGTGACCGATTCGAATTCCAACGGGCAGTTTCCATTGAAGCGCATCATGCAGGCTGTCAACACAGTGGAGCAGGGGGAGTACGATTCCGCGCTGCTGGCCGACCTGCTTGGCCGGCGCGATGATGTCGGTCAATTGGCGCGGGTCGTTGATGCAATGGGACGCGCCGCCGCCTTCCGCTACAAACAATTGCAGCTCCTGAGAAGGGTGATCCCCGCCGGCGTCGCGCTGTCAGCCGAAAGAGATTTCAATCGTCTGCTCGAGTCGCTCGTGGTCGAGGCCCAGAACGTAACGGGCGCGGATGCCGGCACGTTATATCTGCTGGAAGACAACACGCTGCGCTTTGTGATCGTCCGCAATTTGTCCCTGGACGTCAACATGGGCGGGACCAGCGGAAACGAGATCACGTTCCCGCCCCTGTCCTTGTATAACGAAGATGGCTCGGAGAATCGCTCCAGCATCGCAACCTACGTCGCGCTGATGAGGAAGAAAGTTGCCGTGGGTGACGCGTACGAAACCAGCGCGGGCTTCGACTTTTCGGGCACGAAGGCGTTCGACAGGAATACAGGCTATCGCTCCAAATCCTTTCTGACGCTTCCGCTGGAAGGCAAGGATAAGGAGGTCATCGGCGTCCTGCAGTTGATCAACGCCAAAGACCCGGATACCGGCGGGATCATCCCGTTCGCTTCGGGCGATGTGCTGGACGCGCTGGTTCTGCTGGCTTCCGCCGCGCTGGACGGTTACATCCGCGAAAGGAAGCTGCGCGAGGAGATCGCCAAATTACGCATCGAGATCAACGAGCAGCATCGCGCCTCGCAGGTTGCCGAAATTACGGATACGCAGTATTTCAGGAATTTGCAGAATAAGGCCAGGCAAATGCGCTCGCTGCGCTCGCAGCGAAAAGAAAAATAATGGTCTTGGACGGGCTTTCGATTATGGAATATTTTCGTGACCTTTGGGCGACACCTTTCGAATACCTTGCGCGACCAAATTAACATCGAAAGCTTCTCCCTGTCCTTGCTATCAAATCTGGAAACCAATCGGCATTGTCTCACCTTTATAATGACAACGCCGATTTTCTTTCACATCCCATTTGTCGGCGGAGATCAATGAACAGGTTCAAATTGAATGTTGCGCAAGTTTTTCTCGTACTTGGAATGGTCAGCGTCCTGCTGACGTCCTGCGGTACGGGTACCGGCCTCTCTGGCGCGGCGGGGGTGTCGCCGTTGGACTCCGGCGCGAATGCCAAGAAGAAGTATCCAACTGCCAGCGCGCCGACTTCCACGCCGCCGCCACCCGCGACCGGGCATATCGTGTTTGTGTCCGCACAGAGCGGCAGGAAGAAGCTCTATCTGATGAACGCAGACGGCAGTGACATACGGCAATTGACCACCGGGGATTCCGAGGAAGAGTCGCCGCAATGGTCGCCCGATGGAAAACTCATCGCTTACGCTTCCACAGTCGCTCACAACACAGACATCTATGTGATGGATCCGGCCGCCAACGTCGTGAAGCGAATCACCACGGAACCGGCGCGCGATTCGTCTCCGACCTGGTCGCCGGATGGCAGGCAGATTGCATTCGAATCTTTTCAGACCGGCGCCCTTCAAATCTACGTGGTCAACCTGGATGGCTCCGGTCTGACGCGTTTGACGGATGATCCCGCGGGCGATACGAACCCGGCCTGGTCGCCAACGGGAAACAGCATTGTTTTCATGAGCAGCCGCGAAAGCGTCAACTCGGCCCTGTATCTCATTTCTTCAGATGGAAGCGGACTCATGCGTTTGACGAATGAAGCGCATCCCGATTCCGACCCGGTCTGGTCGCCGGATGGAAGTTTGATCGCATTCCGCTCTTTTACCTCGCCCAGCATCGCCAACATTTGCGCGGTGAATCGCGATGGCAGCAACTTTCATTGCCTGACCGACAGCCAGTGGATAAACGGCGTGCCTGCCTGGTCGCCGGATGGGACACAAATCGCGGTGCGCTCGGAGCGCGGCGGAATATCCGGCGTTGATTTGATCAGCGTAAAAGACAGCGCGCTCAAAAGCCTGGCTGTCAATCTCAACATAAAAGGCGATCCAATCTGGTCGCCGGACGGGACGCGGCTCGTGTTCGAGGCTTGTCCTGTGTCGGGTCAAAATCAAGCCTGCGCCAACAACACCGGCATGGAACTTTACGAAATGGTGCTTTCCACGCGCGAAGTGGACCAGCTCACCAACACTTCATCGTACAACGGCCAGCCGGATTGGACCGCGCATTAAATCTTCGCGGATGATCCGACGCGCAACGAGATCATCTGTTGATAAACAAAAACGAGCCGCTCGCAAGCGGCTCGTTTCGTCTTGGAGCGCAAAATCTCCAGACTTTGCGCTCATCTATCACACACTACTGAATTTTGAATTAATAATTGATGTTACGCAGCAGCCTGTTTCGGCGGGATCAATCCCTGCCTCAATCCATGAAAGTGGCGACAGCTTCTTCCAAGCTCTGAGCAAGGGACTCCCTTCCCCTTTCGGGGGAAGGGTTGGGGGATGAGGGGGAAGCTTGCGTAACATCAATAATCAGTAATTACGGGCCAAGCGTTACATTCATGCTGCTGGTTGGCACGGCTGCCGCATTCCAGTAGGAGGAAAATGGATCGAGCGTCAGGCCGGAGTTGTTCCATGTGCCGATCTTGTACGGCCCTGTGCCGCCATCCTTCCCGCTCGGCGTGCCAAAGCCTGAAGCCTGCAGCGCCGCCGGGCTGACAATGGAGAAGGCTGGATCAGATAATTTGGTCAACAGATTGGGATCCGGAGTGTTGAGGTGCAGGATCACAGTTGTTTCGTTCTGCTTCTCGATTCCGTCGAATTCTGATTTGGGTTTGCCGTTTGAGTCAGTTTCGCCTTTGAAGCCTCCGAAGTCCGAAACCCACGCGCTGTACGCGCCGGAACCGTGCAGCGGATCCTTCGGGTCGAACCAGCGGTTGAAGTTTGTCACAACGGCATCCGCATCGAGCGCCGACCCGTCATGGAAGGTGACCCCGGGGCGGAGCGTGACCACATAATCCAGGTTGTCCTGCGAGGGCGTAATGCCAGCGGCTAAAAGCACAACGGGCTGGTTGTTTACAAGCTGAACCAGGCCTTCATAAACGCGGCTGATGGCTTCCTTGGTGGAGGCATCCGTTGCCAGTGCCGGATCGAACACAACGCTGGTGGATCCGCCGCTGATCGCGGCTTGAGGTGTGGCCTGCGTTGATCCGCTGCCCGAACCTGGCGGCTGAGTGGAATTCGAAGGTTGAGTGGAACTTGCCGGTTGATTATTACTGGCTGGTTGTCCGCCGCAGGCTGCCAACAAAAGCATGGCACCGACGATTACAACAAAGAGTATTTTATTTTTCATCTCGTCTCCTCTGAGAATAAAATTGGTTTTTTGTCTGGTATTTCCGTAACATCAAGTATAATTTTTCTATGCTGCCTTCATCTCCTTTATCTTCCATCGAAACTCGCTTGCGGCCTCTCCTGCCCGCCGATCTATACGCTTCCGTCTGGGTGGATCCTTCACCGACCATGCTCGAGCGAGTCTTCGAGCATCTGCGGACTCTTCAACGCATTTTGCATGATTACACTTCCCGGCTCATTTCCGAGAGCGCGCCGCGTCCGGGGGAAGTTCGTTATGAATGGCAGCGCGGCACATTGATGTTCACCGATCTCGCCGGTTTTACGCGTTTGATGGAAGCCAATGCTTCGCAGGGGCGCGCCGGCGCGGCTTCGCTTTTGAAAGTTCTCAACGCCTACTTTGCCGAGATGATCGAGACCATCAGCAAATCGGGCGGCGACTTGATGGAGTTTACCGGCGACGCGCTCTTCGCCTTTTTCCCGGAAACGGAACGCCGCGACGACACGCTCAAAGCGGTTCGCGCGGGACTTCGGATGCAGCGCGCCATGAAACATTATTCGCGGATCGAAACGCCGGAAGGCACGCTTCAGCTCCGGATGCGGATCGGCATCCACGCCGGACGCTTTCTCACCGCTGACATCGGCACGCCGCGCCGCATGGAGCATGTCTTGCTTGGCACCGCCGTCCAGCAGGCCAAGCTGACCGAGTCGAACGGGATGAATGAACGCGTCAATCTTTCGTTGAAAGCCTTCGAACGCGTAAAGGACAATTTCCGTTTCGAGCCGGGCAGGGAAGGCTACAGGCTGGTCGTGGATGATCTGACGGGCGATCAACTGGGCGAATACGAGATCACGCCCCGCCGCCGGCAGGCCAGCAACGTTTTATTCGAGCGCGGCGTGGCGGGCTTGCTCAACGAGATCGAAGAAATGTTGAAATCCATCGAGCCGCTGGCCAGTTTCATCCCGGCTCCCGTTTTGAATCTCCTCGTCGAGAGCGCCGCCGAACGCCACATCCCGCCGGATTTTCCCGAACCGACGGTGATGTTCGTCAACTTTATCGGCCTGCCCGAAATGGTGGACCGCGCGCTGCCGGGCGAGGAATTAAAAGTGGTGAACAGTTTTTCGCGGGCCTTCGCTTTGATCAATGCGGCGGTCGAAGCGCGCGGCGGCGTACTCAAGAAAATTACGTATCACCTTTCCGGCTCCGACATCGTGATCTATTTCGGCGTGCCGACCGCGCATACGAATGACCCCGCGCGCGCCGCGGAGGCAGCGCTTGCGATTCGACAGATCGTCCGTGAGATCAAACCGCCGACCGTGGGCGGCATCCAGCCGGAGGTCACCTGCCAGATCGGCATCAATCACGGCGCGGCGTTCGTGGCCGAAGTCGGTGAGCCGCGCGGCCGCCGCGAATTCAACGTGCTGGGCGATACGGTCAATACCACGGCCCGTCTGATGAACAAAGCCAACAAGGATCAGATCATCGTCAGCGAGAAAATCGAAGAGGCGATCCAGTCCCACTTCGAAACGAAGAGGCTGGGATCTGTTGCGCTCAAGGGCAAAAGTGCGGAAATGCCCATCTTTGAATTGATCAGTCCAAAAGAATAAATTGTAAAGGTGCAAGAGGTTTTCGGTAGGGGCACAGCGTGCTTCGCGAGCTGTGCCCCTACGGTTTTATTTCTTCAATTTTGAATCGAGCGTGTTCCAGATTCCGCTGGCGATGGTGCTGCCCGCTTTTCGCCGCAGGTTGACTTTGTAGATGGCCTTCTCGCCCTGGCCGATCCGAATCAGCCAGCTTTGGCTGGTCAATGCTGCGAGCGCCTCATCCAAATCGTTGCGCGGAATCCGCTCTGTGTCCGGGAAAGATGCGACGGCTTCCGTCAATTGGGGATAGCTCAATTGCAGTTCCCGCAGCATCAGCCGCATGATCTTCCGCAGGACGGGCGGCAGGTCGGCCAGATCGAGCGCGGTGATCCCGCCTTGCGCCTGCTTGTCTTCTATCTCTTTTTGTAACCGGTCGAATACGCCAGGCATAAGCGCCTCACTAATATAACTCGGGCATGGAGATTGGCTCGGGCTGCGGTTCGCATTCGCCGCACCAGATGACGTTTGCCACGGCAAGGCCCTTGGGCGTGTTGTTCGCGCCAACGTACATGGTCAGAAACGTGGACATGGTGTTGGCGTGTTCCTTGCAGACGAAGCGGCCGCAGAAGGAACAGGCGGCGCGGGCAGGTTCTTCACAATGCCAGCATTTCATAATGATCTCCTATTTGACAGCCGCCACTGCATCGGCAACGCCGCGCAACGCCTTCGACCAATCGTGATCGGGAGAACGGAGCGAGAAAATATCCCTGCTGGCGTTATCCGCGATATCGAACGAGAGCGGCAGGACGCCCGCCACGGGCGCGTGGAATTTGTCCTCCACCTGTTTCTGGATATCGGCAAAATCGTATTTGGGCACGGCCTTGTTCACCATCAGGATCAAATGGGGCACGTCGAGGCTGCGGGCAATGTCCACCGTGACGGCGGTGCCCTGGAAATCCTGATTGTCGGGGCGCAGGACGATGATGAGGATGTCGGAAATGGCGATGGACAGCAGCGTTTCTTCGTTGAGGCCGGGATGCGTGTCAATGAAAAGATAATCCAGCTTGAGTTCCTTCAAAATGGTCTGGAAGCCTTCGTTCAAGCGGTTGACATCATAGCCTTCGCGCAAGATCTGGCTGATCTCGCGTCCGCGGATGGAGGACGGGAAAAGCCATAATTCTTTGCCTGCTAATTTTGCGCGTCCTTCGGAATCCGCGGCTTTTTCGCCGACGTTGAACGCGACTTCGCTGATCGGGCACTTGCCGTGCAGGAAATCGTTGAGCGTCCTGCCCATTTTGGTTTCGTCGAGGCCGAACAACACATGGATGCCGGGGGATTGAATGTCGGTGTCCACAATGCCGACGCGTTTTCCCTTTAGGGCGATCTGGGATGCGACGTTCGCCGTCGTGTTCGATTTTCCCGTCCCGCCGCGAAATGAATGGATGGATACGATTTTTCCGCCAGCCATAGTGCCTCCGTTTATCCTTCGTTCTCCGACGACATGCGCTGCGCGCGCAGTTTTTTGGCCTGCTCTTTGAGATTGGCATAGAAATCGGTGCCGGTGATTTCTTCGAATTCCTGCTTGCGGCGCGCCTCGTCAATTTCGAGCGTGAGCTTTTCGAGCTGCTGCTTCAATTCATCTTCGCGCGCTTTGACGCTTCGCACCATCTGGAAGAATGCGGAAAGAAGTTCGGTGGCCTTGTCGTCGTCGCTTTCTGTGTTTCCTGAAAATTGCTGGGTATTTTCGATAAAGCCATAATCACCCGCCGCGATCTTTTGACTCCAGTCAATGGCTTTCTGAATGTAGGTTGTCGAGAAACGCAGGCGCGAGGAAAAACCGCGGATCAAAGCCAGGGCAACGTCCGGCCGCTGGTCGAGGATTTCCTGGAAGGCGTCCTTTTTCAACTCAAGGACTCTGGCGTTCGAAATCGCGATCACCGTCGCGGAGCGCGGCGCTTCGTCCACCAAAGCCATTTCGCCGAGGGTCTCGCCGGGACCCGTCTTATTGATGATGAGTTCGTCGCCGCTGGGACCTTCTGCAACGATTTTGAACCAGCCCTCGTCAATCATGAACAATGAATCGCCCGTCTCGCCGCGGCGCATGAGCACATCGCCCTCGGACAGGGTCCGGACGCTGACCTTTTGCGCGAGGGCCGTCAGGGCGTCGCTGGAGAGGCCGCGAAAAAGAAACGCTTTCCTGAGTTGATTTGGGATGCTGGCAGTCATGTTATTTGTTTCGATCCGCTGCGGTCCTGGATTTCAGCCGGTCGAACACGCCGGTCCCGGCTTTGCCTTTGTTGGCGTCTGCGCTGGCTGCAATGCGGCTCTGCATCAATGCCATCAGGGTCTGATCATCGGATGGAAAGATATTGCGTAAATATAACATGCAATACGCGCCAACTTCCCTGCGGGATTCGTTCATCTTTCGATTCAGATCGCTGATTTGCGCCTGGATGGCCGGGCGCATCTTTTCATCCTGCATCTTTTCCAGCATCCTTCCCTGGATCGCAAGCTGGGCCTGCATAAAAAGGAATTTCTCGCACTGCGAGGCTTTATCCGGGCCGAAACGCTGCGCCAGTGAAGCAAGCAATTCATCTGCGCTCTCCAGCCGGCGGACGACGGCAGCTTCCCCGGTGGTCACGCCTTCGGTCTCACCGATCTTTTCGCGGACCCAGACCTTCTCTTCCTTCAAGCCGTGCCTGGCAGCCGCGGCGATGACGCCCGCTCCGCCGAACCCGGCCGCGATCGCGAAGAGCAGGGCAACCCCGTCGTTGACCATGTTATTGAATCCGCTGTGGATGATAATGGCAAGCCCCAGACCGGTGATCAGATATAAAGTCCGGGAAAGGAGCGAGCGGTTGAAATGCGCCAGGCCCAGCGCGATGCCGATCAATGCGCTGCCGGTGGCGTGGATCAAATTCGTCGAGAGCACGCGCGAGATGGCGAGGATCAGCGCGGTGGAGGGATGACCGAGCACGTATTCGAAGTTTTCGAAAATCGCGAAGCCAATGCCGGAGGCAAAACCGTAGATGGCGCCATCGAGAAAATATTTGAAATCGGGGTGACGGATCAAATAGAGGAGGATGAGCCCTTTGAGAGTCTCTTCGATGATTGGCGCGACGAAGCGGACCAGGGTGTCTTCGCTGACCACGCCGGCATTGATCAATGCCGTGTTGATGCGCGCCGCGAGAAAATATGCGATAATTCCCCACGCGCCGCTGTAAAGGATGAATTTTGCACTGCCTGTTTGATAAAAGTCGAAAGACTTCACTGCGAACAGGAAGCCCAGGGGGATCAGCGCCGCTACAATCAAAGCAATCGCAGAAATCATAATGTCTGGAAAATACGGTCCTTATTTGAAATTCAACAGGTCGAGGCGGCAGCGATAACCGCTGCCGCCCTTTGAGTTGACTATCGGTTTAGTAACCGCGTGAGCCGGGTTCCTTGGAGGGAGACCATTCGGACCACTTGTTCGTGAACGGCGTGTTGGTGATGTAGCTGATGTTGCCGCCTTGCCACGGTACGCTGTAGATGTTCGGGCTGCCGCCGCTGGTGGAGGTGAACGAAATGTTGCCGCCGCCGCAGTCCCAGGTGGGCGCGCTATCCGGACCGTTGAATGTGGTCAGTTGATATTGTTTGCTGGCTGACAGGTCATAGGTGAATACGTCTGTGTTGCCATTGCCGCTGTCAATCTGATAAGCGATGCGGTTGCCATCCGGTGACCAGCTTGCGTTTCCGGCAGTTCCCTGATTGGTGATGCGCTGCATGTTGCTGCCGTTCAGGTCCGAGACGTACAAGCTCAAGTCGCCATTGGACCCGGGCTCGAAGAAGGCCAGCTGCTTGCCGTTCGGCGACCAGCTCGGGAAGACCGCGTCGGTGGAGCCGTTGGTGACCGAGTATTCTGTGTCGGTCGTCACGTTCAGCAGGTAGATGCCCCACGTTCCTGTGCGATTGCTTTCGAAGACAATCCAATTCGGGTCGGGGGACCAATATGGATAAACATCGGCGGCGGTATCAGAAGTC
The DNA here is from genome assembly GCA_021787595.1 of Chloroflexota bacterium. Lineage (GTDB taxonomy): Bacteria > Chloroflexota > Anaerolineae > Anaerolineales > Villigracilaceae > Fen-1038. The sequence continues at coordinate 84,870 of JAJYLQ010000016.1, read as the reverse complement.
AACTGCTTGTCCACTCCGGTCTTGACATCCAGCATGTAAATGTCCCAGTTACCGTTGCGGTCACTCTGATAGACAACGTGCTCATTATCGGGACCGACCATGGCATTGATGTTGTTGGCCTGGGTGGTGGTCAAGCGCGTCTGCGACTTGCCTTCGCTGTCCGTCATGTACAGTTCGACGTTGCCGTTGCGGTTACTCTGGAAAACGACGAACGAGTTGTCTGGTGAGCGGCTTGGCCGGGAATCCATCGCCGTGCTGTTGGAAAGATCAATCAACTGGGCGTTGGCTGTGCCTTCGACACCATCGAGACGGAAGATTTGTTCGGTGCCCGTGCGGAACGAATGGAACACGATCCAGTTCGGGCAGGAGGGCGCAGGAGGCGGAGCCGGGTTCACGTGGTCAATCGGAGGAGGATTGAGGGGTGGCTCTGTTGACGGAGGCTGCGTTGAAGGCGGTTGTGTGGATGGTGGTTGTGTGGATGGCGGTTGTGTGGCCGGAGGCTGTGTAGCCGGAGGCGTAGGTGTGGCGTTGCACAGATTGGTATGCCCAAAGCCGTTATCGTTGCCGCCGTTGCCATTGCCCTTGCCGGTATTCCCGGACTGGTTCTGACCGCAGTTACCTGCGCCACCCCCGTTGGGAACACAGTTGTTCGTTCCAGATGGAACTCCGTGCTGGCCTGGAGGACATACATTTCCTGTGTTTTGTCTGCTGCCGCCGTTTCCGCCGTTACCATTGGTCCCGCCATTATTCCCGCCGGTGTGGCCGCTGTTGTTGCCGCCGGTACTTCCACCGGAGTTACTGCCGGTATTACCGCCAGTGTTTCCGCCCTTGTTGCCACCCGTATTACCTCCGGTGTTACCGCCAGTATTTCCACCCCCATTACCGTTGCCATTACCGTTACCGTTGCCTTTACCGTTACCCTGACCGTTATTGCCCTGGCCGCCAGCGCCCGAAAGCCCCTGGCTTGCAGGTGCACAGGCCGTCAGTAACATGGACAACATCACAGTCATAGCCAGGAGGACGAATAAAATCCGTCCCCATTTGGGTTTTAATTTATCCATTTTTCTCTCCTTTTATCGTATCACTCGCGAAAACCATAAAGAAATAATAATCGGTCATTGCGTGGAACTTAACGTCTGTCTCTATGTGCCTCCTTTATGAGTTGACGGCAAAGATAAAGTTGCCTATTTGCGGCGTCCCTGCCATACCAGAAAAGCGATGATGCAGCCGGCCGCGATCAAAAGGATTGCGCTCCCGGGCTGAAGCCCAGCTGTGGCCTGGGTGGAGCCATTGCCGAGCGTTAGAAGCGGGAGGGCAATGAAGATGATCGCCAGGATTGCGGCCGCGGCGAACACCAGGACGAAACGCTGGCGGGATCGTTGAGATTGCCAGGCGGGTTTGGATGAGGGGGCGGCTTTCCGCGCGCGGACTTTGAAGTCGGCTTGCAGGCGCCTGAGAGTTTTTTCGTCCGGGGCTTCCTGCGGAAAAGCCTGGTTGAGGCGCAGGATCGTTTCTTCGAGGCCGCGCAGCTCGGCGTCCGCGGACGAGGCGAGGGCCGATGTTTTTCCATCCAACACGCGGTCGGTGAAGTCAGCCAGCAGATCATCCGGGTTTGGTTTATTCAGGTTTGGTTGACTCATCTTCATTGTCCAGTTGGCCGCGCAGGGCGGAGACTGCGCGCCGGAAAAGTGATTTGGTCGCTTCCACATGCTGTCCGTTCAATGCAGCGATTTCGTTGAATTGAAGTCCTTCTGCAAAACGCAGCAGGATGATTTCCTGATAGGAGGCGGGAATTTGCTTCAGTGCCTTGCGTAAACTAATGCGCTCTTCCATAACCTTGGCTGTATTGCCGTCGGTATATTGCAGCGCGTCGTTGAGCGGAACTTGGGGCGCTTCCCGCTTGCGATTGCGTTTGCGATAGTATTCGGCTATCTTGTTATTTGTTAAGGTGCGGAGCCAGGTGCCGAATTGCGCTTCGCCGCGGAACGACGGCAGTGACTTGAGCGCCGCGATGAACACTTCCTGTGTGACATCCTCTACATCCTGTTCCGGGATCAGGTAGCAGACGCGTTTATATACGCCAGAAAGATGACGCTGGTAAAGTTCGTTGAACGCGTTTTGGTTACCTTCTTTGAATTGCTGGATCAGGAGTTCATCGCTGGAGGCAGGCTGGACTGTCATGAAAACGTGTTCCGTGAAATTAGTTGTTGGAATGGCGGACAAAGGGTCGCCGGCAAACTGATGGGGGAGGCTGCAGCCTCATCAAGAACGTGACGGGAATATAACACATAAAGTTACAAGTGAGCAGGAATTGACTTCCAAAGATGATAGGCTATAATCTATTCGATCTGATCGTCACCCATTTTTTCGGCTGGAGAGGAAAGATGTCAAAGATTGTTTCTGTACATTCGTTCCGCGGCGGAACCGGAAAATCGAATACGACGGCCAATATTGCCTCCTTGCTGGCAGTGAATGGCGCCCGGGTCGGAGTTGTGGATACCGATATCCAATCGCCCGGCATCCACATCCTGTTCAATCTTGACGAAGCGGACATGGTGCATTCGCTCAACGATTATCTGTGGGGCAAATGCGGGATCAAAGAGGCCGCTCACGACGTGACGGGTCATCTTGGCACGCAGGTGAAGGGACAGGTTTTCCTGATCCCTTCGAGCATCAAGGCCGGGGAGATCGCCCGCATCCTGCGCGAAGGGTACGATGTTGGCCTGCTGAACGACGGTTTTCGCGATATCGTCACCGAGATGGGATTGGATTATTTGCTGATTGACACGCACCCCGGTTTGAATGAAGAGACGCTTCTCTCCATTGCCATCTCGGACGCGCTGGTCATCATCATGCGCCCCGACCAGCAGGATTATCAGGGCACAGCGGTCACCGTGGACGTGGCGCGCAAGCTGGATGTCCCCAAGATGTTGATGGTCGTCAACAAGACTCCGCAGGCATTCGATTTCGATGATGTGCGCGCCCGCGTCGAGCAGACTTATAATGTCAAAGTCACGGCGGTTCTTCCTCACGCGGACGAAATGATGACTCTGGCCTCGTCAGGCATTTTCTCGCTCAGGTACCCTGACCATCCGATCACAAAGGGACTCAAGGCGGTCGCTGCCGAAGTCAGCGGTTGATGCTTTGCTCGGCGTCTGCGAAAGGCCGGTGAGAATTGAACAGGGAACAGTTCGAACGCACTCTGCAGGAACTCAAGGTTCGCAGCGAGGATATCCGCCCCTCCGACGTCATGATCTTCTCTGAGCCGCTGCGTTCGGTTCTCAATCAGGCGGTTCGTATCGGACGCGTTTCGCTCACCGATTTTGCGAAACAACTCGAGATCGGACGCGAACAGGCCAGGCAGATTGCTGAAATCCTGATCGCGCGCCACCTGCTTCAGATCTCGGGCTTTTCGAACGAAAAGGAAATTTTCTACGAGACGCGCCTCTCGGCCATGACGCGTCCACTGGCAAGGCCGAGGCCCGACCTGTGGAAAAAACTGGATGACGGGTAGCGTTCGATCATCTGTTGTAAAAAGGATTCTGAAGAAAGCAAAAAGCCCGCAAGGGCTTTTTGCTTTCTTGTGTCAGCCGACCCGCTTTGATTGGCAAAGGTATTTTGGCGCCGATCATTTTCAAGGTTCGTTTAGCCTTGTCCCAGAATCCTGCTCAGTATCCCCGCTGGTCTTTCTGTCAATCCTTCCCTGTCGAGCATGCTGTTGTTCGCAGCCGTTTGCAGCGCCGCCAGTTCCTCTTCGGGATCGCGAAACTGCATGGCATACAAGCGCGCGTAGATGCCATTTCGCTGCATCAGTTCTTCGTGTGTGCCCAATTCCATGATGCTTCCGCTGTTCAGCACCGCGATGCGATGCGCGACTTTGACCGTGCTTAGGCGATGAGCAATGATCACCGTCGTCCGGTTTTGCATCAGCCGGTTGAGCGCTTCCTGTACCAATCCTTCGGATTCGTTATCTAATGAACTGGTCGCTTCATCCAATAATAGAATCGCCGGGTCTTTGAGAATGGCGCGCGCAATCGCAATGCGCTGGCGTTGACCGCCGCTCAGGTTCATGCCGCGTTCGCCGACCACGGTATCATATTGCTTCGGGAAAGCCATGATGAACTCGTGGGCGTTGGCGGCCTTGGCCGCTTCGATCATTTCTTCTTCGGTCGCATCCAGCCGTCCATAAAGAATATTCTCGCGGATCGCGCCGCCGAACAACATCGTCTCCTGCGGCACGATGCCGATCTGTTCGCGCAGGCTGTGCTGGGTCACCAAGCGGAGGTCATGCCCATCGAGGCGAATCACGCCTCCAGTCGGATCGTAGAAGCGGGGAATCAGATTGAAGATGGTGCTTTTGCCCGCGCCGCTCGGTCCGACCAATGCCAAAATTTCTCCCGCTTGAATGTCCAATGAAACGTTTTGCAAAACGGGAGCTTCACCATCATACGTGAAGGAAACATTATCGAAAGAGATGTGGCCGCGCGCCGGAGGCATGAGCGCGGCATCCGGTTCATCCTGGACCGTGGGCCGGGTGTCCAAAATCTCGAAGACGCGCTGCACCCCGCCGATGGCGGAACGAAGCTGTGCGTACAGACCCGCCATCCCGCCGAGGCTGCCTGCAATGGAGATGCCGTACATCAGAAAACCGGTGATCATCGCCAGCGTCAAATGCCCGGAGATCACTTCACGTCCGCCATACCACATGATGGCCGCGATCGTGCTGAAGCCCAGGAACATCATCAGCGCCGTGAAGGATGAACCGTAAACCGCCATTTTTAGAGCCGCGTGAAATGTCTTCTCCATGGCGTTGTGATAACGCTGGATCTCATATTCTTCGCGCCCAAAACTTTTCACGACGCGGATGCCTTGCAAGCCTTCTTCGGCGACCACCGTTGAATCGGCCAATTGATCTTGAATCTGCGTGCTGGCTTTTTGCAGCCGGCTTCCAAAGAGAGCTGCCGCCAGAATCAGCACAGGGATCAACGCCAGGACGAAGAGCGTAAGACGTGCGTTCATCGTCAGCACGATGACGATGGAGCCGATCAGGGTCAATGTCTGGCTGAGGAATCCGGTCAGGCCGTTGGTCAGCATGGTGCGCATCTGGGTCACGTCACTCGACAGCCGCGAAACGATGTCTCCCACGCGGCGTGAGGAATAGAAACTGAGCGATAGTTTTTGCAGTTGGTTATAGAGCGAAGTCCGCAAGTCGTAGACAATATGCTCGCCAATGTAAGCCAGCAAATAAGATTGAACGGCGGTAAAAACGGCTTGCAATAAAAAGATACCCACCAACAACAACGCGAGATTATTGAGCGGCGCAAAACTTTTAGCTTGAGTCACCGAATCCAGCAGTCGCACGATGACGAGCGGGAAAGCCAGGCCGGATCCGCTGGAAAGCAGCAGCGCCAGCACAGCCAGAGCCATGCGTCCGCGATACGGATTCAAATATCCAAACAGCCGTCCCCAATTCACTGACTTGAATGAGACTTTGGGTTCATCCACAGGACTGCTTCGCTTGTCTTGATCGAACAAGGATGCGTGCCGATGCTGGCGACGATTTTCCATTCTCGAAGAATCCTTTCAGCAATCGATTTGTGATTGATTCTCCGTGATAATACGAGGCTCTTGTAAACTGAGTATGAACTGGTTATGAAAATCCGCGCTCGATGATCCTTTAGCGAGTAGGCAACATCACAGTGAAAGTTGTCCCTTCACCGACCTCGCTTTGCACTTCGATGGTTCCTTTGTGCAAGTCAATGATCTTTTGGACAATCGAAAGCCCCAGCCCGCTGCCTTCTTTGGATCGCGTGCGGGATTTATCGGCCTTATAGAAACGCTCGGAGATGCGGGGATATCTTTCCAATGCCCGTGCTGGATAAAAGACTTCGGAAGTCTGGCGCACACCCTCTGCACATGAGCCAAGCGTATTTTTTTGCCCCCTAACGGCAGTGCTGCGCCCGGCGCGGCACTGCCCAATGAATCATAAGTGAATTGTGACAGCGGTCGCCCTTACCGGCTGCTTCTTCCGACCCGACTACTGCGAGTAAGCATCCACCGGACGGACCTCGATAGAGCCGTACTTGGCGGCAGGATTCTTTGCTGCCCAACGAATGGCTTCATCGAGGTCTTTACAGTCGAGCATCATGTAACCCGTCAATTGCTCCTCTGTCTCGGCGAACGGGCCGTCCGCGGTCAGGGTCTTGTTATCGCGAACGCGCACAGTGGTGGCCCTGGCGATGGGGTGGAAACTCTCGTTTTGCGCGAGCACTCCGGCGGCTTGCGCTTCCGTCAGATAGGCAGTGTTGGTTCGTTGAGCGACTTCAAGTTGTTCAGGGGTATAGTTTGGCCGCTTGGATACATTGGCATAAATTAGCAGTAGATATTTCATGAGTTTGTTCTCCTTTTGTCAATTTCGGTAGATCATGATTTAGTCAGTGTGGCTCCCCTTTCCCACGAGTATGGGGAAAAGGGGCTGAGGATATGGAGAGATCTACGCTACCAGCTCTGGACTCCTGCCGGTTGCCGCGTCGGAACGTTGAGGTGATTGAACAGGTTGCTTGTGGCGATCCATAGGATCAGCCCGGCCATTTCTCGCTCGTTGTAATACTTTGCGGCTTCGTCCCAGACCGCATCCGTGACCGGGTCGGACCGGTCGGCGAGGCGCGTTACAGCCTCGGTGAGCGCCAGGGCGGCCCGTTCCGCGTCCGTGAAGTAGGGCGCATCGCGCCAGGCGGCCACGGCGAACAGGCGCTCGTCGCTCTCGTCTTTCTGTTTGCCGCTGTGTGCACTTGAGGTGACGCAGAAGCTGCAGCCGTTGATCTGGCTGGCGCGCAGGTGGACGAGTTCCAGCGTCTTGGGCGGGACTCCGCCCTTATAGGTGGCTTTTATCAAATCCTGGATGGCGCTGTTCGCTTCGGGAATGACTGTTGCCGGGTTCTTCATTCTGGGCTGGATGGTGTGATACTGTGCGTTTTCTGCTTGCATGGGGATATACTCCTATTTCTTATCTATCGTCTGATTTGGACGGATCGCGCCGCCTGTCACATTGACCAGGTTTCGTCCGTCTTATAAGTAGACGGATGTCAACGAAGGAATGTGACCAATGCCCGAAAATGAATGGCTTGCACAGCAATTTGAAGTTCATCGAACCCACTTGCAGAGGGTAGCCTACCGGATGCTTGGCTCCCAGAGCGAGGCGGACGATGCCGTACAGGAATCCTGGCTTCGCCTCAGCCGCTCTACCACCAGTGACTTCGAAAACCTGCGCGGCTGGTTGACGACTGTTGTCGCGCGGATTTGCCTTGACATGCTCCGCTCTCGCCAGTCGCGCCGCGAGCAGCCCTTGGATGCATCGCCTGAGCCGATCCAGGCTCATCCTGATGAGTATGACCCTGAGCACGAGGCATTGCTGGCCGACTCGGTGGGGCTCGCACTTTTGGTGGTGCTCGACGCCCTGAGTCCCGAGGAGCGCATTGCATTCGTGCTGCACGACTTGTTTGACATACCGTTTGTAGAGATTGCTCCCATCGTGGGGCGCTCACAAACTACAACGCGGCAGCTCGCCAGCCGCGCCCGTCGCCGCGTGCGGAGAGTGGAGACCGCTCCTGATGCCGAAATCTCCCGCCAACGAGAAATTGTCGGGGCCTTTCTCGCTGCCTCTCGCGCGGGCAACTTCGAGGCGCTTTTAGCGCTGCTTGACCCAGACGCCACGTTCCGAGCTGGCCCCGCAGTTGTGGCAGCGTGGTCAGCGGCCGCAACTGCGGACGCGGCCGGCGAGTTCCACGGTGCACCAGCCATAGCCGAGATCTTCAAGGGGCATGCTCGCGGCGCACAACTGGCGCTCGTGAACGGGGCAGTGGGAGCCGTATATGCTCCAGGTGGACAGTTGCGCGGCGTATTCCGTTTCACAATCAGGGATGGGAAGATCGTTGAAATTGACGTGCGTGGCGATCCTGCGAGCTTGGGTAAGCTTGAGATAGCCATCCTCGGCGACTGACAAGCTGCCCGACCGGGAAGAAGTTTTAGCGCAACGTCCATGTTCTTCGGGCATGGACGTTGTTTTTGCTTGGGAGTCGCAGATTATGATTGCTGCAATATATGCTGCCTTTATGCCCCTGATCATTTCATTGTTTGATCGGCAATGACACAATAAAAGTCGTGCCATGACCAAGGCTGCTCTCTACTTCGATGGTTCCTTTGTGCAAGTCAATGATCTTTTGGACAATCGAAAGTCCCAGCCCGCTGCCTTCTTTGGATCGCGTGCGTGATTTATCGGCTTTGTAAAAACGCTCAAAGACGTGCGGAAGTTCTTCTTCCGAAATTCCGATTCCGGTATCGGATATCCTGAATTCGACCTGGTCGCCGCGGGGATGCAATGCCACTTTAACGGAACCCGCTTGCGGCGTGAATTTGATCGCATTGTTGATCAGGTTGATCCACACCTGACTCAGCAAATCTTCGTCGGCCGCGATCTCCAATTCATCCAGCGCAACATCCATGTTGATATGTTTATCTCTCCACTGCGGTTCACAAGCGAGAATCAATTTTCGAATCTGTTGATCCAGACGATAAGTCTTCGGCTCGAACTTAAGATGTTCGGACTCCAGCGAAGCGAGCCTGAGCAAATCCTCTGTGATGCGCGAGAGACGCCGGCTTTCATCTTCGATGATGCTCAGATAATGATGACGCTCCCCGGCGGTGAGCTGGTCGTTTTCCAACGCTTGAGCGAATCCGCGGATGGAGGTGAGCGGAGATTGGATTTCGTGCGAGACGTTGGAGATGAACTCCTGGCGCATGTTCTCCATCTGATTCAATTCAAGCGCCATCTTGTTGACGCTGCTGGTCAACTCACCGACCATGGAATTGTCCTGAAACTGATTCTCCAACCGGACGCTGAAATCGCCCGCGGCAATCCTCTCCAGCGCCTCGATGATCGGCACGAACAAATTCATTTCCGGCGTCCACCCTTTGGTTCTGGCGATCTTGCCAAGGACGCCAGCCACAAGGCCTGTAAAGACCAATGCCAGAAGTGAGTTCACGAACTCGGAGATCAACAGCGAGGGCTGGAGGTGAATAGCTTGATAGAAGGAGTCCGTCAGAAAAAATGCAGCACTGAACATGAACCCGACCAACACAAGCACAAAGATAAACCAGGCGATTCCCCAAAATTTTGAATCGATTCTTCTTCTCATGAATTTATCTCCAGCCGATACCCAAGCCCGCGTATGGTGGTGATCTTGAAAGAATGTTTCTCCTCCGGGAATCGCTCGCGCAGGCGGCTGATGTGTACGTCCAGCGTACGGTCGTTGCCGCGGAAATCGTAACCCCAGATATCCTCGATCAATTGCTCGCGCGAAAACGTCCGCCCCGGATGGCTTGCCAGCTTGAATAGCAGCTCGAATTCTTTCAACGGAAGCGTGAGGCTTTCACCGTTGGCCCTGACCCGATACGTTTTGCGATCCATCGTCAGGGTGCCAATCTGGATCGTTTGCGAACTTTCGATGCGGTAACGTTTCAACAACGCCTTGACGCGCGCCACCAGTTCGAGCGGCTCGAACGGTTTGACCAAATAGTCATCCGTTCCCAACTCAAAGCCTTTGAGTTTTTGGCTGGTCTCGCCTTTGGCGGTCAGCATCAAAACGGGAATATCGAAACTTGCTTTCACTTCACGGCATAATTCCCAGCCGTCCATGTTCGGCATCATGATGTCTATGACCGCTGCATCCACCTTGACCGAATCGAGTCTGGACAAAGCTTCCACGCCGTCTGCCGCTTCGATTACCTCGAAGCCGCCGTTTCGCAAGAACAGACTCGCTAGTTCACGAATATGAGGGTCGTCGTCCACAAGCAGGATCTTGCTCATACTTTATCAATATCTCTCGAAGTGTCATGATACAACATTTTCATGAACTGGATGTAAACAACTGCTTGAAGCGGCAGAGGCTTCAAGCAGTCGAACTTTTGCGCGAGTTTTGATTTCGGGGCTATGGCTGTACAGAGGGCAATTATTTTGGAAACTGTTTCATTTTTTCAACCAAACTTGGAAGCCGATCCCGCCAATATCAAACTTGCCTTTTCTGAACGGTGTTTGTGCGATCATCGCTTCCATTTCCGCGATGCTGTAGGCGCTCTTCAGGAGCATCTGTTTGAACGTCCATCGGACCATCATTTCGTTGATGCGGTCCAGGTTCATGCCTTTGACTTCTTGCTCGATCTCCTCGCGTGATGCATCACGGCGCATGTCAACGATAACGGCAGTGCCACCCGGTTTCAAGACACGATACATCTCAGCAATCGCTCTGACCGGCTCGGAGAAATTTTTGAACGCGGCTTGGCAGAATGTGAAGTCGAACGTTTCGTCGCCGAACGGCATCGCGGAAGCGTTGCCTTCGCGGAAATCAATTTTCAATCCGGCTTCCGAGGCGTTCTTGCGCGCGATCTCCACAAAAGATTTGCTGATATCGAGTCCGGTGATATTGAAGTTGCCAAGTTTCGCCAGTTCGATACAGAAATATCCTGGTCCCGGAGCGGTCTCTAATACCTTCCCATTGGCGGGAATTTTCTCGACCAATTGCTTCGCCATCAATTTATGTCGGTTCAAATCTTTGAGAGTCGTTTTGGCATACCAAGTTGCAATGATGCCTTCCATGGGAAGGCCTTTATATGCTTTTGTAGTTTTCGTATTCATTAGTGCTCCTTGTGGGAAAAATTATCTCGCTTATCTTTCAAGAGAGTTTGAAGCTAAAAGGTTGTCAATTGCCGCTATGATGGTGACGGGGTGCTCAGAAAGAATCTCCAGGTGGGTGCAGGGTAAGGTTCTAAAAATGGAAATGTTCTGGTGGCGCTTGGTGAGCGATTCGACGGAGGTGCGCATTTTGCTGACCTGCTCTTCTGTGTTGCCCATACTGGGCTTCGAGGCGCAGATGAAATAGACGGGACAACTATTCGGGTTAACACTGATTGCCTAACATACTTTGAGCCAAAAACGCTGTATTTTCAACCGAAATTTGTAAGGCAATTATGGTTAACCTGAATAATATCGTCATACGCAGAGCCGATCTTTCCACAGATGTCGTGGAGTTCAATGTTGACGTCGGCTGCTTGTCGAGCGGACATTCTCGCTGCCATTCCGAACACGGCCAGGACCGGAAGGAATGGCCCCATCTTTTGAAAGGTATGGCGCACTTCTTCTTTTTCAGCCACGGTAAGCACATCTATTGGATATGCGCCGTCAATAAGCAATAATCCAGCAACGTCATTGGTGTGAGCAGCAGCATACCAAACAGCGATTGCAGCCCCAAGAGACCATCCCACCAGCAATGGACGCCGTATGCCGGTTGCAGTGATAATGATGGAAAGGTCTTCTAAACATCCTTCGAACGAGTAATCGGCCGATTTTGCGGATTTGCCGCGAGCGCGTTCATCGAAGGTGATAATTCGATAATCGGCACTCAGTCCGCTTCGTATCTTTTTCCAGTCATGCTGACTACCGAATGCACCATTGAGGAATATAACAGGCTGGCCACTGCCTCCGCTATCATTACAGTCGAGAATCGTATCTGCAACAAGAACTCGAAGGTGACTGGAAGAGTTGTTAGAAGTTACAAAATCATTTGTATATGGCTTCATAGTCCTTCCTTTTTATATTCCTTTCTTTACGTAAGCAGTTGTTTCATCTGATCTGTTTTCATTTCTTGTTTTCCTTTCCGTGTATTTTCCAAGTGAAGAACGCCAGTAGGAGAATTGAAATTACACTGGCGAGGCCTTGTCCTATTTGATCAACTGGATTACCCGCTGTGGCGAAGAAGAATCCTTCTAGCATACTGGCCAGCATTGCCCCGGAAATCAGTGCAAGACGATGCTGATCTGTCCATAGATTTTCGGAAGCTGACCACCGTCGGAGTAGTGTGAACGTACCTATAAGGAATGCGCATCCAAATAAGATTGGCAGAATTGCCAACGCTCCATGCCGGAAGGAAGTTGGTAAATGCAGCAAAGAAAACCAAAGGCCCGCTACCAAGAAGCCCGTGACTCCAGCAATCCAAGGCACGGGCATTTCGTATTTTGTTCTCAAATCCGCGCGGCGAGGGAGAATAATCCAGGGTGAAATACTCATAACCATCATTAGGGCAATTAGCACGGCAACTGCGAGAACATCCACTATAGGAGCTTGAAAGCCTGGTGCAACGGTAGAGCGAACGAAAAAACCAATAGCTAATGCACCCAGAGCATAGATTACGCCAAAGACAATTACACCCATGTGGCCAAGCCAAGGTTCAGCCCGATGAGACGGAAAAAGAATTTCTGTTAACCAGATAGGTATCAAAATGCTCCAAACAACATGATAGCCGATCACCCATTCGCTAAATATCCAATTGACACCCAGGAATCTTCCTCCCACGGTAGCGGCATTGAACAAATTGGGGTTAAATATGGTCTGAAAAACCAAGCCTTCTTCAATGAGGGCATAAGCGACGCCCAAGAATAGGATTCGTATCCAACCATGATCTTTTCTGCGCGCCAGTTCACGAATTAGGACTGCTCCACCACCATAGAGCATGGTAACCGGCAATAGACTTTCCAGATGGCTAATGGTTGTTGCTCCTAAGAGTATCTCAGCAACAAAGGGTGAGAGTAGGAACAGAACGACAATTGGCATAAGTCTTCTGAGGAGTGAACCATTGCGTTTCTTTGTGATCGTCATTTCGTTTTCCTTTGATTAAGATTGGTCCGCTGAAGGTTGAATGCTGATTTGTTGATTCGCTTGCACTGTCACTTTAACTTGGATAAGCAAGAGACAAGCCAAGCCGATGATGATCGCGCTGATCCAATAGGGCGAGCCAGACATGATGTGATCGTACGCCAGTCCGCTCCACAACGGACCGAGAGCAGACATCAACCCACCCAGAGCTGCGTTCACGCCCGCGAGCTGTCCCTGCTCGCGCTCCGAGACGCGATTCGTGATCAATGCGCTGGCTGGCGCCCAAATGAATCCGGTGAACGAAGCGGAGACGAAGTAAACGGGAAAGAGCATCCACAGCGCTGGCACGCTGGCGATCAGCAGTCCGCCGATTGCATTTCCAAGCAAACCGGAAAGCAACACGCTCTTCGCGCCAAACTTCTTGACCAGTTTCGGAGTGAACGCGGCTTGTACCATTGCTAATGCGATTCCGCTCAACACAAACAGCGCACCGAGATGCCAGGGTTCGGCTGTGAATTTGCGCGAGATGAACACGCCCGCGATGCTGTTGACTCCGTCGAAGCCAAGATTGAACAAAGCATACACGATCAGCAACTGACCCAAGCCCGGCTTGCGGAACATGTCTCCAATCGAGACGAACGGATTGAAGTCGCGCGCCTGAAGCGGTTGAGTCTCGCGGCGCTCTTTCGCCAGCGTTTCGGGAAGCATGAAATAGATCAAGGTCACTTCGATCAGTGAGATCACACCTGCCGCGAAGATCGGCGCATCAAGGCTAAGCTGACCGAGCGCGCCGCCCAATGCCGGACCGAGGATGAAGCCGAGTCCATAAGCCATGCCAACCAGGACGAAATTCTTCGGGCGGTCTTCGGGCTTGGAAACATCCGCGATGGTCGCCATGGCAGTGGACATGTTGCCGCCGGTGATTCCGTCAATGAGACGCGAGAGAAACAAAATCCACAACGCGCCGCCGAAGCCAAAGATAAAGTATCCAACGGCTGAGCCGAATACGCTGATGAGCAGAACGGTTCGTCGTCCGAGGCGGTCACTGATCTTGCCGAGCGCAGGCGCGGCGAAGAATTGCGCGCCCGCATAGATCACGCTCAACATCGTGACCATCAGCGCCGCGTTGCTGTATTGCTTGACGATGTACGGCGCGACCGGGAAGAGCAGGCTCAAGCCAACGACGTCCATCAGCATGACGATGAAGACTAATGTGAGAGTCCGTTTGATGGTTTGTGGTGTGAATTGCATTTGTAAACTCCTTTGAATATCAATGTCATTGCGAGGGAGTGAAACGACCGAAGCAATCTCCTCGAACAAGCAACAGATTGTTGTGTGAGATACCATCCCCTTGCGGGATTGCCACGGCGCTCGGTCTCGACACCTGCACTTGCGTCAGGTGCAAGTGTACGCTTCGCTACTCGACCATCGCTCCGCAATGACATCTAAAATTATTTATCTCTATAATTCGGTGCGCTATGCGCTAAAATCCAAACGCCCGCGCAAATGCACAGAAAGAAGATTCCCAAATGAATCGGGTCAAGCCAGAGTTGAAGTAAGTCTGCCATTTTGTTGTCTCCTTTTGAGTTTTGAAAAGCTTGGGATGATTAATTCTGAAAGGCAGCGACGTTCTCGCGGCACCACATCTCAAATGTGCGAGGCGGGTGATTTATTACTTGCTGGACGGTATCAGTCACGATCGCGCCCTCGTTCCTGCGAAGCGATCTCAGCATTTCCATCAGCGCGTTGACCAATACTTTATTCATGCCAGATTTGAGCATGAATAACTTTGCCGCAATTGGCGGAATACCCCGATACACAAGGGATCTTCCAATCGTGCGACTGATAGTTTCCACCATCTCCTTGATCGTCATTAACTCCGGGCCCGTCAATTCATAGGCTTTGCCATTGTGACCTGGTTGGGTCAATGCATGCGCGGCTACGGAAGCGATGTCGCGCGGGTCGACAGGTGCAACTTTCCCTTTTCCACCAGGGAAAAAGACCGCGCCTTGCGCTTTAATTGAAGCAGACCACCAGTCAATGGAATTGCTCATAAACATGCCGGGTCGAAGAAAAGTCCAATCGAGGCCCGAGGCGCGGATCAATTCCTCGCGTTCGTAATGCCATTTGCCAACCGCGATTTTGTGTTCAGCGGCTTCGAGCGTGGACAGTTTGACGATATGCTGAACCCTGGCGCGCTTTGCCGCTTCGATTACATTGACATCTTGTGGCTTGTCCATCGTGACCAGAAAGATTCGTTCCACACCGCGCATCGCGGGTATGAGAGACTCCGCTTTGCTCAAATCGCCGACCGCGCGTTCAATCTGTGGATTAAGATCAGCAACCTTGCGTTCATCGCGTACCAGCACGCGGAGAGAACATCCGACTTGAAACAATTGAGGGACGAGTTCCTTGCCGATGTGTCCGGTTGCGCCTGTGATCAAGATCATGTGATTTCTCCTGTGTACCAAGTTGTGCCGATAATATCTTTCGATGGAGTGAGCTCACATCACCCTGCGCGGGTGATTGGGAGGGTGATTTGCGTAACGCGCGAAAACAAAAACGCCCTGCAATGTGCAGAGCGTTGTGTTCAAAACAATCATAGAGATCAAGCCGCAGACGGTTTCTCGATCCTTCCCAAAATGTAATTCGGCGGCAATGGCTCGACCTTTTGGTCTGTTACGAAAGTGACGTCTCCCCCACATTTGAGATAAACCGATTTCTCTCCATCGCCGATGCGCGCCTCCCAATATCCGCCGATGTCTTTGACGCGCAGACGCGCGCTGGTCAAATCGGCAACATGGAAACGCAGATCACTGCCCGCGCCAAATGTAACTTCCTTGCCTATCATCGTTTCACAGTCGAGATTCATCGTCCAGCCCGCGGAGGCGTTGCCGAGACAATACACGTTTTGCATGTTCACTTTGAATCCAGCGTATGCATCCACTTGCCCGCGGATTCCTTGAACGTCAATATCTTTTCCCGCATAGATTTTGAGATTCGACTCGAACGGCACGAACACCTCGCCGCTTCCGCCCATTTGGACTTCGATAACTTCTCCCTCACCCCCATCCCCTCTCCCAACGGGAGAGGGGCGAAGGGGTGAGGGTTTCTTGAAACGTAAATCGAAGAGAACGTATTCGCCGACCGCTGCGCGGGCGCGCGCAAATTCGGCAGCGTTGTGTCGCTCGACTTTCAAGCCCCATTTGTGTTCGGTTGTCGCGGTGACCAGGCCGCCATCCACGCCCCGCACTACGACGCTCAGGCCCGTCTTGATGATGATCGTTTGATTCTTTCCTGCAAGAATGGAACGTTGTGTCATTTTCAAATCCTACTCGATGCGTTGATTGACCGCATTGTAGCAACCGTCAAGCTTTTTTGCTTCACCCGATGAGGGTGATCGCGAGGGTGATTCAATAGAATGCTCAAGGCGGTGTCGCTAGCGCCATGGTAGAGCGCCACGTCCCCGCCGCCGAGGACGGCAGCGTAAGCAATAAAATTTACAACAATTTCAACTCGCGAGCGATCTCGCGCACTTCATCGCGCGACTTGACATTCAACTTGCGATAAATATTTTTCACATGCGTCTTGATCGTGTTCGTAGAAACGATTAACTCTTTGGCGATGTCCGTGTTAGACATGTCCGTCACTAATAAACGCAGTACGCGAATCTCTTGTTGACTCAATGGTTCGACCAATGCAGAAGTGTCACGCGCGATCAGATCGGGATGAAAGGAATGCAAAAGGGTTGTCGCGAACAGGCGCAGGCTTACACTGAGCGCAGTCGAACGGGTCCGGTTGGGAAGCGACGGGAGAATCGCTTGCAATAGTTTTGCCATGCGTGATCCCTCATCCAAAAATACTCTTCGGAATCCTTTTGCGTGTCCGAGCGTGAGCGCTGCAACGATAGATTGAGTCGCTTGAGTCAAATTTGAATTGGCTTGATATGCCAGCGCTTCAAGACATAACGCCTCGATCTGACTTCGCACGCGTCCGTTCTCCGCCGCGTCGGTCTTCCATGGATTGAGCAGCTCAAGCGCCTCGTTCGATTTTCCTTCCGCAATATACAAACGCGCCAATGTAAAATCTTCGCGCTCGCGTTGGGCGGGCAAAACATCTTGGCCGCGATTCGAAACGACGGCTCGCCAACTTGTAAGCGAAGATAGATCACCCGATAAAATTGAAAGCCGCGCTTGCGTCTCTTGAATGGCGCGCAATACATTTGGAATTTGGATCTTCGCCGTCAATGATTTCAACAAATCATTGGCTTGCTGGAATTCATCCCGCGCCGCGTGAAGATACGCCATCTGAATCGTGGATTGCACCAGAAGCATTTCATTGCTGCGTTGTTCGGCGCATTCCAAGCCGCGCAAGACGAACTGATTCGCCTGCTCAAGGTCATTTCTTTCATAAGCGATGCGCGCCAAATTCAACGATGCCACACCTTGATCGTCCAACATGGATTTTTCGCCGACCGCATCCTCCAAAATCTGATGGTTCAATTGTTCGGCTTGTTCGAACTCGCCTTGCCCATAAAAAACTTCAGCCAACACTTGCAGAGCCGCCAGCACGCCATAGATATTTTGCGCGGCGCCCAAAAGTGCGCGCGCTTCCAAGGCGCGGTCTTGAGTTTCAAGCATTTTGCCTGCGTTCAACGACTCGTGGCTCAAAATCAATAAACTGTTTCCGCGATATAACACATCCTGTTCGGGAAGTTCCTCCAACGATTGCCGGGCATAATCGAAAGCCTTTTGAAAATCCCCCTGCCACAACCATACATTGGCGCGGAACGCCAGCACCTCGCCAATTCTTTGATGATCCGCCTGTGCGCGCCAAATCGTTTCCACCGTGCGCAACAGCGGTTCGATGCGCGTCGCGGTGGATGGCGCAAAACGATCCGCACTATAGAGGATCACCTGCGCGTGCGTGAAGCAAATGATCGGATGAGATAAAATTTTTTCTGTCGGAATATTCCCGAGCCAGCGGCCCAGCGTTCGCATTTCGCTCAAGTCGTGAATTTCGATATACTTTTCGATGAGCGTCATGACGCGCTCGAATAATTTTGCCGCCAGTGCGGTTTCGATGGCTTCATCGAATATCCCGTGAGATTCATACCAACGGCTGGCTTTTTCAAACAGCGTTTCGATGCCTGCCTCGTCGAGCCGCTGGCGGGCCAGGTATTGAAGCGACTCGGCGAACAAAGGGTTATAGCGGTACCAAACCTGGCCGCCGCTCCCTTCGAGTTGTTCGATAAACAACTGATCGCGTCCGAGTCGTTCGAGTATCTCTGTGCTGTTCGTCGTCCCGGTGATCGCATCGCATAAGGAATCCGTCAGACGGCTGAAGAAACAGGTCCTTAATAAAAAGGATTGTGCGGCTTCCGGCTGGCTTTCAAAAACTTCCTTGATCAGATAATCCGCCACGTAGCGGCTGCTGCCGGAAAAGGATTGGATCAACTTTTCGAGGTCGGCCGCGCCGCTTCTGGTCTGAAACGACAGAGCAATCAAACGCAGGCCCGCGGCCCAGCCTTCCGTCTTCTCCAGCAATTGAGCGATCACTGGCGGCGGCAGTTCAGTCTGCATGACCGTATGCAGAAAAGACTCCGCTTCGTCTTGATTGAAGCGCAGATGATCTGCATTGATTTCGATTAATTCGTCCCGCGCGCGCAGGATGGGCAGGGGCAGGTCGGGGTCCGTCCGCGTGATGAGAATAACATGGAGCGTTTCAGGCAGGTGCTGGATCAGGTAAGAAACGCCCTGATGAATCTCTTTCGATGTGATCGAATGGTAATCTTCCAGAACCAGAACGCAGGATTCCTTCAACTGCGCCAGATCGTTGATCAACGGCGTCAGGAACGCATAGAAGGATGGCGGCTGGGAGGTCGTCAGCAGGGAGAGAGCGGTTTTGCCGAGGGATGAATCCAAATTTCTTAACGCGGAGACCGCATAGGTCCAGAAACGAGACGGGTCGTTATCGTTCTCGTCCAACGTTACCCATGCCGATGGAAGCTCGCGGCTTGCGATCCATTGGCCGATCAAAGTTGTTTTGCCAAAGCCCGTCGGCGCGGCGATAACCGTCAGTTTCCGGGTCAGGCCGGAATCCAGGCGCGAGAGCAAACCATCACGCCGGATCACATCCACGCGCAGGCGCGGCGGCATCAGCTTGTTGTGAAGTAATTGATTCGCGCTTCGAGGAAATGCGTTTTGCTTCGAACTCATAAAACCTGCCGGCGCCCTTCGATCTGAGCGCAGTTGGCAGCATTATACGATAAATGGATTCGGGGACAAATTCCAAGATCAGGCGGCGGTCCGTAATGAATGCCTGTCTGCCCATCTCTTTTCCCGGAGTTCAGCTTATGGCACTCGATCTGCCCGGTAATTTTCTTTGATAGCCCCGGCGGGAAAGTGCGTTTTGCCTTGAGCCAGGTGATACGAGTTTACTGGACAGTTCCATCGCTTACAAAACCATCCCTGCAGCGGACGTAAAGATAAAAAACGCCTCCCACGTGCTGCTGCTGTGGGAGGCTGCTTTTGTGGGCGCGGAGGGACTCGAACCCCCGACCTCATCTGTGTGATAGATGCGCTCTAACCAACTGAGCTACGCGCCCGGGGTGATGCAGATTATAGTCGAGTGTACTTTCTTGCGCAAGTTGTTTTTGCCAGCGGTCATGGCGCTGGAGATCGCGGCGGCAGCACATCCCACGGATCGATGACTGTAGTCATCGTGCGGATCTCGAAGTGCAGGTGCGGACCGCTGGCGTTGCCGGTTGCGCCGGCCGCCCCGATCACCTGACCCTGGGTCACGCTTTCGCCGCACTGCACAAAGATTTGACTCAAGTGCGCGTATAAGGATTGGAATCCAGTGCCGTGATCGATCATGATCATGTTTCCGTAGCCGTAGTTATTTACGCCGGAATACACCACCACACCTCCATCCGTGGCGTAAATGTTATCGCCCAAATTGGCGGCCAGGTCGAGACCAAGGTGGTTGGTCTTGGTGGAGTAATCAAACCCGGAAAGGTAGTGCCTGTCTGTCGGATATACAAAAGTGCCCGTTCCAACTGCGCCGCCATTGGTCGGTGGACAAGCGCCCGGACCTGCCACCTGCGGGCTGGCCGGATTGCTGCGCGTGACTCCCAACGGGATTTGCCCCAAAGCGTGATACTGGTAAACGCCGCCGGGGATGATGATCCATGTGCCGGCCGCGATGCTGGTCGTGTTCGGGTCGAGGCGATTGCCCGGATAGCTGATGATGTCCGCCGATGTCACCTGATAGTATTTGGCTACCATGTCAATGGATTCGCCTGCCACCCATTGACGGTACACGCCATCCACGGGAAGGATGTTCAATTGCTGACCCGGCCGCAGGTTGTGCGGATCATCCTGCAGCAGGCCGTAATTGGCGGAAAAAATCGTCTTGGGCTGCAGGTTGAAATTTTGCGCGATGCCGATGATCGTATCGCCGGCCTGGACGGTGTATTTCACGATATCCTGACGCGCCCGCGTCGGAATGTTGGTGTGGATGTCTGTTTGGCGCAGGACGCCGAACGACGACAAATCCTGAAACGCGGCGGATGCCTGGGATGGCGCGGCCGCCAGCGGCGTCGGGACCTGAGGCGGCTGGCCGTTTCCCTGGGCCTGCGCCGCAGGCTGGCGGAAATACATCTGCGCCAGCCAGATGACGATCACAATCGCAATCAAGGAAAAGATATTCGTTGCAGCGCGCAGCAGCGATTCGCCGAGTCCCATGTGGAGCAGACTTTGCATCCAATTGGAAAGACGGCTGGGCTGATCCGTTCGAGCGGATGGTTCCTGTGACTCTGACGCTTCCCCTTGTTGAGCCTTTGGCTCGCTGGTAAAGTTGTTTTGCATGGTTCTCCGGCGCAGGATGATAACATGCGGGGAATCGAGCGTCAAGCAGCCTGCCGGACGCTAACCTGACGTTAAGCCGGCGATTTAATTGCGGGCGCAATACACTCGGCGCGGTCGTTCGCCGGGCTGTTCACCAGCACAGAAACCGGATACGCCTCCATTAACTCAACGGGGAAAGGTTTGATGAGCGGATTCAAATTTTGTGGAGTCTGAGGCGCTTGATCGAGCCACCGAACATAATCGTCCGGTTTCAAAATCACGGGCATGCGATCATGAATCGTTGCCATCAATTTATTTGGCGTGGTCGTCACGATGATGCATGTCCGAACCATCGAACCGTCCGGCGAATTCCATTCATCCCACAGCCCCGCGAATGCAAACGGCTTTCCCGTTTTGAGATGAATGAAATGCGGGATCTTTGTTTTCGTGCCAGGTTGGGATTTCCATTCGTAAAAGCCATCGGCGAGGATCAAGCAGCGTTTGTATTTATATCCGCCGCGGAACGACGGCTTTTCGCCCAGCGTCTCGCCGCGCGCGTTGATGAGCCGGTTGCCAATCGCCGGGTCTTTTGCCCATGACGGGATCAAACCCCACACGAAAAAATCCGCTTTGTTGAGTCCGTCGTTCGGGATGGCCAGCACCGGCTGCGTCGGCGCGACGTTGTAACGCGGCGCATATTTTTTCGGCAATGTGTAATCGGCAAAGGCTTCTTTTAATTCGGCAGGGTCAACGGTTAAAGTAAATCGTCCGCACATTATTTCCTCCGGTACGGGCACAGCGAGGATTGAAAGGTGATGAAGCGCATCAGTTTCGCTGTGCCCCTACATTCGTAATTTTCTGAAATCGCCCTCGCGCGTCGTCATGCCGATGGCGTCGAGGTGTTCGAGCAAAGCCTGCGCGTACTTGCGGCTGGTGTCGAATAGATCGCGCACTTCAGCCAGCGTGATCTTTCCATTTTTCTGAATCGCCGCGCGCACCTGGGCGACCATTGAATCATAATCCTGTTTTCGGAAAATCACATCCGGCGAAACGGCGGTGAGTTCATGCAATTCGATCAATGCACTGACGATTTCTTCGTCGGCTTCCGTTTGACATTCCTTGACGCCTGGCGGCGAATACGGATTTTGCGCGAACTTTCGCATCAGGGCCTGGACTTTGGCCTGCTGGCCGTCATCGAATTTGATTTCGTGCCCGGGCATAGCCGCGACATTGCTCAACTCATTGAGCAAGTTGCGTTTTGCGAGTTGCGTGACAAACGCATTGAATATACGCGTTGATAGTTTGAGTCTGCTCTTGAGTTCTTCGCGCGGCATCCCGCGTCGAAGCGGAAATTGTTCGTGATAGCTGCGAATCAATCCTTCTGTTTTTGTCCGCAGATCATTCCAGCGCGGCGAGGCCATTACCAAAGATTCGCTGGATGGATTCAATTGCCCATCTTCCAATGCGATAAGTTGATTCGAATCAAATAATTCACGGATGGCTTGTTCAGCTTGTTTTGATTCCAAGTGCGAACGCGCCACGATTTCTTTCAACGGCGCGGCTTCGAGCGCCAGCGCAACTTCGAGCAAAACGTCCGCGGGCGAACCTTGCGCCAGCGCGGCCAGTGACTTCAGAACATTTTCGTCGAATCGTTTATGACGGTCTTTGGGCTGCGCATCTACAATGGTTCCGCCGCCCAACGTTTCACCCGGCGACGGGCGGCGCAAAATATATCGGTCGCCGCGCACGCTGACCACCGGATCGCGCAATTCGAGTTGGATCCAGCCTTCCTTGCCGGGTGCGAGTTCTTCTGTGTCGAGCAAGCGAAGCCGCGCGATAGTTTCTGTTGTCCCAATAAAAACTTTTACTTCGCTGGCGTGTTTGAGTGAGGATGAAACATCCGGGAGCAAACGAAAGCGCGCGTCGAGCCGCCGCGTGGGTTGATATTGGCCGGGATGGATCAAAACTTCGCCGCGCTGGATTTGTTCGGATGCGATTCCTGAAATATTGACCGCAGTGCGCGAGCCGGGAACGGCCGTCTCTTCTTTTTTCCTGTGCGTTTGCAAGCCGCGGATTCTTCCGCTCAAACCGGATGGCAGGATTTGAATCTCGTCGCCGATTGCAAGATGGCCGTCGCTCAATGTGCCGGTGACAATTGTGCCGAATCCGCTCATGGTGAAGACGCGGTCAATGGGAAGGCGCGGGCGGCCCAGGTCGAGCCGCGCGGGTTGTTGTTCAAGGATTTCGCCGAGAGTCGCTTTCAGATCGTCGAGTCCGCTCCGGGTCCGGGCTGAGACGCGCAGGATCGGCGCGTCGCGCAGGACCGTGTCCCTGACCGCGGTTCGAATGTCCGCTTCGACGAGGTCAAGCCAGTCTTTATCCTGGATCAAATCAGTTTTTGTCAGGACGATCAAGCCGGATGGGATTTGCAGCAGATCGAGAATCGCCAGATGTTCCTTGGTCTGCGGCATGATGCCTTCATCTGCGGCGACGACCAAAAGCGCCGCGTCGATGCCGCCGATGCCGGCCAGCATATTTTCGATGAAGTCGCGATGGCCGGGAACATCCACGATGCCGACTTCTTCGCCGCCGGGAAGCGTGAGCCAGCCGAAGCCGAGTTCGATGGTCATCTCGCGCGCCTGTTCTTCCTTTAGGCGGTCGGGATGGGTGCCGGTGAGGGCTTCGATCAATGTGGATTTGCCGTGGTCAACGTGACCGGCGGTTCCGATGACACGCATAGGGTTTCTTTCCTCTTTCTTCTTTCTTTTTCAGCGAGAGGAAAGATGAAAGAAGAAAGAAGGGCAGACGCTACCGCGCCGCCTTTTTTGCTTTCGTTTTCGCATGCCCCATGATCCGTTCGTAGGCTGTCAGCCATTCGTTGGCAACGTTCATCAATTCCTGCAGCTGGTGTTCGGTTGCGTCTGTGGTTTGATGAAGCTGATCTTGCAGCGTTTGCGATGTATCGTCGAGTTGTGTGACGCGTTGTTCCACTTTATCAATATCTTTGCGGAGATCGCGCATGGTTTCTTCCTGCGCCAATGAATGGCTCGTCCATCGCTTTTGTTCGTCGGCCTTGAACGCCACCCATTCCTGCCGGATGCGCTCCTCCGCCAGTCTTTGCATTTCGCTGACTTCGAGCGTGCGGCGCTCCATTTTTTGATTGATTTCCGTGTATGCATCCTGGGCGCGTTTGGCGGCGCGGATGGTATCGTCGAGAGCCGCGACTTGCAGTTGAATGTTTTCGGCCTGCTTCCTGAAAATTTCGTATTGTCCCTGCCATTCCTTCCAGGCGCGGTCGCGCTCAACTAATGCGATGGCTTGTTGATCGAGGAAAGCGGTCTGCGCGGCCTTTCGTTCCGATTCGGTTTCGAGCAGCTCCGCCATGCGGTTCTCGAGATTGCGGATGCTGTCTGTGTGCAAGACGGCTTTTTCGCGCGCATCGTCGGCGCGTTTGCGGACGGCGGCCAATTCGCCCTGTAAATCTGCCAGGCGTTTGGCATCCTGGCGGCGGGCTTCCTCAATCGGTTTTTGCGCCAGCATTACCTGTTCGCTCTTTTCCAAGACCTCTTCGACTTTGGCGCGCATATCCTGGATTGCCAGATTGAGACGCTGCTCTTCGTGTGCCTGGACCTTGAACTGTTTTTCGATCTCGTCGAATTTGAGCAATCCGTTTAATTTCAGGATGGATTTGTTGATCTCATTCAACTCGGCACGATTCAACTTGGCGGATTCCTGTTCGCGGCGCAGGGCGCGTTTTTCCGCAGCCTCGGCCAGCTTGTTCAGGTCGCCGCGCTGTTTTTCCATCATCTGGTCGAATTGATCCAGACGCGCCGTGGCCGGGCTGAGATCCTCGATCTCCTTGCCGAGACCCTTGATCTGTTTGCTTAGAGCATTGACGGTCGTTTCGATCGAAGTCAGCTGCTGGCTCAGGTCGCTAATGGCAGTTTTATTCTTTCGCTGCTGGTCGTCCAGCCATTCGAGACGTTTCGTGATCTGTTCGAATTCCATGAAATCCTCCAGGAGGCGGATAGATTATAGCATGTCGGTTAAATCGCCTAGCGGCCCAGATGCTGGAACATGAGTGGCAGGCTTTCGAGGAACGGCCGCATGATCTGCGGAAATATTCCGAGCAGGAACAGTCCGATGATTCCGATGCTCAACATGCCACGCTGGATCCAGCTCTCTTTCAGAGCCCAGTTCGTTTCCTCCTTTTGCATCACCAGTACTGCCATCATCCTGACGGCTCCGGTCAGCAGGCCGAGAATGCCGACCAGGAACCATATCGCTGTGCCAATCGATTCGCCGGCCAATCCCTGCCACAAGGCAAGCCGCGGCGGAAAACCAGCCAATAAAGGAAAGCCGGCTGTTGAAAGCGCGGCAAGCACCAGCGCCGCGGATGCAAGCGGATAGGCGCGGGCCAATCCCTGCGCGGAAGAGAATTCGAGCGCCCCATTTTCTTTTTTGAGAACAGACAATGCCAATGCCCAGACGGCGAGACCGAGGCCGCGTGGGATGATGAGCAGGAAGAAAAGATCGAGGCTTCCCGCGGTAGTCAGGCTCAGCGCCAGCAGAATAAAACCCGTTTCCGCGATGGCGGTATAGGCCATCAGCCGTTCCAGCTTGCGCTGGAAGGCGGCCCACAAACCTCCTGAAATCAGCATCAGCAATCCGATGCCGCGCAGACCCGCCAGCACACCGGGCGATGTTCTCAACCACGCATAGCGGTCCAGGAAACTCATCCCGAAGATGCTGGCAATCGTCGGCAAAAGCCATAACAAAAAACCGACCGCATACGGCGAAGATTCCTCCATCAATTGCGGAATCCATGTGTAGAGTGGAAAGATCGCGAGAAGGAAGACAAAACCCAGCCCGAGCATGCTGGTGGATTGCACAGTGAGCGCTAGGTCGCCGGGGCTGGCTTCCACGCCCGCCAGCAGCCATCCGGCAAACAAAAGGAACGGCATCGCCAGCGTTTGATAAACCAGAAAACGGATCACGCCGCGTCCCGGCTTTTGATTGGATGGCAACAGTAACGGCACAGCGGTCATTACCGCCAGTTCGATCAACAGGGCGGCATATAGAAAAGGCTGCACGGCAATCGAAGCAACCAGCAATGCGGTGATGATCAATCCCAGCGGAATCAATCGAAGCGCCACACCTGCCGCTTCCGCGCCGAAGAACCACAGCGCACACATTCCAAAAATGATGACGAGCAGCGGCGCGTCTGTGGGCGGGAGGATAAAACTGCGTCCGAGGATGGAAGCGGTGGATGCGATTTTCAGCGAGAGCGGGCCGATGCGCAGCGCTTCATCAATCGGGACGATGAGCGCGATGCCCGCCAGAACCAGCGAAGTCCCGCCGCCGATCACGGCCACCGTGCGTTCGCGTAAAAGCAGCAGCGTAAAACTCCCCACCAAAATGGGAAGCAGAATCCAAAGGGTGGGCGCGCTCACGCGGCTTCCTCCTCGGGCGACAGTTCTGCGTTGATCAAATAGGCGCCCACCAATCCCAATCCCAAATTGATGACGGCCAGCAATGCGGCGACCAGGATCGAGCTTTCCACGCCCGCATAGATGATTTCGAATCCGGCCAGAATGGTGAGGAGGGCATAGATCACGCGCGTGACCTCCGACCGGGTGCCGAGATGCAGCAGTCCATTGCCGATCAATAAGATCCCCCCGGCGACGACCGGCAGGCCGATTCCGGGAATTGTGGTTTCGACGCGCGGCGCTGCGGCCGCGGCCAGCACAACGACCATGCCAACCATGAATAATCGAAATGCGCGGCCTCTCGGCCAAAACTGTTCGGGTCTTTCTTCATGGGAAGTGAACGCATTGAGAGTCATTCCAATCGCCGCGGTCGCCATCCAGCCGGTGACCAGTTTGACGGCGGCCATGCCGACCGGCCAATGTTGAGCCGCCAAAACGAACGCGCCCAGGTATTGCGCGGCGAGCAAACCCAAATCCAGGCGCCAGTCGCTGTTGAGAATCAAACCGGCGGAGGTTGCGAGCAACAGGATGACAGCAATCCATGCAAGGATGACGGCAAGCATTTATGGCTTCCTTTGCGTGATCAACAGGACGAAGAAGATCAGGAACAGCAGAGTCCACATGATCCCGCCGTCGCCTTCGAGAACATTCGAGATGGATTGTGTCAAACGTCCGAGCCAGCGGTAGAACACCCAAAGGTTTTGATAAAACTGGTCGAGACGCGATGTGACCGTCGGCTGAATCCAATGGGCGCGAACCGGATTCAGAAAAGGAAAACGCGGCGCGGCCCACAGCAGGCCCAAGGTCAGGAGCGAAGCGGCGATAGCGGCGGGAATCGCTCCGATCGCGAACGCGCCGTCCCACCCCGCAAATCCCAGAATGAATTGGATCAAAAGCAAAAGGCCGATGCCTGCCGGATAAACCATCTTTGCCCAAACAGGCTGCGTTGACAATGGAGCGCGCGTGGATGGCCGCATCGCATGCCGGACAAAGCCTGCCATGATGAAGGCTTGTGCCGTGAGGAAGAGCGGCAGGAAGAATCCCCAGCCGCTGGTGTTGTTCTGCCAGCCGGCCGCGGTCAATGAAAGCGGCAGGGAAGATAATGCCCATGCGCCGATCCATAACGCGCGGTTCAACCAGGTTTGTTGAAGCGAGGAAACAAAGAGTGCGCCGCCGCTCAAAATCAAGGCAATGCCCCAGCTGGCCGTGCCGGTCGGGTTGCCAAATAAAGCGGAGGCCGTTGCCAAACTCGCCAGACCGATCATCCAATACGGAAGGCCGGTTAATTCGTCCGGCGCGCGCATCCACATCCAGCCGCCATACACAGCGGCGACCGCGGACAGAATCAGCAATAGGGGAGTGACAGGCGATTCGAGACTTGCGGTTGGGATGCGCGCCAGAAGAATCAGGCTCGATGCCGCGGCTGTGAGCCGCAGCATCGTTTCAAGCCCGCGCCGCAGGGATGATTCAGAACGATAGGGCAGATGAAGCGGAAGCACGCCCAGCCGCAGACCCGCTGCGGCTAAAAGGAGCAATCCGGCCTGCGGCGGCGCGGACGAAAAATCCACCGGCTTCCCAGCCGCCGCGCCGATCGCATTTGCCAGCAGCAGCAAAATGATCCCGGCAGCGCGCGTCGAAAAGGCGATCACAGCCCGCTCGCTGGTTCCCGAGTCCTTGGAGGCGCGCAGCATCACGACGAGTTCCAATAGGTCCAGCGCAGCCCACACCAAAGCCAGCGTGAGCGGATTGGCGGCGGTCACCGCCATCAATCCGATGCCGCACACAGAAATCTCGACCGCCCAGACAAGCGGATTTGGAAAATCCTCGCGCACTGAGGACGTTAACAGAATCGCAGCGGCCAGCGTCGCGAGGGCGAATGCGTACGGCCACGCCAGCCCATCCGCGGACAATCCGGGCGAGGCCGCAAAAAGGCTTGCCGGCTGCCATGCTGGAAGTGTAATGGAGGAGGGAAGCTGCGTTTGCCAGAGTAACACCGTGAGCCACGCAAGGACGGTTCCGCTGAGCGCGGCCAGCCACGCAAAACGAAATTCGGGACGCGTGATTCGCAAAACCAACAAAGCCAGTGCGGTCACGAATAAAAGCAGGATTGAAATCAAGATCAACATGGGCACGGCAATTTTATCAGCTTTGAGATGCAATCGCTACGTTCGCTAATCTCACCACAGAGCACACTACGAGTTCGTAAAAATATAAGTTCCCTCAATGGTTAACGAGGCGATGTCGTTGCGAAGGCGCTCCTTGCCCGAAGCAATCACCAACCAGATATAAATGGGATTTTTCAGGTTCCAGGAGATTGCTTCGTCGTGGCGCTTTAGCGCCACTCCTCGCAATGACATGAGAAAAATTTTAGAGCACAGAGATTTTTTCTCTGTAGACTCTGTGGTGAATATTGTAGAAATCCACAAAATCAGCCACTTCCGACTTTGGTAGAATTATCCCGATGTTTCATTCCCATCTCAAATTGACATCTTATCTCCTGGCCTTTGCTTTATTGGCTTCCTGCGCTCCAGGGCCGGGACTGGGAGCGGCCCCCGTTACCGAAAGCGCTTCCGCGCCGGCGATTGATTCGCCTTCCCTGCCAATCGCGGCAGCCGCGCCCGATCCGACGGTTTCCGCGCAAGAAAATCCATTTGCCATTCCACAAATCGCCACAGCCGCGCCTGGGATCGATCCGTTGACGGGATTGCCGCCCGCGGATCCGGGTTATCTTCAGCGGCGGCCGGTCGCGATCAAGGTTGCGAATTATCCGCGTTACATTCGTCCGCAAGCGGGTCTGACGTATGCGGATGTCGTCTTCGAATATTACATCGAATATTTATTGACGCGTTTCATCGCGGTCTACTATGGAAATCATCCAAACATGGTTGGGCCGGTCCGCTCCGGCCGTTACTTCGATGAACATGTCGTGCGGATGTATCATGCCTTCTATGTTTTCCAATACGCCGATCCGCGCGAGTTTCAGTATTTTTACAGCGGCGATCTCAGGTCGTTTCTTATGCTCCAGGGATTTGGCCCCTGCCCGCCGTTCTTCGACAGCCGCCGCCCGGTGGAGACGTATAACAACGCGTATTTCGATGTGACCAAATTAAATGGCTGCGCCGCGCAGTTTCACCTGGATAATTCGCCGCAAAACATCCGCAGCGGATTTTTCAGCGCCTCGCTGCCTGCGAATGGATATCTTGTGAATCGAATTTACACCCATTATTCGGTGGATGACTACAATTATTGGGAATACGACCCGGCGGCCCGGCGTTATTTGCGTTTCCAGGAAGCGAATGATACGCGCGATAACAAGCCGGAAACGTACGCACCGTTGATTGACTATTTGAACAACAAGCAGGTTAGCGCGGACAACGTGATCGTCTTATTCGTTCTGCATACGTTTATGAATGCAGGCGAACAGCAGGACGAGGTCTACCACATTGATCTGGTTGATTCCGGGCAGGCTTTTGTCTTCCGCAACGGGCTGGCATTTCCGGCGCGCTGGTTCCGCAGCGATATTAATCAGCCATTGCTCATCACGAATCTGAATGGCACGCCGCTTTACTTGAAGCCCGGCCGGACGTTCTTTCAAATCATCGGCGTCACTTCGACCGACTGGTCCGACGGCCCGAACTGGCATTTCGATTTCCATACTCCGTGAGGTGTAAAATAAGGCCAGGAGAATGTTTTGTAATTCGTTTTTAGCCACAGACCCTGAAAGGGCGCAGGGCGTTGAACACGGATAAACCCTGATGCTTGATAGACACACCAAAATCATCAGAGTGTCATCGAAAATCCGTGTCCATCTGTGTTTATCTGTGGCTATTTTCCAACGTTCTCCAAATGTTATTTGAATTTCATGAGTGGAGAGGCTCCTGTGGCTGAAAAAGATTTTCGTGTTGAAAAAGATTCTTTGGGCGAACTGCACGTTCCGGCGGACGCGCTGTACGGTGTGCAGACCGAACGCGCAGTGGAAAATTTCCCGGTCAGCGGCTTGCGGCCATGGCGGGCATTCGTCTGGTCCATTGCGCTCATCAAACGCGCTGCGGCAGAAGTCAATTACGATCTCGGTCTGTTCAACGACCGCGAAGTGGATGGCAAAAAATTTACGGCCAGGCAGTTATCCGACGCGATCTCGAAGGCCGCGCAGGAAGTCATGGACGGCAAATGGGATTCTGAATTTGTCGTTGATCCGTTCCAGGCAGGCGCTGGCACGAGTCACAACATGAATGCCAATGAAGTCATCGCCAACCGCGCCACGCAAATCCTGGGCGGCGGGCTGGGCAGGTATTACGTTCATCCGAACGATCACGTCAACATGGCGCAGTCCACGAACGATACCATCCCAGCTTCGATTCGTTTGGGCGCGCTGTGGCGCTTGGATGAATTGCTGGCTTCGCTCAAGGGACTTCAATCCGCGCTGGAAGCGAAGGCGCGCGAATTCGATGACATTGTCAAATCGGGACGCACGCATCTTCAGGATGCCGTGCCGGTGCGACTCGGCCAAGAGTTTGGTGCGTACGCCAAAGCGGTTTCCCGCGAATCGGAACGCATCGCGCGTTCGGCGGAGGGGCTGAGGCGGCTTGGGATTGGCGGCACCGCTGTCGGGTCTGGGTTGAACGCACATCCCGAATATCATAAACGGATGATCAAGAAACTGTCCGAATTGACCGGCTTGAAATTATATGAGTCCGATAATTTGTTCGAGTCGATGCAGTCCATGGCCGACGCAACCGACTTCTCCGCGTCCATTCGCACGCTGGCGTTGACGTTGATCCGCATTGCAAATGATTTTCGTTTGCTTGCATCGGGTCCCTCCACCGGTCTTGATGAGATTCGTTTGCCTGCGGTTCAGCCGGGTTCGAGCATCATGCCGGGCAAAGTCAATCCGGTGATGGCCGAGATGCTCGACATGGCGATGTTCCACGTGATCGGCTGCGACACCGCGATTGGGATGGCCGTGCAGGCCGGGCAGTTGGAATTGAACGTGATGATGCCGATCATCGCGCATAATTTATTCGAGATGATGCAAGTGACCATCGGCGCGGTGAACGCGTTCACGGAGCGCGCGGTCAAGGGACTGACGGCGAACCGCGAAAAAGCCGAGGGCTGGCTGTCGAAGAACGCAATCGTGGTCACTGCGTTGAATCCGGTGATCGGATATTCGCAGGGCGCGGCGCTGGTTAAGGAAGCGCTGGCGAAGAATGCTTCGATCCGCGAGCTTGCTGTCGAAAAGGCCAAAACGGGCGCGCTCAAACATCGTGATGAAGACCGCCCCGTGACGGTTGACGAAATCAACGCCGCGCTTTCGGATTTGCGGAAACTGACCGAAGGCGGAATCGCGGGCGGTTCTGCCGGCGGATGAATATATTCGCAGATGTCGCAGATTTATTTTTCAATCTGCGACATCTGCGTCATCGGTGGATGTTCTTTTGACCTTGTAGAAGATAGGAAGTCGCAATGTCCTTTGACCCAACTTTTCTCAGCAACCTGCTGCTCGTCTTGACGGCGTTCGGCGGCGCGTTCCTCGCCGCGTTGTGGATCGCGTTGGTGATTTGGACATATCGCGATATCCGCGCCCGCGGGCGCGATCCGTTGGTGCATATTCTTTCTGCCTTGCTGGTGGCCGTGTTGAATCTGCCGGGCGTGCTGGTTTATTTGATCTTGCGTCCGGCGCGGACATTGGAAGAGGAATACCAGCATACATTGGAAGAAGAAGCCTTGCTTCAGGCGCTGGAAGATTTGCCGGTCTGTCCCGGCTGTGAGCGCCGCGTGAAAGATGACTGGCAGGTCTGCCCAAACTGTCATACCAAGCTCAAGAAGGCTTGCCATTCCTGCGGCAAGCTGATGGAATTGCCCTGGAATATTTGTCCGTATTGCGGCACGCCGGTCCCTGGCATGAGGCAGGAAGGCCTGACGTCCATGGACGATGCTTTACGGAATTTGAAAATTGATGACTCCGAAGGCGAAGTAAAAGTCGAATAGGGGATTCTGACAGTCTTTGGCAGCGCCATCCCGAATGTGCGTGTTGGATGGCACCCCCGGCACGGGGAACATGTCATCCGGGATCTTCATGTCAACGAATTCCTTTTATCCGTTTTTATATTGCGCAAAGTGATGGCTCCAAGCGCAGCAGCGGCAAGCGCCGCCGCCCCGCCTAATGCCAGTCCCCAGCGCGCGCCGGCTGCTTCAGCAAACCAGCCGACAATCGGCCCGCCAATGGTCGTTGATCCAAGGAAAGCGATAGACCAGAATGACATGACCCGCCCGCGCATCTGCGGAGAACTCTCCAGCTGCAGAATGCTGTTGCCAAGCGACGAGAAATTGATCGAGAAGACTCCGACTGCCACCAGGGCCAGGCCGGAGAGTAACAGGCTCGGCATGAAAGCCGCCACAAGAACTGCAAGCCCAAACAACAGGGCCGCGTCAACCACCTTTGCAGGCTGGACGCCTTTTCGACTGGCAAAGAAAACTCCTCCAACGGCGGCCCCGAATCCCATTGCGGCGGTCAATAAAGCGTAGCTGCTGGCATCACCGTTGAATGTGAATTGGGCGATCAATGGCAGGCTGACCTGGAACTCGTAGGTGAGCGTGCCGATGAGTGCCATCATCAGCAAGGTGGAACCAATAACGGGTGTGGACAATACGTACTCGAAGCCCTCCCGAATCTGTCCCCTGGCTTGCGGCACCGGTGGAGTGACGAGCAATTCGCCGGTGTTCATCACGGCCAGCATGATGACCACAGCAGCATACGAGAGTCCATTGATGATAAAACAGGGCGCAAGGCCAAAGCCGGCGATCAACGCCGCGGCCAGGGCGGGGCCGATGATGCGTGCCAGATTGACAAGAGTCGAGTATAAGGTAACGGCGTTCCTGAGGTTGTCCGAGCCAACCAGCTCCATGTAGAAAGTCTGGCGGGTGGGATTATCGAATACGTTGACCATGCCCAGGCCAAATGCCAGGATATAAACCATCCACACCTGTACCAGATTCGTTGCCACCAGCGCGCCCAGAATCAATGCCAGAATGCCGGATATGGATTGTGTGAAGTAAAGGATTTTTCGTTTGGAAAATCGGTCCGCGATGACGCCGCCATACGGCCCAAGGATCAGGATCGGAACATATTGCAGGGCGCTGGTGATGCCCAGGGCGGTGCCGGAGTTGGTAAGCTTGAGCACCAGCCAGGCCTGAGCAACCGACTGCATGAACGTTCCGGATGTTGAGATAATCTGCCCGATGTAATATAGGCGGTAATTGCGGATATACAGCGACGAGAAAGTTCCATGGCTATATTGTCGCAGGTTGGTGAGTAGGTCTCCCATGATGCGTTTGTTCTGTGCCTTTTTTATTTATGTCGAACATATATTGTACGTCAGTTTGGAGTAACCCCAAATACGCTCCCGGACGCGGCACGAGGCGCGCTAAAAGTTTGTTGGCCAGCTGGCTCCGGCTGCCATCCTCGGCGGCATCCGCGTTCCCTGAATTACCAATCCATTTCACTTCATCTACATCTACTTCGCTCCCTGTGTGCGAAAGACCCAATCCCACACTGGCGAGCTGACGCCAAAGCGCGTATCCGTATCCTTGTAATGATGCTGCATGTGATAACGCTTGATGTATTTTGCGTATCCTGAACGCATGGGGAAATGATGCGCGGCGTAATGCGTCAGGTCATAGGCCAGGTACCCGATCAGGAATCCCGACATCAGCGGCGCGACCCACTGCGGTGACCTGAGCAATACAGAAAAGATCGAATAGAACATGGCAAGGAAGACGACGAACGCCGGAATGCTGACCGGAAGCGGCATGACGAGGCGCGTCTTCACCTGCGGCTGGGCGTGATGGATTCCATGAAATAAAAATAATATGCGTTCCTGGCGTGGACTGGTTGGTTTATGATGGAAGAGAAATCTGTGAAGCGTATACTCGGCTAATGTCCACAGGAAGAGACCAACCAGGAATCCGAGCGGAATGAAAGCCGGAAAATCCGGGCCGCGGACGTTCGTCACGGCATAGACTACCAATGCAACCGCAATCGGCAGCCACAAAACGATGATCGTCACCGGGCTGATGTGAGTGAAGAATTCCAGAAAGTCGGACTTGAAGAGGCGGATGGGTACTGCGTCGCGCCGGGCATCAATGGGTGGATGATTCATTGTTGGCTCCAAATTAAGGTGGATTCAGGACCTGCCGATCCCGATTGACCACAAGGGCAGGACAGCGCGTCCCGCTCCTGCGTTTTGCACTGCAGTTCACGGTGAAAACGCAACTCCTTCATGGGCACCGCGACAACGTAATGCCATTCGAAACAATCTCCGACCGGCCCACGATCTGATTCTGAAGGTTCGTTGCCACGAGCTGATATTGCACCCACGCCGCGGACTGGAAATCCTGGTAGTAGGGGATGCCTCTTGCCGCAAGGCTGTATGTGAACATGCCTGCTCCGTCCGTGTGCATGCTGGTCCCATTGCTCCAGCGCGTCGTCACGCCGGTGCTTTGACTTTGAAGGCGGACGAAGAGCAGCACAGACGTGATATTGTATCCGCTCACAGCCTGCGCCGCGAATGTCACTGAATTGTTCGGGCAGTTCGCTCCCCAGGTGATCATGTTTCCCGAGGCGGTCACGCTTGTGAACACGGAACCTGCGGCCAAAGTCATGGTCGCTGTGGGCTGGCTTTGCGCGGTAGCGGTGGGAGCCGCCCCGCTGGTTGTTGAGGTCGGAGACGAACCCGCAGCAATGAGCGTTGGTACGGAAGTGAACGTGGCGGTCGGCTCCATCGTCTGTGTTGGTTGGATTGGCTGTGTCGGCGTGGCCGACGCTGTCGCTGTGGGCGCGGCCGGCAGCGTTTCAGTCGGCAGCGGCAGGGTTGGCGCTACAAAGGGTGTCGCCGGAATCAAATCCGAGGTAGAACACGCCAGCACGAGCAAGCCCACAACGGAAATCATCAGCAGATTCGTCTTTCTCATGGTTCGCCTCCTAAGCGTTGATCGGATCCAAAAGCCAGCACGATAATAGATTGTAGCTCATTCGCTTGATTTCAGCGCGAATGGAATTGTTTTGATAATGTCTTCGATATTGTGTATCTGCCCCCTTCATTCTTCCGCGAAGAACGGCGGACCTTTGGCGGATACCTCCCTCAAATGCAAAGCATTTGAGGGAGGTTGGGATGGCTCACGGTTTGGGCGTTTTCAGCGGATAGGGAGTCATTACCGGATAATACGATAGGTCCGCACTCGCATCAATAGCCAGATTGGCTGCCTGTATCCAGCATGGCTGGAAGAAATATGGGTTGCGAATGATGTACCAGCCCGGCACACTTCCAACGCCGAGCAATTCCACCCGCTCGCCTTTGTTGATGTTGCTTTCCAGGTTGTAGGCGGAACCCGGACCAAACCAGCAGGATGCAAAATGCGCCACGACCAGCGGCGGGATCGGCCCGCTTGTGGCTGTGGCAGGGATAACCGTCTCTGTGGGCGCGGCGAATGGCGAAGGCGCGGGCGCTTCGGCGGTTTTCGTCAGCGCCGCGGATACGCCGCGGGCTACATTCGTCGCCATGTCATCCACCGGCAGCGGAGCGGCCGCTTTGGGTGCGCACGCCGCGCTCATCAGGATTGCGGCAAACCAAACCATCGTCAGGCGTGGAAATCGCAGGTTCATATTTCCTTCCATACGAGCCAGTATGGTGAACAAGCCAGCCATTGCATGGGCGCATTCCTCCAGCCATTTTCTCTTGAAGACAACCAAATTGTAATCATTTTGCAGAATTCAGCCGAACACACCCTTATATTATCCCATCTCGCCCGCGGCCCGGAATGCCTCATCGCGCCGTGAGTTGATCGCGGCGCCTGCGGGCAAAGCGGCATCTGTTGGTGGATATCTTTGAAATTGGTTCTGACGCTGCCAAAGGATTTCAAGTCTTACCTCGGCGTCTACAACGCAAGTGTCCGCCGCATGCTCAAAATGGCTGCAACCCGAATTTATAAAACACGCTCTACCATTGCAGCGCAGGTTAAAAAGCATCCGCCAATCCTTGCTACTCTGCACGAAAAATTGGCGGAAATTCGCGCAGACCTCATGCTCGAAGATCATTCGCGGACGAACATTGTATGCATCTTGCAGCCGGCGGCTTTGCGCTGCAGCGTCAGGTGTTCCCTGCTTTAAGGCCGCGCGCAGCGCGGTTATAATCAGCAAAGGTTTACCGGAAACAAGAATGCGTTGTTCTGCATATTGCCTTGCTGGCGTTGGCCGAACAAGACCGCTTCGATACACACAGGGTGGCGTAGTTTCGTTCGTCCGGCCACCGCTTGAGGAATAAGCCATGTCAATCAGCCTCATCGCGTTCGAACACGCTCGACGGCAGCGGACTCTGAATATCATCCTGTGGACGGTCATGATTGCAACTGCGCTGCTTGGGTGGTTCGATATCCAGTTTGATACTTGGGTCTCGGTGTTTACTTCGCTTGGCACAACCATCGTTTGCATTCCCCTGATCATTCTAAATAAGAGGGGACGCTTTTCACTGGCCGCTTCCCTCCTGAGTGTCGCGGTACTGCTCGTCATCACGGCGAATTTGTATGATGGCGATGGCGTGCGCGACCCGGGCATTTTGGCTTACCCGTTGTACATCATGATCGGGACCTTGTTGTTTGGCAAACGTTCGGCCATCTACTTTACCGTCGGAGCAGCGGCATCGTTGTTTTTGATCGTCTTCCTGGAAATCTATGAGTATATTCATCCAACAGTTGGCCCAACCCGTTTCAGCATCCTGTTCCCCATGACGATTTTGTTCCTGGCGGCGGCCATCATCATCTGGGTGATCATGGATAATATGGAGAAGACGCTGGAACGCGCCAGAGAGTCCGAAGCCGAGCTGCGCAGGAATTACGATTTGACGCTCGAGGCCTGGGCGAAAGTTTTGGAATACCGTGACCGGGAGACGGAAGGTCACAGCCGCCGGTTGGTCGAGTTGAGCACGCGCCTGGGGCGCGCCCTGCGCCTTAGCGAGGAGCAAATCACCCAGCTCCGGCGCGGCGCATTGATTCATGACCTCGGCAAGCTGGCCATCCCCGATGAGATATTGCTGAAGCCTCACGATCTGACCGGCCCGGAACGGGAGATCATCCAAAAGCATCCCGCTTATGCCAGACAGATGCTTTCTTCAATTCCCTTCCTCCGATCATCGCTGGATGTTCCCTACTGCCACCATGAGCAGTGGGATGGGCACGGGTATCCGCAGGGATTGAAAGGGGAGGAAATCCCGCTGCTGGCGCGAATATTTTCCGTTGTGGATACGTGGGATGCGCTGCGGTCGGAGAGGGTGTACCGTCCGGCCTGGCCGGTCGAAGAGATTCGTGTCTATCTGAAGGCCAACGCGGGGATTCGATATGATCCTCACATTGTTGAAGTGTTTCTTGGGCTGCCGGATATGGATTCGAAATAACCTGAATTTGTGTTCTGCTGCAATCGTGTCGCCGCGAGCATGGCAATTTCCTGTTGACGTTCACGGGAAAAAATCCGTGTTGTTCCTTGTCAATACCTTCGCCAATACGGCATCGGGAGCGGCGAACGTAGGACAATGGACAATTTGCCAAATTGTCCCACAAATGGCGAAGGTATTGGCTTGTCCGAAAATATTTCCTGGTTCATCCCGAACCGGAATTGAAATAAGTCAAAGCGCCGCAAGGGAATAGGCATAATGGATGATATACTGTCCCAAAATTGTCGAACTCATATAAATCCTGTTTTCAGCATCGGCGCGTTTGAGCTGATTGCCTTGATGAAGGAGGTCTTATGGATTATCAGCGTGATGCCATATCGGTGGATGTGGGGCAGCGCCTCAAGGAATTGCGTGAAGCGCGGCATATGTCCATCCGCAGTCTTGCTACCAAGAGCGGACTCTCGGCCAACGCCTTGAGCATGATCGAGCGCGGCAAGACGTCTCCATCTGTCAGCACACTCTACAAATTATCCGACGCATTGGGCGTTCCAATCACGGAATTCTTTGGGCCCCCGCCTGAGAGGCAGAGCGCCATCCTCGTGAAAGCGGATGGCCGTACGCGTGTTCCGTTTGCGCGCGGCGTTTGGGAGGGCCTGGGGGGTGAGCAATTCACCGGGCGCGTTGAGCCGTTCATCCTGACCCTCGAGAGCGGCGCGATCAGCGGGCCTCACAATATGGTCCACAGCGGCCACGAATTCGTCTTCTGCCTGCGCGGCCACCTGGAATATCTGGTGGAGAAACAGACTTACCTATTGGATGCAGGCGATAGCCTGCTCTTTGCCGCAAATCTGAACCATCGCTGGCGCAATCCCGGCAATCTGGTGACCAACGCCCTGATCGTTCT
Source organism: Chloroflexota bacterium (assembly GCA_021787595.1). Lineage (GTDB taxonomy): Bacteria > Chloroflexota > Anaerolineae > Anaerolineales > Villigracilaceae > Fen-1038. The sequence continues at coordinate 46,483 of JAJYLQ010000016.1, read as the reverse complement.
CTCCGGCTTTTCCGAGGGCGAACAGCCTCATGGGATGCACTGGCGCAAGGGAGAATAACATTTATTCTTGCAAGTCATGTTTCAAACGTGCCTGCGGCGATCCATCGAATAAAAACGATGCCAACCCGATAAGCCGGTGGGTGTCTTGTGTTTCGAAATTATTCTCATAGCGGCGGACCTGTGTGTCCGCCCTGTTCTTTACGCGTACAAACCCCAATCCAATGCAGAAGGATCTTCCATCATCGCGAAATCCCACATATCCGGAAGCATCTCAATCGTCACCGGCTTGTCCAACGCCTCCACCGCCTTCTGCCGCGTCATCTCGATCAATGCCGGCCCATACGGGCAGAACGGCGTCGTCAGGATCATCTTCATCTTCCCAATTCCATCTTCAACACTGAAGTCGCGCACCAGCCCCAATTGGATGATGCTCATTCCGATCTCGGGGTCCATCACTTCGGAGAGTTTCGCGCGCAGCGGTTCCACCAGTTCGGGATTCGTATCGTGGATCGTCCACTTGATTTGATTGACGGGTTGTTCTTCTGACATTTCTAAATGAGTTCCTTTGCAAAGTTATGGAACGGTGCTATGCGCGGGCTGCTGCACCACGTACGTGCAATATGCGCCTCCGCTCAACACGCATTGGACTTTTTCGGCTGGCACTGCCAGCATCTTCGAGATCAGCGTCTGGTCTACCGTGCAGACTTCCGGGTGGCTCACACCGATCTGGTAATAGGGGCACGAGATTTCGTGGATCTGATACTGCTCACCGTTCTTCTCCCATTCGACGGTAAAGCCTTCCTCGCTCAGCATGGACTTCACGAAATCAAGGCGCTCTTCCATGCTCAACCCCTGCATTTGGTCGGCGTATTCCCTCGCTAAATCGTCTGCGATCTGGCTGAACAATTTGCTGACCACCGGCTCCGGCATGGTTTCCTTCATCTGTGCCAGCAGGCGCGTCGTCAGGCGCAGATACCGCGTCGGGAATTTTTCCATGCCCTCCTCGGTCAGAACGTAGACGAGGCGCGGGCGTCCCACGCCGTGGCGTTCCTCCTCCGCTGCGATGAGTCCTTCCATCTGCAGATTTGTCAGATGATGACGTACCGAAATAGGATTGATCCCAACCGCCTCGGCCAGTTCGTTGATCGTGCGGCGAGGCTGCCGGAGCAGGGTTTGCAGAATCCGATCGCGCGTGCTTTTCATATTGAACCTTTCTCCTGATTGGTTCGATCAGGAGTTCGGTAAATAAATCGGACAAGAGTATACCCATTTCCGAATAGGCTGTCAATATACTAGATAAATATCATAAATATCCCCTCGATAAAATAGAAAGAATCACGCATCTGCTGATGATGCGGGCGCGTGCCAATGTAACGTGGTCAATCCGTGGAGGCGGCTTTAAACCTTCGGCTCTGGTTGGTTAGTTCTTTCTCTTTCGTACGCTATATTTACCGCGTTCTTCGGCGACTTGCAAACGCATGCGCAGATAACGCAAGGCATCTTCTTTGTCTTCCCCCTCCAATTGCTGAAGGATATAGAGACCTTCCTCGGTGAGTGGATCGGTTTTTACTTTGGAAGGCAATAAACCCGCGGCGCGGAAGACGGTTTCGGATGGAAGCTTCAGCGCGCGGGCGATGGCTTCGAGAGACTCGGGAGAGGGCCTTCTCTCCCTATTCAATATGCGGCTGATAATCCCTTTATCTATTCCCGCTTTTCTGGCTAGTTCGGCAGGACTCATGTTCCTGCTTTCCAATTGAACGCCTAACCATTCGGAGAGATCAGTAGTTGCCATGTGGCAACATCTTAGCACGCAGGAAGGCGCCGCAGAACATCTGGAAGTTGCTGGTTGACAACCCGTTTGTGCTTCTGTATACTCTGCATGTCCAAGACTATTGCAGGGGCAAACGAAACAGGATTTGCAGCCTGCCAACTTGGCTGCCATCCAAAACTGGCAGAGACATTCGGAGGTGCATGATGAATATCCCGATCGTCATTGTTGCCGCCGCCCTGTTTCTTGCGGCGGCAGTTGGCGTGGCAATTGTTTGGTGGAGGAGGAAAAAGATTCCCCGATGCGCGTGCTTTGAGCTGATTGGCGATAATCCCGACTGTCCAATCGCCGACCATCATATTACGGCACATGTCCATAATGGGTCTGCAGAAAACCGCGGCCGGGTTTGAGTGAGAATTAATGTGCTGAAAAGGAACGAGCTTGTGCTGGCTGAAATGATCGAAATGAAAAGTGATTGCTAAATGCGCGGCTAAAAACAAGGTATGAAAGCGATCGCGTCACGCGGCGAAGGCGGCATTCATAGGCTCTTTCCTTTTGGTCGCCCAGATTATACGACAACAAAAAAGCCCGGATAACTATTCCGAGCTGTCAAATTTGATTGATGTTCACTGCCAGGTCTGCCAAGACTGTGGATTCGTAAAAATATAAAAGTTCCCTCGCCTGCCTGCCGGTGAAACGATGTCGTTGCGAGGGCGTTCGAGCGTTCTTTGCTCGCCCGAAGCAATCTCCGAAAGGGAGGAAAAACTGGGAAACGAGCCTTTCCAAGTTCGATGAGAGTGCTTCGTCAGGAAATGCACCCGCGTAGTCGGTCAACCATGCGGTTTTTTTCTGCATGAACGCTTACCCCCACCAACTGTGCCATACCAATCTGAGGCCAACTTCCCGCAGAAACGGCTATCGCGATGACCACAGCTACGATAGCGGACGAGAACATAATCCTTTTCATTTGTTCACCTCGCGGTCCTTTTCTGCAAGATAGTACAGAACCTCGTCGGTAGGAGGCTCAATTGTGACATTCTGCTTTAATTGACTAGATATTCGCTGAGAACCATCCTCGAACCCAGAAACCACATCTTGAGATACCATGTAGCCAGTGGAATTATCGAGCACAGTGCGTATTTCGGTGCTGGTAACAGCTTTGTCGAAGTTGGTGATCTTCGCTGGTGCAGACGTTGCGCCGATCGCAATCTGTACGCCTTGGTCACCATTTGGAAGGCTTACGTTTGTGATTTTAGCTGTACTGCCGAACTTTTCAAGCCGCTTTAGATCGCCATTATTCAGAAATAATTCGTTGAGCTTGAGGAGTTCCTGGGGGCGTTTTTCGGGATCAGCGCCGCTTGTAGCGGAGTTCCATGTGGTGCCGTTGCTGGCAACGCCAACTTGTACAATCTTGCCATCCGTTGTCCGCATCATGGAGACGGACTCGATGACTACTCCCTGGGCATTCACGTGATACCAATCATCGTTGATCTGTTGGTTGGGAATGGCCATGCCGTTGGGAAGTACACCATTATTTGGCGCATCCTGATCGAACTTTTCCTCCACATGAATATGAAGCCATACTCCAAGCGCTGCTTTCGCATTTAGTTCCTTTGTTACTTGTTGGGCCGCCTTGACACTCAGTTCTTGTACCAGTTGATCTGCAGGAGAAACGGATACGGCTGATAGGGTCGGAGGAACATTCTGTCTGGCTAATATAGGGGTTGATGTTGGTTCCTCCTGCGCAGCAGCCAGAGCAGGGCGAAACCTGGCCGCCAGCCCCGCCCACGAACTGAATACGCCAATTCCAATACCCACGCCAATAACTAACAATATAAGAAATAACAAACGTTTTTTCATGGAGCGCTCCTTTCTATCTCTATGTTAGAAAGAAAATATTGTGTTTTCAGGTAGGGAAATCCTACCATTTTCACGCCGCCACGCAATGGCCTCCGCCCTTGATGCGATCTCTAATTTTTGATAAACGTTCGTCAGACGTTTTTTGATGGCTTTTATGGTGATGAATAATTTCCTGGCGATATGCTTGTTATCCAAACCACCTCCCAATAAGCGCAAGACTGGCGTTCCTGTTCCGTCAGGCTATTCCATTTTTTCTCTATATTGTTATGCCACTGCCGCGCTCTTGCAATCTGCATTTCATCGAATAGAGTTTCTCTGTTGACTGCGCATCGAATGGCCCCAATAAATTGTTTTGCTCTCATCTCTTTATTCAGGTAGCCAGTTGCGCCTGATTGCTGGGCTTCCTGGATTTTCTTTTCTGCTTCGAGATAGGCTTGGTCATGAGGCATGGTCTTAACCTTGATTTTCCTGATTTGCTTGATTTACCTGATGTCCATGATTGGTGCGTTCTATCAAGGTGATCCTGTAATCCCTGAAATCATGGTGGCGCTTTTTCGTGGTAATCCTCTAATCCTTTTCATCATGGTTAAGGAGTTTGTTGTTATGCACGCGCTTGAATTGTAAACTCTTCGCGCCGAAGTTGATGAGCAATCCGATCTCCATATTATAGGCTTCGAGGTAATTCATGGCTTGCGCGAGGTGAACGTCTTCCAACTGAATGACGGCTTTGAGTTCGACCATAATCAGCTTTTCAACGAAGAAGTCCACGCGACGCGTGCCGATTTCATGTCCGCGATAAAAGATGGACATTTCCTTCTCGCGTTCAAAGGCAAGATTGTGGTAGGGAAATTCGATTTCCAGCGCACGCTGATAAATGACTTCTTGAAATCCGTTGCCGAGCGTGGAGTGAACTTGCATGGCGGCGGCAATAATGCGGCGGGTCAAATCTTCGTATTTCATGCCCTGATTTCCTTGATTGTCTTAACCATGATTTTCCTGATTTACTTGATGCCCCTGATTTGCGTGCGCTAATCAGGGCAATCCTATAATCCTTGAAATCATGGTTAAGACGCTTTGCTAATAGCGGTAAAACCCTCTTCCTGTCTTTCTTCCCAAATATCCTGCATCCACCATCTTCCTCAACAGCGGCGCGGGACGATATTTATCTTCGCCCAGATCGCGCTGCAAAACTTCCATGACGAACAGGACGACATCGAGTCCGATCAAATCGGCCAGCGTCAGTGGGCCCATCGGATGATTCATTCCAAGCTTCATGACCGCATCTATGGCTTCGGGCGTGCCGACATTTTCCTGCAAGGCAAAGACGGCTTCGTTGATCATCGGACACAAAATGCGATTGGAAATAAAGCCGGGCGAATCATTGGCTTCCCACGCTTCCTTGCCCATGACTTTGCAAAGTTCGAGCGTGGTCTTGAGCGTCTCTTCGCTGGTGGCGAGTCCTTTGATGACCTCGACCAGTTTCATCAGCGGCACAGGATTCATGAAGTGCATCCCGATGACTTTATCTGCGCGTTTGGTTTGCGCCGCGATCTTGGTAATCGAGATCGAAGAAGTGTTGCTGGCGATAATGACACCTTCACGCGCCTTGGCGTCCAACTCTTTGAAGATCTTGAATTTCAATTCGGGGTTTTCGGTGGCGGCCTCGATGACGAAGTCCGCGTTGGCGAGCTCGTCATAATTCGGGACGAAGGCGATTTTATCGGCGGCCGCTTTCTGGTCCGCGGTGAGCGCGCCTTTCTCAACCAGCTTTGCCGTGGATTTGGCAATCGCCGCTTTGGCTTTGTCCAACGCAGCGGGCAGGATATCCATGCATGTAACCTGATAGCCCGAAGTCGCTGCGACTTGCGCGATGCCGTTGCCCATCGTTCCGGCGCCTACCACAAAAATGTTCTTTATAGCCATATTTTTCCTCGCTTTATGTTTGCAAGTTGGAAAGTCTGAAAGTTGAAACGTTCGAACCTTCCAACTTGCTAACCTTCCAACTCGACCGCCATCGCCACCGCTTCTCCGCCTCCGAGACACAGCGATGCGATACCGCGCTTCAAGCCGCGATCTTTCAAGGCGTAGATCAAGGTTGTCAAAACGCGCGCGCCGCTTGCGCCAAGCGGATGTCCCAACGCGATCGCGCCGCCGTTGACGTTGACCTTGTTCCAATCCCAACCATCATTTGCAAGAGCATAACCGTCTGCAAGAACCTGCGCGGCAAAGGCCTCGTTGACCTCGAACAAATCCACGTCCCTCACCGTCCAGCCGATTTTCTTCAGCAGTTTCGGAATGGCCTGCGCGGGCGCGGCAAACAAATATTTCGGTTCGACGGCGGCCTGGGCATACCCCACCACGCGCGCCAGCGGTTTGATGTCATGTTTTTCCGCGTAAGCGCGCGATGCGATCACAACCGCCGCAGCACCGTCATTCATGGAAGACGCGTTTCCCGCAGTTACTTTGCCGTCCGCCTTGAACGACGGTTTCAGTTTTGCCAGCGACTCGAGCGACGTATCTTTGCGCGGGCCTTCGTCTGTGTCTACGACTGTGATATCACCTTTGCGGCCTTTGATCTCGACCGGCACGATCTCGGCTTTGAACGTCCCGCCTTCGATTGCCTTGACCGCTTTCTGGTGGCTGCCCAATGCAAATTCATCCATCGCCTGGCGCGTGACTTCATATTCGTCCGCGATGAATTCGGCCGCGTTGCCCATACCCCAATTCTCGAACGGGTCCCACAAGCCGTCGTTTTGCAGGGCATCAATCAATTGCTGGTGGCCGAATTTCAATTCGCCGCTTCGTCCGTTGATGAGGAAGGGCGCGCGGCTCATGGATTCCATTCCACCGGCGACGAAAAGATCCGCGTCCCCGGCGCGGATGGCTTGCGAGGCCAGCATCGCGGCTTTCAGCCCCGACCCGCAGACTTTGTTGACAGTCGTCGCGCCGATCGTTGCCGGGATTCCGCCTCCGATCCCGGCCTGACGCGCAGGTGCTTGTCCCTCGCCGGCCTGCACGACGTTCCCCATCAGCACTTCTTCGATTTCGTTTGGGTCTATCCCCGCGCGTTCCACCGCGGCTTTGACGGCGATGGCTCCCAGTTTTGTCGCGGGCAGTCCGCTCAACGCGCCCTGGAATTTTCCAATCGGTGTGCGGACCGCTGACAGAATCACAGCTTCGGTTTCTTTGCCCATGTTATCTCCTTGCTGATTTTGATGAAGCTATTATAGCCGCAATGAAAATAAAAACGTCCATGCCTTGTGACATGGACGTTTGTTACTTTTCTTCACCCCTGACTGGAAAGATGAAGGATGAAAGAAAGATAGAGCGGGGATCTCGCGCAGCTTCTTCTCTGTGCTACATAACCGCACAACTACGTAACTACATAACTACGCGACCAAACTACCTCGCTTCGCCCTCCGGCGCGGCGTATCGCACGAGGTACGTCCCGCTGGATTGTTCCTGCACCAGGCTGAACGGCGTGACGATAATCATCCACGTGTGACCCGGCTTGAGCGCGGCGGGTGTGCCGTCCATGTTCGTGAATTTGATCGGACGCTGAAGCCCGGTTTGTTTTTCATAGCTGCCAGCCAGTGTGTTCCATTTGATCTTGAACATTTGTCCGTCGCGGAACAGGAATGCATAATTCTGATTGCCCACATCGAGATGAATGTCGAGATTGGTCGGCTCGACAACGTCGGTGTCGGCCATGAGCACGATCAAATTCTCGACGTGAATTTGGCGTCCGGTCAACCGGTCAACGTCCGCGTGCAAAACGCCCGGCGCGTTTTTGTCGGCATTGTCCACGTAGCGCAGATAAGCCTGGTAGAGCGGATCATACGTCCAGCCCGACTGGTTCAGCAAAGCATAGAAAATATTGATTTGCTTTGCAGGCGCACCGCCCGCGGGCGGCTGTTCCGTGAAAAGGTTGCTGGCGTAATTGATAGGCTCGTAAGTTTTTCGCTGGTTCTCAAGTGCAATTGCTTTGAAGCGGTCAATGGGCAGCATCGAGCCGCCGCCTTGCTCTTCGTGCGTCACGAAGGAACAATGCGGGATTTGACTCAACACCTCCGGCGAGGCGAACGCGTAGATCAAACAACTATCGGTGAAGAAGTTGCCGATATGACCATAGAGCAGGCGGCCGGAGCGGACCGGTCCGATCTCAGGCGCGGGATCGGATTTCGGATCGGGCGTCAGCGTGCTGAACGAATCATTCTGGACCATTCCGGCGTCCCGCGATAAATCATCCTGGTCCACGCTGATAGCTTGAGTCCTGCCGGTCGTTGCATCCGCGTCGCTGTCGAGATTTTCATCGCCCGCGTTTTGTTTTGTGAAATCAAGATAGGACGGTTTGACAAATTCAATCGTGTACGTTCCAGCATCCACATTGAAGCCGTAATAACCGTTCGTGTCGGTCGTCGTTTGCTGGACGAGATTCCCGTTTGCATCGTAAAGGTTGACGCAAATGCCACCGATGCCGGGTTCGCCTGGATCTTGAATCCCATTCTTGTTCGAATCGAGCCAGACGCGATTGCCAAGAATCATTCCGGTTTGTTTGAACGCGTCTTTGCGAACCGCGCAATTTCCCGTGATCGGAATTTCCGGCGCGGGCCACTGGCCGTAAAACACAGACAGGAAACGCGATTCGCCTTCGGTGATGGAAAACTCGAAAACCCACGGCGCGAACGAAAGTCCCGCCTGCGGACGCGCCGTCGGCGGGAAATGCGAGATCGAAACCAGCATCGCTGGAACGTTCAACAGCGATGGATCGGCAACCGGCAATCCGGTTAGCGGATTGATGTTTGGCGGAAAATCAGTTTGATTTGGCCCGAACGAATCGCGTGTCGCGGTTGGAACCGGAGTTACGGTGAATGTCGGCGCGGGCGTGGATGTGTTTGAAGCGCCTGCTTGTGTAACAAGCGGCGCGCTCGTTGACACAGATTTCGTCGCCGTTGCAGGGCCGCACGAGCTGGATACCAACATACAAGTTGTCGCAACGGCCCAAAACATGAGCCATGATTTTTTCATCACAACCTCCGATGAAAGAAGTGTTCATGTCACTCTGCGAGAGCGTTCTTTGCGACCGAGGAGTCTCTTGATTTGCGAACTTGAGACTCTTCGCTGCGCTCAGAGTGACATTTTGGAAATGTTTAGCCCGAACTTCTTCCCCTGATTAGTATTACAGCGCAAGGTCGGGCAATCGTTCCCTGCCAATTCTCCCTCACCCTTTCCCTCTCCCAAAGGGAGAGGAGACTCCCTTCCCCATTCGGGGGAAGGGGTGGGGATGAGGGCGAAAACGGTAGAAAAGCCATGAGCAGAACCCTCAAAACTCTAACTTTGCGCTGTAATGTTAGGGGCGATATGCAAAATAGATTTTGTGTCGCTGCGAGGTCGTGAAGCACGCCGAAGGCGATGTTTTTCCACGAAGCAGTCTCCTCATTTGAAAGGGAGATTGCTTCGTGGCGCCTCAGCGCCACTCGCAGCGACAGCTGAGTTTGAATTTGCGTACACGCCCTGGTCTTGGTTTCTATTTCTTTCTCCGCGAACTCTGTGCCTCTGTGGTGAATTCCTTCAATCCTGAAATCCTTTGCGGACGCGCTGCCATGTATCTTCCAGCGTTTCGGGCAGCACGCGCGTCTCGGCCAGCGACGACATGAAATTCGTGTCGCCGACCCAGCGCGGCACGATGTGAATGTGAACGTGTTCCTTCACGCCCGCGCCCGCGGCTTCGCCGATGTTCACGCCGATGTTGAACGATTTTGTATTGTAGATTTTTCTCAGAACGGTTGTGGCACGCGAAGTCAATTCCATCATTTCGGCGCGCGTGGCCGCATCGAGTTCCTCGAGATTGGGCTTGTGTTCGAACGGCACGACCATCAAATGGCCGCTGGTGTATGGATACCGATTCAGAATCACAAAAGCCAGTTTACCGCGCAGGGCGATCAAATTTTCCGGGCCGTCTTCTTTTTTCTGAACATTGCAAAAGACACAGCCGTCTTCTTTTCCGGAATTTTCAATGTATGTCATACGCCACGGGGACCAAAGATGTTTCATTTTTTGTTTCCTGATTTTAGCATAAGACGGCAGGGACACAGCGAGGATTGGGCGCAATTTGACGAATGATCGTCCCGCTGTGTCCCTACACTTGTAAGAGGACGCATCTTCGAGTATCCTCGCTTCGATGCAGCCTTCATTATTTGCTTCGGCTCAATGGACGGTTTCCTCGCTCACGAAATACATCCGCGATCAAATCGAGTCCGATGTGACGCTTCAGGATGTTTGGGTGGAAGGCGAGATTTCGAATCTCTCGCGTCCCGCGTCGGGACATATCTACTTTACGTTGAAGGATGCGGGCGCGTCGCTTCGCAGCGTGATGTGGAAAACGTCCGCGATGCGTTTGAATCTTGCGCTTCAAGATGGGATGGCGGTCGCGGCACATGGAAAGATTGGCGTCTACGAGGTCAGCGGACAATACCAGCTCTACGCCGATCAAATCCGACCGGTGGGCGAGGGTGCGTTATACCAGGAATTCCTGCGGCTGAAAGCCTGGCTCGAATCCGAAGGCTTATTCGATCCCGAACGCAAACGGCCCATTCCGGAATTTCCAAAACACATCGGCATCGTGACCTCCGCAACCGGCGCGGCAGTCCGCGATATGCTCACCGCCATCCGGCGGCGTTTGCCGCTGGTCGAAGTGATCCTTGCGCCCGCGCCGGTTCAAGGCGATGACGCGCCGCCCAAAATTGTGGAAGCAATTCAATCGCTAAATCAGCTTGCGCCGCAGCCGGATGTAATTTTGCTTGCGCGCGGCGGCGGTTCGATTGAAGATTTGTGGGCATTCAACGATGAACACGTTGTGCGTGCGGTGGCGTCATCTGAAGTCCCGGTCATTTGCGGCGTGGGACACGAAACGGATTTTACGCTCTCGGATTTTGCCGCCGATCTGCGCGCGCCAACTCCCACCGCCGCCGCGGAACTTGCAACGCAAACGACCGCATTCGACCTGTCTCAAACCCTTCAATCCATCAGCGGGAATCTTTCCTCTTTCCTCTTTGATTTTCTCGATGATCGAAAGTCGGAGATCGGTTCTCTTTCTTCCAGCTTAAAATTCTTTTCCCCCGCGCGCCGGATTCAGTCGGATCGCCAGCGGCTCGATGAGCTTTCGCATCGCGTCGAGGCGGGAGAAGCTCACCGGCTCGCGCTCGAAGCGAGTCAACTCGCGGGGCTGGGCAAACGCCTCGAGACGCTGAATCCGCTTCAAGTCCTGGCGAGAGGCTACGCGGTCGTCACGCGTCGAAGGGATGGCCTGCTCATCCGCAAAGTCGCGCAGGCCAAAGACGGCGTCCGCGTGCGCGTGTCGGACGGCGAATTCGATGCGGAAGTCGTGGATCGCAAAACGCAAGCGGCAAAACGCAAATAGCAATCGAATATCGAATATCGAATGTTGAATGGAGTTCTTATGCCAAAGTCAACTTCTTCCAAACCCATCGAGGAACTAAATTATGAGGCGGCTTTCAAGGAATTGGAAACCATCGTTGCCGCGCTCGAAAGCGAACAGCGCTCGCTCGATGAATCCATGTCGCTTTATGAACGCGGCCAGGCGCTGGTCAAGCGCTGCGCGGAGCTGCTCGATCAAGCCGAACTAAAAGTCAGGCAGCTTTCGGGCGGCGCAGCGGTTGATTTTGAAGAGGAACAATGAACCTGGGCGGACTCCTCGTCAACCGCGTGCTGATCGCGGCGCTGATTGCCTGGTTCACCGCGCAAGTCATCAAAGTACCAATCGAATATTTGCGTTCGCGTCGCTGGCTGTGGGGATTGCTTCTCACCACAGGCGGCATGCCGAGTTCGCATTCGGCGTTGATCGTCGGCGCGACGAACGCCGTTGGACTTTACGTTGGTTACGATAGTCCATTATTTGCGCTCGGCGTTGCGATTGCGATGATCGTAACTTATGACGCGGCGGGCGTGCGCCGTCAGGCCGGGATGCACGCCGAGCGAATTAATTATTTATTTGATGAGTTGCTCAAAGGTCATATTTGGGATGAAGATGAATTGAGGGAAGTGCTGGGTCACACGCCGCTGGAAGTGACCGGCGGAATCTTGTGGGGGATTTTGGTGACGACTTTAGTTTGGTTGCTGTGGAAATAAATTCAATATCCATACCCAATTCAATGCTGGATACACTCGATATTTACCCACGGTTTTTCCTCCTTCATGCCGTGTTTGCTACTAATACATTCACTTTTGCCGTAAGAATATCTTAACCAACGCCGCCTAATATACTAGAAAAATATGATAAATATTGACTTTTCCTCCTTGGCCTGCTATAATGCCGCACGGTAAATCGCCGGAAGGCGCTTCGTATAGGAGTATTCATGTCGGAACTGGTCATCAAAAATTTGCACGTTAATGTTGCGGATAAAGAGATTTTGCAGGGCGTCCATTTGACGGTCAAGCAGGGTGAAATCCATGCCATCATGGGGCCCAATGGCACAGGCAAAACCACGTTGGCATATACATTAATGGGGCATCCGGGCTACGTGGCAACAAAAGGTGAGGTACTTTTCAAAGGACAAAATATCCTCGAACTCGAAGCGGACGAACGTTCGCGCCTTGGACTTTTCCTCGCGTTCCAATATCCGGTTGCGATCCCCGGCGTGACCGTGGCCAACTTCCTGCGGACGGCGCTCAACGCCCGCCGCCGCGCGGTCAACAAGGAAGACAAAGGCATCCCGGTGCCGGAGTTCCGCAAGATGCTCAAGGAGCAGATGGATTTGCTCAAGATGGATCAAGCGTTTGCGGGGCGTTATCTCAACGACGGATTTTCGGGCGGGGAAAAGAAACGGGCTGAGATTTTGCAGATGGCAACTCTCAAGCCGGAGATCGCTATTTTGGATGAGACCGATTCAGGTCTCGACATTGACGCGCTGCGCGTTGTCTCGGAAGGTGTCAACGCGCTGACGGGGCCGAATCTCGGCGTGCTCGTCATCACACATTACCAGCGTCTGTTGAATTACATCAAGCCGCAATTTGTCCACGTGATGATGAACGGACGCATCGTCGAATCGGGCGGACCCGATCTGGCGCTGTCGCTCGAAGAGCACGGCTACGATTGGCTCCGCGAGAAAGAAAAGACTGAAGAAACGGCTTAGTGCCGATATTCGATAATCGAATTTCGAATACTCGAATATCGAATTATCGAGTATCGAATAACGGAGCTTCTTATGAGTAAAGAAAAACAGGACGAAAAAATCCTTGAAGGTATTGGCGAATACAAATACGGTTTCCATGACCGCGACGATCACTACGCGTTCAAATCTCAAAAGGGCTTGAACCGCGAAGTCGTGGAACAAATCTCGCACATGAAAGGCGAGCCGCAGTGGATGCTCGACTTCCGCCTGAAGGCCCTCGATCACTTCCTCAAGCGTCCCATGCCTACGTGGGGCCCGTCCCTGAAAGAACTCAACTTCGACGAGATTTACTTCTACGTCAAGCCGATGGAGAAGCAGGAAAAATCTTGGGAAGATGTTCCTGATGACATCAAGCGCACCTTCGATAAACTTGGCGTCCCGGAAGCCGAACGAAAATTTCTGGCTGGACTTGGTGCTCAGTATGAGTCTGAGATGGTATACCATTCCATTCAAGAACATCTCGAAAAGCAGGGCGTGATCTTCGTCTCGATCGAAGATGGCTTGAAGAAATATCCCGATCTGTTCCGCGAATATTTCGGCACGGTCATCCCAATTGAAGACAATAAGTTCGCCGCGCTGAACTCCGCGGTGTGGTCCGGCGGATCATTCGTCTACGTGCCGAAGGGCGTGAAGGTTGATCTTCCGCTTCAAGCCTACTTCCGACTCAACACTGCCAATGTCGGTCAGTTTGAACGCACGATGATCATCGTAGACGAAGGCGCATCGGTGCATTACGTAGAAGGATGCTTCCTCGAAGGTGCGCACGTCCGAACACGAAATGGCGAGAAAGTTATTGAAGACATTATTGTCGGTGATGAAGTGATGACGCATCAAGGACGTTATCGCCGCGTGTATCACACGCAGAAGCGCCCGTACCACGGAAAGATTTACAGCATCCGATACTATGGCGATAGCGGGCGTGAGTTAAAAGTCACGGCGGAACATCCGTTGTTAGTTGTACGGCGCCAGCGCGAGTCAATGCGCAACAAAGAATTTCAACTCACTTGGGCGCGCGCGGATAGCGTGAAAGAAGGCGATTATCTCGTTGTGCCTGTGCCTCAACCGGAAGCCGAACTTGAATTAGCGACGGCATTTGAATCTAATTCGCGTTATTCGTCCATTAGCGAAATTCGCGTTGAAGTGTTCCTCATCAGGAGCATTCCTGACTGGGTAGCTGAGAATCCTGATGGTGATCTTAGCGGTTCTCCATTCTCACTCGATGAAAACTTCCTTTATGTCCCCATCAAGCAAATCACCGTTGATGAAATTGAAACAGAAGTTTATAACTTTTCTGTCGAAGAAGATGAATCGTACATTGCAGAAGGTGTTGTCTCCCATAACTGTACCGCGCCACAATATACCACCGACTCATTCCATAGCGGTGTGATCGAGATCATCGTCAAGAAAGGCGCGCGCTCCCGCTACTCGACGATTCAAAACTGGTCCACGAACGTTTACAACCTGGTCACGCAGCGCGCCAAAGTTTTTGAAGGCGGAACGCATGAATGGGTAGATGCGAATCTCGGAAGCAAGATCACGATGAAGTATCCATCGTGCTATTTGATGGAACCCGGCGCGCACGGCGAAATGCTCTCGATGGCGTTCGCCGGTCCGGGTCAGACGCAGGACGCGGGCGGCAAGATGTATCACTTCGCGCCGAACACCTCCAGCAAGGTCACTTCAAAATCAATCAGCAAGGCAGGCGGACGCGCGTCGTTCCGCGGCTTGCTCAAAGTTTACAAAGGCGCGAAAGGCGTCAAGTCCAACACGGTCTGCGACGCGCTTTTACTCGATCCGCAATCGCGTTCGGACACGTATCCGACCATCGAGATTGACGAAGATGATGTGACCATTGGTCACGAAGCGTCGGTCAGCAAAGTTGGCGAGGAGCAGCTCTTTTATCTTATGAGCCGCGGTCTCAGCGAAGAAGAAGCCACGACAATGGTTGTGTCCGGCTTCATCGAGCCGCTTGTCAAAGAACTGCCGATGGAATACGCGGTTGAAATGAATCGTTTGATTCAATTGCAGATGGAAGGATCAATCGGTTAACAAGTTGTCAAGTTGGCATGTTTGAACGTTCAAACGTTTCAACTTGCAAACTTTCAAACGGAATTGACATGCAGGAAAAACGAAAAGTTGTAATTTCAAAGTCTCCTCGAGTCGAATCTGGCGCAAAGGATTTCGCCTTCACTCAAGCGGACATTCCCGCCTCGAGCGGATTCATCGCATCCTACCGCGCCCGCGCTTGGGACGCGTTCAAAAAGCAGACTCTACCCGACACGACTCTCGAAGCCTGGCGCCGCACCGATTTGCGCGCCTTGCCAGTGGATTCATTCAAGCTTCCGACTGACGGCGCGTACAAAGATTTTCCATCCATGCCTGAAGAGTTGTTCAAACCACTGGTTGCCGATCAGCACGGCGGACAAATTGTTTTGTTCCCCGGCGGCTCGAAGATTGATTTGGATGCGTCGCTTGCAAAGCAGGGCGTGATCTTCACGGATTTCAAAACCGCGCAGGAAAAACATCCGGAGATCATCGAAAAAATACTTGGACAAACCGTCAACGTGGAAGAAGGTAAGTTCGCCGCGCTGGCGGGCGCGCTTTCGCAAACGGGTGTTATTCTTTACGTTCCGAAGAACACCCACATTGAGCAGCCACTTCACAGCATTTTGTGGGGACCCGGCGCGAATCTGGCCCACATCTCGCATTTGCTGATCCTCCTTGATGAAGGCGCAAACGCGACGTATGTACATGAATCCGCGTCGCCGACCGAATCGAGCGACGCGTTCCATGCTGGCATTGTCGAGATCAAAGTCATGCAGGGCGCGAGTCTCAAATTTGTCGAGTTACAATCGTGGGGCAAGCACGTTTGGAATTTCAGTCACGAGCGGATCCGCGTGGAACGCGGCGGCAGCCTCGATTGGATCTTCGGCGCGATCGGCTCGAAGTTGACAAAGAACTTTTCCGAATTGGATTTAGCTGGCGAAGGCGCGACGGGACGCATGTCCGGTTTCTATTTCACGGACGGCACGCAGCATCTCGATCACGATACGCAGCAGAATCATCTCGCGCCGCACACCACCAGCGACCTGTTGTTCAAAGGGGCGTTGAAAGGCAAGAGCCGCTCTGTTTGGCAGGGCATGATCTACGTCGCCAAGGGCGCGGAGAAGACGGACGGTTATCAAGCGAATCGAAACATCGTTCTGGATGAGGGCGCGCGCGCCGATTCAATCCCGGGGCTGGAAATCCTCGCAGACGATGTCCGCTGCACACATGGCGCGACCGTCGGCAGGCTGGAGGAGGAACCGATCTTCTATCTCAAATCGCGCGGCATCCCGCAGAAAGATGCGGAGCGCGTGGTCGTCGAGGGTTTCTTCGACCCGATCATGCAGCGTATCCCGTTCGAGGGCGTGCGCGAAAGATTCCATCAGGCAATTTTGCAGAAGATGGGGTAGGGCTATTGCTTTGCAACTCGAAATGTTGTAAAAAGAATTGACTTCATATCACAGGAATTTGGAATGAAGACGAAAACAAGGAAAGTGACTAAATCGAAATCAGCAACAAAGGCAGCTCGGAAGATCACAGCGAAGGCATCTGCCAAGGGAGCGTCCAAGCCGATTGTCAGGGAAGAAGCTAAAACGGCAGTCAAACCATCGGCAAACAAACTGGCGGTCAAAGCGAAGACAAAGATCCAGCCAGCGCGGCCGCGCGCTGTCGTGCACGTCCCGCCGATATCGTCGGAGCGGCGTACCGCTCTTCGGTCGAAGCTGGCCCTGCAGCAATTCGCTTACATGAAAGCGCCCGGCGCGGAACATGCCTTCGAAGTCGGTGATACGGTGGAAGTTTTCTGCGATCACGAACGCAACAGCGAACGCGTGCGCGGCTGGATCAAAGGCATCGTCGTGCAGGTGGATAACAAAATGGTGGCGGTGCAGTTCCGATCCAATGTTTTCCTGACCGATGGCTGGATGGTGCCGGATCGCATTTTGTGGTATCCGGTCACGTCCGACCAAATTCGCGCAGCGAGCTTTGCGCGCAAAGGCAGCCGCAAGGAAATTCCCGATTACTAAATTTTCTGGGACGGCTTTTCGAGCGGTCCCGGTTTTCCATCCGATATGTCCTTAGATGTAGTTTCCATCCGCAGGCAATTTCCCATCCTGGATCGCGAGGTCCGTCCCGGCATCAAGGTTGTTTACCTTGATTCTACAGCCACGTCGCAAAAGCCCGAGCCGGTCATCGAAGCGATGAACGAATATTATCGCCGCTTCAATGCCAACATTCATCGCGGCGTTCATACACTGGCGGAGGAAGCGACGGCGGCGTACGAGCTGGCGCGCGAAAAGATCGCGAAGTTCATCAACGCGCCGGCCGCGCGCGAGATCATCTACACGCGCAATACCACTGAGTCGATCAATCTCGTTGCATACACGTGGGCGCGCGCCAACCTCAAAGCGGGCGACCTCGTCATCCTGACCGAGATGGAGCATCACAGCAATCTGGTTCCGTGGCACATCCTCGCGGCGGAACGCGGCATTCGACTCGAATTCATCCCGGTGACGAATGACGGCCTGCTCGATCTCGACGTTTACCGCTCGCTTCTTTCCCAGGACCCGAAGCTGGTCTCGTTTACGCACATGTCCAACGTCCTCGGCACGATCACGCCCGCCGCGGAGATCATCAAGCTGGCGCACGAGGCTGGCGCAATCACGGTCGTGGACGGCGCACAATCCGTGCCGCATTTGAAAGTGGATGTTCAAAAGTTGGATGCTGACTTCCTGGCTTTCTCGGCACACAAGATGTGCGGTCCGACCGGCATTGGCGCGTTGTACGGCAAAGCGGATTTGCTCGAAGCGATGCCTCCGTTCATGGGCGGCGGCGATATGATCAAGGAAGTCAAACTGCGTTCCTTCCGACCGAATTCGATTCCCGCGAAATTCGAAGCCGGGACTCCCGCCATCGCGGAATCCGTTGGCTTCGGCGCGGCTGTGGATTTTCTGACTTCGATTGGCATGGAAAATGTCGCCGCGCACGAACACGAGATCACCGAATACGCGTTGGAGCGGCTCGAGGAGATTCCGGGCGTCAAAGTCTTCGGCCCCAGCGCCGATAAAAAAGGCGGCGTCGCCTCGTTCACGTTCGACGGTGTTCATCCGCACGATGTTGCGCAGATTTTGGACCGCGACGGCATCGCCGTGCGCGCGGGACATCACTGCGCGCAGCCATTGCATGAAAAGTTTGGAATCCCTGCCACTACGCGTGCCAGCTTTTATCTTTATTCGACGAAAGATGAAGTGGACAAGCTCGTCGAAGGAATTTACAAAGTCAAGAAAGTGTTTGGTTAGCCGTTTAGTCACATGGTCATTTGGTCGCTTGCTCTCATGGTCTTATTGTCTCATTGCCAATGACCATTCAGCAATTAGACTATCCGACCACTTGACCAACAGGCTATCCGACTACCTGACTATCGGACTATTCGACTAATGGACGACTTATATCGCGAAGTCATTATCGAACATTACAAGAATCCATCCTATCGCGGACATCTTGATCCGCACGATATTTCGTTTGCGGACAACAATCCGCTGTGCGGCGACCACATCCAGATTGATCTGCGCGTGGATAAGGACGGTAAAGTCACGGATGCGCGCTTCGATGGTCACGGCTGTGCCATTTCGCAAGCCTCCGCGGATTTGTTGATCGAATCCATCATTGGGAAATCAGTTGAAGATGTAAAGAAACTTGGCAAACAAGATATCCTCGACATGCTCGGCATTGACCTTGGCCCCGTGCGTTTGAAATGCGCGCTGCTTTCGTTGAAGGTTTTGAAAGCTGGCGTTTACGGTTTAGGCGAAGCCAGCGATTCGTTGGTGGAATGATTCGTAGGGGCATAGCGGAATGATTGATCGTCAAAGTCTTCTCAGGCCCCGCCATGCCCCTACGCTGGTGTTTATGGTTTAGGCGAAGCCAGCGATTCGTAGGGACACAGCGAAGCGCGTGAAGGTTTTGACGATTATTTGTCCCGCTGTGTCCCTACGCTATGATGACTATGTACAATTACGCTAAAGTTGACGAATCAAAAATCGAATACGTCGAGATCGCGCCGGCCAGCGAACTGCCGAATGGCGAGCGATTGTTTGTCGAGATCGAAGGCAAGCCCATCGTGATTTTCAACATCGCCGGTCAATATTTTTCCATTGCCGATGTTTGCAGCCATGATGATGGTCCGGTGGGCGAAGGCACGCTGGAAGGCTACAGCATCACTTGTCCGCGGCACGGAGCGCAGTTTGACGTTCGCACTGGCAAGGTGCTGCAAATGCCCGCCGTCGTAGATATTCCCGCATATCCCGTCCGGGTTGCGGAGGGGATGATCCAGCTTGGGGTTCCGAAAGAATAATCCGAAAGAATAAAATTAATCATCAACCTCGCAAACTCATCAGGCTATAAATTCCTGCCCCGAGAGTTTTTCGTCCCCTTCGCGATAGGCTATTGCAAATAAAGCGCTTGCAATAATCGTAAGGTAGGCCATAAGAAAAGCAAGTAAAAATGGTATTGTGATGCACAAAATGATCGTCATATACAAAATCTGAAAAGCAAAGATTACTAGGAAATACAATCCCGCTGTCAGAATAAGTGTGATCGCAAATCCCCCAATATTTGAACGAAAGACTCTCCACCAGTCTTTGAAATGAAAAGCTGCCGAAAAGGAGTCGGTTTTCGCAACATGGCTCATCATAGGTGGAAGCGCTAGTAAAGTGGGTATAAATAAAATAAACCCGACTCCAAAAAGCGCCATGCCGCCAAACATACCGATAAAACTTATCCCCACAAAAGGAGAGACATCGGAATAGCTTTGTGGGTTGGAAAACGCCTGAAGAAATGCAGGAAGCATCATGCTAGCGTAGCCAAGGAACATTACAATGAATGCAGGGAGGCTATAAATAAAACTCGCACCTCCTAATTTCAAGCCTAGAATAAACATCTTGCCCCAATCCTTCCATTCCAGCATGGAAGGTTCAACCTTTTCTTGAATGATGTTTCGCATGATTAATCCGGCATAACCAAGCAGGAAAATGCCCGGTATGATAGGGATAATGAATCCCGCAAACCCCAGCAACCCGGCCACCAGAAGCCTTTTTCGATCATCCGGCCCTTTAACTGGAAACAATAAAAGATTTTGTAATTCTTGAAATGTTGAGCTGGTTGTCATGTGTTTTTCCTCCAGACAAGAGATGTATGATATTTTATATCAATTCTTCGTTTTAGATATTACCAATCTCCCGCGTATTGAATATCATAAGGCTTTGCAATATTTTCGATTCTGTGCCGTCTTAGTTCAACCAACTGACGGACGGTCAAATTGTCGTGCGCGATCCACGAAGCGAAGATCACGCCCGCGGACCTCGGACCGTACGGGGTTGTATACGTTTTATTCCAATCCGCGTTGGATAAGCCTTTGAGCCATTCCAGCGATTTCTTGCGTTCGGCGAAGAATTTTTCTTTCATCGCGTGGAAGTTCTGCTCGTTGTATTTTCGTTCCATTACCCAGCCTTCCGTATCAATTCGATGCCATTCTTCATTTTGACGATTCAAGATGAAATCCAAATGCTCGCGAAAATCTTCGCGTTCTTCATCATAAAGATGACAAGTCACTTCGAGCATTGACCACGATTCAGCGTTTGGCTTTACGCGCGCTTCTTCCTGCGTAACTCCTGAAAGCAAAGCCCGGATCATCTCCGTGCTGTTTGCTAATTCCTCGTAAAGTACTTTGAATTCCATTCAGCCTCCAATTACCATTAACCATTAACCATGATCCATCTCTATTCACATTTCTCGAACTTCCCAACGATCCTCAAAATATCGAATCCCTCCGCAAACGGATGCTCCGCCAGCGCGCCGTGCCGGATCATGGTGGCGCGTAACAAGGCGGGATCGAAATAATACTTATCGTGATACGTTCCATATTTCGAAAGTGCTTCGATTTTCTTCTCGACATCTTCTTCCGTCACTTCGACCAGAAAGTGCGGAAAGAAACCGTAGGAGGAACGCACCACATCGTAGCCCAACAAGGTGATGCCGCGGTAGGCGCGCAATGCTTCCTCGGTCACCACATTGTGATCCTGGTGAATATCCTGCCGCGTGTGAGTGAAGACGATCTCAGGCTTGAATTCTTTTCGCAATTCGAGCAGATACTCAAGAATCTCCTGTCGCATATCGGGAAATTTGCGGGTAATGAATTCCTGTACGATGACCTTTTCCTTCGGAACCGCCAGCACAGCCATGCTCTCGTACAGTTCCTTTACCACATTCTTGAGCGACGGATTCTTCTGGTTGTCCGACAGGGTTACGCACAACACTTCGGTCTGATTGACGATGTGATGCAGCAAAGCGCCGCACCCCAGTTCGATATCGTCTGGGTGTGCGCCGAGGAAAAGAACGCGTTGGCCGTAGAAGATCATAATGTTATCGGTAGGGGCACAGCGGGACAATAAGAGGCCAAACTCTCTCGAGCTTCGCTGTGCCCCTACAAATTATTTCGTTGCCAAAATCCCGCCAACGACTTTCGTCATTGCCAGCTTGCCGTCGCGCTTGAACCAGCGCGTGGCGACTTTTTCGATTTCGCCGATCAGCGCCTCATATTCATCATGATTGTTGAACATCGAAGTCCAAAGCTTGCGATCCTCCGAAAGCGAAGCGCGGACGTAATCAATGAACGGCGCAACCTCCGGGAAGGTGAGCGGATTTTCAAAGGTTAGCAATTCGGTCTTTGAAAATTTGTCTTCGATGGTCTTATAGATTTCGCCTTTGAAGCGCGACGAGCCGGGCATGGGTGGGATCGGCTTATTCGTTGCCTCTTTGATAATGTCATAAAACATTTTCTTGTTTTCAGGGAGCGGACCGGTGACGAAAAGCCGTCCGCCGGGCTTGAGCACGCGGTGAGCCTCACCAAACGTAAAGTCCAGGTTGGAGGCGTAATAGATGGCGAACGCCGACGAAACGAGATCAAACGTATTGTCCGCAAATTCGAATCGTTTGTTGAAATCCAAAAACATGAACCTGCAGTTGTCGTTGCGTTCCGCGTTCTGGGCACGTGCCTTGTCGAGCAGTTCGTTTGAAAAATCGCCGCCGGTAATATCGGCCTTGCGTTGGCTGTAATCGCTGTATAAAAAACATTGTTTGCCTGCACCGCAGCCAACATCGAGGATCTTCATGTCGGGCCTGGGACGAAGTGTCTCGGTCGTCCATTGGTCAATGTTCCGGGCGCCGTATTTTTCATGAATATCAATGCGTGCCAGTAAATCTTTGGTCGTTTCCTGGTAATGGATCTGCATGTTCGCTCCTTGTCGTGATGGAGCGATTATACCAAGTAGGTCGCGTTGTAGGTCACGCTTAAAGTGTGACATGTGCATGCAAAGATTGTCAGCGCGGACTGCAAAATCTCCAGATTTTGCTCGAAAGTCGGGAGACTTTCGACTCCGTTCTGACATGGTTTACGTGCACGCAAGCGCGGCCTGCTGATTTTTATTCGAGCTTCACAGAAGTTTTTCTATTTCAGTTTGGATGGCACAACATGCCAACGGCATCGCATTTTGAACCGGTTTACTCAATCCGGATCCCATCGCCATTTGTCCGGCTTCGATTCCAATCAGCTTAATTGGATGATTTTTCAACGCGGGATTCAATTGCCGCGCAAGCTGGATCGTTTCAGCCACACCCCAGCCATGAGCGGATTGGGAATCGGATGTAAACGTCGATAAATCTCCCGGCTCAATGTGATGAATGGTTCCGGCTTTGGCGGAACTCCGGACGGCGTCCACTAAAATGACGGCATCGTTTTCTTGGATCAAATCCATCAAAGCCAGCCCCGGCAATTCGCTCGCTTCGGCGCGGACCTCGGGCCGGCTCGCCGTTTCAGGAAAGTTTTCCTTCCACTGACGAACGGCCTCGAGCCCCGCGCCGTCATCGCCGCGCAAACTTTGACCGATGCCAATCACCGCGATTTTCATTCTACTCCCTACTTTCTACTCCCTACTTTCTACTCACTACTCACTACTTCCTGCTCTCTACTCTCTATTCTCTTCCACTTTCAATTTCAAAAAATGTGTCGCGCACGAAATACATGGATCATACGCGCGCACCAGCTGCTCAGCAGTCAGCGTGGCTTCTTCCTCCGGCAGCTTGACAATCTGCGGAGCCAGCGCGAACAAATCGGCTTCGATGCGCGGCAGGTTCTGCGCGGTCGGCGGCGTGATCCTGGCGAACTGGACGAGTCCGTTTTCGTCAATCTTGTAGCGATGATAAAGCAGTCCGCGCGGCGCTTCGGTCGCGCCCGCGCCTTCGCCGGCTTTTAGTTCAAGTTCAACGTGTGCGGGTCCTTCCGGTTTGTAGGCCTCGACCAATCGTATCGCTTCTTCGTAAAACTGGACTAATTCAATTGCGCGCGCAATCAAAGATTTATACGGATTCTTGAGTGGCAATTTAATTCCAGAATCTTTCAATGCTTTTTGCGCGGCGGGGGATAATTGTTCGTGATTCAAATTCAGACGCGCCAGCGGGCCGACCAGATATGTATTTCCATCCATGGTGTGTCCATGCAGCGCGTTGGAATGTTTGACGTGTTCTTCGATGTAACGTGTTTCGTAGTCAGCGATGGAGACTTTGTTTCCTTTGCTCGACCAAACATCGCCTTCGATCACGGCGTATTCGTCAGCGTGATGAAGCGACACGAATTCGTAATCAATCTCGAGGTCCGGGTAAGGAAGCGTAATGGCCCATTTGACGGAATCCATCGCGGCGTCCAGTCCCCATTCCAAATCGGGGAGCAAAGCTTTGAGCGCCGCGGCATCCGGCCAGCGATAAAACCCGCCGACGCAAACGTTGACGGGATGAACCGAGCGCCCGCCGATGGCTTTCAAAATTTCATTGCCGATTTTCTTGAGTCGCAGCGCGTTCTTGACAATGTCCGGCGCGACGGCCGCGAGTTCCAGCGCGGATTGTTTGCCGAGCAAATCGGGAGCCTGCAGCATATAAATGTGGAGCGCGTGGCTTTCGATGTGTTCGCCGCAATACATCAAGCGCCGAAGCGCGCGGGCTTGCGGGAAGATTTCGATTCCGAGCGCCTTCTCCAGCGCGAACGCGGAACTCATTTGATAAGCCACCGGGCAAATGCCGCAGATGCGCGCGGTGATGTCTGGAACTTCCTGCAAAAAGCGGCCGCGTAAAAAGCCTTCGAAGAAACGCGGCGGCTCGTAAATGTCGAGTCGAATTTCGACGGCCTGGCCGTTTTCGAGTTTGATGAATAAGCCGCCTTCGCCTTCCACGCGCGCCAAAGCGGGAACTTCGATTGTCGTCATTTTGACTCCTTGACGTTTGCGGAAATCGCATCGGCTGTTTTGCGGAACGAGGGAGCGTATCCGCTGACACCGCGGAATAAGCGCGCGGTCTCGCCGGGATAACGCTCGATGCTTTGAAGCGTCGTTGATAATGATTGTGGGTTACCGTCACGGAACGGGCCGAAGCATCCGTAACAGCCGCGCCCGTTCGCGGGACAGAGCGCGCCGCACCCGGCTTGTGTCGCGGGGCCGAGGCATGGGATGCCTTTGTCAACCAAAACGCAGATGGCGCCGCGCCGCTTGCATTCCATGCAAACCGAGTACGATGGAAGACTCGGCTTTCGATTATTCAGCAATGCCACGATCACTTCGATGACCTGCGCTTTATTGACCGGGCAGCCCCATAGTTCCAGATCAACTTGAACGTGTTCCGAGATCGGCGTGGCTGTTTTTAGAAAATGCAGATAATCCGGATGTGCGTAGACAATGTTGGCGAAATCGTCAACGTTCGCGAAGTTGCGTAATGCCTGGATGCCGCCCGTCGTCGCGCACGTGCCGAGCGCGATCAATGTTTTGGATTCGCTGCGTATCTCTTGGATGCGCGCAAGTTCATGCGGCGTGGTGATCGAACCCTCGACAATCGCAATGTCGTAAGGCCCCGGCTTTTCCGCGCGCGCGGCTTCGAGAAAATATGAAATATCAATCACGTTTGCCAGATCGAGCAATTCATCTTCCAGGTTCAGAATGGAAAGCTGGCATCCATCGCAGGATGAAAATTTGTAGACGGCGACCGTTGGTTTGTGGCTGGACATCAAAATTCCTCCAGGTTGAAGTAGGGCTGAAGCGCATCGAACCGGAAGACGGGCCCGTCTTTGCAGACGAAATAGGGTCCAAGCTGACAGTGCCCGCACGAGCCCTGTCCGCATTTCATGTTGCGTTCGAGCGACACGTAGATATTTTCCAGCGGGATGCGCCGCGCCAATGCCTCGAAAATCACGAAACGGATCATGATCTCCGGGCCGCAGGTGAGGACGACGGTTTTGCGCGCATCAATCCGGAACTGGTAGAACCACATCGGCACGACGCCGACGCGCCCCGGCCAGTTCGCGTCGCTGCGGTCAACTGACACTTCCACGTCAATGCCCGCCTGACGCCAGTTTTCATATTCGGATGGATACATCAAATCACGGGCCGTGCGCGCGCCGTAAAGCAGGGTGACCTTGCCGTACTTTTCACGGTTTCGCATGATGTGATAGATCACGGGGCGCAGGGGAGGTAATCCGATGCCGCCGCTGGCGATGAAAATATCCTTGCCCTCCATTTCCTCGACCGGCCATGACGTGCCGAACGGCCCGCGCAACCCGATCACGTCGCCAACCTTGAGCCGACTCACAGCGCGTGTAACGTTTCCAACGAATCGGATCGTGTGTCCAATTTTGTCGCGTTCTCCGGAGTCCGAGCTGATCGAAATCGCAGCTTCGCCGAAGCCGGGAAGATGGATCATGTTGAATTGTCCGGGCTTGAACGAATAGTTCGCCTGCATGGATGGATCAACGAACTTCAACCAGTAAGTTGAAACATCCGATGTTTCATTCGCGATGGCTGTGATCTCTGCCCAATTCGGCTCGAGCCAGTGGTTTGCGCGCGGCGTCGAAACCGCGGTTGTCTGAAATGCAGCCATCAGCGCGCCTCCTTTCGCAGGGCGGCGACTTCTTCCGTCAAATCAATTCCCGCCGGGCACCATGTGATGCAGCGTCCGCAGCCGACGCATCCAAGCGTGCCATGCTGTTCTTTCCACGTACCCAGTTTGTGCGACAGCCACTGGCGATAACGCGACGCAATTGTCGGGCGTGTGTTGCCGCCGGCCAAATATGAAAAACCCGGGTTGAAACACGAGTCCCAGAAGCGCGTGCGGCTCGTGGTTTTGCCGTCCAGACTCATTTGATCCACGGCGTCCCAACAAAAACAAGTCGGACAAACCTGCGTGCAGTTGCCGCAACTCAGACAACGTTCGCCAATTTCCTTCCAACGCGATGAGTCGAGATTCTTCAAGATAAGTTTCGGCAGATCACTGACGTCGAGAGTTCGTCCCATTTGTTGGGCTGCGCGTTCGAGGGCGTGTTCGGCGGTCGTCAACATGAACGCGCTGGCGTCTTCGTACTCGATTCCATCCAGCAGGTTGCGCGCCAGTTCTGAACCGACGGTCAACAGGAAAGCATCGTCGAGCTCGGTCAGGTTCAAGTCGAAGCCGTCTTTGACGCGCGGCCCGCTTCCCATCGAGGCACAGAAACAAGTCCCGGAAGGGGCGAGGCAGTTGACCGACACAATGAAAACGCGTTGGCGTCGTTCGCGGTAGGTCGGATCCGTGAAGTCAGACCGCATGAAAATGCTGTCCTGAATTTGGATGGCGGCGAGTTCGCAAGCGCGCACGCCAATAAAGGCATAACCTGGCGAATCGATCCTGGAATTCGATGTTTCCCATCCGGCGCCATTTTTTCTCAAAGTGAAGAGATCCACGCACGGCGGGAACAGAAATTGTTTCCACGATTGCGCGCCGGGAATGGCGTCGAAGTAATGTTTATGGCTTGCTTGAGTCAATCGGAATGAACCCGCTTTTTGTTCGGTGATGTAACTGCAGGGCAATTCGTCAATGTTTTCGATCGGCTCATACACGAGCGTTTCATTTTTGATGCGCGGTCCAATCGTTTGATAGCCATTCTCCTTCAATCGCCGCAGGATACTGTTGAAGACTGGTTTTCGGATTGCAATTGTGCTTCCGGTTTCCGAGCGGTGATTACTTGACATTCTGTGACTCCGGGTTGGCAAACATATCGAGGAGCTGCAGGCGTGTGACCAACAGCCGGCTGGCGACGATATTCGCGAGTCGGCGCATTACCACGTAGCCAAGATCGTGATCTTCATCGCACGCCTGGCGTAATTTTTCTGCATGGATGGCAATGACAAGGCTATCCATCACGGCGGTCGCGCCTGCTGTCCGCTGATGGATGATGGGCGTGACGCTCGACCATCCAAATACGTCCAGCGGTTCGGCAGTGTAAATTCGCACCTTGCCGCGATGGGGAACGAAGATGTTCAGCGCGATGCGTCCTTCGATGACAATATACAAATTGTCTTCGCTGTCGCCTTCGCGGAATAAAACCTCATTCGCCGCGACTCTTCGCAGATGTGAAATCGCCGCGATCTTTTGCAGGTGTTCCGGTTTGAGTTCACGAAACCAGGAGATTTTCTGAAGCTCAATGATGATTTGATCTGGAGTGACCATTTCTGTCTCCTTCAACAAAGACATCTTTTGCTTATTTGTACTATTTTTCACAATCTGTCGCTAGTGCGTTCTGTCCTGTATCCATAGGCCGCTTGTCATACATTCGACGGCCTGATATGTTAAAATGCTTGGCAATTCCAAGCGGAGTCGAGGTCATGAAGAATCTTATTCAACCCATAAAAGGCACGCGTGAGTTTTACCCGGAGCAGATGGCGCTGCGTAATTTCATTTATGAAAAAGTGCGCGCAGTTTCGCAGGCCTTTGGCTATCAAGAATGGGATGGTCCCTACATTGAATCGATTGATCTGTATGCGGCCAAGTCGGGCGAGGAACTGGTCAAAAAGCAGTCCTTTGTGTTCGAGGATCGCGGTGGCGATCTGGTGGCGCTGCGCCCCGAATTGACTCCGTCTCTGGCGCGGATGATCGCGGCGCGCCAAAATGAACTGACTTTTCCCCTGCGCTGGTGGTCGTTCGGTCCGTTCTGGCGCTATGAGCAGCCGCAAAAGGGGCGCTCACGCGAATTCTTTCAGTGGAACATTGACCTGTTGGGAGTCGATTCGCCGGAAGCGGACGCGGAATTGATCGCGGTGGCTGCAGCGTTCCTTCGCTCGGTCGGCCTGGACCCTCGGAGGACTGCCGTTTTCGTAAATAATCGCCGCCTGATGGACGCCCAATTCGACGCTTTGGATATCCCGCACGAAAAACGGCTCGAGATTTCCAACCTGATTGACCGCCGCTCGAAGATGGACTCCGCCAAATGGGATGCAAATGCGCTTGAGCTTGGTCTGAACGAGAAACAACTCGATGCGATGAAGAATGTTCTTGGTGATTATGATCTATGGAAAAAGAATGAGGAACTGGTTCGGTTGTTCGCGGCGCTGGAGGCTTTAGGCGTTAAGGAATATGTCCAATTTGATCCCAACATTATGCGTGGCCTGTTGTATTACACAGGAACCGTCTTTGAAGCATTTGAAATCAGCGGATCTCTGAAGCGCGCAATTTTGGGCGGCGGCCGCTACGATAACCTGCTCGCGGATGTCGGCGGGCAGCCGCTCCCCGCCGTCGGATTTGCAATGGGCGATGTTGTCATCGGAATCATTTTGCAGGAAAGCGGCCTTGTTCCGGAATTTCACCCAAGCCCCGCTTCCGTATTGGTCACGGTATTTGATGAAAGTATGCTGGCGAAATCTTATGCTTTATCATCAACTCTCCGAAGAGCTGGCGTGAACGTGATGGTCTATCCCGAACCCGCCAGACTACAGAAGCAGTTTAAGTTTGCGGACAAAATGAAGCTTCGGATTGCGATCACCATCGGGCCGGATGAAGCGGAAAAGGGCCAGGTGGCAGTCAAGGATTTGAAAAGCGGCGCCCAGCAAATTGTCCCGGAAGACGCGGCGGTTGAATTTGTCGGGCATCTCCTTGAAAGTCAATAATGGTGATGATATAATCTCACCGCTCGAAACATGGTGCCTGTAGCTCAACGGCAGAGCGCCACACTGTGGATGTGGATGTTGTGGGTTCGAAACCCATCAGGCACCCAGGACACCCTCATTGAGGGTGTCCTTTATTTAGTGAGTATGACGTTATGTTTGCGAATGCAAAAGCTTTGGTTTTCGGCGCCAACGATCATGGAATAAAAAGCATATTTGTCGTATTATGATCGGGTGTTGCTTTATTACAGAATCGTTAAATTAACATAAGTGTAAAGAAATTGGCTTGTCATTTTGGCTTGTGTGAATATAATAGGCTTAACTCCCTGGACGACTTCAGGGAAATTCTGAAGAAAGGAGAATTAAACGAAAATGTTATTTGCTCCTAAGGAAAAGGGTCAAGGCCTGGTGGAATATGCGCTGATTCTTGTTTTGGTTGCCATTGTTGTTATCGCGGCGTTGATGATCCTCGGCCCGATCATCGGCAACACATTCAGCACTATCAATAAAAGCCTGACCTCCGTTTAGTTTTGCTCTTCTGCTCCTGGCGAGCGGGTGGGACTCTGTCGAACAGACAGAGTCCCACTTTTTTTACCAATATGTTTTTGTCATTTTTCTTGTATAATCTTATTATAGAATTCCCAGAACTAATGTAAGAGAGGAGAAGTATATGCGTCGCGGCCGGATTATAACTTTCCTGCTTCTGATACTGATCGTAGTGGTTGGGCTGGTGGTGGCCTTTTTTGCTTTGCGCACCCTGCTTCAGAACCAAACTGCTCAACAGCAAACCCCGACCTATGTCCAAATCTATACGGCTGGGCAGAATATCCCGCAGGGCGGGCAAATCGCCGAGGGCATGTTGGGCACCATGTCCATCCCCCAGAGTCAATTGACGGCGGGCGAGTTCACTGTAGATCGAAAGGCTGAACTGCTGAATAAAGTCGCAAAGTATCCAATAGACCAGGGCGTGCCTATCACAAGTGCGATGGTGACCGATTCCTCGCAGGGGGTCGCGATCGCCGGTCCGCAATGGGCGGCTCTGATCCCGCCGGGCATGATCGCTGTTTCGATTCCGACGACCCGCCTGTCGCTGGCGGCTTACGGGATCAACGACGGCGCACATGTGAACGTGAACGCCTGTTTCTTGTTCGTGGATGTTGACCCGAGCTTCCAAAGCGCCCTTCCCAACCACACCGCCGCCTTGTCCGGGACGGGTTTTCCCCAGAACTCCCTGCCTGTTCTATCCCTCGGCATCAGTTCAGGCGGTGCGGCAACCACTCAGGGCCGGTTGGAGTTGGAGCCGTCATTACAGCAGCCATTTTATGTGGTGCCTTCTGAAGCCCAGAGACCGCGCCCGGTTTGCCAGACCGTGTTGCAGGATGTGGTTGTGTTGAAACTTGGCGACTTCCCGCTCACGGCTACAACCACCGCCCAGACGGCACAACAAAACCAGCAGCAGGCAACAACATCTGCGCCACCGGATATCATCACTTTGATTGTCTCGCCACAGGATGCGAATACGCTTTTCTACATGGTATACACCAACGTCCAGATCATGATGACTTTGCGCAATCCCAATGACCAATCGCGTTCTGCAACCGAGGCGGCCACGTTACAATTCTTGTTGAGCCAGTACAATATTCCGGTACCGGCAAAGCTGCCTTATGCTTCACAACCTCGGATTGACACATTGACAGCTCCAACACTACCCAATGATACAGTAACGGTGAAGCCTGCGAGTCCGTAAAGGGCATCATTGAATTTGTTTGGTGTATTTTTTCAAGGAGATGTATGGCTGCTGGAGATAAAATTCGCGTCCTGATAGTAGACGATGTTGCTGATACCCGCGAGAATGTGCGGAAGCTGCTGCAGTTCGAGTCTGATGTTGAGGTTGTCGGCGCGGCCCGCTCCGGCAAGGAGGGCATCCGGCTTTCGCAGGAGCTTGATCCGGATGTCGTGTTGATGGACATAAACATGCCGGATGTTGATGGTATTGCTGCAACGGAAGCGATCCGGCAAAAGTCTCC
The DNA here is from genome assembly GCA_021787595.1 of Chloroflexota bacterium. GTDB lineage: Bacteria > Chloroflexota > Anaerolineae > Anaerolineales > Villigracilaceae > Fen-1038. Next base: position 15,594 of record JAJYLQ010000016.1, on the reverse strand, counting down.
ACAAATACAAGTAATCATATTATCGGTTCAGGGTGACCAAAATTATATGCGCCGCGCCATGTTGGCGGGGGCCCGTGATTTTCTTACGAAGCCGCCCCTCGGCGACGAGCTGATCTCGGCTGTCCGCCGCGCCGGCGAGATGTCACGCGCGGAGCGCAGCAAAAGCTCTCAGGCGCGTATGGCTCCCGTCGCTCCGGGGGGTTCGCCAGTTCTTGCGCAGGCTTCACTCGGATTGGCCAATGGCAAAATTGTGACGGTCTACAGTCCGAAGGGCGGAACGGGCTGCACGACGCTCGCCGTTAATCTTGCGATTGCTCTTCATAATGAGGATACGCGTGCCGTGCTGGTGGATGGAAATTTGCAATTTGGCGACATCACTGTCTTCTTGAACGAGCAGGGTAAGAATACCATTCTGGATCTTGCCCCCCGCGTGGACGAATTGGATGCGGATATCGTCGAAGACATTATGATCAAACACGATGCGTCCGGTGTCCGCGTTCTGGGAGCGCCTCAACGTCCCGAACAGGCCGAAAAAGTTTCGGCAGACCAGTTTTCAAAGGTCTTGAGTTACCTTCGCCAATTGTACGCCTACGTTGTTGTAGATACCTCGCCCATTCTGACCGACATCACCCTTTCAGCCATTGACGCCAGTGACGTTGTCGTTCTTATAACCACCCAGGATATCCCGGCGATCAAGAACGCCCGCTTGTTCCTTGACCTGTTGCAAACGATGGGCGTCGAACGGGAACATATTGTCTTTGTGATGAATAAATTCGACAAGCGAATTGCCATCACCCCCGACAAGGTGGGCGAGAACCTTAAACAAGAGGTTAAGGTTGTGATTCCCATGGACGAACGTACCGTCATCCCGTCGGTCAATCGTGGTGTGCCTTTTATGCTGGATAATAAGGCACAACCGGTGGCGAGAGGTGTATTGGGTATAGCGGAAGCGGTACGCGCCCAGTTGGCTGCACTCGATTTAAATGAGATTCCAGCGGGTAAGCGTTAAGGAGAAGGACCATGTCGCTGCTTAAACGTATTGAACAAGGACAGGGCGGTCAGGGACAACAAATTCCCACGCCTCCTTCGACTTCAGGAGGCGGCCAAAATAACAGCGCAGGGGGAGATAGCTCACGGCTCTCCTCGTTGCAGGCGCGACGCGTCAACGCCCCAATCACATCCCCTCAGGCCGGTTCCTACTTCGATCTAAAGACGCGCGTCCAGAATAAATTGCTCGCTGAACTCGATCCGTCCATGGATGTCACACGTACCGATGAGGTTCGACGGACGATACAGGACCTTTTCGAGCAAATCCTTACCGAGGAAAATATCGTTCTTTCCAGGCCTGAACGGGCGCGCCTGTTCGAACAGATCTCTGCCGAAATCCTGGGATTTGGTCCGCTTCAGCCTCTGTTGGAAGACGACACCATTACGGAAATCATGGTCAACGGCGCGAAGAATATTTATATCGAGCGCAAGGGCAAGATCCACCGCGTGCCGGTGACGTTTGAGAATAATGATCACGTTCTTCGCATCATTGATCGTATCGTGGCCCCGCTTGGCCGTCGTATTGATGAGGCCAGCCCGTACGTTGACGCTCGCTTGCCCGATGGTTCGCGCGTGAATGCTGTAATTGCGCCCATTTCACTTGTTGGCCCTGTGCTCACGATCCGAAAATTTGCGCGTAACCCAATTACGGTCGAACAATTGATCCAGTTTGGATCCATGAATGCGGAGTCCCTGCAATTTGCCAAGGCTTGTGTGGAAGCCCGCCTAAACATTGTTATTTCTGGAGGCACTGGTTCGGGCAAGACCACACTTCTAAACATCCTCTCCAGCTTCATTCCCGGAGACGAGCGTATCGTTACGATTGAAAATGCCGCAGAACTCCAGCTGCGCCAGGAACATGTGGTGACATTGGAATCCCGTCCGTCGAACATTGAAGGCCGGGGCGAGATCACGATCCGCGCTCTTGTGATTAACGCACTCCGTATGCGTCCCGACCGGATCATCGTGGGTGAAATTCGCGATGAGGCGGCGCTGGATATGCTGCAGGCCATGAATACCGGCCACGACGGCTCCATGACAACCCTGCACTCGAACAGTCCCCGCGATACGTTATCCCGCCTTGAGACCATGACGCTCATGGCAGGGATGGACCTTCCGGCGCGTGCCATTCGCGAGCAAGTTTCATCGGCCATTGATTTGGTGATTCATCAGTCACGTATGCGCGACGGAACCCGCAAAGTGGTCAATATCACAGAAGTAAGCGGTATGGAAGGGGATGTCATTACCATGACCGATATCTTTGTCTTCGAACAGACCGGCATAGATAACGGCCAGATTATAGGACACCTGCGGCCCACGGGCCTGCGCCCTAAATTCATGGATAAGATCGAAGCGGCTGGCATTCACCTTCCGCCGTCCATCTTTGGCATTGGCGAACGCCGCCGGTATTAATTGAAAGAAAAGGAAGACGGTAAGTCATGTCTTTAACCCTGATAATCATCATTGGCGGGATTATCCTGATCGTGCTGTTGATCGTCGGCGTGATTGTTTCCTCATCCAGTGAGCGGACGCTTGTAGAGCAGCGCCTCGGACAATACCTGGGCGAGGAAGGCAATGCGCCTGCGGACCGGGAGGCTCAACGTTCGATCCTGACCGATTGGGTGTCTGCACGCGTCGAGCAGACCTCATTCGGTGACAAGATCAAACGTGATTTGGCGCGCGCCGATCTAAAGTTCAAGGTCGGCGAATACTTTGCGCTGATCTTTTTTGCCGTGGCTGCATTCGGCGGACTTGCCTGGCTGATCGGCGGACGAAACATCATTTCGTTCCTCATCGGGGCCGTTGTGGGCTTTTTCGCGCCCGGCTTCTATGTTCGCCGGCAGCAGTCCCGGCGTTTGAACCGATTTAACGATCAGCTGGCTGACATGCTCAACCTGATGGTCAATGGTTTGCGCGCTGGCTACTCGACCATGCAGGCCATGGAAGCAGTTAGCAAGGAGCTGCCGGCACCCATAAGCGAGGAATTCCGCCGTGTCGTGCAGGAAATGCAAATTGGCATTCCGATGGAAACTGCGCTGAATAATCTTCATCGCCGCATACCGAGCGATGACCTTGATTTCGTGATAACGGCTGTCAACGTTCAGCGTGAAGTGGGCGGCAACTTGTCCGAAATCCTGGATACGATTTCTTTCACGATCCGGGAACGTGTCAAGATCAAAGGCGAAATCCGCGTGTTGACATCCCAGGTGCGCGCCTCTGGCACCCTGTTGTCACTGATTCCTATTTTTCTAACTGTGGTTTTGTGGTTTCTCAACCCCAAGTATCTGATGTCCTTTTTGGATGCCGGTGTATTGTGCGCAGTAATAGCCGGCGCGGCGGTCGTCATACTAATCGGCCTTGGTTACTTCATCATGATGCGCATTGCGGATATCGAGGTGTAGTATGAATATTATGATCATCGCGATCATTGGATTGGTGGTGTTCGTGGGGGCCGTCCTGTTAATCGTTGCCGGATTAAGAACCTCGCAGACCACACAGGAGGAAGATCCGTTGATGGCGCGCCTTGCTGAAGCCACTCAGCGCGGCGATGTGGTTTCCTCCCTCGAGCAAATCGAAATGCAGCAGCCATTCAATCAACGGGTGCTGATTCCTTTTTTGCGGCGGATCGGCGAGCTTTCTGCGGGCTTTACGCCTCAAAAGGTTCTGGAGGATACGAATAAGAAGCTGGAACTGGCGGGCAACCCCGGCCGCATTGACGCATCCACATTCCTGGCTTCCCGTTTCATTGTGGCTTTGGTCTTTGGCGGCCTGCTCCTGATGGTGGGCATCCTGGCCAGAACGTGGTCGGTTGGAAGGATTACGCTGGTCGTTGGGCTTTTCACGGTAATAGGTTTTTTCTTCCCGCAGTTGTGGCTGCAAAGCCGAATCAATTCGCGCCAAAAGGAAATCCGCAAGGCCATGCCAGATGCGCTCGACTTGCTGACGATTTGTGTGGAGGCGGGCTTGGGTTTCGAAGCGGCCATGTCGAAGGTCAGCGAGAAATGGCAGAACGAACTTTCGCTTGCATTGCTGCGCGCCATCCGCGAGGTTCAATTGGGCAAGCCGCGGCGTGACGCGCTGCGCGACATGGCCGACCGCATTGGGATCCCGGAGATGACCAGCTTTGTTGCCGCCGTCATCCAAAGCGAGATCCTGGGCGTGAGCCTTTCGAAAGTCCTGCGTATTCAATCGGATCAGATGCGCGTCAAACGCCGCCAGCATGCGGAAGAGGAAGCGCATCAGGCGCCGATCAAAATGATCGTTCCGCTGGCATTGCTGATCTTCCCTTCGATATTCATCATCCTTTTAGGACCGGCCGGAATTCAAATTTCCAGAACGCTCGGCGCGCTGCATTGAGTATTCGATTGTGGGGGCTTCATCAATGGCTGGATTCCCGATCCCATATTCTTTATACCGATCATTTTGGTGCGGATTGGATCTGCTCTTTCCCCCGGTTTGCGGCGGATGCGGCAGGTCCGGTTCACGTTGGTGCGACGGCTGCCAGCGAAACGTTGTCTCTCTCGCGGAACCGCTTTGCGAAGTTTGCGGAATCCAGACAGATACGCCGGGTCTGTGCGCGGACTGTCAGCGGGCGCGGCCCCGATTTAGCGCGCTCCGCTCCTGGTCCGCGTTCGACGCGCCGGTGCGTCCCGCGCTTCATCGCCTGAAATATCGCCGCGATCTCGGCCTGGGCGACGCGCTGGCCGCGCAATTATCCGGCTTCGTTGCCGCGTTGAAGTGGCCGGTGGATTGCATCGTCCCCGTCCCGCTGGGACAGAAGCGCCTGCAGGAACGGGGTTATAATCAGGTTGCGTTGATCGCGCGTCCGCTGGCGATGGCAATGAAAATTGATTTCGAGGCGGATGCGCTTCGCCGAGTCCGTGAGACCCGATCCCAGGTCGGGCTGACAAAGCTGGAACGCCGCGAGAATGTGCGCGAGGCCTTCCAGTCGAAATCCAAGCGAGTCATCAATCGTACGATTTTATTGATGGATGATGTTGCTACCACCGGTTCCACTCTTTCGTCCTGCGCCGAGGCGCTTTATGCCGCGGGAGCGCGGGACGTTTTTGCTTTGACGGTGTCTCGCGCGTTGAAACGTCATGGTTTGGACAGCGCGTGAGTTGTTCGGTCTGCACCCACATTATTTTACAAGGAGGCCCTATGGCAACCAAAGTGGACGTTCAGGCCCGTAACATCCGATTAACAGATCGCATCAGGAAACATGTGGAAGGACGGGCCGGGAAGCTCGATCACTACCTGCCGGTCGTCGAAGAGACGTTCGTCGAGCTGACCCACCACAAGTCGGCGCGCAACGCCAAAGACCGGAACGTGGCCCAGATCACGGTTCGAGGCAAAGGTTTGCTCCTGCGCACCGAGGAACGCGCGGACGAAATCCTTACCGCCTTCGACAGCGCGCTGGAAAAGCTTCAACACCAGATGGAACGTTACAAGGGCAAGCATTATCATGGCCGCGGCGATGGCCGTTCTGCGGCGGAAGCAATCGAGGAGGAGGAGGTTCCAGCAGACGACACGAGCAGGCTGCCGCCCCTGATCGCAAAACGCAAACAGTTCCGCATTTTGCCCATGAACGAGCTGGAGGCGCTCGAGCAAATGAATCTGCTCGGCCACGATAATTTCTTTATCTTCTATAATGCCGAGACCGGCAAGATCAATGTGCTGTACCGCCGCCGCGATGGTTCTTATGGCTTGATCGAGCCTGAGATCGGATAAGCTTGTTGGAGCGCCAATGATCTGCACTGGCCCGGCGGAATTGTCGGGCCAGTCTTGTCGGAGCGAAAATGGAAAACTTTGATTTTGATGACGAAATCTCGGAAACCAGGCTGGCCGACAGCGGCGTGGATTTGTCCGCGTCCGAGGCGGCTGTTTTGGAATTACTGCGCGCCATCGGTGAAAGGCCGGAGCGCGAAGGGCTCAAGAATACACCCAAACGCGTGGCTCGCATGTATACCGAGTTGTTGAGCGGCTATCACGCCGATCCCGAGAAAATCGTCAATGGGGCGTTGTTCGATATCACGTATGATGAGATGGTGATCGTGCGCGACATCGAGTTTTACAGTCTGTGCGAACATCATTTGCTTCCGTTTTTGGGACGCGTTCACGTGGCCTATATGCCGCGCGGGAAGGTGATCGGGCTTTCCAAGATTCCGCGCATCGTGGATATGTACGCGCGCCGCTTGCAGGTTCAAGAGCGGATGACGCGCCAGATCGCAGATTTGCTTCAGGAATTGCTCGAGCCGCAGGGCGTGGCCGTCGTCGTCGAAGGACTGCATCTCTGTTCGATGATGCGCGGCGTGAAGAAGCACGATGCGCGCATGACCACGTCGGCGATGCATGGCGCGTTCCGCAATAACCCGGCGACGAGGCAGGAATTTCTGGATAACATCAGCCGCGGGGCTGGCCCGCTTCAAATTTAGCGAGTCGAATTTTCTTTTATTGACTTCAAGATTTCGGGACGTTTGACAATCCAGGTTTCGGAGCGCATCTGTTCCGCAACCTGGATTATTTTTTTATGTGTGATGGGATGAACAATATCCGGCGCCAATTCTGCCAGCGGCACAACAACAAACGGGTAATTCCACTTCTCTAAGTTGACCGGCTCATCGTCCACGAGAATCACATCAATGTCAATTGTGCGCGGCGCGTTCCTGTCAGGTGTTCGTTGGCGTCCAAGTGCAGTTTCAACTGGTTGAACCAGTTTTTCCTTCAAGTTGTTATGTAATGTTGTCTCCAATGAAACACATGCGTTCAAAAAATCCGGCTGATCCGCAGCGCCGGCTGCATGAGATTCCCATGCGCTTGAAATGGCATGAATGATCCCAAAGCCGCTGAGCCGGTCAATGGCTTTTGGCAGGTTGATTTCCGGCTGGATGTTGGAGCCAATACTCAAATAAACCCGATGCAAATCAATCCTCGCCGTAGGTGGCCTAGGTGCCACGGCTTCGTTCGACTTCCACACCGACCGACCCGGCAAATCGCACCGCGCCCGGTTTTTCGACTCGGACGATTACTTTCTCGACGCCTTTTTCCTGCAAACAAATCCTGGCAAGATCATTCGCCAGCGCTTCAACCGTCAGACGTTTCGCGGTCTCGGCATGAGCCTGCGCTTTCTTCGCCAGCGTCCGGTAGTTGATGCAATCTTCGATGTCGTCCGTTTCCGCGGCGCGGCGCGTGTCTGTGAAGACTGTGATATTGATCAGGATTTCCTGCGGCTTTTCGCGCTCCCAATCGTTGATGCCGATGATGCCGCGCGCGGCCAGATCTTTGATGATGACTTTGTCCATCGTTCCTCCTAGATCAAATGCCGGCCGCCGTCTAAATGGATGATCTCGCCGGTGACATAGCCTGGTCCCGCCAACAAGAAGATCAGCGCTTCTTCGAGTTCTTCCGGTTGGCTCCAGCGCCCGGCGGGAATGCTTTTCAAAAAATCTGCGCTGACAGGTTTGCCGGATGGCGGCAGGATTGCGCCCAACGCCAAACCGTTGACTGAAATAGTTGGAGCCAGACTGACCGCCAGTGATTTCGTCATCGCCGCCAGCGCGGCTTTGCTGATCGTGTACGGAAAATGATCCGCGCCGGGCTTCAGCGCGCGCCAATCGAGAATGTTGACGATGCGTCCAATAATGCTGGAACTGCTCAAGGCGGCGGGAGCAGACGAAGAGAGTTGTTTTGCAAATGCCTGACTCAGAAGAAACGGCGCGGTCAGGTTGACTGCCAAATGACGCTCCCAGGCTGATAACTTTGTTTCCTGCATGGTAAGCGGTTCAAAAATCGCGGCGTTATTGATCAGCGCGTAAAGCGTGCCAATTTTGTTCGCCTGGAAAATCAGGTTCGCGGCCTCGTCAGCTTTGCTTAAATCAGCTTGGATCATCCACGCTTTTCGTCCGAGAGATGCGATTTCTTCTTTTGTTTCGTCCGCTTGAGCTTTTGATGTGCCATAATGAATAATCACATCCGCACCCGCGCGTGCGGCTGCCCGCGCAAGCATTTTTCCGATCCGCCGCGCTGCGCCAGTCACCAGAATCAACTTTCCATTCAATGCGGAAACATTTGTCTGCATAACCTGGAAAATTTTATCATCACTCGCTGGACTATGCGGCTGCCAAAAAGACGACCAAAGCTGTCCAATTCTTGACGTGCGATTTCGGAAGTGATAATATCTTTGGGCATCGAGGCAATATCATCATACAAAGTCTATTGAAGAGAGGTGCAAATTATGACTAAGGATCAAGCTTCACCAATCTACACGGGTGATATCGCCGCACAACAACTGGAGGGCCAGGAATATACTGCCAAAACTCAGGAAATCCCTTTCACCGATGAACAACATGCAATTTGGGCCGACCTGTTTGCTGGAATTCATCAACCCTATTTGCTGGAACATATCTGCAAAGAATACAAGCACGGATTGACGCTGCTGCAGCTCGATCCGCTTCGCATCCCAACCGTGGCGCATCTCAATGACCATATTACACCGCGCACCGGATGGCGCATCGAGCGGACGGCTGTGCGCTACACACTTGCCGATGATTGGTATAAGAAGTTCGCGCAGCGCATTTTTCTGATCACCGATTACCTGCGGACGCGCGACCAAATGGAATTTACGCCCGAACCGGATATGTTCCACGACATCTTCGGGCATCTTCCATATCTGACCCAGGAATTCTATGCGCGCATCGAAGATAAATTCGCTCCCGCTTACATGAAGGCGGCACCGGACGAAAGGGAAGTCATCAAACGCCTGGCGTGGTACACCACCGAATTTGGATTGGTGATCGAAGATGATCGTCTCAACGTTTTTGGCGCCGGGACGATCTCGGGCCGCGCCGAACTCACGAACACGGTCATGGAATTCTACCGGCTCGGGCGCGATGGCGTGATTGATTACACCGGAAATGTCTTTGAGCAAATTCAGGAACATTTCGTCGCTCACAAGAACGATATTCATCGCATCATTGATGGCGTGAACGGACTGCATCAGCAGGGACAGATGTCCTCGCAGGACAAGGGGTGGAATGTCGTCCATGCCTTATACGAGAAATTGGGAATCTCGCACGAGGGATATTTTGGCGGCGAGGTCATCCTCGCGCCGTTCGACGTCGAAACGATTGCGCGGATCCCAAAAACCGTCTACGCGTTCAACCCGATGTTCTTCGTTTGCGAGTCGTTCGAGCAGATGGATGCCCTGCTCGATTCGTACTTGAAGCCGATTGCGATGAGAGATTAAAAAGAATCAGCCACGAATTACACGAATTTTAGAAGCGAGGACAAAACGAATTCCCGATCCAATACCGGTCGGGAATTTTCGCGTCAATTCAGAATTATATGTTTACGGCTCTCCCGCTTTTAACGGGAAAGCCAAATCCTCAGCCACGAATTTCGCGAATTCGCACGAATTTTTTGGAGACATTCGCGACCATTCGTGGAATTCGTGGCAAAGAGCTGTTAAGTTTATTGCTCGTCCCGCTGGAAACGGTAGAGCCATGTTTACTTATTCTTTGGGTGATTTTCGTTTTGCAGTTGCAGATTTTGTTTTGCTCGGCGCGGTCTTTTTGACATTGGTGGTCTTTTGAGCTGATGTACTTTGCGTTTTGCGCTTTACTTCATTGCGTTTTGTTTCTATCACTGGTTCAACTTTTTCAACAACTGCTACCGGGACAACACGCGGCTTCAACAATTCCAACGCCACGAGCGAGACTGCCAATATCAGCCATGCGATGACTTGCGCCGAACGGACTCCGCCGAGGATGAGCGTGCTGTCGCCGCGAAAGCCTTCGATGATGAGCCGGCTGGCGGACGTCAGCGCGGCGAAGAGCAGGAAATCGCTGCCGGGTTTCGAATCCGCTTTGCGGAGCCAGATCACGGCAAAAGTCAGGAGCGAGGCGATGATTTCGTAGATTTGGGTTGGCTGTCGTATCGCGCCCCATAAGTTGATTCCCCACGGGACGGTGGTTTCTGACCCAAAGGCCGCGCCTGAGGCAAGATGTGAGAATCCGATCCCGATTGCAAGCAGGGTAAAGAACGGAGTTAACGCATCCAGCGTCGGCCATACGGACATGCCTTTACGCTGGCCGTAAACAAATCCGACGATCAGCGCGGCGGCAAGCGCGCCAAAACTGTCAAAGGCCGCGGTGTTGAGAGAAATCAGGCTGAGCGGACTTTGCGCGAACGCTGATAAATGTTCGAGCGCGTAATAGATTCGTCCGCCGAGCAGGTATGCCAGGACAAGATAAAAAATCAGGTTGCTGAGGAGCGATTTATCAGTGTGGTAACGCTTGGCGCGTTTTTCGGCGAGCGACATGCCAATCCACGCCGCGGCGGCGAGGAGGATCAAATCGCGTGGCGGGGCGAAGATGTTTCGGAATAGATCAAGCATGATGTTTTAGTTGGAAGGTTAGAAAGTTTGCAGGTTGGAAAGTTGGAAAGTTTGAAGGTAATTTGTTCCTGGAAAATCAATTTTATTTTTCAATGTCGTTGCGAGGAGGATGCCTTTCCCGACGACCGCGCAGTGTGCCTTTGGCAAGCAATCTCCCGGTTCAAATGAATTGTAGATTTGCTTGAATAGGAGATTGCTTCGGCTCTCGCTACGCTCGAGAACGCCTCGCAATGACATTAATTCGCAGGGCTTTTCAAGATGGTTTCGATGTCGGTTTGAAGCAGGGCGTCAGACATTGGCCCGCCGATGACGACATCGGCGATGGTTCCGTCGCGGTTGATGAAGAAGCTGGATGGCAGCGAACGCAAATTATATTTGGAGCCAAGATCGTTGGTCTCATCGAGCAGGATGGGGAAGGTGAGTCCGTATTGCGTCACGAAGGGGACGATATCCAGTGGATTATCCTGCGCGGTCGCGTTGACGCCCAGCACAACCAGTCCCTGGCTTTGATATTGCTGATAAAACTTTTGGATGCCTGGCATTTCGGCGCGGCAGGGCGGACACCATGTTGCCCAAATATTGACCAGCACCGCTTTGCCTTTGAGTTCCGAAAGCGTGTACGTTTTGCCGGTCGGAGTCTTCAAGGTAAAGTCCGGTGCGAGGAATCCCTTTTGCGGCGCGGGGACGCGTCCTGCAGTGGACGCGCCGGTTTTGTCCACGCTGACGAAGATCCAAACCAAACCGGCCAGGAGGATGAACCCATAAAGAATGCGGCGGTAGATTGGTTGCATTGCTATCCTTTTTGCTCTATACTTATTTTTGATGTCATTGCGAAGGCGCGAAGCGCCTTCGCAATGACATGATTGCAACAGCCATACTCATATTGTTCGTGGCATACGGGCCACCTACAGTTGAACTCGCATATATCTTACTATGCTTTTTGCAGATTCGGTTTTTGTTGGCGTTGACGTGGCTTTCGATCACCAGGCATTGACGTATGCCGCGCTGGATCGCGAGCTGAACCTTCTCACGCTGGCGAGCGCCGATGCCGGCGATGTCGTCGCTTTCCTCGCCGGGCAAAATTCAGTGACGGTGGCGGTCAACGCGCCGTCGCAGGTAAATCACGGCATCCTCAAAAAGGACGCGGGGAAACAAAGCCTGACGCCACGCCGGTCGCACGGCTACGATATGCGCGTGGCAGAATATGAATTGCGCGCCCGCGGTATCGCCGTCCACAAAACGGAGGCGAAAGAATCGCTGTGCCCGGCCTGGGTCAGGGCCGGATTCGCTTTGTACAGGAAATTGTCCAGGCTCGGATTCAAACCCTATCCCGAATTCGACGAGTCGCATCGCTGGCTGGAGACGAATTCACATGCCTGCTTCTGCGTCCTGCTCGACAGAGTCCCGCTTCCCGCGCGGACCTTGGAGGGGCGCCTGCAGCGCGGGCTGATCCTGCACGAGCGCGGACTCCGCATCGGCGACCCGATGATTTTCTTCGAAGAGATCACGCGGCACCGGTTGTTGAACGGCCAGCTGCCGATGGACCTGGTGCATAAGCCCGCGCAGTTGGACGTGCTGGCCGCGGCGTATACAGCCTGGCTCGCCACCGAAAAGCCCGCCGATGTGATGCACGTCGGGTATGAGCAGGAGGGATTTATTACCCTGCCGGTGAATGCGTTGAAGGAAAAATATTAAGGCGATGTAGGTCAAATTGCCAATTTGACGGGAGCACGCAAAGTATGATACTGTTGGCGAATTCATTTTTCGCCTGTAAATGTGCGGCTGGAAACAGTTATACAAGCGCAATTTCTCGATTTCGCCAACAGTATCAAAGTATGTAAGCGCGGAGTGCGAAATCTCCAGATTTCGTTCCCAAACTAACAACCTTTTCGTGCACCCAATTTGACCTACGGCTGGCGGCCGTTTTTTTTATTGGTATACTTGGGCGGCAAGCTTTAAAGATAACTTGTTTACGGGTGGAAGTGCGATTCTTCAACGGGATTATCGGGTGGCCCACACAATGCCCGTTTTCCAAAATTCATACAACGTAGAGGAGATCCAAATCATGACCGTCAAGTTCACTGTCGTCCCACGCAAGGACCCGCGCGACCAGACCGCTGCGCCGAAGTATTATGCCGCGGCCAAGCGCGATGGACGCGCCGACACCAACAGCCCTGCTAAGCAAATTGCCCGCATGTCCACCCTCAGCACCGCGGACATGATGGCGATGCTCGAAGCGTTCCTGACCGTTGTGCCGGACCAACTGGCAGAGGGGAAAACCGCGGAGCTGGGCGAGTTCGGCACGTTCCGTATCAGCATTTCGAGCGAAGGCGCGGAGAATGCCGCTGATGTGACCGCCGCCAACATCACGGATGCCCGTGTGATCTTTACGCCGGGCAAGCGCTTCAAGGACGTTCTGGCAACGCTGGCGTACCAGAAGGAGGCCGCCAGCTAGTTCGCAGAAACAAGTGGCTACCACCTAACCCCTTTATCCCCTTCCCTTTACCTCTCTCGGAGGCGCTTCGCAGGGACAGGGGATAGGTCAAAATCACCTGAGATGAGCAGTTAAACCATCTCAGGTGATTTTTTAAATCATCTGCGTGATTTTTAAATCATCTCAGATGAATTTAAAAACCATCTCAGGTGATTTTTGGGTGCCTCCGCAGTTTTGTCAATGAACATCTATCTACAACGAGAGCGTTAGCTGGCCCCAAGTGGCAAAATAACGCAAGCGTTTCTTGAAGGTGTTACGAGAGTTCGAGATCGCGCCTCGTTCTTGCCAGGCTGGGTGCGGAATATATGAGAAAAGTCCTGCATACCCAACCTTTTTGCATTTTCAAGCCTATATAAGTATAGAAGTCAAATTCGCACGCAAATCAAAGTTTGAGAGAAGAAGGTGCTTAAGGGACAATATGTATTTTGAAATTTCGCTACGCAGTTGTGAACAGAACGGTCTGACAAAAAGTCGGGCCGTGTTCAATAAAATCTATTCTTCGGTTTGTTTGAATGGTTTGGAGGGTATATGTCCAAATTCAAGTATTTGACTGTGTTAATCTTAACAATATTGTTGGTGATCCTCACAAGCTTTCCAATTGGCGGATTCGTTAGCCGGGCACTTGCAACATGCTCAGGGACAGCATGTGACGGCCAGTTTCCAAATTCAGTTGGGTGCGATTCCCCGGCTACCACAACTTACATTGCATATCCGGCAAGTTCCGTCCTCGAAATGCGACATTCGACATATTGCTATACATATTGGACGCGCACCACAAACACAGATTCACAGGGCAGGTCGTTCTATGCCAACGCGACCTTCTGGTTCAGTGTTTCTCCATACTATTACTCTGTATCGTCCGGCGCGCCCATAGCGGCGAACCAAAAAGTATTCTCCCAACAGCGCTATTCAGGTTCACCCTTCTCGTCTTGCGGATATGTGAGTGGCAGTTACATCACAGGGCCAGTTTCATCGCCCTGTGTACCATAAGGAGAAGATCATGAAAAGGCATTTGCTGATTCTTTTAGGGACGGCTCTTATGTTGATTGCTGCATCCTTTATTGCTGTGAAGGCTGTAGCTCAGTATTTACAGCCGAGAACGGCACACGCTAGCTCCAACCAACTTATTTCCCAAATCATGGGATCAGAAGTCATACACCGTAATGCCGTTTCGATCAGTACGCTTCCTCCTCCCAGCGTCGCTTATCCACTGATCCAGCAAGTAGACGGTGTCAAAATGCAACTGCTGGGAACAGTGATTGTCGGCGACTATTTCACAGCGGATATCTGCTACGACTTTCCTACAAATGATCCGGAATGGATGATCGGGGGGATGTCGCCTGAATACATTACGCTTTCTAACGGGCGGGAGACAATTCCTGTGTATAGCGTGGGGATGATTGGCGATCTGAAAACCGATGCAAATGGAAACTATACCGGTCGTTGCGATCATCTGAAATTCCCCGTGCTTCCATCCACCAGCTTGGAAAACCTACAAATCGTTGTTTCACGAATTGCCACGCCCCCCTCTGAAGCACCAGACTGCGAAAAGGCTCAAAAGAGACTCGACAATGCGCACCAGAACATCAAAATCAAATGTACCCAAAGTGCCGGATTAGGCGGTTTTATCGTTACCAGCAAGCCTGCAGAAATGGATAACCATACAGCAAATAGCATTGCTTCCGACGCGTTTCTAGACATTGTGCAAGGGCCATGGATATTTGACTTGAATAGCAAATGAGGGGACAGCACAAAATCGCCAGCGATTTTGCGCCCGTTGGTCGTGTCAGGCGCTAATATACGGCTGGTTGCGGAAAGGAGGTTAAAGGGCACATTTGACAGAGTATGTTTGAAAAGAAGGTAAGAATAAAAATAAGTAAACCATTTTCTCGAGAATAGGAGGCATAATGAAAAAGAATGTACTACACATCGCCGTTTTATTGTCCATTTTATTGGTATTAACTGGCACCTTCTTTCCAACCAGCACGGCTTTTGCAGCCACCTGCACTGGTTCGGGATGTAACTGGGTGGATCCGCAAGGGACAACATGCTGGAACGATGCTTACACTGCAGTCTGGCATTATGGTTCAGACGGAACCATGGTGAATCGAAACATGTATTCGCCAGGTTGCGTTGCCAACTGGTCGCGCACAGAGTATCCCTCCTACACTTGGCTGGCAGCGGAGACGGTAGGGGTCTACACCTACGATGGCGACCAAGTCTATATGTGGGTATGGGACAACATGTGGGATGGCAGCGGCACAGTCTGCACGCGGGGCTACAAGGGATCGTCCTATGGAAACTATAATGTTGAGCTCGACCAGTGCTTGTGTGTGATCCACGTTCCACATCTAATGCAAATACACTCAAAGGAGTTACTATGATCAAACGGTTTCTCATCCTCGGCGCAGTTGTCTTGGTCATTACGGCAATTGCGTTGAACCAGGCAAGCGCCGCATCGCCTCAGGCAGGCCAGAACAGCCAGGTCACTCTGGAAAAGCTGGAAATTCACCAAGCCGATGTACAAGCCGAACTATACCTTACACGGTCACAAATTGCGCTTTTTGAAAGAGTTGAAAACGCAAGGTAAGCAAAGAATCGAGATCGGATTTGTGCTTTGTGGTAGTTTCCTCCAGGCATTTTGAAATGGCCGCTTTGA
>JAJYLQ010000061.1 GCA_021787595.1 Chloroflexota bacterium | reverse complement strand
GTTCAGCAATGTCTGTTCCTCTTCACTCAAGTCCACCATATATTTCTTCACCATGCCTGTCTCCTTTGTATGGAGACAGGATAATCCGAATCGCACTTATCAAAGCATGCTTGACACAGTACTAGGGGCGGATGGCACTCTTCGAGTATCTTCGACCATCCGCCCCTACTGTTACATTTGCACGGGCTGACGTCGTGCGATGTTCAGCACCAAGAGACCAAGGCCGGTAAACAAGAAATGCGGTGGGGAAAATATAGAAGAGATCAAACTTTACCAATTGACTGGCAAGCAGAGGGCCAAAAGAGAATCCAACGTTGACCGGTAGATAAGCAAACGACATGACACGTCCGCGAATGTCGGCGGAGGTGTCCGGCTTGAAACGAGACACGGATCGATTCACCTGCCATGGGCCAGATCGAATCGCGACTCTTGCCGCGATACGAATCGAAATATCCGAACGATAAAGAAAGCACAACAACGATCATCATCAGAACGTCAATCCACATCAGCGTGTGGAAACCCCAGCGATCCACGATCGGGCCGCCAATCAGCGGACCGATGGACGCGCCCATGACGAACGATCCGGACAGAACCGCGACGAGTGTGGTGTCATCCACATAAAGATACGTCGAGC
This sequence comes from Chloroflexota bacterium, assembly GCA_021787595.1. Taxonomy (GTDB): domain Bacteria; phylum Chloroflexota; class Anaerolineae; order Anaerolineales; family Villigracilaceae; genus Fen-1038. Next base: position 4,773 of record JAJYLQ010000061.1, on the reverse strand, counting down.
CGGCCTGGATCGGCAGCGGCGCGACCCTGACTGGCGTGACAGTGGGCGTTGGCGGAACCTCAGTTGGAATAGGCATCGGTGTTGCGGACCTGGCACATGCGCTCAACAAGGTGATCGTGATAGCAAAAAAGATGGATCGTTTCATTTTGGTGAGAGGCGGGCGAGGTACATAAAGTAGACAGTTAAAAAGAGTAAGCGGGTATATTGCAGAATCGGCCTTACTTACGCATATACTTTGTCCTTGTGCCTTACCCGGCTCTCCATTACCAAAATTATATGCCATCAGAGGCTGTCACAGTTTCGAGAGACAAATTTCCAAGCAAAATATGACGTTTGGCCTTTAGGCAGAGTTAATCTTAGTGAGGTAAAATTCGCTCATTCTGCAATAGGAGATTGAAATGTTTGGTATACCTGGGTTACAACTCTGGCACATTGTGGCCATTCTTGTGGCGGCGCTCATCATCTTTGGACCGAAACGTTTACCCGACGTTGGGCGCTGGCTGGGACGTTCCATTACTGACCTCCAAAAAGGGTCACAAGAGATGACGAATGCTCTGCGTGAGGGGATGAGCGAGGCGCGCGCTGAACAGCAGAAAAACAACACGATTGCCAATCCCGCTCCGACTCAGTCTGTTCCGTCTGGAGACAACAAATTCTGCACCAAATGCGGGTCGCCCAATCCGCAGGACGCGCTCTTCTGCAACAAATGCGGCAATCCATTTCCAACGCAATCATAGACTCTGCCGATTGAGAATCATTGACCGCGAAGAGCGCGAATAAAAAAAACTTGCTTTGCGGTTCAAAAAATCTCCGTCCATTCAGGGTTTAACTTTCCACCTTTATGCCTGAAAAGTACATGAGCTTGTTCGACCATCTCGAAGAATTGAGGATGCGCATCCTGTGGTCCGGCGCGGCGATTTTGATCGTAACCGCGGTGGCGTTCTTCTTCTCAGATCCGCTTCTCAAACTGTTACTGCTGCCATCCGGCGGATTGCAGCTTAAAGCCTTCAGCTTGATGGACGGCTTTTTGATCAAGTGGCGGATCGCGCTGTACACCGGCGTTGTCGGTGCGTTCCCGATTTGGGCTTATCACGTCTATCGCTACGTGACGCCGGGGCTGAAGGACAATGAGCGCAAGGCGATATTCTCTCCGCTCATCGGCGCATTCATCCTGTTCATTCTCGGCTCGCTGTTCGGATATTATCTATTATGGAGTATGATCCGGGTTCTGATCCGACTCTTTCCCAGCGAGGTCCAATTCCTGCCTGCTGCCGATGATTATATTTCGTTCGTGATTTTTTTTATGCTGGCCTGCGGCCTGGCGTTTCAACTGCCAACGGTGCTGATCATTCTGGTGCGGCTGCATATTTTGACCGCCGACATACTTCGCAAACAAAGACGCGTTGCATACTTTGTCTTGTTCGTATTTGCCGAGGTTATTACGCCCGTTTCCGATCCCATCGTTGCGCCGTTGACAGTCATGGTGCCGCTGATCATCCTGTATGAGATCAGTATTTTTGCGGCCGTGCGAATCGAATCAAGGCGAGGGAAAAATCTTCAAATCGACTCGGGAGTTCAAAACTGATAGGCGGAATTTTATCCCAAGTCAAACAAGACTGTGGGAAGTATCGCTTTGCCGAGTTGATCGCCATAGATCACGTCAAGAGCGTGGTCATCAACATGGAACACGCCGCGTTCGATCAGGGATTGGCGCAGATGCTGGCCGACCATCTCAAAGCACCATGTTATATGCGTTGAGTGAATTGAAAGCGGAAAATCTGTATCATGCGGTCAAACAAGAAATAGCTGGCGGGGTAAAATAATCCGCAGATTTCGCAGGTTATGCAAATCGAAATATTTTGTCATGAATATGTAGGGGCGGATGGCACTCTTCGAGTATCTTCGACCATCCGCCCCTACTGTTACATTTGCACGGGCTGACGTCGTGCGATGTTCAGCACCAAGAGACCAAGGCCGGTAAACACAAATGCTGTGGGGAAAATATAGAAGAGATCAAACTTTACCAATTGACTGGCAAGTAAAGGGCCAAAAGAGAATCCAACGTTGACCGGTAGATAAGCAAACGACATGACGCGTCCGCGAATGTCGGGCGAGGCGGAAGATGATAAAACGTTGAACGAGATCGAGAAGACGGCCGCGGCGATTCCGCTGATGATGCAGGCAATGATCGCAAACGGGATCAGGCTCCGGGTCCAGAAAGGGACGAGCCACAGAACCGTCTCGAGCGTGGCGCCGATCATCAAAATCCGCCAATAGCCAAAACGGTCCGCCATGGATCCAAAGATCGGGGAAAGGATCATCGCCAGGATTCCGCCCGCGCCGAGAACATATCCAATCATCGAAGCGGGATTGCCGCCTTTATACAGCGAAGTGATCACAACCGGCCAATAGGAATAAACCATCATCCATCCGGCGTAGAGCAGAAAGAGCGCGATGAACAGCGCGCGGAGGCGTCCGGCTTGGAACGAGACACGGATCGATTCACCCGCCATGCGCCAGATCGAATTGCGACTCTTGCCGCGATACGAATCGAAATATCCGAACGATAGAGAAAGGACAACGACGATCATCATCAGAACGTCAATCCACATCAGCGTGCGGAAGCCCCAGCGATCCACGATCGGGCCGCCAATCAGCGGACCGATGAACGCGCCGACCGGCCCCGCGCTGCTCATCACGGCGAATGCGAAACCCTGGCGATTGGACGGTGTGCGCTCGGAAAGTGTCGTGAGCATCAAGCCGCTGTTGCCCAACGAAAGACTCATCAACGAGCGCCCGACGACGAAGATCCAAACGTTGCCCGCCAATACAGAAACCGTCCCGGCCAAAAGATACACAACAAAGGAACGAACCACGATGGGCTGACGAGAATAACGGTCAGCCAGCGCGCCCCAAAATGGAAGGAACGGAATCCCTGCCGCGCCGACGATGGCTGCGATGATCCCGACCATCGAAGAGATTTGCGATTGCGCCATGCCGAGGTCGCGTAAAAAGATCGGCGTGAAGGCGGTCATCTGTCCCCAGAAAACGGTCTCGAAAAAACTGGCAACGGTATAAAGCCCGAGCAGCCACATCCACGAATCGCGCAGGGACGACTTTAAAGTATTCTCTTCCAAGTATTCCTCGCTCCATTACAATTTTGTGTGACCGATGGACTCAGCCAAGGGATTCTTACTTCGATTTATTCTAAACGAAGATTGAGGTCAATTCCCCAATTGGCCGGCCAAATACGCTTCACGCAGGATTTCAAGCGGATTCCGTTTCCCATCCTCATCTTCATAAAACCAATTTTCCCAGCCATTGCATGGCGCGTCATTCATCAACTTGCGCCCAACCTGATGAATCGAACCGGTGAAGCCATTGCATTGGATCGTTCCATCTGCGCGAACTCTTCCTTTGACCTTCGCATCGCTGCCAAAATATAAAACCTGTCCCGGTTTTATGAGGCCCGCCTCCAGCAACTTTCCAAATGCCACGCGCGGACGATTTCGCCGCGATGGAAAAACATAAAGGTCTTCAGAAAATGATCCGGCTTCCACGTTGTCGATTCGTTTGCGAGCAAGTTTGGCATAGGATGAATCACGCTCGATGCCAATCCAATGACGTTGTAATTTCTTTGCCACCGCGCCGGTCGTTCCCGTTCCGAAGAACGGGTCGAGCACCACATCGCCCGGACTTGAACTTGAAAGAATCACGCGGTACAAAAGCGCTTCCGGTTTCTGTGTCGAATGCGCCTTTTCTCCATTGACTTTGATTCTTTCCTTGCCGCTGCAAATCGGGATTTCCCAATCGCTCCGCATTTGAAGATCATCATTCAGAGATTTCATGACATGATGATTGAATGTGTACTTTTCGCCTTTGATCTTCTGCGCCCAAAGCAAAGTTTCATGCGCGTTGGTGAAACGCACGCCGCGAAAGTTCGGCATCGGGTTCGATTTGATCCAAACCACATCGTTGAGAAACCAATAATCCAAATCTTGCATGATTGCGCCAACACGATAAATATTGTGATATGAACCGATCACCCAGATCGTTCCCGTGTCTTTCAGCACGCGGCGGCAGGCAGAAAGCCAGGCGCGCGTGAATTTATCATACTCGTCAAAACTACCAAATTGATCCCAGGAATCGTCCACGCCATCCACGCGCGTCATATTCGGACGGTAAAGCTCCTGCGAAAGCTGCAAGTTATATGGCGGATCGGCAAAGATCAGATCAATTGATTTTTCGGGAAGCATTCCAAGAAGTTCAATCGAATCCCCGACAATCGTCTGATCTAAAGGCAACTGATTATTTTTCATAATTCAATTTTAAAAATGTCATTGCGAGGAGTGGCGCTAACAGCGCCACGACGAAGCACTGCGTTCTCTCAGTGTGGCAATCTCCTGTTATCTCAAAACAAACGATTGCATAAGAACCTGAGATTGCCGCACTCGCTAGCGCTCGTTCGCACTGACATGTACACTCATACCGGCGGGTTATCCAACCGAACGCCATGACCGCGCACGGTGTCAATATATTGATGCGTCGAAATTCCAAGTAGTGTCACCATCACTATTTGCGTCATTCCAATTTTTCATGTTGCCTTCGTATCCATCCTCTTGAGAAGATACAGATATTCTCGAATCTGATAGTGCAAGGAATTTTCTGTAATTTCGATCAAGTGTTACCTTGCAATTTTATGTGGTGATTAAGTTGAACCTTCAAAAGTCATATAGGTTCTGCCGGTTAACCACTCTTCACTGATCTCACTGA
>JAJYLQ010000015.1 GCA_021787595.1 Chloroflexota bacterium | reverse complement strand
TATTCGGGCAAAATAGCTCTTGTGGGTTCATTGGTATCCCTTGTGATTTGGAAGTCCCAAGAGTTTGCCAATGAACCCCATTTTCCGCAAGGTCTATGCACTACCACGCTTTAGTGCGGTGCTACCAAACAGTTATACAAGCGCAATTTCTCGATTTCGCCAACAGTATCAAAGTTTGTTAGCCTGCAACTATTCCGGCGGATTGAAATCCTGCCTCAGCCCATGGAAGTCGGCTAAAAGCCGACTCAGGAGGCTAATCCGAAGGATTTCCACGTATTGAGCAGGTGGCTTTAGCCCCGCGCATCAAAATACGCTTACAACCTTTTAGTGCACCCGAGAGAACGCGCGCTATTGACATGCTGACGATAAAGCATTAACATAAACACGCCTAGATATTTGGAAATCTTCAAAAACAAACAAATAGCTACTACTAAAAGGGAACATTGATGTTGTGGCTTCGCGGGAAACAAACATGTAGAGCAAGCATCTACCGCTTCTTGTGCGGTGGTTGCCTGCTCTTTTTTTGCCAATTAATTTGGTCAGGTATGTTAGAAAGATTCCCTCATGAAGGAGTGAAACGAAATGGGATCAAACACTCTTTCGACCGGTAATAATAAGCAAGGTCACCCGCATTTGGATAAAACAGAACCGCTTTGGACGGTGGAGGAAGTAGCCGCTTATCTCCGGTTAAAGCCCGAAACGATCAGAATGATGGCCCGCCGAGGCAAGGTCCCGGCCGTTAAAATTGGCAAAGTTTGGCGGTTTCGGGCAAAGGATATCAAAATCGAATTGGCAACTCTGTCACAAGTTGTTGTTTACATGAAATAAATGTATCTTCAAGAAGGAGGCGGTCTTTATGAATAAATTCGTGCGGGCTACATTTTTGGCTTTCATCACTATTGCTTTGTTTGTTTTGTTATACAGTCCTGTTACTGCTCAGACAACTTATCGGGTGAACATAAATTATATTGACAGCCAGCTCTTTCCTCGGGTGAACGCCTATGTTTCAGTAACCGACGCACAAGGCGCCCTGGTCACGGGTTTGGGCGAAACGGATTTTTCCGTTTCCGAGGATGCAAAACCCATAAGCAACTTCAAAGTCCTGTCTGTCGAAAATACCCAACAACCATTGGCAGTCGCGCTGGTCATAGATACAAGCGGAAGCATGAATGTTCGCCCTGCGCCAACCCCTCTGAGTGTTTCCATTGACGCGGCCAAGGCTTTCCTGAATTCTCTTCAACCCCAGGACCAAGCGGCTGTCATCGCTTATTCCGACAGCCCCACAGTGGTCCGTGATTTTACTCAGGATAAAAACGCTCTTGGACAGGCCTTGGATTCCCTGCAGGGTGGAACCGGGATTAAGTCGGCCATGTATGACGCGATCCGCAATGCCGTTGGTTTGCTCAAGAGCCGGGATGAACGGCGGGTGATCATCTTGATTACTGATGGAAAAGACACGCGCAGCCAGGCCACCATTGATCAAGCCATATCTGATGCCAACCAAGCTGGCGTTCAAATTTATACAATCGGGTTCGGAGCGGTAGTGAACCACGATCAATTATATAAGTTAGCAGACCAAACGGGTGGATCATGGGTTATTCAACCCAATGCCGCCGGGCTGCAAACTGCCTTTGGCAATATCATGCAGGTGCTGCGGGAGCAATATCAAGTCGAATACACCTCCGCATTGCTCGCCGATAACAAGCCGCACAATTTTGTACTTACAGTGACCGTGCAGGGAAATCAGGTCACTGTATCAAAGAGCTTCACTGCTCAGACCGGGAAAATGACAGTGACCCTGCCGTATCAGGATGGACAAGTCGTGGGCGGAAATGTCGTTTTCAACCCCACTGTGACGGCCCCGGCTCCGATATCCAAATTGGATATCACCATGGATGGCACCCCCTTGACAAGCATCGCGGCCGCGCCATTCGAATATACTTGGACTTCGACCAATAATGCAGGCGTTCACGAATTTGTCTTGAAAGTGATGGATCAGGTTGGAAACGTCGGCCAGGCAAGCGTTCGTCTGAATGTGCAGCTGCCGCTCACAGTAAAGATCACGCAGCCATCGAACGGGGACCAACTTAATAAGCCCACAACCATTGCCGCAAACGTAACGTCGCTGCCGGGGACTAACGTCGCCAAGGTGGACATTGCAGTGGACGGGACAGTCATCAAGACTCTCACATCTCCTCCTTACGAAACCAACTGGGACTTAAACAATGTAAAAGCAGGCCCGCACACAATCCAAGTGACTGCTCAGGATGTCAACGGCTTTTCCGCAGAAGACAAAATTGCGGTTGCCGTTGCGTTGAGCGATTCGTTTGGCTGGCTGATCATCCCGGCCGCTTTGGCTGTCCTCGCCATTGTGATTCCCTTGTCTCTGCGGAGCAGAAAGCGCCGGAGCGGATCAGCGAGCGGAGGAGGGACCACTAAGGTCAAGGCCGGAACAGTACACCTGCGTGAATTGAACGGGATGAATCCGGATCAAGTCTGGCCGCTGGGAACCGCCGAAATACGTTTGGGACGCAAGCGCGATGAAAATGATATCCCATTACAGGGCTTGAATGCTTCGCGCCGACATGCCGTGATCCGGTTTGAGCAGGGCCAGTATATTATTCAGGGCCTGAGCGCAAACAATCCGGTGATCGTCAATAACGAGCCGATTTCACAGCCGCGCGCTCTTCAGACAGGCGATGTGATCCAACTTGGTGATACGACATTACGTTTCGAGCAATCGTAAGGATTTTGCTGTGCCCAAACTTCTATCTGCCAAACTAAGCGACGTGGGTCGCAAACGCAAGAATAATGAAGATTACGTCGCATCATTTGAGCCAACAGATCCGAAAGAGCTTCAGGCCAGCGGGTGCCTCTACATTGTCGCGGATGGAGTCGGAGGCGCATCCAAGGGAGAGCGCGCCAGTCAGTATGCAGCCGACAAAGTATTGTACGAGTATTATCAGCTAACGAGCCTGGAGCCGGCGGATCGCTTACGGAAAGCGATCAGTCAAGTTAACGAAGACATATTTGGTTATGCCGAGCAAAGTGAGCGCGTGACGCGCATGGCAACTACGATGGTGGCTGCCGTCGTTCGAGGGAACACGCTCATGGTTGCCAATGTGGGCGACAGCCGTGCATACTTGATCCACAGTGGCGAAGCGACTCAGATCACCCGCGATCATAGCATCGTCGGTGAAATGATGGCAACTGGCGAAATGACGGAGGCAGAAGCGCAGGCTTCCAAAGTCAAGAATCGCCTGACGCGCAGTGTTGGCGGAGAGGCTGAAGTGCATGTTCAGGTCTATGACCCGATTACGCTCCAGCCGGGCGACAAGGTTTTGCTCTGCACCGATGGCCTGACACGCTATGCAATGCGTCAGCAGATTACTGAAATGACCGCGCAAGGCTCACCGCAGGAGATTGCCGGGAAGTTAATTCAATACGCCAATAAACGCGGCGGGGCGGACAATGTATCGGTGATCGTGATCGCTTTTGAACCGGTAGGGATTGCCGAGCAACCCGCCATTCAAATACCGCAACGGCCTCAGCCGCCCTTGAACTGGGCTGCGATGGAAACAATGCAGACTGAACCACAAACGCCTCTCCTCACGAATGCTGCTTGGAGAAACAAACCGAAGAACCGCCTAGCTAGGCGGCAGAAAGATGTGAATTTGTTTATAGGTATCCTTGCCGCGACGATAATTATCGTGATTGGTTTAGGTTCGGGCGCAGTAATTGTTCTTCCCAAGTTCGGAATTTACCCGTTCAGCGTGCCGGCTACATCCATTCCATCATTACCTACAAATACTCCCATGCTGACTCCTGAACCAACGGGCACTGCAACAGCTATTGTCCCGGATACACCTATGCCTACAATGTTTAGTTCCACTGCATTAGCAATGGTCAAAAGTGAACCTGTCCGTCTGCACAAACTTCCTTCCAATGATTCTGAGCCGCTACAACGATATTCTCCGGGCGCTCTCATGAACGTTCTAGGGCAAGTTCAATCTGGACAATGGTTCTTTGTTGAGGCGCCCGATGGAATTAAAGGATGGTTATATAGTGGCTTGGTATCTTTTACTACTACGCCACCTCCTATTCCAATTCTTACCATTGTAACTCCCGGTACAGTATCAACTGTGATTGCAACACCTACAATAGTAACACCCACATCTGGGCAGCCAGGACTTTGCATTGTTTACGCAGGGGATAATGCAGGCTTGGGAATTACTAATTACCTCGGCAAATTTAGCCTGCCATATAAACAGACCTCTATCTATTATCGTTGTGAAGTTGATGTCAATTCCGAGCCTAAGAGTTGCCTAAGTAAAATTCCATTGAATATTTATAATGGTGCTCCCGTTCTACAGTCTTATTATTGGCTAGTAATGCCAGTTCCTTCGCAAGAGGCTTGTACTTCACCCGGACTATGGGTTGCTAATGGGTCTGGACAATGATGCTGTGGTCTCGTTTGATATCAAATCAATTCTTTATAAGGAGGCAAAATGGTTGCAACAAACTCGTTCTTCGAATGGTTCTATTACGGCTTGAGCGGCTTGGGAGGCTGGTTCATCTTCCTGCTCCTAGCGCTCATCGCAGTGATCTGGCTGCTGTATGATAGCGCCAATCGCCGACTGCCGGCTCTGGGATGGCGCATGGGTGCCATCCTGACAGCCGCCCTTCTTTTGCCAGCCATCCTGTATCGCTTCACGGTGGATCCGCTTGCTCCAACCACCTCTCCGCTGGCGCCTTTCTCGGAACCCATTTTCTATCTGGGTGTGCTGGGAGGCATTCTGCCCATCGTGCTGGCCATTGGCTACTTCGTCACATACCAGGGCATGGTCGGCTGCCCCAACGGACATGTTTACGAGGCGATCCTGGGGAAGTGTCCTTACGATACCCCGCCCGCCCAGCCGGTGAGTTTTGTTTCGCCGCCGGCTCCTCCTATACGGCAGTCCGAACCTCATTATGAAGGTGGCGGGAGCCGCATAGAGAAAAGAGTGCCCAAAGCGCACGCCTGGCTGGTTTCTTCCCATGGCGATCACCAACTCAATCAGGGTTTGACCACGGTCGGACGCTCTGCCCAAAACGATATCTGCCTGACTGGTGATGCGACGGTGAGCAGAAGCCATGCAAAAATCATGGAAGAGAATGGCCACTTTCGCCTCGTTGATCTTGGAAGCAGGACTGGCACGCGCTTGAATGGTCATGTTGTGCGTCAGCCTGTCATGCTGGCTTCAGACGATGAAATTCAGTTTGGAGATGATACAGTTGTCCGCTTTGTAACCGGGCAGCGTTAGGATCGAATTCAACTTGCCGATCTGCCGATCGCTGCATCATTTTTAATCAAAAAGGAGAAATGACATGCCAGGAGTTTGCCCTGTACACGGGCCTTATGATGAGATCACCTGTCCTTATCCGCCGCCACATGCGCAGGATGCGTCGCCGCGGCCCATGCCCCCCACCCCCCTTAGTGACGATGATATGGTCACCGACTTGCGAGGCGGAGGAAGCTACGGCCAGGAGACTGCGCCTACCATGCCGCCCGGCACGTTCGAGGAGGAGGGCGAGACCGAAGTTCCACGAGCGCGTTCCAAGCGCGGCATTCTGGATATGGAAGAGGATGAGGAAACCGAATTGGGACGCGCCAGCCGCGAGGATGTCACCGAACTGGAAGCACCCGTCACCGTACCGCTTGGCATTCTTTGGGTGAAAGAAGGACCCCGCCGCGGCCGTTATTATCCGATCCGCCATGGAACAATCGTGGGCCGCAAGGAAGGCGATTTGATCCTGGATGATCCGAAGGTTTCCGGTTCTCATGCCAAGTTCACCATGGAAGGCGACCAGTTCATTGTCTGGGATTTCGGCTCCTCCAACGGGACGTACGTGAACGGCAAGAAGATCCGCCAAGCCACGCTTCTGGAGGAAAACGATCTGGTCAAGATCGGAGACACAATCTTTGTGGTAAAGCTCCTTGAGTCAAAGCCAAAGCGAAGGGCTTCCCGCAGTGCCGAGAATTCCAGAAGTTCCAGCGCCAAGAAAGCAACAAAAAAATGAGCCGATCAATCGGTTGATTTTATTTTGCTCAACAGCCCCTGTCCAGAGCCGCTCGCCAGCGAAGTTGTGTTCTTCAATCCCTGTTGGAGCGGCTTGTGGCGGCCATAAAAAACGATGCGGTTTGAGATTACGCATAAATTAATTTCTTGAAATACTCTTTGAGCAAGATGTCTGCGTCTGCGGAGAGTTCTGGCTTTTCTCGTTGGACACCGAAGAGCCAAAGTTTATGAAGAGGAGGTTGCCATGCGTCAGAATGCAAAATGGTTTGTCGTAGGTGGCTCGGCATTGGTCATCATAGGATTCTTCCTGCCGATCATCTCTGTTTCGGCCTTTGGATTTGGGGCGGGCTTTAGCTTGTCTGACGCGGCGAGCTTGGGAGGAAATCTGGTCTCGCTTTATCTGATACTCATCGGTGCGATCGCAGCGTTGATTCTGTCCTTTCTTCCGCCAAACAGCGAAAATCAGAAGTCTCTCTTTTTAATTGGCGAAGCCGCGGGGTTGGGTTTGGGCGTGCTGATCCTTTTAATTTTGCTTTTCACGGCCGTGAGCTGGACATCGAAACTGGGGGCTGGCTACGATTATGTAAGCCCGTTTTTATCGCTTGGGATTGGCGCTTTTATCCTTGTTCTCGGATATGGCGTAGCCGGGGTTGGGCTTTTCCTCCAATTCGTGCCCTTTGCAGGACAATCCTTCCAAAGAACGCCGGCATCCCCTTTTTCAGGTCAGGCGCCTGTTCATACACAATCCGCCGGGGCGCGCCTGGAAGTTGCGCGAGGCAGTCAGTCCGGATCCATCATTCCTCTTTCAGGCGATTTTATTATCGGCCGGGCCAGTGATAGTCAATTGCAGCTGGCGGACCCGCGCGTCTCGCGCCGGCACGCCCGTATTCGTTACGCACAGGGGGCTTGGTTCATTCAGGATCAAAACAGCGCGGCTGGTACATTTGTAAATGGACGATCAACGCCCGCCACCCGCCTTCATCCTGGAGACCAGATCAAGATTGGCGAAACTATTCTTATTTTCTATGTGTAATGCGGGGTAGTCATGGCAAACTTAAGCGGGCAAATGTTGAATAGTCGCTATAAGGTTGATGCCTTTATTGGCCGCGGTGGAATGGCGGAAGTATATCAAGCTCAAGATCTTCGGCGTGATATCCCTGTTGCGCTGAAATTCCTTCGCGAGGATCTTTCTGAGGACCGCGCCTCCCGACGCCGCTTCGAGAGGGAAGCGCAAATCCTTTCCTCACTTCAGCACCCCAATATCGTCCGTCTGTATGGCTTTGAAACGAATGGCAATTTATCCTTTCTGGTTATGGAGTATATCGATGGACAGGTATTGAGACGCGTTCTTTTGGAGCGTTCGCAACCACTGACCCTCGGTGAGACCTTGGGCGTCATGGAACCCGTCTGCCGTGCATTGTCCTACGCACACAAAGAGGGGGTATTTCATTGTGATGTAAAGCCAGCAAACATATTTATTGCCAGCGAAGGGCGAGTCGTCCTGTCCGATTTTGGCATCTCGCGTGTGGCCGAGTCATCTACAGCTACATACTCGACTCCTGGCACGCCTGCGTACATGGCTCCTGAACAGATTCGCGGCGAGAAGCTGGGAAGCCGCACTGATATTTATGCGCTGGGAATCACCCTTTACGAAATGCTGACGCTGGAACGGCCCTTTGAGGGGGAAGAAGCAAAATCGGATACAAGCACTTCGCGGAATGAACGAATTCGTTGGGAACAATTGAACAAACAGCCGCCATCTCCGCGTCAATTAAACCCTAATATCCGGGATGCCACAGAAAGAGTTATCCTGAAAGCCTTGGCTAAAAGGCCTGAGGACCGTTTTAGGTCCGTAGCAGAATTCCAGGCAAGCTTGGACCAAGACGGTTCAGTAAAACCTGTTTATGTGAATCAATGGCTCGAGGCGGTTAGACTTCATCCCTCTGAGGATCAGAAAGTTATACGGGCCAGGAAATTGGAATCTCTCTACACTTCCCTTCAAGAAACTCTGCGCTTGGCCCCTGATACCCAGGTTTTAAAACGAGCGGTTCAGTTATGTGGAGAGATTCCGAGTCTTGACGCAACTTATCGGGATGTGGCAGATCTGCTGGTAAATGCTCAAAAAGCATTTACGCTTAAGGCGGCCGAAGCGAATAAGTTTTATCTTCGAGGATATGAAACGCTGGTAACAGGATTGAGCGATCTCAATCAGGCGCGACTATTGGACCCAGAGCATGATGATCCGTATGACCTTTTCCCAATATTATCGAGTCACATACAACTCATAAGTGGAGGAAAATCTGAAAAGAAAAGGTTCACACTGGAGGACAAGGGCAAGCCCAAGAAGAAATTGGCTTCAGGTTTGAGGCTGGCTATTCTTGGAACGGCAGCGTTGGCGTATTTCTTGTTATTCTCTGTGTTGTTCCGGAATCAAACGCAAAATATTCAAATTAATATCCCGACATTTCAGAGTGCGACGACTCTTAATGCGTCCATGATCCAATATGGTCAAACGATTGATGTTAATCCCGCTCAAGGCACAGAATTATGGGCATTTCGCGGTGGGCAAGGAGACCGTGTTTCCATTAATCCTGATCGTTTTCCAGTCCAAATGAGGCTGCTGAATGATAAGGAAGCTGTTCTGAGGTCAGATTTTTCATCGCTTGGATTTTATTCGCTACCATACACCGGCGTTTATTATTTACAGGTTATAGGCAGCTCTGGCCCTCCAGGCATAGTCAAAATCCTTGTTACAAAGCAGTGATTTATGAGCGCATTTGTCGGTCAAACTCTTGCAAACCGTTATCGAGCGGAGACCTTCCTCGGGCGCGGCGGTATGGCGGATGTTTATAAGGTTTGGGATCAACGCCGCACCGCTTACCTCGCCATGAAAGTTTTGCATGAGGACCTTGCAGAGGATAATGTTTTCCTGCGCCGGTTCAAGCGCGAGGCCCAAACCCTTGAACGGTTGCAGCATCCCAATATCGTGCGCTTCTATGGACTTGAAGAAGATGGTGACCTTGCATTCCTTCTGATGGATTACATAGAAGGGTCAACTCTCAGGAAAGAGATCCATCGGCTGAAGGCCCCTTTTCCGACTCAGCGAATCCTGGAGATCATGCGTCCGGTCTGTTCGGCTTTGCATTATGCGCATCAATCTGGCTTTGTGCATTGCGATGTCAAGCCCGCCAACATCATGATCCATGCCAATGGCACGGTGCTGGTCTCCGATTTTGGTATTTCCCGCATGACCGAATCCGCGTCCACCATGACCATGGTCGGTGCGGGGACGCCGGCTTATATGGCGCCCGAACAGGCGCGCGGCGAAAATCCAACTCCCCAAACAGACATATATGCGTTGGGAGTGGTTTTATTCGAAATGCTGACTGGCGGCGAAAGGCCTTTTACTGGAGAAAATGCGCGCACGACGGGAAGCACCAGCGAGAAGATCCGCTGGGAACAAGTTTATTTAGAATCGCCATCGCCCAGAGGATACAACCCGGCAATTTCTGCTCAACTTGAAGAGATCGTCCTTCGCTGCCTCAATAAAAACCCTGCGGCGCGTTATTCCAACACGTTGGAGCTGTTGGTCGCTCTGGAAACAGTGATTGGCGCGCATCGGTCCCAAGCGACTCGGTCATCCCAAACTGGCCCTGCCTCAGCGCCAGGTCAAACAAACAACCAGGGTCAGACAAATCTATCCAGGCGATCGTCTCGAACGGCATGGATAGTAATGGGCTCTATTTTGTTGATTTTTATTCTGCTAGTTTGTGGCGCAACCTCACTGTTTAATTTTGCGTCACAACAAGCGCAGGCAAATGCAGAAGCGACAGGGATTGCGATAGTGCAGGTGAACGTAATGAACACCGCCAACGCCGAATCCACAGAGATGGCTATTGCACAGGCGAACGCAACGGACACTGCCAACGCCGAATCCACAGAGACGGCCATCGCACAGATCAATGCGATCGGCACTGCAAATGCCGATGCAACTGCCACCGCAGAGGCGCCGCTAAGCTCTTACACATCATGGAATCTCATACTAAGTGAACCATTCATTGATAATAGTAACGGTTGGGCTACTGGCGATGTCGCGACTGATCTTTGGACAGGGAATTCACAAATAACCAATGGGAAATTGATTTGGAACGTACAGCAGTCACCGAGCGGCTTTGTACATTGGGATTGGCCCAAACCCACCGGCTCTCTGACAGACTTTTATGCAAGTATAGACGTACAACAGACCAGCGGCCCCAACTCTGATTGTTATGGCTTATGGTTTCGAGGCAGCGGTTTTAATTATTACACCTTTAAAGTATGTGACAGCCAAAACTACTCCGTGATGTCGCATTCCGATAACAACGGTTGGACGGTTTTGCTGGGTCCCACCTCTGCCACTGCCATTCAGCCAGGGCAGGTGAATAGATTGGCCATAGGCGCTAAAGGGAGTTATTTTGAATTCTATATCAATGATCAACTGGTGGATTCGTTGAACAACAGCCAACATGCAAGCGGTGACGTCGGTATTATGATGGACGTAAATAAAGGCGATACTCCAACCTTTGATTTTGACAACTTTGAAGTACGCGCACCATAGGGGCGTTTATGCAAACCAGCCTCGTCAGCCAAATCCTTCTCGATCAATTCCGCGTGGATGCCTTTGTGGCATCGGGCGGTATGGGAGCAGTCTACCGCGTCACAGATCTCAAACGCAGTGTTCCGCTTGCCATGAAGGTGCTGCACGCCGAACTGGCGGAAGATCCGTCGGCGTTCAAGAGTTTTCAGCGTGAAGCGCGTGCCCTGCAAAAATTAGCGCATCCGAACATCGTGCCCTTCTATGGGGTTTATCAAACTCTGGATTTTGCGTTTCTGCTGGAACGCTTTATTGACGGCCCGTCGCTCAAGGATGTTTTGCGCCGCCAGCGGGGAGACCCGCTTCCAATCCGCGAGGCCTTGGTTTATCTGAAGGCATTAAGCGCCGCGCTCGGTTACGCTCATGCCAATGGCGTCGTTCATTGCGATGTCAAGCCCGGTAATGTGATGCTGGACCAGGGCGGAAACATTTTCTTAACCGATTTTGGGATTGCCCGTCACGCGGATAGCAGTACAACTACTTTGGCGGGCGCGGGCGCGCCTGCCTACATGGCCCCCGAACAAATTCGCGGCAAGATTGTAACACCTGCCACCGATATCTATGCGCTCGGTATTATTCTATTCGAAATATTGACAGGGCAGCGACCCTTCCGGGGGAATGAAGCTGGTACCGAGAAGGGCGGCACAACTTCCAACGAACGAATTCGCTATGCTCATTTGCACCTGCCTCCGCCGGACCCGCGCAGCCTGAACCCGTCCATCTCTCGATCCCTGGCAGGTGTAATCTTTAAGGCGTTGGATAAGAAGCCGGCCAACCGCTATCAATCTGCACAGGAATTCTTCTCTGCGTTATGCGCGGCGGCGGACACAACCCCCTCCAGCGTACCAGACCGCGTTGTCGTGCCGATTTTTCCGCCGCCGCAGCCGCGAACTCTGCCCGAGTCGCCTCGCGAAGCGCCTATTTCTCCTGTTGCGTCTTCCCGCCAATTTCATTTCGCTCCTTGGATTCTGGTCGGCGGCGCTGCCCTCATTATTTTAATCATATTGATGGCGGGAGAATTAGGAGGGAGCATTCACCCTGCCGCGACTTTTGCTCCTCCCTCTGATGCACAGACTGAACTGCCCATTTCTTCGTCGGCACCGACAGCGGCCTTCACTTCCACAAGTTTCTCGCCGCCTTTGAATATTCCAACGACTGGACTCTCATCCCCCACCTCGTACAGTCAACCAAAGATTGTATCCATACAGCCGACTGCGACTCCCCTCGCGCCGGCAGTAAATGCCATTAACTCAGCTGCCCCAAGCGGCAAGATCGTTTTCACCTGTCAAATAGCTCAGAATGCCAATAGCGATCAAATTTGCATCATGAATGCGGATAGCTCTGATTGGCGGCAGTTGACTAATAACTCTTTTGAGAACTATTATCCTTCCCTTGCGCCAGATGGAAACAGTATCGTCTTTGCGTCAAACCAATCGGGCGCTTTCGAGATCTACGAAATGGATTTGAATGGCAACCAAACTCAATTGACATCGGGGGTCGGCGAACCTGCCGCGCCCGCAATCTCGCCAGATGGTAGGCAGATCGTTTTTGCAAATAACCTTGGACAGATTGAACGCATCTGGGTGATAGGTCGAAACGGAAGTAACCCACACGAGGTCTACAGAAATCTGAATGGCGATTCGTTGGATCCGTCCTGGTCGCCAGAGGGGCGAATACTGTTTGCATACGGAAACGGTTACGACAAAAGGTTAGAGGTAATCAATGCGAATGGTTCCGGGCTTTTCGGAATAAATCATTCCTTTTCGACGCGGGGCCGCAGCGATTGGTCGCCAGATGGAACCTTGATCGCTGGATACTCCGGTCAGAGCTGGGACGGCCGCATTTACCTCATGAACGCAGACGGTTCCAACCTTCACCAGCTTTCTACAGGCGGCACTGCCCTTGCGCCCAGTTTTTCGCCAGATGGCCAATGGATTGCTTTTACCGGTTATCTCGATCATCCTCAGGATGCCAACGGTTGCGAAATCTATATCATGCGGATTGACGGCAGCGACATTCGCCGCCTGACGAACAATGATTATTGCGATTGGCAACCCCGTTGGGGACCGTAGCGGAGACGTGAGGTGAATGACTTGATTGAACGTATTATTTCGGAACGATATCGCGTGGATGCATTCTTCGCAGACAGCATTCATAAGACTCAAAAACAAGTACATTCGATAGAAGGATCATAAACATGGCCAATCTCATCAATCAAACCTTGCTCTCCCAGTTCCGTGTTGATGCTTTTGTCGCTTCTGGAGGCATGGGCTCTGTTTACCGTGTCTGGGATCTCAAACGCAATGTGCCCCTCGCAATGAAAGTTTTGCATGCCGAAATGGCTGAAGATCCTTCGGTCTTCAAGCGGTTCAAACGCGAAGCCAATGCGCTCAAAAAACTGGCTCACCCCAACATCGTTCCGTTCTATGGTTTGTACCAGACACTGGACCTTGCCTTCCTGCTGGAGCGTTTTATTGATGGCCCATCGTTAAAGGAAATCCTGCATCAACGGAAAGGCGAACCGCTGCAAATCGGTGAAGCGCTGACCTACCTCAAAGCCTTGTGCGCGGCACTGGGCTACGCTCATGCCAATGGCGTTGTTCATTGCGATGTGAAACCGGCGAATGTGATGGTGGATCGCGGGGGGAATATATATCTGACTGATTTTGGCATTGCCCGCCATGCAGAAAGCACTACAACCACATTGGGGGCAGCAGGCACACCGGCTTATATGGCTCCCGAGCAGATTCTTGGCAAAGAGGTGACGCCTGCGGCTGATGTATATGCTCTGGGAGTGATGTTGTTCGAGATGTTGACTGGGCAGCGTCCCTTCCGCGGCACCGAGGCGGGGACCGAAAAGAGCGGCCAGACCGCTAATGAACGGATTCGGTATGGCCACCTGCACCTTGAACCGCCTAATCCTCATTCAGTTAATGAGACAATCCCTGAGGCATTAGCGCAGACGATTCTGAGGGCGCTGAAGAAAAACCCGGTTGAGCGCCATGACTCCGCCCCGGATTTCTTTGCTGCAGTCTGCGCGGCGGCAGGCACCTCAGCGGACAAGATAGCTAATCAGGTTTTCATCCCCAAAACTGCAGATCAAGGAGACTATTCGACCGGGGAGGAGATCGTTGCGCCATCCGCCGCTAAAAAGGAGGGCAGGAACTTGGTGCCATGGCTGTTAGGAGGGAGCGGGGCGACGATCGTTTTCATCGCAGCCTTCATGCTCAGTCACGGTAATCCATTCTTGCCCCCGGCAACTCAGACTCCATTGCCGACCTATACGTCCTTCCCAACGCCCATACCAACGGATACTCCTTTGCCAACCCAAACCCTACTCCCAACTTATACGCCGTATCCAACTCCCCAGCCTCAATACATTTATCCCCCAACATCTACGCCGCAGAGCGGTCCCGTGCTTCATTTGAATTACAACTCCATGTGCCGTGTGGGTCCGTTAGGTTCTTTTAAGGACGTCACTTCCTTCTTGGCTGGGACAGATCTGCCCATCGTGGGGCAATATTATGTTTGGTATCTCGTACAAGTCAGCGTGCCGGGTTCAAAATACACGAAGTGTTGGATATGGCTAAATTTGAACACCGTTCAGGGAGATGCCTCTTCCATTCCTCAAATAGATGACCCGTCAACAGTTCGCCTTTATCCATAATGTGTAAACGGGAACCGAGGTCATATCTAGCGAAGTTAAAAGAATAACCTGAAATCCTATGCCAAATCTGATCGATCAGACACTGCTTTCACAATTCCGCGTTGATGCATTTGTTGCATCGGGCGGTATGGGTTCTGTTTACCGCGTTTGGGATCTCAAACGTAATGTATCTTTGGCAATGAAGGTTCTCCATGCGGAGTTGGCGGAGGATCCGTCCATATTCAAGCGCTTTCAACGCGAAGCCAACGCCCTCAAGAAACTGGCACACCCCAATATTGTGCCGTTCTATGGTTTGCATCACACATTGGATTTTGCTTTTCTGCTGGAAAGATATATTGACGGCCCGTCGCTCAAGGACATTCTCCATCAGCAAAAAAACAAAGTATTTTCTGTTTCAGAGACCCTGATCTATTTTAAGGCTCTGTGCGCGGCGCTGGGGTATGCGCATTCAAATGGCGTTGTTCATTGCGATGTAAAACCTGGCAATGTCATGCTAGATCAGGGAGGCAACATCTACCTTACGGATTTCGGGGTTGCGCGTCACGCAGACAGTACTACCACTACACTCGGCGCGGCCGGTACGCCCGCCTACATGTCTCCCGAACATATCCTCGGAAAGTCAGTAACTCCTGCCACAGATGTATACTCACTGGGGGTCATGTTGTTCGAGATGCTGACAGGACAGCGGCCGTTTCGGGGCACGGAATCGGGTACGGAACAAAGCGGGTCAACAGTTCACGAGCGGATTCGCTATGGGCACCTTCATGTTCCTCCCCCTGATCCAATCACCATTAATCCCTCCCTGCCCCGTGCAATCGCTGAAGTAATCCTAAGGGCAATGAATAAAACTCCGGCAGAAAGGTATGGTTCCGCTGCTGAATTCTTCACCGCCTTATGTGCTGCATCCCAGGTCTCTCCTAATGATGTGGCAGACAGGGCTGTTCTGCCAGCTATACCGCACGCGTCGGATAGCGCGCCAGTTTTGGCGAGTTCAGAAATCCCCCCTCAGGCGCCAAAAGCGATGCCTGAGCTAGGCATAGGCACTTTCTTTCTTGGAAAACTTTGGTCAATGAGAGGAGTCATAATACTAGGAATTCTTGTTTTTGCACTGGCCGGCGTGTCAATGCTCTTCGCAGCGACAAGAACCGCAAACCCGTTTCACGTGAGCCAGAACGCCGGTACTCCCGCTCTGACAGATACGCCTCAGATACTGCCTTCTTACACTTCCGGACCGCCGCGTTTTTTTACCGAGGATTTTAGCGGTCAATTCAGGAATAATTGGGCAATGTTTATTACGAACGGTGAACAAAATGGACTAAACCTCTCTGCGGATAACGGGTCTCTCGTTTTTGACATCGCCAACCCAAATCTGTGGGCATATCTGACATATACGCCTCAGACTTACAGCGCAGTGCAGGTTAATGTTCATGTTGAGAATCGGGATGAAGACAGCGGAGTTAACATCATCTGCCGTTATGACGGCAAACAATGGTACGAATTCCGAATTAGCACCACTGGCTTGTACGGCATTTATTATCAGGCGCTGAACAGCGACGGCATACATTCGAGTCAATTCATGATTGCAGATGGAGGCTCTAACAAAATCAAAACCGGCGAGAATACCAACGAATATAACGCGGTTTGCTCAGGGCAGACACTCTCCCTTTCTATTAATGGAACTCTTACCAGAGTTGTAACTGATAAAGACCATTTTTTGAATGAAGGCAAAATAGGGATCGGCGTTTTCTCTTATCACCTCGTGCCGGTGATTTTAAGTATGGGTCAAGTAAAGGTAAGCCAGCCGTAAATCAAGGGAAAGTTGTTTAGGAGTCACATAATGGCCGATAATCGTATTGTCCGAAAAATACTTATTAACTCCTATAGCAAGGACGAACTGGTCACTCTCGCCACGGATATTACCGGGAACGCCGAAGGCGTGTTTTCCGATGGCGGCACTATCGAAACCAAGGCGCGCGAATTAGTGGAATGGTGTAGTCGGCGCAAAAAAATCCAATTCCTCATTGATCAAATTAAGAAAGACAGGCTGGAAACATACAAAGATTATGAACAGCAGCTAGAGGAGAAGTCAGAATCGCCTCTCGAAAGTGTCCGTTCAGCGGGCGAGGGGATTAAAGAAATATATGGGGAATTAAAGTCAACGGAGATCAGGAAGGAAAATGCTTCAACTGAGGACGCCTCAACACACAGACGCAGGCACCCATTGGCTGGCCGTCAAAGTTCCATTCATTCCTGGTTTGAGAAGCTAAAGCCCGACGAACAGGTTTTCGTTGTTTCAGCGGCGTTGTTCAGCGAGTTGCAAAGGGACGAATTGATGTACCTGTACATGAACATGCTTAAAGCACTGGGTGTATCGAAAGACGCCGGTGAAGAGGGGAAAGAATAAAATGGCTAAACAGCAAAGAGCATCAAAGTTGAAAGGGCGCACCATTAATTTGACTATCTCTTTGGATGACAAAGCGCCCCAGGCTAACTTTAAAGCAGACTTGCCCCGGAAGAAAGTGGAGAAGCAGAGATCGGCTTTTGTGGATGAGACGGGTCTGCTCAAACTGGCTAATTTGGTAAAGAAAACCGGCGAGCGAAATACAGAACATGGGAAGACTCCTGTTCAGATCATAGGGTTTCGCGACGAATCGCAGCGCAAAAAAATAATTCGCATGCTGATGGATCATTATCAGGAAAGTATTTGGAAATTGCTCCCCCATCTTAGAAATTTGGGGGGACATCCCCGGGCAGAGGTCAGAAAACG
This sequence comes from Chloroflexota bacterium, assembly GCA_021787595.1. GTDB lineage: Bacteria > Chloroflexota > Anaerolineae > Anaerolineales > Villigracilaceae > Fen-1038. The sequence goes on along the minus strand of JAJYLQ010000015.1, from coordinate 91,538 downwards.
CGTTGCAGAAACAGTGGGCGAGCTGATGTGTGAGGATTTCATCCGCGTTAAAGAAGAGGTGTTGATTCCATGGGCTATGCATGGAAGCTCGACCATTAATGCCAACGTGGGCTTTGCCTTGGCGATTGCTGCAAAGGATACCGCCTATGTTAAGAATGTAAAGGACCTTTTGAATCATTGGGCTACGATGCAAAACCCGGATTTGAACTGGACCGCATTGGCAAGCTGCATTCCATTATGTCCCACGTTCCCCGATGAGACTCTGAATTATTTGGAGAAATCTCTTCAACGCGGCCAAATTGAACTTCTTGCCTTGGGTGCTTTTCTTGCACAGGAATTATGCGAATTAGGTCACACTCGTAAAGTCATGGCCAGTCTGTCCGGATGGATTCAAAAGGAGAAACAAAGATCATTAAGGTTGGGGGCAGCGCTGATTTTTTTGGAATCAATAGAATTTGCTGACATTTACAGTGGTGGAAATTTAATTGACAAAGCTGTTGACATTTTTCTGATCGGTCTTGAAGATTACAGTTTGGACAATTTAGGGGAAGTAAGAGAAGCTATGTTGAGTAAGCTGGAGGAATGGATCATAAATGCTTTCGACAAAAAGGATAAGCTCAAGGCGGCGAAGAAAATGCTGCGAACCTTATATTTTCGCTCCAGCGAACGGGGAAAAGAACGAATATCATATAATGTGAGGCGCTGGTCGGCGCAGTCTCACGATGTGGCAATCGCTAAAAAATTCAAGAATCTGCATGACGACTTAATGAAAAAGGAGAACTAAGATGTCCAATGATTCGAGTAAATTAAGCATACGCGATGGATTGATACGGGTGGTGAGCGCCGAACGTTTCCAGGCCAAGCCTGAGGCGGGAGGTAACATCCATGTTGTGGTCATGCAGAAAAAAGCCGGAACCCTCAGGCATTATGCCACCCTGCGATCTGCTCACGACAAGCTGAGCGTGGGGGAAAAATGGCTGGGCGACTTTGTTTGTTATATCGTGGACATGAGCGTCAGAAAGATGAGTTTTGAGCAGGATTTTGCCACCAAGGATCGTATTACAAACATTCATATAAAGGCAAATGTTTCATATCAAGTCGAAAATGCCGAGAGAGTTGCCATTGGAGTTGAAGACGCTCTTCAGCAAATGCGTGATGAATTGCTTACGCTCCTCAAGCGGGAAATCGTCCGTCTCGGTTTGACACAAATAGAGGAGAAGAATCTCGAAGAATGGCTTTATCGGGAGGCCGCCAGATTCCGGGAGCGGCTCGGCATTCTGGTACAGAATGTGAGCATGGAGGCGGATTGGAGCGAGGAAATCAAGGCTCAACTGAAGAAGGACCGCCAGCAAGGCATTGATGAAGCGCGCGATGACCGCGCCAGAAAGAGAAGACAATCAATCGAAGACGAACAGCGCGCCCGCGAGCGGAAACTGGATATGGAGGACCTTGATTATATTGACCAATACATTGAACGGCTGGGATTGGAACGTCTGCCAGTTGATTACCGTCTGCGCCTGCATGCCATGCCGCGCAAGGAGGCTCTCAAGGAAATCATAGATCGTATTGAGAAAGAAAGATCTCGTTACATGGAAAGTAAGAAACAGTTACTCCAGGAAAGGATGACCCGGGAGCTGTCGCTGCTGGAAACTTTGATCAAGGAGAAGCGCCTCGAGCCGCAGGATGGCCTTGTAGACTTTGGGAAAGAACTGCTAAATCGCTATCGCCACTTTACTGTTAATGAGGACCTGCCTGAATTTCCTCCCGATTTGTTATTTGGGGCTTCCGCCCGCCCCATGCTAGATGATGGAAAGAAAAAGGGCAGACAAAACCGATTGGAGGAGAAAAAGGATGACCAGGACGATACGGAAGAAGAATAGCCGCGCTGGGAGTTGGGTTCTGTGAATCTTTTGATGTGTCTGTCACTCCCTCTGGCATTGCTGGTCACGGTGCTTTGGATGGTGATGAGCCTATATGCTGACTATCTGGCAGCGCAGAACTATCGAGCCCGCCAGCAGAGCGGAACAACCCCGCAGCGCTCTGTGGTTCGCGGGGGAACCTTGCCGCAGTGGGATGATTGGCAATGGTATGGGGTTGGAGCGATTGTCCTGCTTGTTTCAGCGGCAATAGGGTTGATTAACTTCTGGCTATTACTGATTGTGTCAATCATTGGGCTTTTGGTTTTCGGCGCAATGCTTGTGACAAATTACCAAGAAACAGAGAGAGTCGTCACTGAAGCAGCACAATTGCAAGAATCCCGTCAGCACTACGCACCATACACAGCGGTTTCTTCCCCTCCAATGCCAGGCATTAGTCTGTATGGCATCAAAGGCGAGTATGCAGGGCAGACTCTGGCTCTCACATCTGATAACATGATCGGCCGAAGCCACAAGTGCCATATCCGCTTGGTTGAGCCGCACGTCTCGAAACGTCATGCCCGAATCATCTATTCTCAGGGGAATTGGTTCATTCAAGACCAAAACAGCAGGGCAGGAACTTTTGTGGATGGCCTGCTTGTTACAGCGCAGCAATTGCGTCCCAAGAGCAAGATTCGTATTTGCAATACTGAATTTGAATTCAACATCGGATAAGGGAGAGAATCGTGTATGTCGGAGTTTAGGAACGGTCATGCCTTGATTGTTGGAATTGCAAACTATCCCAGGATAAAGAAGCTTCCAGAAATTGTTTTAAAAGACGCAAAGGATTTGTCATCTATTTTAAGCTCTCCTAATCATTGCGGCTACCGCGAAGATAATATCCGCTTGTTGACCGATGCCCAGGCAGATGCCGATGGCATCCGCGATGGGTTCAAGTGGCTGAGCAGCGCCTGTGGCTCAGAAGATACTGCTCTCATTTTCATGTCGAGTCACGGCGGAAGGGTAGAATATGGACCGCAAATTGGGACCTACTTGCTGCCATACGATTCCGACCCACATCACTTGAAAAAATCTTCAATCTCTGGAGAAGAGCTGACGGAATTATTGCACGGGATTCAAGCTGAACGTCTGCTGGGACTCTTTGATTTTTGTTATTCAGGCGGAACTGGCGAACCAAAGGGAAAGGCTAAGGACTTTCCGCTCTCAAAGGTTGGTTTTGATCAGAACAGTTACGATCAACTGGCGCAAGGCAAGGGGCGTGTGATCATGGCGTCCTCCCGGAGTGACGAAGAGTCATTTGTTTATGGGGCGATGGGGAATAGTCTATTTACGTATTTCCTCCTAAATGCCCTGAAAGGCAAGGCGTTAAGCCGAGGAGACGGACTCATCCGCGTCTTCGACATTTTCCATTACATTGCAGATAATGTAGGCATCGGCGGACAACAACACCCTATTTTTAAAGCATCAGATGTAGAGGCTAACTTTCCCGTCGCTCTGCATCAGGGTGGGGAAAAAGCCGTTTCAGGATACCGGCCCGAGTCCTTGGCTGTCGAACGGGTCAACAAGCGCGCTCTGCGCGAGATGATAATCAAGTATTTTTCGAGCGGCGATCTCGAATTATTATGCGCGGATATCCAGCAGGACCTGACCAGCCACAACATCGAACTTCTGGTCAATCTGGATATAGTCGGCGGAGAAAATCTCCGGATGCAGGCATTGAACTTGATTTCCTATATGGAACACCGCGGATATCTATCTTATCTTATTCAAGCGATCCGGCTGGCGCGGCCCGGCATTGCGTGTGCTATTTAAGTCAGCACTGTTTCATCAAGAGGAACTATGGCAGATCTGGTTGGAAAAACGCTCTCTGGCAAATATCGAGTTGATGCCTTCATCGGCCGCGGCGGCATGTCGGATGTTTATAAAATCTGGGACGTGCAACGGTCGGTGTATTTGGCGATGAAAGTTCTTCATGAGGATTTGGCCGAGGACAAGGTTTTCCTGCGTCGTTTCCGCCGCGAAGCACAGACCCTCGGCCGCCTGCAGCATCCGAACATTGTGCGTTTTTATGGGCTCGAGCAGGATGCGCGTCTCGCGTTTATCCTGATGGATTACGTGGAAGGTCATTCTTTACGCCAGGAAATATTCGATGCACCCGGCCCCTTCCCTCTCCAGCGCGTCCTCGAAATATTGAGGCCGGTATGCGCGGCATTAAGCTATGCCCATTCGAAAGGATTCGTCCACTGCGACGTCAAACCTGCCAATATTCTGATTGATAATGCTGGTCGTATCCAACTCTCCGACTTTGGCATTGCGCGCATGACGGAAGCCGCAACAGTGACCATGGTCGGCTCAGGGACACCGGCTTACATGTCGCCCGAACAGGCGCGCGGGGAAAACCCTGCCCCACCGAGCGACATTTATTCCCTGGGGGTCGTTTTATATGAAATGCTCACCGGGGGCGAGCGGCCTTTTACTGGCGAACATGCCCGTATCACGGGAAGTACTGGTGAAAAAATTCGCTGGGAACAAGCGAATCTATTGCCTCCCTCGCCGCGCAAACATGATCCAGGTATGACCAGCGAACTGGAAGCGATAGTTCTTAAGTGTTTGGAAAAAAATCCGGAGAGGCGATTCAAAACACCCCTGGAATTTGTTACAGACCTTGAAAGGGCGATAACGGGAATAGAAGAGGGCAAGGCTGCGAATAAAGTTATCGAGAAGCAAACGGCAGATGAGCTGGTGAAATCCAAGGCGCATATTGCCGAATCAACGCCAGTCGCACTTTCCGCCGCGCCAAGAAGACAGCGGAAAATCAATCCGCTTTCCCCGGTAGGCAGAATTCCCCCTCTCCCACAGAACCTTCCAGATAGGTTTCCGGTCGTTGGCGGTATAACAGTGATTTTTTTACTGGCAGCAATTTCTCTGATTATCGTCCTAACGTCAAGGAATCATCAGCCATTCATACGCCGCATATACAATCAAATTGGAGCATATGACCCTTCAAGTGATTTGGGGAGGGCCGCGGCCTATTCTTCCCTCGCTATGCGCTTATCTAACAACATCGCTGGCTCAGCGGAGAGTTGGGGGCCGGTTCCAGTCGGCGATGGGAACGTCTACTTCACATCGAACCTGAGCGGCAAGGCAGAAATCTACGATTTGAATCCCAACGGACAGATAATACGAATCACCACAACGCCCGGATCAGCGGAGAGCTGGGGGCCGGTTCCAGTCGGAGACGGAAATGTTTACTTCACATCGAACCTGAGCGGCAAGGCAGAAATCTACGACTTGAATCCCAATGGACAGACAATACGAATCACCACAACGCCCGGATCAGCGGAGAGCTGGGGGCCGGTTCCGGTCGGCGATGGGAACGTCTACTTCACATCGAACCTGAGCGGCAAGGCAGAAATCTACGATTTGAATTCCAACGGACAGACAATACGAATCACCACAACGCCTGGTTTAGCCGAGAGTTGGGGGCCGGTTCCGGTCGGAGATGGGAACGTTTACTTCACATCGAATCTGAGCGGTAAGGCAGAAATCTACGATTTGAATCCCAATGGACAGATAATCAAAATCACTACAATGACAGCACAAACAGGCTGGCTACCATAAAATAACTTGAGTATTTTTAGTGTAATTTTGAATCACGGTGACACATGAGGAAAGGCGGCTCCATGAAAAGGTTCAGGAAATCCTTATGGCAAATCATTGTGCAAATTCTGGTTCTCCTGTTGTTGCAACCGGTGAACATGCGAGCAAGCGCTTATTCAGGATTCATTAATGATGCAATCGTTCCCGCACAAGCATCGCAGACCGAAACTGGCGTTCCTGCTTCCATAACCATCGCCCAAGCAATCCTCGAGTCTAGTTGGGGAGATGAACACATTGGCAATGCAAACAATTACTTTGGAATTAAATGTCAGACGGGAACGAACGGGGTTTTATCCTACGGAACCATTGCAACCGGCTGCGTTTTAGCGGATACGACAGAATGGAGTACAGCAACGTCAACATACGTCCCTACAAAAGCTTATTTCCGAACCTACGCGAACATGACAGATTCTTTCCGGGACCATGGTCATTTTTTCCTGGACAATCCCCGCTATGCTGCAGCCATGAAGCATACAAATGATCCAAAACAATTCGCAGTTGAAATCCAAAAGGCCGGTTATGCTACAAGCCCCACTTATGCTTCCAGCCTCATCAGGCTCATGGATCAATATGATTTATATCAGTACGACAAAGGGACGGCCTTGTTGTCGCCTAACCAGACCTCTACCGTGCTCGTGTTCGACACATCTGGCAGCATGAGTGATGCTGATCCGAGCGGAATCGTGAAGTTGGAGGCTGCCAAGGCAGCCGCATCCAATGTCCTGGATGTGATTGCGGCAGAAAATCAGGCATCAATATCTGGCGGCCATCAAGCAGGGATCGTGGATTTCAACGATTCCACCAATGTGGATGCCAAATTGACGTCCGATATCTCAACCGTGAAATCTGCCATTCAGTCTTTATACGCAAATGGCGGAACAGGGATGCCGCTTGGCTTACAAACGGCCCTTGATATGTTCGGAGGGGATACTGGCGGCAAACCTATTATTATCCTGCTCACCGATGGAATGCCTAACATTGGTTTGAATGGTGAAACAGACGAGGCGACAGTTCGCCAGCAAGTGCTTGATCTGGCAACACAAGCAGGCCAAAAAGGAATCTGCATTTATACGGTGGGTTTGGGCGATCCAACGCTAGGCAATAACAGCGATTATGGCCTGGACGAAGATTTCTTGAAGCAGGTTGCCAGCGATTCTAAATGTGGAACATATCAGAATGCAAAAAACGCCTGGCAGTTGGCAAATATTTATATCGGTCTGCGGCACACATCCACAGGAAACACGTTATTGCAGAAGAGCGGACAAATCAATCAGGGTCAGAATGTGGAAATTGGCAACGTTCAAGTGCCGCATGACCAATCCATGATGCTCTTCACTCTGAATTGGCCTGGAAGCCGCCTCGCGCCGATCCTGACCGATCCCAACGGACGCAAAGTGGACTCGAATTATCCCGGTGCGTCGTTCTCGGCAACGAACACACTCGCCAGTATTATTATCCAAAATCCGCAAACCGGCCAATGGGACGTGGCCGTGCAGGGAGTGGATGTGCCAGAGGGTACGACGAACTACAATGCCGTTTTGTCTGTTCGGCCGAATCTCAATCCGCCAGCAGCTCCTTCGCAGCTTCCAAATTCCTCCGCGTTTCCAGTTGTCATACTTATCTTAGTATTGGCTGGGGGCGGAGTCGGTGTTTATGTTCTTTCAAGAACGATTAAGAAAAGACAACCTGTAGGGGGGATGGTATACATAGGAGGCAACGCGCAACTAAGGGGCTTGAATGGCGGGATAACCGGACAATCCTTCACGCTGATGGATGGATTAGTAATTGGTCGAGGGGCTAATTGTAATTTGCATCTCAACGATCCAACCGTCTCGCGCCAACATGCGCGCTTGCGTTATGCTTCAGGCAGATGGTATCTTCAGGATATGAACGGTTCGAGCGGGACATACGTGAACGGCGCGCGCGTGAATGCCACAGCTCTCAATAACGGAGACCGCATTCGGATTGGCTCGAACGAGTTTGAATTTCGGGAGTAAGAGATTCTCACAAAATAGAGACAAGGAAAATGCGCCGTGACGTATAGACTGCGTTCCATGAATAACTCGGCCTGGGAATTCCAGATCCTTAGCGCCCACGTTCTTGTTGGCCGTGGCAGAGGGAATCACCTTGTGCTTTCTGACCCATCAAGTTCCCGACAGCACGCGCAAATTTCTTTGGTCAATGGAGAGCCTGTTGTTACCGACCTAAACAGTACGCTGGGCACTTTTGTCAATCACGCACGTACCCGCAATTGTGCTTTGAGGGCAGGTGATATCGTTGCATTCGGTAAGGAGCAGTTTCGAGTAGAACTCATAGGACCCACCAGCACAGCAATTGCGAGCAGACGCCTAGTCTCTGGCAGTTTCACGCCGCAAGCCGCTCTTCCAGCAGGTCGCCGTGGCACTGCGATCTCGATTGAAGAACAAAAAGAAATTCTCGAAAAAGAGATCAGCAGGTATGCAAGGCAAGGATGGCGGATTATCAGCAGAACAGAAACATCCGCTCAGATGGTCCGGGACAAACAGGCAAGCTGTCTCCTGGCATTCATCTTGGCTCTATTTTTTCTTCTGCCAGCCATTCTATACTTGTTACTTTATAAGGGGAGCGAGAATCTATACATCGAGGTGGATGAACGCGGCAAAATAATAGCCACGCGGTGAAAGCCGTATAGAAGAGAAGCGACTTGATATCTTGGTGTTGCAAATTATGGATACAGGGCGAAATGTAAGAGGAGATGATCGATGTTCCGCAGATTTTTATTACGCCGGCTCGCAAGAACTATATTGCTGACCGCCTGGGTTCTGCCTTTTGTTTTTTTCGTTCCGCTAGCCTCTGCAAATCAGGCAAAACAAGGATCAGATATTACCCTAACCGCTGATCAGACGAACTTGACTGCGGGACAATGCACAACGCTGCATTACAGTATTGCGGGCGGTTGGTCAACTATAAACATTTTTGGTTTTCCAATGGGAACGGCGGGCTTCGGCACAACGGCTCCTATACAAGATTCGAAGAAGGTATGTCCTTTTACAACGACAACATACACGATAAGCGGAGTCTTTCCTGATGGCACAAAAGAAGCCTCTATTGTAATAGCCGTATCCGCCCAACCACAACTAGCAGCACCGACGCAGGCACCAATGATGTACCCAACTTTCACTGTCACACCACCCGCTTCCATTTCAACTGGTACTGGTTTCCAAGCCCAAGGAGAATCCGTCTGTGGCAGCGTACAGGCACAAGCGCAACCAACGCCAACTCTCGGTGGGCAGAATCCTGGAAAGGGACCATTGTTCATACCTTATGGAGAAAACAATCCCGCGAATTGGTGGGAGTTTCATCCCCTGGGAATATATGTGGTCTCACTGGGCAAGTTTCTTACAAGCTACGATGATCTTATCGGCAAGGATGTTCAACTATGGAACGCTCATTTGTCAGCCAATACCATTACCCAAGTTGATAGCTATGAAATCGTTTCATCTTGCGCGCCATCTGCGCCGTTAAGCAATCAACCTGCACTCACACCAGCCAATATGTCGCTTACCAATTTCACATTGGCAGATCAGCTAACCAGTTTTTCAAGTCTCCAAATGCCGACCGTGCTTATATCGAGCACATTGTGGGTCCAAGTAACGAATACAGGACAAAGCCCATTCGATCCGCCTTCAGGAGGGGGCCAATATACCCTCCAAGTAATTCTCAAGCAGCCGGGGGGCAAACTTGAAGAATATGACTTTGTTACAGGTCATCCCTCTTCTTTGGAACCGCTTGGACATTTGAATCCACAGGAAAGTCAAACATTATTTGTAACCAATTTGTTTTTTTTCACGCCAGTAAATAATGCCACATTGGAAATATATCTAATACCTGCCCCTAACTTGGGAATGGACAACTCCATTTTAAGCAAGGCGATTAACGTGCAACAACATCCTGATAGCTTTCAGGCGTGCGCAGCTACCGTGGTCAAAGCCATGGTTAAAGTTGCGGGAGCTGATTGCTCCGATCCTTCTATGGCAAATATAAACCTGGGATTAGTCACAATGAAGTGCGGTGATGATTCTGTTTGCATAGATCGGGAAAATGCAAAATGGGTGATTGGGTGTGTCTTGAGCAAGATCCCAACAATTGGAGATGTGCTGTCGCTCATGAGTGATGCATTAAGTGAAATGAGCGACTCTTCGGGCAAACCCCCAGCCTGCATAATTGTATCGGATTGGTTGAATGCTACCTTGCAGGAAGCAATTCGAAAAGGTTATGATGTTAACGGCATACTGACCGAGTCTCCAGTGTACCCGCTTGTTACCAATGAAGCAGGCCAACGGGCGGGCTTTCTGGGAAGTGGTCAAATCGTTAATGAAATTCCAGATTCTCAGGTGCTGACTTTGGGGGAGAGAAGATATATCCTTTTTCCGGGAAATGGAACATCTCGAGTAGACGTTCTCGGGTATGCTAATGGAACGATGAATCTGTACGCCACCTTCGCTCAAGGAGTGAGTAGCGGCACATCAGTCAAATACAGTAATGTTCAAATTATTCAGGGCATGAAAGGGACATTGACTTCTTCTGATAATCAATATTTGCTTGGAATTGACGCCAACGGTGATTCCATCACTGATCGTTCCATCCATCCAGATGAGATTCAATCTATTACGGAGAACGGTGCGACTACACAGTTTGCTGCTACTCCTTCCAGCATGTTATCGTCACCGATTCCCCCATCTCATTCGATGGACCTTCCCGTTATTCTGGTTGTTTTGGTTTTGGCAGTTGGAGGAGTATGGATTTATTCTGCTTCGCAGACAACACGCCATCGCCGTGCGCTCGTGGCACAAGGTAAGTCCCACAGCGCCGCTCGGCTCATTAGAGCAGATGGGCAAATGGCTGTGTTTGCAAACGAACTGATAATTGGTCGTTCTACAAGTTGTTCATTACGCTTAGCCGATCATGCTGTCTCTCGCCAGCACGCGCGTTTGTATTATGCCACGGGCAGATGGTATATTCGGGACATGAACAGCGCCGGCGGGACGTACGTCAACGGTGCACGGGTGAGCGCGGCAGCCCTGAATAACGGAGACCGCATTCGGATCGGCTCGAACGAATTCGAATTTCGAGGGTGAGGCAATGTCATGGATGATCTGATCGGCAAAACATTGGCAGGGCGTTATCGCGTCGAGGCGTTCCTCGGCAAGGGCGGAATGGCGGAAGTCTATAAAGTGTGGGACGCGCATCGCAGTTCATATCTTGCCATGAAACTTCTCAACGAAGATTTGGCGCTGGATAATGTTTTCCTGCGCCGCTTCAAACGCGAAGCGCAAACACTGGCGCGCTTGCAGCACCCCAACATTGTGCGTTTCTATGGACTGGAGCAGGAAGGCAGGCAAGTCTTCATGCTCATTGATTACGTGGATGGCGAAAGTTTGAAGCACAAGATCTTCGACGCGCATGGTCCGCTTCCCTTCGATCAGATCATGGAAACCATGCGCCCATTGTGCCAGGCTCTGCAATACGCACACAACGAAGGCTTGGTGCATGCGGACGTCAAGCCGGGCAACATCATGATTGATAAATCCGGACGCGTCCTGCTCTCGGACTTCGGCATTGCACGCATGACCGAATCCGCGACTGTAACGATGGCGGGCGCGGGGACGCCGGCTTATATGTCGCCCGAACAAGCGCGCGGCGAGATGCCCACGCCTCAAACGGATATTTATGCGTTGGGCATCGTTCTCTATGAAATGCTGACCGGCGAACGTCCCTTTACCGGCGAACTGGCAACCATATCAGGAAGCACAGGCGAGAAAATCCGTTGGGAGCAATTGAATCTGAATCCATTATCCCCGCGCCGACTCAATCCCAAAATAAGCGAAGAACTGGAAGCAGTAGTAATGAAGTGTTTGGAAAAAGATCCAAACAAACGCTATTCAAGCGCGTTGGATTTATTATCGCTGTTAGAAACCGCGTTTGGAAAGGCAAGGGTAGTAAAGCGTGAAGAGCCACAACCTGCTTCTGTATCCTCAACTGCGCCGCTCGCGGTAAGTCGGACTGTAAGTCCGACTTACGCGGAGGCGGTGAAACACAAATCTAATCGCCTATTGGGCGTTTCGTTGTGGCTTGTTGGGGCAGGTATATTGGCAGTAGCAATTGCTATTTTCCTGTTGCTTCCTCCACAGATTGGAAGAGTCTATACTGCAATCTCTACCTTGACTTCTGTTCCAACTTCCACCTTCACGCATGCTTTTGCATCAACCCTCACCCCGACTTCAATCTCGCCTACTCCCACGCCTGCTCTCTCTCCTACCCCAGTTTTCGCAGCAACGCAAACGCCAACATTATCACCTCTGGGGAGCGGCGGGGGACGTATCGTTTCACAATGCGGCCAGATGTACAACCTAAATATTTGTGTTATGAATGCTGATGGAAGCAATCAAATCCGCCTCACTCACTTTGCCAACGCAGCGATTTATGAAGCATCGGTATCACCTGACGGAAAGAAGATCGCTTTTTCTGTAGACTCCATGAACAATAATTCTCTTGTTCACGGCATCTCACTAGTGAATATTGACGGTACCGGCTTAATCAATCTAGTTCAAGATTTATATCATAATTACAAAGTCGCGGGCTGGTGGCCAGATGGGGAGAAAATACTTTATTTTTCCCAGACAAATGGCGATGGAGAAATCCATATAGTTAACGCAGATGGCAGTAACCAAAGGCAACTGAACTCCACCAATTCGATGGATTTTGATCCTGCTCTATCACCGGATGGGAATAAGATTGCATTTGTTTCGGTCGTTTCTAACGGCGCGGGCGATATCTGGGTGATGAACGCTGACGGTAGCGGCCAGACCAATCTCACCAACAACGTAGCTAGCTACCAACGCCCCATCTGGTCTCCAAATGGGAAGAAGATTGCTTTTGAGTACGAAAATGCCATCTACGTGATGAACGCAGATGGCGGTAATCAGATGAGACTGACTAACGATCCATCTCCAATCCAAGATAATTTTCCTGCTTGGTCACCGGATGGAGGAAAAATCGCTTTTATCTCCACTCGTAGCGGCCACTATGATGTTTTTGTGATGAATGCTGATGGTAGCAAACAAACGAATCTCACTAGCACGCAATTCCTAGATAGTACTCCGCCTACAGACTGGTTTCCTCAGTGGTCTCCGAATGGGAAGAAAATTTCTTTTGACTATGGAAATACCTTTGCACAAGGAACATGTGTGATCAATTCCAATGGGAATGAAGGGCCCCTCTGCATTAACAGTGCTTTCGGATCTGTATGGCTACCATGATAATGGTTTATCAATTTTCTTCGATAATGATGAAATAACATGCCTAATCTCCTCGGTAAAACACTAGCTGGACGATATTGCGCTTCAAAAACCTTGACGCATAGTACCAAATACGATACTATGAAAGGATAACTGCGTGAGCAAAAAGGAAAAGGCGCTGGCGAAACTGCGGCAAAGCCCGAAGCATGTCCGCTTCGAGGAGATCGAAAGAATCCTTCTGCGGCTTGGTTTCAAGAAGCGGCAGGACGGGACCAGTCATGCCGCCTTTACATTTGGCATGCACATCCTCACCATCCCAAAGCGCAAGCCGTTTGTCAAACCGAAATATGTCGAATTGGCATTGGAGATGTTGGACAAGATCAAAGAATTAGATGAAGGCGAAAAGAAATGAGGCTCGCATGGCTGGCAGATCCATCGGACAATATTTGAAACTTCCTTATCATATTGAAATCATCCGCGACGATGACAAACAACATCCCGGCTACGTGGCGCGCGTGGTCGAACTGACGGGTTGCATCACACAGGGCGATACATTCGAAGAACTGGGCGCGATGATCGAAGATGCCATGCGCGCCTGGATTGGGACCGCGCTCAAAGCGGGCGTATCGATTCCCAAGCCCTTGCCTGAAGAATCTTTCAGCGGCAAATTCGTGACGCGTGTCCCGCGTTCATTGCACCGCCAACTCGTTCAAGCCGCGGAACGCGAAGGCGTGAGCCTCAACCAATTCGTTAACGTTGCGCTGGCAAACGCGATCGGCCAGGGCACGGTGGTATATCCTGTGCATGATCAGAAACCGCATCTGTCTATTGCGGATAAAAGTTCCTCCGCAAAACGGAAATACGCCGCGCATGAATAAAATGAAAGATATTAACCTCGGGCAAGCCCCGAACCCCTTCTTCCGCCACAAGCGGCGGGGTATTGAACCCAGATGGGAATAAAATTCTATGCCTAACCTCATCGGCAAAACACTGGCTGGACGATATCGCATTGACGAATCCCTCGGACGCGGAGGGATGGCGGAAGTCTATAAGGTCTGGGATGAGCAGCGCGCTGCATATCTGGCGATGAAAGTCCTGCGTGAAGATTTGGCGGAGGATAAAGTCTTCATCCGCCGTTTCAAGCGCGAGGCGCAGACGCTGTCGCGCCTCCAGCATCCGAACATCGTGCGCTTCTACGGTCTGGATGAAGACAAGGAAAACGATGTCGTCTTCATGCTGATGGATTACGTCGAAGACACAACGCTTCGCAAAGAAATCTACAAATCCAAACAACCATTCACCGCCGAGCGCGTGCTGGAAGTCCTGCGTCCGGTCTGCTCGGCTCTGCATTACGCCCACGCGCAAGGCATCGTGCATTGCGACGTCAAGCCGGGCAACATCATGATTGACACACAGGGCCACGTCCTGCTCTCGGACTTCGGCATTGCGCGCATGACCGATGCTGCCACTGCGACCATGATCGGCGCGGGAACACCTGCTTATATGGCCCCGGAACAGATCCGCGGGGAGGAGCCGGTTCCTCAAACAGATATTTACGCACTAGGTGTCATTTTGTTCGAAATGCTGACTGGGGGCGAACGGCCCTTTGAGGGAGAACATGCGAAAACAACTGGAAGCACAGGCGAAAAATTACGCTGGGAACAGTTAAATTTAAATCCGCCCTCTCCTCGTAAATTCAATTCGACTATTTCTCCTGCCTTGGAGGCAGTAATCATGAAATGCCTGCAAAAAGAACCTGCCAAAAGACAGAGAAATGTTCTTGAACTGTTCAGTGAATTGACTTTGGTGATCCAGCCTTCGGAAAGCATTCCTAATAATCCGCCTTCGAAAGCGCTTGAGACCGATAAAGCACAGCCACAAGTTATACCCCAGAAGTCACCCGTTAGAGAAGAGTATCTTCAAGAACAGGTGGTCCGCTCCAGTATTGCCCGGGCGGAAGCTTTAGTGGAGATGAGCAAATTGGATCAAGCGATTCAAGAACTTGAGCAGGCTTATAAAATCAAGCCAAAGCTCGTTGCTGAACATCTGGTCGCTGCCCTAAGAAATCGCGGAGAGTGGGAAGCCGCCCAGGGAAAGATCCAGGAGGCGCGCAGTTATTATCGCCAGGCAGCCAATATAGCGGCTCCGGGGTCATTACGTGATGATCTCTTGAATAGGATCGACAGCTTAATAAAAATCCCAGCTTCCCACACCTTGAAATGTCCAACCTGTGGGAAAGCAGTTGAATCCAACTGGGTGGCATGCCCATACTGTAAATCGCGATTAAATTTCGTTGCGCCTGCAAAGGAGCAGAGTGCCGGATTGTCCATCTCGTTTGCAACAACACAACAAGCAGTTCCTTCGACTAATAAAGCCGTACAATTACCAGCAGTTTGGTTCGGCTATATATTGATACTTGCTCTATGCGGATTCGCGGTGTTGCAATCCATTGATTCTATCGCGCCGTCAGTTGGCGCTTTTCTTATGCTGTTCCTGGGGACGGCAGCTTCTATTTACTGGTTTGTGTGTTTATATCAGCTACACAGAGCATTGCAGAGATTAACAAACGCATCCTATCCCATAACCCCTTGGAAATCGGTGGGGTTTCACTTCATCCCCGTCTATGGCTTCTACTGGTTCTTCAAGTGGTCAAATGGATTGATTGTGCTTACCCAAAACGAGGCGAGGCCCAAGCTGAGGAAGGGCGGAATGGGACTCCTGTTATTTATCGGTTTTCTGATCATCAGTATTGCCTATTCTGTGGTTACCGCTTCTGCCCTAGCTGGCTTGATTCTCTTGGCTCTCGGTTTGCTGGCAATTTTCAGCGTGCTGGAATACTTTTCCAACGAATTATTACGTATCTACGGACCAAATGTTCAGGAAAATCGGGGGAAGTGGTGGGCGAGTCGCGTGAGTCAATTTGTGGATGAATACAGCCTGATTTTCTGGATGGCTGCGACCATTGCCGTGCTGCTCCTTACCTTTTTCCTCGTGAATAGTTCCGGAGTCGGCCCCATTTGGCTGCTCCTGGCAATGGGACTTTTCCAACAGTTAGTATTGCAATCCAAGAAGCAGATAGTAGTCTGGTGGGCTGTTTGTTGGATACTGGGTGTCGGCTCAGCTGTATTATTAATTGCGCTGATACAGGTCCTAATGCCGTCCATCAATACGTCGGCAAATAGCGCACAGATCATCTTTATGACATTGTTAGGTGGGTGCATTGGGCTTTACCAATGGCTGATTTTAAGAAAGAATCAGGTTAAAAGCGCGGCTTGGTGGATCCTGGTTTCCGCTGTGAGTGGACTTGCCTTTGCGCCGATCTCCAACCAAGAGAGTAATTCCTATCTTTTTATTTTATCTGCATTGGCTTACGGCGTTGTGACCGGCTTCGCTCTCGAATGGATTCTAGAGCGTCAGATTGAGCCTTCTCAAAATGTAGGAAAATTCCTGGCCGGAATGCCTGCAATGACTAAAGCCATCACCGCCATTGTCTTATTTCTTACCTTATCCTTCGCATTCCAGGCCTGGCAAACGCGAAGGGTCGAGGATGTTTCCATTCAGGTTCCCGCAAACGCATATTGGACATCCACCGGTCTGAATCTGTCGCCGGGGAATAGGATAGCCGTCCGGTATGTATCCGGGAACTGGTCCATTGATCCGAACAATACCGAGGATGGAAGATATACAGATGCAAACGGAGTGCAAAATTCAACTCCAAACAAGTATTGCACTACGTGCGATGCCCCAAATCCTTCCGGCGCGCTTGGCATGCTTTATGCCCGGCAAGATACTTTTTCGGGTAATTTCGCGGTTGGGGATTACAGCACATTCACGGCCCAACAACCCGGGATCCTCTATCTGATGATCAACGATAATTACAACGCGTTGGGAGATAATACCGGGTCTATCATCGTGGAAATTCAAGTATATAACCGCTAGTGTATGTTAGAGAGGAGATTGCAGGCATGATATCGGAAAGCCAGGAAAAATATCTTCAGGGCACGTTGGACAAAGCTCGATCGCTTCTCCAATTAGGACGCTACGATCTGGCGTTGCAGGATCTCGAGGAAGTCTATCCTTGGAGGCCCGCTGCGGTGGGACCCCTTTATGCCGAGGCGCTCATGCAAAGAGGCAAGCAATGCGAAGAAAAAGGGGATCGTTCGAAAGCCCTGGCGGATTACCAAAGGGCCTCAGGGATGCCAATCACTCTTCCCTTGAAGACACAACTGCAAGAAGCTATATCCAGGGTTGAGGATGGTCAAAGGGCGTCGCCCTTGCGAATCGCAGAATACGATCTTCCACCCCAATTCACTTTTCAGAAGCCAGCGGTGGATCAAGCGGTTCTCAAGCAGCCAGCAGTCCTTTATAAGGACACCAACGACCAATCGGCGCCGATAGCACAACTGAAGCTCGGGGATCAGGTAAAGTTGGGTGGCACACGGAAGAAAGGTAAAGATCAATGGGTTGAGATTACTCTGCCCGACGGACGCAAAGGGTATTTACCGGGAACGAGTCAGGTTTTCCGAACCATCAAGGTCAAGTTGATTCAAGGAGATACGAATGTACTTGCCGAACCATCTATCAACTCAGCGATCAAGTTTAAAGTGGCAACGAACGAGAAATTCTATATCCTTGATTCCTCGGATGGATGGGTGAAAATCCGCACTCGGAATGGGAACGAAGGATACCTGGACGGGCGAGTATCGGTAAAGAAACTTGCCGCGGTGAGCAAGGAAATCGCCCGCAGAAACATGGTCGGCGGCGCATTATGGTGTATTGGCGGCGGCCTGGTAACCTGCGTCAGTTATTCAGCAGCTTCCAGTTCAGGTGGAACCTATCTCATCACTTGGGGCGCCATTCTGTTCGGTGCTATTCAATTTATGCAGGGATTAAGTCAATATCGTGAGGCCTCCGATGGGTAATACGAATCCAGCCTTTTCCAGACCATATCACGTACACGAGGAGAAAACATGAACTCATTAAAGAGCGCAGATTCGTCCAGTCTGGCAAAACTCTGTCCACATTGTGGAAAGCCAATTGCTGATGGTTGGCTGCTCTGTCCGAATTGCGGAATGGATTTGCCCGGCCCTGCGTCCAATCTGCCTTACTCGTCTGTGAAGTTCCAGAACACGGCTGTTTCGACTAATAATTGGAAGCGCAACTTGATTGTTCTCGGTGGTACGGCGGTCGTTATAGCCAGTTCGCTCTGGCTACCAGTCATGACGTTTACACAGACTGCGCCGTGGCAGAATGGCCCTGAGGAATTGACTCTATCGGACCGATCGGGCATATTCGTGGCGATTGTCATTCTGCTCATCATGCTATCGAGGCGGAAATGGCGCGGAGTCGCGTGGATTGTTTTGAGTGTACTTGGCAGTGTTTGGGTGCCCGTCTCCGCGAATACATTGTACAATCTGGGAAAACAGATGTTGGTTGCGGGGGATACAACCGGAACTGCCTATCGCGGAGAACCGACGCTTGGACTGGGAATGTTTCTTATACTTGCAGGATACACCATCATCGTCATAGGCAGTATTTGGGATCTCATCCAAAAGAGAAAAGCGTGAGTGGTTGACTGCAATGACAAGGGAGCAAAATGGGCAAAATCAATTGGCTGTCTCGTCTATCAGTCATCACACAAGCCGTAAAATTCGTGTCGCACAAAGCCGGGACCCACAACCTGCCAGGGTTTGTTTTCCTGTTGTGCATTTTGGCTGTTGCTGTCGCAAGTTGTAGCTCTACTTTCGATGAAGATGCATCGACATTGATGCCGAACAGCAGCCAACTCGACTCGCGATTTAAACTTGCCAGCGATACAACCGTTTCCCCGCTCGAAGGTCTCTATGCCAAGGAAAAAAGCGCTGACGATAGAACCTATCAGGATACCCAGGACCAATATCACGGAATCCGTTTCGAAGTATTTGTTTATCCCAATCAAGACAACGCGTCTGTCATGTATTATATAGTTGAGAAGCTTTTCAAGGATAGTAAAGACACGCCTGTAACAGAAGACGCCCAACGCGGAGCCTTATCTAGGGCAGATATATCTACTTTATTATATGCAATTGATAACGGTTCCAATGACATTTATGTAAGAGTCTGGCTGGTGTTCAACAAAAATAATGTCCTTGGCATTTCTTACGCAGGAGGCACTGGATCAAAGGATGATACTAATGGCGCATTGTCACGATATGCCAATGAGGCCGCCAAGTATGCGGAAATCATCCTGGAGAAGATGCCATGATTTGTATCAAAGAAAGGCACGAACACCATCGCCGGTTTTCCAAACTTTGAAGGGGAGTAAAGGATTCCTGGATGGGCCGAGTCCCGGCAAAGAAACTCGCCGCGTTGAGCAAGGAGGGCGCCGGCAGGAACATGTGCAGTATGGTGACCTACGTCAGTTATTACGTGGTTTCTAGTTCAGGCAAGACCTATGTCATTACTTGGGGTACCATCATCTTTGGCGTGATTCAAATTTTGCAAGGATTGAGTCAGTATAAAAGGCAGTCATCGTCCAGGGACAAAAGTGCTTATCCGACCTGGTTCCAAACCAAATCGCACCCTTGTGAGGAAAAAACATGAATTCATCAACGAACTCAGACCCCTCCAACAAAGCCAAGATCTGTCCACATTGTGGAAAGCAAATTTCAGAGGATTGGTTGCTTTGTCCGAATTGCGGGGCGGATTTGCCTGCACCTTTAACCAATATTTCCTACCCACAAGCGAATCTACGAGACGTTGAGATTTCGGCAGCACAACGTCTAATTCCTAAGCGCACACATAAGAAGCTCTTAATTTTTTGGGTTCTAGTCTTGCTCGCTCTGACGAGCCTCTATTACGCTATGGGCCTTATCTTGATCCAACAGATCAATACTGCCTACTATAGCCGGGACTGCCAAAATGCCCTGGGGCAGGCGGCGATCATCAAAGAACTCTACCCTCCAGTACTAATGTCATCAGTGCGCGTGGCGACAGCACAAATCAACGAGTGCGAAGCTTATTCAAATGCCGAAACCGAATATAACAAGAAGAATTGGCAGTCAGCCTATGAAGATTATTCTGCGTATATGGGCCGATATCCGCAGGGGATTTTTCTCGCTGATTCCTCATCCAAAGCAGCAGAGGCTTTGTATGCCTGGGCCCAGGAAGAGCGGACCGCTGGAAATTTTGATAGCGCGCTTGAAAAGCTTAATGCGATCACCGGAAAATTTTCGGGCACATCGGAGGCAACTAATGCAAACGGCGATATTCCTGAGATTTATTTAGAGTGGGGGAAAACGCTGGAGGCCAGCGGCAACTTCGACAATGCCGAAAACGAATTCAAGAATGTTCTCCGAACCGATCCAAACAGCCAGGCACCCGGATCTCCCTCCAATCAACTACAGGCAATTCTCCCGGAGTTCTACCAGAAGTGGGCGGCCAACTTAATAAGCCAGGGGAAATATGAAGAGGCTATTTCGCATTATGAATCAGCCCACGAACTCATTTCCAGCGATAAACTCCAGACCATTCAGGATGGACTCGCCGATACTCAGGTAAAATGGGCATTGTCCATGAGCGGGTCGGGGGATTTCACCGGTGCGTTGGCTAAAATAGCGGATGCGCGCAGCGCGGCGACCAGCACTGCCGCTCAAAATGAATCCGAGTCTGGATATCAATCCATTCTTAGAGACTTTTCCAATTCGACCGGTACCCAGGCATCGCAGGCACTTAATCAGGCTGCAACTGATGTATGTAAGTCAGGCCAGCTATCGGCGAGCGAACTTCCGATCTTTGGAATTGATCCACAGCAAAAAGACGTTTACTTTCTTGGAGATAGCGCCGACACAAACGGTTTAAATGATCAGGCCGCCAGCAGCTTGGGCGCCAAAAGCCCGGCTTCCCTGCATTATGTGGCCTGCATTACGACATCAACAATCACCATCCAAAGCTGTCCTTACACTATGGGATATACCCTTCACAACGATCAGACCTTCTGGCAAGTCGAGCTCTATGATGTTGTGAGAGGCAGGTACTTGGGATCGACACACTTGGCCGGAGGAAATCCTTCAGGCTGCCCATCCACTTACTTATTCACAGTAGGACAGGATATCGCAACCCATACTGGGCCGGCTCCGACCTATGGCGATTTTGAAACGTGGTTACTGCCGCGAATAACGAGGTAAAGGAATACATAACCTTATTGTCTTGGAAGGTGAGGAAACTTCGATTGATGCGATAGGATTCTGGACAAGTTTCATATTCTATCAGTGGCGCAGGCGCTTATAATATGCCTAACACCAAACTTGGCTGGGGCAAAAGCTGGCTTGGGCTTATATTATCTTTCAATGATACAGGATTGAAATGGTAAATCTAATCGGCAAAACTCTACTCTCTCAATTCCGCATTGACTCGTTTGCCGCCTCGGGCGGCATGGGATCTGTCTATCGCGTCTGGGATCTCAAACGCAATGTACCACTTGCCATGAAGGTTCTACATATTGAGACAGCTGAAAGCTTATCCGCGTTCAAGAGTTTTCAGCGCGAAGCGCGTGCCTTGCAAAAACTTGCTCATCCAAATATCGTTTCCTTTTATGGGGTTTATCAAACTCCGGATTTTGCCTTTCTATTAGAACGTTTTATTGATGGTTCATCACTAAAGGAAATTCTGCGTCAAAGGAAAGGCGAACCGTTACAAATTGGCGAGGCCCTGACTTACTTCAAAGCGTTGTGTGCAGCCCTAGGCTATGCCCATGCCAACGGCGTGGTCCATTGTGATGTCAAGCCTGCCAACGTGATGGTAGATCGTGAAGGGAATATATACCTAACTGACTTTGGCAATGCTCGACACGCAGAGAGCACAACGGCTACACTCGTGGCAGCCGGCACACCAGCTTATATGGCTCCTGAGCAGATTCTCGACAAGGAGGTGACGCCTGCGGCAGATATATATGCCTTAGGTGTGATATTGTTTGAGATGCTGACAGGACAACGCCCTTTTCGTGGAACGGAAGTTGGAACAGAGAAAAGCGGTCAGGCCATCAATGAACAGATTTGTTATGCTCATTTGCATCTTTTACCGCCAAACCCACAAGAGCTTAATCCTGCTATTACAGGTGACTTAAAAATGGTTATTCTTAAGGCCCTAGCAAAATATCCTCAGGAACGATTTAGAACAGTGCAAGATTTCTATTTGGAAGCATGCAGAGCATCGGGACTCGATCCTGCCAAGATACCTGATCGATCCCCCTTGAAAATGGCAAGCCAACAACAATCCCGCAGCTCTGATTTATCTTCCAAAAAAAATAAAAAAAAGAAGTCGCTATTATCTTTGCTCTTTACCAAAAAAGCTGTGGATGATACTGAAAGGCATGAAGTTGACACGGTCGTGCGAGATGCAGAAGATGAGGAAATAACTGCGGCTACTCAATATGATCTGGTCATTCCTCTTGTTTCATGGTTTCGTTTATCGCCGACTAGAGAGACTTTTGTTGGTCGTCAGGAGGAAATGAACAGCTTCGTCTCACATCTGATGCTTTCTGAGGGAGGCACCTTTTTGATTGCAGGTTATCGCGGGGTAGGCAAGTCAACTTTTGTAAAACGGTCGATAGAAGAGCTTGGTCATCGTTTCAATGAGAATAAGCAGCAGGTGCTAGTTGACATTTGGCTGAATCTTCCTCGAGCTATTTTCGCTAAGGAATTAATGCATCTAATTATTGCCTCTTTGTGCGAGAGGCTGGCCAACCTCGGTCTCATTAAGGCTCTAGATCGGCAATTACAAGCAGATTTGAATCTTGCTCTTGATCGCATATCTGCCCAAATCCAAGAAAAGAAAACAGATATCTCGGGCATGGCAGCAAGCATAGGAATTAATTCAGTCGCCAAATTAGATACTTCGGCCTCAAAAAAAGGCCAGACAGAAAGAATCACTCAGTATCGGGATTATGACGCATCCCTTGCAGAACAGAATTTAATCCTGATTTTGCAGCGCCTGAAGGGCACTAATATTGCACAGCCGAGACGAAAAAGGGAATTAAAAATTGTTTTTATTTTCGACGAATTAGACAAGATAGAAGATTTGTCTTCGCTTGAAGAAATGCTGAATTCACTTAAAGGTCTCTTTACTGATTCCGACGCTAGTTTTGTTTTTGTAGTTGGGAAAGCTCAATACAATCATTGGGTTTCTGAGCCACTCCGAATTGAAAATCCTTATGACAGCATAGTCTCAAAATTCGATCTATATTTGTCACCTCTTTGGGGAAAAGCCGATGAGATCTTTTTTCCTTTTTTTTCTGATAATGGAATTACTGGACATCTAAGCCATAGTGTTGACCCCAATGGGATCCTTCAAGATTTTGCCGGTTACCTTTCTTTTAAAGGGAGAGGACTACCTCGGAGTCTGTGGCGAGCATTTGGTAAGTACATTTTTACGACTAAAAGAGGGGCTTTTCTTGGTTTCAAGAGGCCAGAGGTACGCAAATTTCATTTTTATAATGAATTACAGAATTCCTTGGTCAACTACTTTGACGAATACGTCACCAGTCAGTTCGATTCTTTTGGACTGAAACAGGATACTCTTAAAATGAGCATTTATCATTTAATTGACTGGGCCTTAAAGAACGGCGAAGATTGGTTTACTTTGAGAGAGTTGTTGGAGTTAATACATTCGTCTGACCAGAGTCTTTCCGAAAATCTCAACATAGAACTGATCACGAATCTGTTTGCCACTCTTAACAAGCGTGAATTCATTGAAATTAAAGGTAGCCAATATCGGCTAAGTCAAAGGCGCTTGATTGAGAGGGGCAAAGTGTCAGAAGATTTCTTGACAGACGACATTCCCCTGCAAAACCTTGCAACAAAAAATAAGAGGCAAGACCGAGAAACCCATCTTAATCATAGCGAAAATGGCGAAACAGTTTTTGACCTAACTCCAAACAACATATTCTCAGAACATGCTAGCGAACCTGACGATTGGATCCTAGAACTTATGCCCATTGGGCAGGCAATAAAAATTCGGCCTAACCCTCGCGCAACTGATGTATATGAAAAATTTTTTTCGTCATCAACAGAATTTGAAGAGAAGGTTGATATTGGGCGTGCATCAAATAACGATTTACAGCTTATAGATCCTACGGTATCTCGATATCACGCTAGATTATTATATTTCTCGGACAAATGGACGATAGTAGATTCTAATACCGCCAATGGCACACTGATAAATAACGTAGCTATTACAAAGGTTGAGGCACTTTCAGCGGGCGACGTAATATCCATTGGCAAATTGAAACTTGTTTTTCAGTAGAGCCAAGATAAGTATTTTCTACTGGTCAACTCTGGCGATATCACCTCATTGATACAGGATTGAAATGGCAGATCTAGTCGGAAAGACGCTTAAGAACCCTCGTGACCATAAGGACCAATACTACCTCCACCGGTTGGTCGGATCGGGCGGTATGGCAGACGTGTATCAAGCTTTCGATAATGTACGCGCGGTAAGTATGGCTGTCAAAGTTCTGCGCCGGGATGTGGCCAATAATCCGCGCTTCTATCAGGCATTTGAGAAAGAAGCGAAGATCCTGGAAGAATTACAACACCCCAACATCGTGCGCTTGTATGATTTTGGGCAGGATGACCACACGGTGTTTATCGTCATGGCCTGGGTGGACGGTTTGGATCTCAAACAGAAATTGATGCAGCATAGCTCCGCGCTGATGCCAGATGAAGTGTCCGCCATTCTAATGCCGGTTGCCAGCGCGCTGAATTTTGCTCACCAGATGAAGATATATCACTGTGATATCAAACCGGCAAACATCTTGTTACAAAACAATGGAAGGGAGGTACTGCTTACAGACTTTGGCGTGGCGCGCTGGGCCTCTGAACGAACTGGCGGCGGAACCGTGCCTTATATGGCGCCGGAGCAATTTACCAGCGCAACGGTCAGCCCGCGTACTGACATTTATGCGCTGGGTGTAACCGTATATGAAATGTTGAGCGGGGGACAGGTGCCTTTTCAAGGGAATCCGCAAAGCCCAGGCAACACAACACGGGAAAAAATTGCCTGGGAACATGTGAATGCTCCATTGCCCGATCTACGGCAATACAACCCTGGCATTTCCGAACCCATTGTTGCTGTCATTGAAAAAGCCCTGCAAAAGGACCCGAGTCAGCGTTATGCGACCGCGATGGAATTCTCTGGAGCTTTTGAAGAAGCGCGCGGTTCGAAATGGCCGGCCGTAAGCGTCTCCCAGACCATTCTGCAGCCTCCTCCCTATGCTCCACTTCCAGCCATCAAGCAAACTCCACCCCCCCGGCCGTCAACGGGCCAACCGCCGAAACTTCAGCCAACAACATCGAAAAAGATTACGCCTCACTTATATGCGCGTTCTGGAGAACGAGCTGGCCAGCTCGTTCCAGTCTCCCGTCACGGCCTCACCATTGGGCGTGGTTCGAATAGTCAATTGCGATTGCTTGAGAGAAGCGTTTCCCGGCTGCACGCTAGGATTATATGGACTCAGCGCAGGATCTATATTCAGGATGAAAATAGTTCATTAGGCACCTATGTAAATGGTCAAAGGATTCCCTCAGGCGTTCCAATCCCTCTAAACCATGGCGACGTGATTCAAACAGGTTATTATCAGGTATTCGAATTTCGTGTACGATAAGCAAAATCAGAGCGCCCTGTCCCAAGACTAATCCAACTTTTATTTCATTGGAAAATATTGAGAAGATACCATGAAAGGGGACAAAACCGCCTGGTGGATGATCTTCCAGACAATCTGGCGACCATCCGTTTCAGTCCTGATGGAAAGACAGTTGCATGGGTCATGGAAAACAGGTTCGCAACTCGCGACTTGGAACCTCAGGAAGGTGAGATTCGATCAGCTGGATTCAGATGGAATGCAACCGGCGCAGTCGCTGTTCTGTCTGGCTATTCGTCTGGAGGGTTCGCTTTTGATAATCTCTTGTCGGGTCGTTTGTTTCATCAAATTAGCTCAGATCTCAACTTCGAATTTGCCATGAGCGCGGATGGCCGACTTTTCGCTCCCATTAGCGGTAGCACATCCCATCACCCGCTCACGTCACAGAAAAAAGTCGAGGCCAGCCGGCCTCGACTTTTTTGTTAGGTTTTTGCAACCTTGCTGATATGCTGCCGATTCCCACCCAAAAGTACAATCGAATTCGGAGGCCTAGTGAGAATGCAAGGCAAAGGGATCATCCTATACGTCGAAGACAATCAAGACAACCGAAACCTGGTCCGCCGGGTGCTCGAGGTGGAGGGATATACCGTGACCGAGGCAAAGGACGCCTCACAAGCACTGAACCGACTCGAGACCGGGCCTGTTGATTTGATCCTGATGGACATCAATATGCCTGACGTGGACGGCTATTCCCTGACATCGAGAATCAAATCCATTGAAAAATACAAAGATGTGCCCATCATTGCGGTAACAGCCAACGTGATGCGCGGCGACCGCGAACGGTCGCTGGAAGCTGGATGCGATGGCTACATTCAAAAACCGATCGATATCGACACCCTCGCACAACAAATCGAGCGCTTCCTGACGAGGAACACCAATGGTTAATCCGCCAGTATCCGATACACAGCCAATCCGTAAACCAACCATTCCAAAGGATGCAACCGTTTTGGTGGTTGAAGATAATGTGTCGAATTTCGTCTTGATCGCACGCATGCTGGGTTATCTTGGAATCCATTGCGAATGGAAAACCTCCGGCTACGAGGTTGTGGAATACGCAGACACATTGCCGCGCCTCGATTTGATTTTGATGGATATTCGGCTTCCTTATGAGGACGGCTACGGAGCACAGAAGAAAATCCGCGCCGCCGAAAGATTCAAGTCTGTGCCGATCGTGGCGGTTACCGCCGAGGCCAGCCTGGAACAAATGAACAAGGCCAGGTCATCCGGCTTTGATGGTTTTCTCGGCAAACCGCTCGATCCGGATCGTTTTCCCGACCAGATTCGGCGCATTTTGAGCGGCGACCAAGTATGGGAGTTTGCATAAACCGCGATGACCCTTCCCCGGAAGTCTACTGCTGATTCCAGACCCCGTTCTCAGACCAGCCTTGCGAGCACGCTGGTCCGCACTCTAATCATCTTCACTTTCATCCCATTGGTACTGATGGCGGGCGCGGCCTATTTGCGTGCGCGGACATTGCTGCGCGACCAACTTTTCAGCCAGATGCAGGCGCAATTGACGACCCAACTCACGCAAATGGATCTGGTCATCAAAACCAAAGAGATCAGGCTGGACCGCATCGCGCGCAGTTCAGACTTCGCGACAGATTATCAAGTCTTTCTGCAGAACAGCCCAGGCAGCGATCAATTTTCCTCAGTACGCGATAGTCTCGCAAGCTCCATGCAGGCAACAAACCCGCAAAGCGGCCAGGCCACATTCAATCAATTCTTTGTGATGCGGGCCGATGGGACAATCCAGGCAGCAAGCAAGCCCCAATGGGAAGGTGTTTCCCTGCGGGATAATCCCATCTACAAAAAACTGGATGGCGCAGATCATCAATCATTTACAACGTATGATTTCTCGCCGTTGTATCCGGCGCAACTGGTATTGTTGACGGTTTCCCAATATCGCTCCTCCAGCGGAACACAAATGGCGGCCCTGGTCGGGATCACCGAACCGCAAAGTATGCAGGGCATTCTGGCGAGTCTGGTGGCGCTCAACCCGGCCGCGAATGCCTACTTCATGACAGATTCCGGTAGGTTTATCGGGGTTGATCCATACACCAACCAACTGGCTGTATTCAAGCCCTCCAGCTCACAAAGCAGTGCGCTGATCCCCGCGTTGAACGCCATGATGAATCAAGGGGTGGCTGCGCCGCGCTCTTTGGAGTTCGATGCCGCCAACGGGAATCCGGTCATCGCTCAAGCCACATGGGTATCGAGCATGGGGGCCGGCGTTGGGATCGAGATTCCACAAAGCCAGGTTTACGGCCAATTGAACAGCCTGATCCCATTCACAATAGCCATCGCTTTGATCGCGCTGCTTGCGATGGGCGCAGTGATCTCGTTGGGTACCCTGCGTGTGTTCCGCCCGCTGAATGCGCTTACCGAAATCACACAGCGGTTTGCTGCAGGCGATTTCAGCCAGCGCGCTCAAGTCACGAGCAGGGATGAGATCGGTCTGCTTTCCAGTTCCTTCAACCAAATGGCGGAAGAGCTGAGCGGAATGTACCGTTCGCTGGAACAAAAAGTGGAGGAACGTACGCGCCAGATCCGCACTGCCGCTGAAGTTGCCCAGCGCATCACCTCGACCACCAATCTGGACGAACTGCTCGACCGCACCGTTGAATTGATCGCCGGGCAATTCGGTTTTTATCATGCCAGTATTTTTCTGCTCGACCGCGGCGGGAAGTTCGCCCTGTTGCGCGCGGCATTTGGCCCGGCCGCAAAAGAATTGATGGAACGCGGTTATCGCCTCGAAGTCGGCTCAGCCTCCATTATGGGCTGGGTCACATCGAAGAACCAGCCGCGCATCGCGTCGGACGTGGCAGAGGATCCCATTCACCTGCGAAATGAATTGCTGCCGGAGACGCGTTCCGAGGCAGGCATTCCGATTTCCGTCGGCGGCCTCGTGCTGGGCGCACTCGATGTGCAGAGCACACAGGCCAATGCGTTCGGCCCCGAAACCATCGTGACATTGCAAACGCTGGCCAGCCAGATTGCGGTGGCCATCCAAAACATGGGATTGGTCGAGTCCTCCGAAGTCAACTTCCAGGAATTGGAACGTTTATATCGCGCCAGTCGTCAGATTGCGTCGGCGGCAACCAAATCCGAGGCTTTGCAGGCTGCGGCCCGCGCATTAAAAGATTCGCCATACCCGGCCGCGATCCTCTCCGTCAACGGCGGACCGCTGGAAGTCGAGGCGGCGAACGACCCGGGCGACGCGGCAGCCATGCGCGTGGCTGCCCGCGATCTATCTGCCGATCTCGATCTGGTCCAAAAATATTTGTCAGGCAGTGCCGTAATCACGGAATCGAAGTCTGCCACACTGCCTGTGCCGCTCACGCGCTTTGTGAGGCAAATGAATTATCAATCGGCCGCGTTCCTTCCGATCATGGGCAGCGGCCAATTGGCGGGTCTCATCGTCATCGGCGGGCAAAAACAAACGCTAACCAGCGCAGCCGTCCAACCGTATGCGAACATGGCGGACCTGACCAGCACGGCACTGGACAAGATCGCAGAAACAGAACAGAAACAAAAGCAACTGGCGGAACGCGAGGCGCTGGCATCCATCAGCCGCGCGGTGGCCGAATCGTCCGCAGAACAAAATCAGTTCTTTGCCGAACTTCACGAACAAGTGCGGCGGAGCATCGGCGATTACGCATTCACAGTCGTTTTGTACGACAAGGCAACGCAAACGGTCCATATCCCATATACATACGAAGAGGGACGCGTGGATAGGATCGAAGCTTTCCCGTTAGGCGAAGGCCTGTCGTCCATTTTGATAAAGACGAGCCGGCCCCTTCTTATTGCAGAAGACTCGGAAAGGCGCGCACAGGCATTGGGCGCCAAAGTGATCGGGAAGCCCGCGCGGTCCTGGATGGGCGCGCCGATGCTCATCCAGAATGAGCCGATTGGAGCGTTGATCATTCAAGACCTGGAGCGCGAGCGCGCGTTCAACGAAGAAAACCTGAATTTCTTCTCCGCGCTGGCAAATCAAGTGGCAACCGTTATTTATAACGCGCGTCTGCTGGAGGAAAGCCGCCAGCGCACTGTGCAATTGGAGACCGCCGCCGAAATCGCCCGCGACATCAGCGGGTCGCTCAATCTGGATGAATTGCTGGCCAGGGCTGTCAACTACATCCGCGAGCGTTTCGATTTTTATCAGGTCTCGATCTTCCTTACTGATCCATCCAACGAGTATGTCGTGATCCGTGAAGCGACCGGCGAGGCTGGCGCGCAGATGAAACGCACCGGTCATAAACTCGCGGTCGGCTCGAAATCCATCGTGGGATACGTGGCTGGACGCGGCGAAGCCCTGATCGTCAACGATACGGCCAAGGACGCAACGTATTACGCCAACCCCCTCCTGCCGGACACGCGTGCCGAGGCGGCCATACCACTAAAAGTCGGCGACAAAATCGTCGGTGTGATTGACGTACAAGGCAGGCATCCGTACGCGTTCAATGGGGACAACATGCGTACCCTGCAAATCCTGGCCGATCAGATGGCCGTGGCCGTGGTTAATTCGGAATTGTTTGCCGAGACACAGGAACATCTTTCGCAGCACCGGCTGTTACATCACATCACCACCTCGGCGGCCTCCGGTACCACACTGGAAGAGGCATTGGAAAGCGCGGTAACCGGGCTGCAAGTCACGTTAGGCGGCGACCGCGTGACCATCCTGTTGGCAGACCGTGACCGGAAATCACTGGAAGTGAAAGCGGCGGTCGGCTATTCTGAAGACATCCGCAAAATCCGCGTCCCGATTGGAGAGGGCATCACTGGCTGGGCCGCCGCGCATCGCCGCCCATTGCGCGTGGACGATATCACCAACGATCCCCGTTACATCCAGGCCAGCCCCAACACACGCTCTGAGCTGGCGATTCCGCTGGTCTATCGCAACGAGTTGCTCGGCATCCTCAACGCGGAAAGCGAACAGGTCAGCGCATATACAGAAAACGACGAGGAAATGCTTGGAACACTCGGAGGCAGCTTGGCAGCCATCATCGCCAATGCCCGCCTGCTCGAACAGATCCGCGCACAGGCTGAACGGGAACGGACCATGTTCGAGATTACGAACAAAATCCGCCGTTCCACCGATATTCAGAGCATCCTTGCAATCACCGCCAGCGAGCTGACCAAAGCCGTTGGCGCGCGACGTACGCAAATCAAAATAACAACCGAAGAAAAGAACGGTGACGGCTCGCTTAAGGAAGGCGAGAGATGAACAGGAAACCGATATCAACGGCAATGGATCAGCCGGCCCAAAATATTTACCGGAGCTGGCGCGGGCATTTTGTGCGCCCGATGCTCATTGGGGCACTTGTCTTTGGCCTGCTGGCGCTGATCCCGGCACTTCTCAGCGCGCAAAATTACATTCTGAATACGATCTTCGTCATCGCGTATCTGGGCGTTGCCTTTGTTACGTTTGTAGAGCTTCCATACTGGTTGAAGATGGGCGCCTTCCTGTTCATCGTCTACGGACTGGGAGTAAGCGAGTTATTCTCGACCGGCATTCTAGGCGACGCGCTGTTTTTCTTCCTGGGTTTCATTGTTTTTTCGACCATGATGTTTTCCCCGCGCACCGGCATGGCCGCAACCACGATCACCATGCTCACCTATATTCTGATGGGCTGGCTGACGTTGAGCGGCCGTGTGGTATTGATCCAGCCCAACGCCATGTCCGCAAGAATTGCCGATTGGTTGAGCGCTGCGGCCACCACCTTATTGTTCAGCGCCACAATTATTCTTGGACTGCGGCAGCTTCAAATCGAATTCATAAACGCCGAGGAAAAATCGGCCAATGCGCTGCATGATCTTGAAATCGAGCGCGGCTCGCTGGAAGAGCGCATCGAAGAGCGGACCGTCCAGCTTCGGGCTGTCAACGAAGTGGGACAAGTCGCCAGTTCCATTCTCGAACCGGAAGAACTTTCGGCGAGGACCGTCAACCTGATCTCGAGTCGATTTGGGTTTTATTACGCCGCCATCTTCCTGCTGGACGCCATGGGCGAATGGGCCGAACTCCAGGCGGCCACAGGGGAGGCTGGCCGCGTGCTCAAGGAAAACAAACACAGACTTCGCGTCGGCGGCAAGAGCATGGTCGGCACCGCGATCAGCACCGGAAACGCCCGCATCGCCTTGGATGTGGGAGCGGAACCCGTCCGATTCGAAAACCCCCTCCTGCCCTACACACGTTCCGAGGTCGCGCTTCCATTGATTGCAGGCGATCATGTGTTGGGCGCGCTGGATGTGCAGTCCACACAAGAATCCGCATTTGGCCCGCAGGAAGTCGACACACTTCAAAGCATGGCAAACCAGATGGCAATCGCGTTGGAGAACGCCCGCCTCTTCCAGGATTCCAGGAAAGCCGTTGAAGAAATGCGGGCCATTCAGCAGCAATATGTGCTCGAATCGTGGCGGCCGCTCACAGAAGAGAAGCTTGAATACAACGTAGGCGACGAGGACATATCTTCGGAGGCTCCCAAACTCGAGGTACCGCTGACTTTGCGCGAAGAGATCATCGGTCATATCAACCTGGCCGCGGACGGTGAGTGGACACCGGAACAGCGGAACCTGGTCGAAGTTGTGGCAACGCAGGCCGCGCTGGCGCTTGAAAATGCCCGCCTTGTGGAAGAAAGCCAGTCATCCGCGGCGCGTGACCGCCTGCTGGCAGATATTACCGGAAAGAT
Organism: Chloroflexota bacterium; assembly: GCA_021787595.1. Lineage (GTDB taxonomy): Bacteria > Chloroflexota > Anaerolineae > Anaerolineales > Villigracilaceae > Fen-1038. Next base: position 59,359 of record JAJYLQ010000015.1, on the reverse strand, counting down.
CTGGTCATCCTCAACGATGGACGGCATTTTACAATCCGCTGTTCGCGAACTGGGGCTTGCCTTGGATGCCGCCGAAGCAACGATCGAATTAAAGGTGGAAGACAATGGCTGATTCCAGGGTACCTCAAAGCCCAAGACCATCTAGTTTGCGGACCCGGCAATATGCGATCACAGGCATTATCCTGGGGTTGCTGTTTCCGCTGATTGCCACACTGCTCAAAGTAGCAGAAGAACGATTGACGTTGACGCTGCCAAACCTGATCGCAGTCCAGCAGAACGAAATCCTGTTGTGGATCATAGACACAGCTCCGTTCTTTCTCGGAACGATCGCGGGGCTGGCCGGAAGGCGTCAGGATGTTCTCCTTCAAACAAATGAGAGGTTGATCGAACGCGAAAGGGAAATTGTGCCCATTCGGCTGGACCTGGAACAGCGGGTCAGAGAGCGCACCCGCGAGTTGGAAAATAGAAACTCCCAAATGACCATGGCGGTCCGCTTCTCGCGCGAGATGGCGGGCATCCAGGACCCGTCAATGTTGTTGTCGAAAGCCGCTGAATTAATTGGCGAACGATTTGATTATTCCCAGGTTAATATCTTTCTCCTGGATGAACAACATGAAAAGGCGTTTCTGCAGGCTTCGTCATCCGGGGCCGGCAGGAAATTGCTGGAACAGGGTTACTTTGTCGCAGTGGGCGGAACGAGCCTCGTGGGACGCGCCGCAGAACAAAATAAGACGCTTCGATTCTCCGAAGCGGGCAGCGGATTGCCCAGTGAAGATCCCGAATCGCCCCAACCCCGGGCAGAGATCGCCATCCCCATGGTTACGCGCGGAAAAGTGAGCGGCGTCCTCGATATTTGGTCGGCACAGGCGGCCGCTTTCAGTCAGGGTGAGGCCGAAATTCTTCAGCTGCTCGCAGACCAGATCGCGGCCGCCATGGATAATATCCGCCTTCTGAACGAGTCGCGGGCCATTGTCAGCGAGCTAGAAATGATCACTTCCCAGCAAACCCGCGTGGCCTGGCGCACATATCTGCAGGGCCGAAACATCGCATACCAATTTTCGCCGGCGGGAGTCAAATCCGTCGCGGCGAACGCGAGACTGGAAGACGGCAATGGCATGAAAATTCCTTTGATCCTGCGCGGCCAGGCAATTGGCTCGATTGTTTTGCGCAGGCACGACATTGCAAATTGGTCCAGCTCCGAACGTGACCTGGCTGAAAAGATCGCGACGCAGGTGTCGCTGGCACTCGATAACAGCCGGTTGCTGAGCGAGACGCGCCAGCGCGCCGTGCAGGAGCAAACGGTGAACGAAATCTCCACACGCTTGAGCCGTTCCCTGGATATCGACGCGCTTCTTCGAACAGCCGTGCGCGAACTCGGCGCGCTGCCCGATGTGGCAGAAGTATCCGTGTTCGTCGGCGGGACCGAAGAGAAGCAGGCCGGCGCGGAACCAGGCAAGGGCAATTAGCGAAACTTCAAAGAGGAAAACGGAAGCGCCTCAATATGTGGAACAGCCTTCGAGTACGTCTAACCCTGATCTTTATCGGCCTGGCCATCATTCCATTGATCGCCCTGGGCGCAGTCCTTGCCGTGACCATTTATTCCGCCAACAAGGCTGAAGCGATTGCCCTGCAAAGCCAGGTGGCGCAAAACGCATCAGTCAAAGTCACTGATTATTTTCAAGAGATGAATCAAAGCATGTTTGATGTGGGGGAACAAATTCAAAGTCTAAGCACACCGGATCCCGCCATCTACTCGAGCCTCATGCTCAACGAATTGAATTTTGCGGCATCCGGAAACAATTTCGATGAATTAACGCTGCTGAATCCACAAGGACAGGAAATCTTTCGCGCCAACCATCAGGGGCCCGTCGCCAATACACCGAATTTGGACCATTCCAAACTGGACGAATACCTCCAGCCGCTCAGAACCCGCCAGGCATATTATGGTCCCGCAAGTATAGACCCCGGCACCGGCGAGCCTTATTTCACTCTATCCGTTCCGCTTTACCAGTCCAGCAGCGGACGCACATCGCAATTAAGCGGCGTATTGATCGGCAGGGTAAAACTTGCCCCGGTGGATAGCCTGCTGGCGGAAGCACAGGCCGGCCAGGGTCAGACACTTTACGTAACGGACTCGAACGGAAACGTCTTTGCCCATCAGGACCCCGCGTTCAAGCTTCAGAATGCAAGCATCAGCCTGCCGGCGGAGGCGGGCATACAAACGGGACTGAATCACACGAGTGTGGTTCTCGCCATAAATAAAATTCAAATCGGCAATCAGGTTTTCAATGTGGTGGCTGAACAGCCAACCGACATCGCCATGTCATTGGTAAACAATGTGATCAATACCCTGATCGTCGCCATATTGATTGCCCTGCTTGTCTCCGCGGCCGCGGGTTCTGCAGCCGTTCGTCAAATCATTCAACCCATAGAAAAACTGGCGGTAACGGCCGGACAAATTGCCGCAGGCGATCTTTCACAGACCACATCCATCCGAAGCCGGGATGAAATCGGAACATTGGCAAGTGCCTTCAACGACATGACATACCAGCTGCGCGATCTGGTGGGTTCACTGGAACAGCACGTGGCCGAACGAACACAGGAGCTTGAGCGTCAGGCCCTGCGTATGCGTACGTCAGCCGAAGTTGCCCGCGACGCGGCGTCCGCCCCCAGCCTGCAGGAATTGCTGGATCGTTCGAGCCGTTTGATCCGCGATCGCTTTAACTTTTATCATACCGGCATTTTCCTGTTGGACGATAAAAAGGAATACGCGGTTCTATCCGCCTCGCCCACAGAAGCGGGGGCAAAGATGCTGGAAAACAATCACCGTTTGCGCGTGGGCGAACAAGGCATCGTGGGACAAGCGGCTGCGGCGGGCGAACCCCGCATCGCGCTGGACGTCGGAGTGGACGCCGTTTACTTCAGCAATCCCCTGCTCCCGAACACACATTCCGAGATGGCCCTGCCCCTCAAGACTGCGGAAGGCATTTTAGGAATTCTGGATGTCCAAAGCGATCAGGTTTCCGCGTTCGGGCAGGATGATATTGCCGTGATGCAGGTCATGGCAGATCAGCTTGCAACAGCCATCGAAAGAATCCGCCTGTTCCAACAGGCCCAATCCCAATTGAAGGAAATCGAGGAAACGTACGGACGCTTCACGCGGGAATCCTGGAAGGGACTTTCGCCAGGCGGCCAGCAGGTCAGCGGCTATAAATTCGATAATGTTCGGCTGGAACCGATTAACCAGCCGCCTGCGGCGAACGGGCAATTTGCGGCTGTCCCGATCCAACTGCGCGGACAGACCATCGGTGTGATCAACGTCCGCTTCCAGCAAATGCAATCCCAGCATCAAACCATCGCATTGATCGAACAAATTTCGGAACGGCTTGCCACGGCGCTGGAAAACGCCCGCCTGCTCGAAGAGACCCGCCAGCGGGCGGAGCGCGATGCGCTCGTAAACGAGCTGACCGGGCATTTCCGTTCGACGCTCGACCTGGAATTGGTTTTGCAAACTGCGGCGCAGGAAATACAAAAGGCCTTCCGCCTGCAGGAGGCAGAAATCCGGCTGAGTGTGCAGCCAATCATCGAACCGGAAAAGCCGCGGCCGGAAAAGATCCGAAGGAATGGCAGGCGGCATGAGTGAGGTGCAGGAATGTCAGACGAGTTGAAGACGGCGCTGCTTCCCAAATACTCGGATGAGACCGAAACGCGTTCAATGATCCAGACGCTGCGAACGCTCTTGTTTGTTTCATTGGCTGCTGGCCTGGCCGCGTTGATCCTGACGCTGGCTGGCAATTATGGGCTGATTCTTGCGCTGCCCCTGATAGCCCTGGTTGCTTCTGCGATAGTCTGCCTATTACTGCTCAGACGCGGCAGTCTGCTGCCTGCCCAGGTCCTGCTCCCAACCACGCTTTATGTAGTCGTAACCTTCATCGTTGCGACCGGATATGGCTTGCATGATATTGACTTGCTGGCGTACGCAGGCGTGATTGCGATTGCCGGGCTGACATTGGGACAGGACGCTACGCTGGTGTTTGGCGCGCTAATTGTACTGAGTATATTTGGAATTGGAATAGGCGAGATGCAGGGTCTGCTCAAATCGCCGACCAGTTCGTTGACCAATCTGTTTTCTCCGCTGAATCTCTCCGTCGTGGTGCTGGCAGTCGCGTATATACAGCGTGTCCTGATACAAAGACTCAATGAAAGTATCCGGCGCGCGCATACGAATGAACAAAAACAAATCCAGGCCAACCATGCCCTGGAAGATGAGCGCTCGAACCTCGAACGGCGCGTGAGCGAGCGCACCCGGGACCTGGAACGCCGTGCCGTCCAACTGCGTGCCGCAGCGGAAATTGGAAATGCGGCGGCCTCTGCCCGCGATCTGGATGCGCTGCTCAACCAGGCTGTCCGCCTGTTGAGCACTCGGTTTGGTTTCTATCATGCTGGCATTTTCCTTCTGGATGAGCTTGGTAAGTTTGCAATCCTGCGCGCGTCGAACAGCGAAGGCGGACAAAGGATGTTACAGCGCGGTCACAGGCTGGAAGCAGGCACAGGTATCGTGGGCTATGCGGCAAAAGCCAACCGGGGCCGCATCGCACTGGATGTTGGACAGGACGCGGTGTTTTTCAATAATCCCGACCTGCCGGAGACCCATTCCGAGATGGCGCTTCCCATAAAAGTTGGCGGACGCGTCCTTGGTGTGCTGGACATTCAATCCACGCAATCAAATGCGTTTACCAATGAAGATGTGGAAGTCTTGCAGGTGGTCGCCGATCAACTGGCCATTGCCATCGAAAACTCGCGCCTGCTCGCTGAAAGCCGGTCGGCCGCGGAGGCGGCCCGCCGTGCGTATGGCGAAGCTTCCATAGATGCCTGGAAGCGGCAGCTCGAAACGAGAAAAGAACTTGGATTTATAAGTAATGGGCGTGAAATCCATCGGTTCGCGCCGGCAAAGGAAGAGGCGGATCCAAAATCCCTGGAGGCAATTTCTCAGAATCGTCCCGTTACAAGCACAGATCAGGTCAGGTTGTTCGCGCCCATAGTCATCCGCGGCCAAGTTGTTGGAGTGCTGCGGCTGGTCAAAACCGACGAAGAGCACTGGACCGAAAACGAAATCCAGCTGGTCCAGGTGCTCTCGGATCAATTAAGCGGCGCGCTGGAAAGCGCCCGACTCTACGGGGACGCACAAACGCGTGCCGCGAAAGAGCATACTATCGAGGAAATCTCAGCGCGAATTGGGTCATCCACCAACATCGATTCGATCATGCAACTGGCCGCGCAGGAACTCGGAAAAATCATGACCGGCTCTGAAATCACCATCCAATTGGAACCATCCAGGATTGCAGCCGATAAGCAAACCAGGGATTCACGATATTAAAGTGGAGCTTTCGCGATGACTGTACAGGCCCGTATGAATCCGCAAGCCAAAGCCGCTCATCAAATTGCTTTGATTGGCATTGCAGGCTCAACCCTTGCCGATGCGCTTTATCTGTACCTGGCCATTAAGCAGCCAGCCTGGCAGCTAATTGCGCTTTTCGTTGACACCTTGATATTGCTGGTTGCTGCAATCGTCAGCCTGTTCATGGTACGGCGCGGCAATACGACCCGCGGCATGCTCGTGTTGATCGGCGCTGCGCAAATCGTATTCGCGGCCGGGACGGCGCTGATAACCGGCGTTGGGCTGACATTTGCGCTGGGCATAGCACTTCTCACTGCCATGACTGCGGCTGTAACTTTGCCCTCCCGCGCAACCATTATTACGGCAATCACGGCCGCGTTCAGCGGCCTGATCAGTATTCTCCTGGATGCTCTGGCTCCATCCTACCGCCTGCCGGCCCCCGCATTTGTGGAAATCTTTGTACCCGCCCTGATAACCGCAATCGCGTTGATCTTTGGTTATTTCCTGATCCAGCAATTCAGGCATTCGCTGCGCGCAAGACTCCTCGTCGGCTTTACGGTCATTTTCCTTGTCGCTGGTATCTTTGGAAGTCTTGCAGTCCGGCAGCAATATCTCGAAACCCAGACTGCGGCAATCGCCGAGGCCTCCAACGTCGTCGAATCGATTGCTGTGTCGGTGGGACGTTATCCAGCCAGCGCACAGGATTACGTGGCCCAACTAAATAAAAGCCAGCATCGGTACACCGAAATCGTGGATCTCCAGAAACGCATCCTGGCAGATCCAAACAACGCCAACATGTTTACCATTTATAAGTCGGATCCAAACGGAGAAGTCGCGGCCACGCTCGAAGATGGAAAGATCCGCACGTTTGTCGAATACAGCAAGGCTTCCGCTCAAAGCGCGAACATCATCGTGGCGCCGGTCTACAATGCTTCCGGGAAAATCTCCGGCGCGGCAATCGTGGACTACACCAGCCTTTTGCAGCAACTGCAAGAATCGACAAACGGGACCACGCAGACGCTGATAACATTCGGCGCGGCTTTGCTCATCGTGCTGTTTGCGGCCATTCAATTCATCGCCAGCCAGATTGCCGATCCGATCATCCTGTTGAGAGACGCAGCGGTGGAAGTTGGAAGCGGACAACTCGATACCCCCATCCCCGACCGGCCGTTCGAAGACGAAATTGGAGCGTTGACTTCTTCGTTCAAGAACATGACTTCGCAATTGCGAAGCTTGATTGGTACGCTGGAGCAGCGCGTAAACGAGCGCACCGCAGAGCTGGCACTGGCCAGTCAACAAGCGGAACGACGCGCCTCGCAATTGGAGGCCATCTCCAGGGTATCCGAGTCCATAACGTCCATTCATGACCTTGAAAAGCTTCTTCCCCAAATTACGCAGACCATCAGCACGCAATTCGGCTTTTATCACGTGGGCATCTTCCTGCTGGATGAGGCGGGTGAATTCGCCGTACTCCATGCCGCAAACAGCGAAGGCGGGCAAAGAATGGCGCAGCAGGGCCACCGACTCAAAGTTGGGGAACAGGGCATTGTGGGATATGCCGCTGGAAAAGGAATCCCTCGCATTGCCCTCGACACCGGAGCGGACGCCGTTTTCTTCGACAATCCCGACCTCCCGGCTACCCGCTCCGAAATGGCCCTGCCGCTGGCCGCGGACCAGCGCGTGATCGGCGTCCTTGATGTTCAAAGCGAGGAACCCTCCGCATTCACGCATGAAGATATCGATGTCCTTTCGACGCTGGCGAATCAGGTGAGCATCGCAATCCAAAATGCGCGCCTGTTCGAAGCAACTGATCGCGCGCTGCGTGAAGCACGCGCCACGTACAGGCAATATCTCCTGTCCGCCTTGAGCGAGATAACCGGGGAAAAACGAATCGGATACCGGCTGGCGGGAGCCAGCCTCTCCCGTCTGGATTCATCCCTCGAAAATCCTGAAATTGACACCGCGCTCGCCAATGGCGGCAAGCTGATGAGGAACGGAGATGCGCAAAACCAGCAGGCAACACTGACGGTCCCGATCAAATTGCGAGACGAAGTCATAGGCCTGCTCGATGTTCGTAAAGCCCAGGACCCGGACTGGAACGAAGACGAGGTTGACATTATCGAAGCCGTGGCGGCGCGTGTGGCGCTGGCGGCTGAAAACGCGACCCTGATCGAAGATTCACAAAGGCGCGCCTCGAAGGAACAGCTCATCAGCGAAGTTACGTCCAAGATCAGCGCATCCATCAACATGCGAAATGTGCTTCAGACCGCTGCGGAAGAGCTTGGCCGCGCCATTCCCGGTTCGGATGTGATCGTTCAGTTCCAGGCCGGCAACCCAATTGAGAGCAAAGAAAAGTAATTCTTATGGAAAACTTTTCACCAAAGAACACTTCTGCCGCCAGGTCGCTCAGTCTCCGCACCCGGTTGATCCTAAGCAATATGATCATCACTTTCCTCGCGGTTGCAGGATTGGGATATTACGTTTATTATCGCGCGCAGGAGGCGAACTCCTATCTGGCAACTCAGCTGGCAGCCAGCGTCCGTCAACAGGCCGAGACCCAAATGAACGCAACCGGCACGGAACAAGCTGCGGCTCTCAATAACTTCTTTGCCACAGCAGCCATGAACATCACCATGGTTGGCACAACAGCCGGCAATTTAGTCTCGCAAGAGGCCAGCCTGAATAATGGGATCTATTGGAATGCGGCCAATTCATTGAGCCGCCTGACGAACGGCAGCTGGGATACTTCAAAAACAGATACGGCCTCCGTCTTCATTCCCGCAAAATACGATCTTACACCTGATCTGATATCCGAATTGAACACCATCAGACAGTTGGATTTTACCGTTCCCACGATGCTCAAGTCGAACCCGGGGGTGACAGCCGTTTATTTTGGAGGCGCATCCGGGGAGACCGTGTACTACCCCAATATTGATCTCGCATCTCTCGTGCCGCCGGATTTCGACGTGACACAAAGACCATGGTTCTTGGATGCATCACCTGCACAAGATCCATCCCGCCAGGTCGTATGGTCCGATCCCTACCTGGACGCCGCACGTCACGGTTTGATCGTGACAAGCAGCGCTCCTGTCTACGATTCGAACGGGACTTTTCGCGGCGTCGTCGCGATGGATTTCCAGCTTAATGAAATTACCAGCGTGGTGTCGAACATCCATATTGGAAATACAGGATATTCCTTCCTGATCGACAGGAACCACAGGTTGATTGCCATGCCTGCTTCGGGGTACAAGGAATTCGAAATCTCCCCCAGCGCAGTTCCCTTGGGACAATTGCTGGACCCGACCAAGGTCGTGGCGCCCCTGCCGCCTGAATTTTGGCAGATCCTGGATAGAATGAGCTCCGGCCAAAGCGGCTTCGAAACCATCCAATTAAACGGGGTGGAACATTTTGTCGCCTATCGTCCCGTGTCCAGCATAGGATACAGCCTTGCGGTCATCGTTCCGTCCCAGGAATTGCTCGCGGGGGCCGCGGCTGCCCAGGCACAAATCGCCCAGTCCGCGAGAAACACCATCATTGTGAGTTTGTTCATCGTGATCGCCGTCCTGGTCATCTCCTTGTTGGCCGCGCTTGGAATTGGCAGCCGCTTGATGCAGCCGCTGGGAATCTTGACACAAACTGTCGAGGAAATTGCAAACGGCAACCTCAACGCAGAGGTGCGCATACAAAGCCGGGACGAAATTGGAACACTGGCCTCCACGTTCAACAGCATGACGGGACGATTGCGCGACACGTTGCAGGGTTTGGAGCAGCGGGTAAACGACCGCACAGTGGAATTACAGTCTGCCAACAAAAAGAACGAGCGGCGCGCGGCTCAGTTCGAGGCCTTGGCGCTGGTAACTCAGGCGATCAACTCGATCCGCCGCATGGAAGAGTTGCTGCCGCGCATCACGGCCGTCATCAGCGAACAATTTGGTTATTATCACACTGGCATCTTCCTGAACAACGAAACCAATCAATATACTTATCTTACCGCCGCAAACAGCGAAGGCGGACAAAAAATGCTGGCACGCGGCCACAACCTGAAGGTTGGCGAACAGGGCATCGTGGGCAACGTGGCTTCGACGGGGAAACCACGCGTGGCGCGCAGCGTGGGCGAAGATGCGGCCTTTTTCGATAACCCCGACCTGCCTGAGACAAAATCAGAGATGGCCCTGCCGCTGCGATCCGGCGAAAGTATTGTTGGAGTGCTGGATGTTCAAAGCCGCGAACCGGATGCGTTCTCAGAGGAGGATATTCGCGTGCTGATGATTCTCGCAGATCAGGTAAGCCTGGCAATTGACAATACGCGCATGTACGAAACTACCCGCCGATCCCTCGAGGAAGCGGAAACGCTTTATCGCCAGTACCTCCGCCAGGCCTGGAGTCGTCTGCCGCGTGAGCAGCAACTGGCAGGGTTCCGCTATACGTCCCGCGGCGCTTCGCCGATGGAAACGCCGGTTGATCTGGGACAGGCGCAAAACTCTGATGGCAATCCGGGCAATCACGTAATCGTTCCCATCAAATTACGCGGCGAAACGATTGGCAATCTCAGGATCCAGATCCCGCAAAATTCGCGCCTGAGCCGCGACCAAATGGATTTGATTCGGGCCGTGGCGGAACGCATTGCCCTCTCTGCCGAAAATGCCCGTCTGTTTGATGAGACCAGCCGGCGCGCGGAACGCGAGCGAATGGTGACCGAGATCACGTCGAAGATTCGAAGCACGAACGATCCGGAATCCATGATCAAGATCGCGCTGAACGAATTGCGGAACGCACTCGGCGCAACACAGGTTCAATTGATCCCGCAGGCAATTTCGGCCCCGCAGGATCTGGAAAGAAAAATATTTACTTCGGCCTCTGACAAATCGAACGAAACAACTCCAGGCGGAAATGGAGCAAAGACATGAGCTACGTTGTCGCGATCTCGAACGAAAAAGGCGGCGTTGCCAAAACCACAACGACCCTCTCTCTGGGCGCCGCATTGACAGAAGCCGGGCAGAGAGTCCTGGTGGTGGACCTGGACCCGCAGGCCAACCTGACGCTGGCCCTGGGGATCGAACCGGGTTCAGCCGCGGTGACCTCGAGCCACATCCTGATCGAATCCGCCCCCTTGATGAGCGCCCGGATGTCCACCGAGATCGAGCATCTTGATCTCATTCCTTCGCATGCCAGCATCGAAAGCGCAGAACAATTCCTTCCGGTGCGTACCCACTACACGTCCGGTTTGAAGCGGGCGATCGAGAATGCCTCCCCGCTGCCTTATGACTATATCCTGTTCGATTGTCCGCCTTTCCTGGGCGCGATCACTACCAATGCCTTGAGCGCTTCCGACCTGCTGATCATCCCAACACAGGCTGAATATTTTTCCGCTTATGCGCTGCGCAACATGATGGGCGTCATCCGGCGCGTGCGGCAGGAAAGCAACCCAAACCTTGGCTATCGCGTTCTGATCACATTGCTTGATCGCCGCAACCGCACCCATCGCAACATTCAGGAGCAACTGCAAAACAGATTCGGCGAAGGACTTTTCAAAACGGTGATCGAGGTTGACACAAAGCTCCGCGAAAGTCCAATCGCCGGATTACCCATTACGCGTTATAAACCCAGCGCTCGCGGATCGCTTCAGTATCGTGAACTGGCGCAGGAGCTTATGGAATATGTCAAAGAAAAAGACCAACAAACGGCTTGAACATCTCTTCGACAATGTAGCTAAGGAAGAAACCAGGCCGTCCCAGCGCGCCGGGAAAGCGGCTGAACCTGCCAGGCCGCAGCTTATCCCGCCTCCTCCCCGGCCCAGGGCGGGCCAGCCCAAATCAGCTTCTCCGGCACTCGAAGAGGCGCCCCTCATCACATCCGCCGTCTCCAGCAGTTCCAGCGCGATGTCGCTCGCTTTTCGACAGGACGAGAAAAGCTGGGCAACTTTACGCGTATTGGATGAAGCCGCCCCGCGCAGCTGGGCCATGGAAGAACAGATGCTGGTCAAACAAGTCGCCGACCAGCTGTCGCTCGCGCTGGAAAACGCGCGGCTCTTCCAGGAGACACAAAAGGCGCTGGCAGAGACGAAATCGCTTTACGAGGCAAACGCCGAGCTCAATGCCGCGCAATCCTTCGATGAAATATTTTCTGTCCTTCGGAAGCATACTGTTTTGAACCGCGCCATGATCGGCAGGGTGATGCAATTCGACCAGGCATGGAACAGCCAGCAAACCCCGGAATTCATGCACCTCATCGCCGACTGGCCGCCTGAACCATCCAACCCAAGCCATCGCGCCGCACGTTTACTCGTACGGGATTATCCGGCTGTCAAATTTCTAAATCCGGGCCAGCCCACCGTAGTCGCAGACACTGCAACAGACGAACGGCTGGACAGCAACACACGCGCCCTTCTAAACGAACAATTTCACGCCAGGTCCGCGCTCTTTGCTCCGCTGACCGTGAGCAGGGATTGGATCGGCTATCTTGCGGCGTACTATACCGAAACCACGCTGTTCACAGACGATGAACTCCAACATTTGACAGCCCTGATCGGGCAGGCCTCCATCGCCATCGAAAAGATTCGCCTGTTCCAGGAAACCCAAAAGCGCGAAGAGGAAGCGCTTCTCCTCAACCGCATTGTGACCAACGCCTCCCGCTCCCTGAACGTGACAGAGAGTCTGCAGGAGGTCGCGGACGAAGTCGCCAGGCTGGTATCGGCTCTGCATGTGGGCATTGCACTCGCCAACGAAGATCGAACCGCCCTGATCCTGCGGGTGGATGCGCCGGTAAGCCCCGACGGCAAAAGCGACATCGGCCTGGTAATCCCCGTTGAGGGCAACCCGACCGCCGAACCGGTGATCAAATCCGGGAAGCCGCTGTTCATCAACGACGCGCTGAATCATCCTCTCACGGCCGCCATCCGGGATGTGCTGAAGATACGCGGCACCCAAAGCCTTTTCATCTGGCCCATTTTTGCCGGCCAGGAGGCCATCGGTTCGCTCGGCATTGACTTTGCGGAGTCGGATCGAAAACTTTCAGAAAACGAAGAGAACCTGATCAACACCATCTTGCTGCAAATCAGCACGTTCCTACAAAACTCCCGGCTCTTCGAAGCAACACAGAGCAATGCACGTCAGATGTCGGTGCTTGCAGAAGTGGGCCAGGATATTTCCGCCTCGCTCGACCTTCAAACTGTGTTGGAAAAGATCGCCGCGCACGCGAAAGAATCATTGGCCTCGTTCAGCAGCGCAGTATACATCCCCGAACCAAACAACCAGGTTCTCCATGCGTTCGTTGCAATCGGCGACGAAGCGGAAGAGATCAAAAACGATCCGGTCAGACTCGGCGAAGGGATTCTGGGTTCGGTGGCCCTGAACAAATCAGGCGCCGTTTTTAACGAGGCAATGAGCGATCCGCGCGCGCTTACGATTGCCGGCACAGCCCGGCTGTCACACGAACATTTGATGGCCGCGCCGCTGCTATCCGGCGAGCGTTTGACGGGCATCATGGTCGTCTGGCGAACCGGCGCAGGACTTGGCTTCCAACCCTCGGAATTGGAATTCCTGACCGGCATCGCGCGTCAAGCCTCCATAGCCGTCGAAAACGCCCATCTGTTTGAGGAAACGCGCGAGAGCCAGCAGGCGGTCGAACGTTCTGAAGCGGAGTTGCGCGCGCTGTTCTCGTCCATGACCGACGTCATCATCATCCTGGATAAGAATGGCCGATACGTTCGCATCGCGCCGACCAACCCATCGCGTTTATATCGTCCGCCGGAGGACATGCTTGGCAAGACTACACACGAAGTCCTGCCGCCGGAAACTGCTGAACCGATCATGGCGGCCATCGAACGTTCATTGAAAACCGGCGAACAAGTCAAGCTCGAATACAAACTGACCATTGACCAAAAGGACTACTGGTTCGATGCCACATTTTCCAGGCTGAACGCGGAACAAGTCTTCCTTGTGGCACGCGATATCACCGAGCGCAGACATAACGAATTGATCCAGTCTGCCGTCACGCAGATATCCGAAGCGGCTTTGACCGCCCCGGATATGTCGAATCTGATGAAATCCATCCACGAAAGCATTGCAACCCTGATGCCGGCCCGCAACTTCTATGTATGCCTTTACGATGAACATACCGACACGATGACATTTCCCTATTATGCCGACGAACACGATTCGGCATGGCCGCCCCAAAAGCCTGGCAGCGGGCTGACAAGTTACATCTTGCGGACCGGCAAGCCCCTGCTGGTCACCCCGGAAGTTTTGGATGAACTGGAACGCACCGGGGAAGTTAAGGCCGGCGGCACGCGCGGGACCGATTGGATGGGCGCGCCATTAAGGAGCGGCGCTCAACGCCTGGGCGTGATGGCGGTTCAAACATACGATGCGGACATTCGCTTCTCCGAAACAGACCTTGAAACACTGAGCCTGATTGCCAACCAGGCCTCGGTCGCAATCGAGCGCAAACGATCACAGGAAGAACTGGCCAAGTTCAAGCTGGGCATTGACCATTCCGGTGACGCCATTTTCATGACAGATGCCAATGGAATCATTGTGTATGCAAACCCCGGATTCGAAAAGGTGTACGGATATCCATCCGGGGAGGTCGTCGGAAAAAATCCCCGCATTCTCCAATCCGGCCTGATGACAAAGGAATATTACCAGCAATTTTGGAATACGTTATTGTCGAAGACAGTGCTGCCGGTGGAAATTACGAACAAAGCCAAAGATGGACGACTGATACCCATCGCCGGTACGAACAGCCCCATTCTGGACGAGAGCGGCAACATCATTGGTTTCCTGGCCGTTCACCATGATATGACCGAGGTCAAGCGCGCTGAAGATGCGCTCAGGCGCCGGAACGAATATCTCGCCGCCTCCGCTGAAATTGGGCGACTCGTCACTTCGACCCTCGACTTGAACACCATCTTCAGCCGGACCGTCAACCTGGTCAGGGAACGATTTGGCTACTATCATTCCGCCATTTTTGTCGTGGAAGAGACCGGATTCAACGCCGTCCTGCGCGAGGCCACCGGCCCGGCTGGCGCTGAAATGAAGCTCAAGGAACACAGCCTGCCCATCAACGAACATTCCGTTGTGGGCAAAGTGACTTATACCGGCGAACCGGTCATTGTTAACAACACCGCGCTCGACGCGACGCACAAACCCAACCCGCTGCTGCCCGAAACACGCGCAGAGGCTGCCATCCCGCTTCGAGTCGGAAGCCGCATCATCGGCGCCCTGGACATTCAATCCACGGCCGTTGGCGCGTTTACATCCGATGACCTGGCTGTGCTTCAAATTCTTGCAGATCAGGTTGCAATCGCCATTGACAACGCCCGCTCGTACGAGTTATCCCAGCAGGCCGTGAAGGAAATGCGTGAAGTGGATCGGGTGAAGAGTCAGTTCCTCGCCAACATGAGCCACGAATTACGCACCCCGCTCAATTCGATCATCGGATTCTCGCGCGTCATTCTCAAGGGAATCGATGGGCCGGTCTCCGACCTGCAGCAGCAGGATTTGACTGCGATTTACAACTCCGGCCAGCACCTGCTTGGCCTGATCAACGATGTGCTCGATCTTGCAAAGATCGAAGCTGGAAAGATGGAATTAGCCTTCGACCAGGTCAATATGTCCGATTTGATCTCAAGCGTCATGTCCACCGCCAGCGGATTGGTGAAGGACAAAAATGTCAAGCTGGTGAAGAATATTCACGGCGAACTGCCCCCAGTTCGCGCGGACGCGATCCGCATCCGACAAGTGCTGCTTAATTTGATGTCGAACGCCGCCAAATTTACAGATGAAGGCGAGATCACCGTTGATGCGTCCGTTGAAACCGGACCGTCTGGCCGCCCCGAAATCCTTGTCAGCGTTACGGATACCGGCCCCGGCATCGCGCAGGAAGATCAAGCCAAGCTCTTCCAGCCATTCTCACAAGTGGATGATTCTCCGACACGCAAAACCGGCGGAACGGGCCTGGGGCTTTCCATCAGCCACCAGTTGATCCAGATGCACGGCGGGCGCATCGGAGTCCACAGCACAATTGGCAAGGGCAGCACATTCTATTTCACCCTGCCCGTCTATCGCGGCAAGGAGGAAGAAGAAGCGGAACCATCCGACCAAAAGGTTGTGCTGGCCATTGATGATGACCCGCAGGTCATCTCGCTATACGAGCGATATCTCCAGCCGCAGGGTTATCAAGTAGTCGCGCTGACCGACCCGACGCGCGCAAAAGAGCGGGCGCGGCAGCTCAAGCCGTTCGCCATCACCCTCGATATCATGATGCCCGGCTACGATGGCTGGTCTGTGCTGGCAGATCTCAAATCCAGCAGCGAGACGCGCGACATTCCAGTCGTGATCTGTTCGATCATCGAAGAACAGGAGCGCGGTTTCAGCCTTGGCGCCGCAGATTACCTGCTCAAGCCAATCCTCGAAGAAGATTTGCTCGGCGCGTTGGACCGCCTGAACGCCGATGGCAGCATCCGCGAAGTTTTGGTCATTGATGATGATCCGAATGCCCTGCGGTTGATCGGCAAGATATTCGAGAGTCACCAGCGCTATAAATTGACCATGATGGACAGCGGCCCGAAGGGTTGGGAGACTCTGGTCTCCCATCCGCCCCAGGCCGTGATCCTGGATCTGTACATGCCCGAAATGGACGGCTTCACCATTCTCGAGAAGATGCGCGAAAACGTTAAATTGCGCGATACGCCTGTGGTTGTAGTCAGCGGCGGCGAACTTACGCCGGAACAGCAAAGGCAGTTGACTGAATTCGGCCAGCGACTCATCAGGAAAGGCGCCCTGAACGAAGCAGATTTGCTTGGCACACTCGAACGCGCATTGAAGCGCGTGGAAATCAAAAAATAAGGATTTAGATGTCGTTCATTATCAAATGTCTGGACTGTGGACACAGCGCGCCCTATTTTCCCACATCAACGAATTGCCCGCGCTGCGGCAGCCAATGGCGCGAGGCGGAGTACGATTACGACACCCTGGCCAAAACCCTGCCGCTCCAGCTTTCGAATCGCCCCTTCGACTTGTGGCGGTATCGCGAACTTCTGCCGGTCCGAAACCCCAATCCTTCCCTGACACTCGGCGAGGGCGGCACGCCGTTGATTCAGGCGGTGAATCTCGGCATGATGCTGGGGACGCCGAACCTGTTCATCAAGGATGAGCGTCAAGGGCCAACCGGATCATTCAAAGATCGCCAGGCTGCGGTCACGATTGCCGCGTTGAAAGAAGCCGGCATCACGGAAATGGTCGCCGCCTCCACCGGCAACGTCGCCATCTCGTATTCGGCGTACGCCTCGCGGGCCGGGATCAAGCTTTGGGCGTTCGTGACCAGCCTGGTTCCCGCAGTAAAGATGCGTGAGATCGCTTTGTATGGAAGTCAGGTTGTAAAAGTCACAGGATCGTACGATCAGGCCAAACAAGTCGCGGCGGAATTTGCGCGCCAGCGTAGTCTTTATCAGGATATGGGCGCGCGCACGATCACTTCGATCGAAGCGATGAAGACCATCGCATTCGAAATCGCAGAACAATTGACTGCATTGCAAGGCCCGGCAAAACCCGCAAACGGCCGGGCTGCCGTCTGGCGCACGCCCGATTGGTACGTGCAGGCCATCAGCGGCGGCATGGGACCGTTGGGCATTTACAAAGGCTTCCGTGAATTGCAGCAGATGGGATTGATCAACCGCATTCCGTCCATCGCAGTCATCCAGGCGGATGGGTGCGCCCCGATGGTCGAAAGTTTCAGGCAGGGACTCGAAACCGCGATTCCGGTGATATCGCCAAAAACCCACATCGAAACGCTGGCAACCGGCGATCCGGGACGTTCTTATACCCTTTTACGCGAACACGTCTTGGAAACAAACGGCACGTTCGAAAGCGTCAGCGACGAGGAGGCCTTCCGCGCAATGCACGTGCTGGCAAAAATGGAGGGATTGTCCGCCGAACCCGCCGCGGCCACCGCCTTCGCTGGTTTGTTCAAATTGATTCGCGCTGGCGTTATCAAGCCCTCCGACACGATTGTGGTCAACTGCACCGGACACACCATGCCCGCCGAGGAATTCATCCTCGGCTCGAACTGGACGCGCGATGTGCAGTTCCCGACCAAAAAGATGGAGACGCCCGAAGAAGGTTTGTTGTCCGCACTCAATCAGGTCGCGCCCGAACGCTTCCATCGCGTGGCAATTGTGGATGACACGGCAGAGGCGCGCCGGTTGATCCGCCGCATCCTGCAATCGCAGGGCGATTTCACCATCTATGAAGCGGTCAACGGCAGGGAAGGCCTGGAACTCATCGAACGGGAACTGCCCGACCTGATCATTCTCGATTTGATGATGCCTGAGGTGGATGGCTTTGCCGTGCTCGATGCGCTGCGGGCGAATCCCGATACAGCCAATATCCCGGTCATTGTTGCAACCGCCAAGGAGTTGACATCCGACGAGAAAAGCCGGCTTGGAACACAGATCCAGACGCTTATGCAAAAAGGCGACTTCCTCAACGATGAATTCCTCGAAGAAGTCAAGGCGTTGATAAAATAGCGCGACGCGAGGGACAACTCCACTGGCTCGTCATGCAAAAGGGACATGAAGCAGGGATCATCGCTGCACTCGGTTCAGCCGTTTTTCTTGGGCTTTCCCCGGTTTTCGGAAAACTTGCCATCAACTTTGGATTCTCTCCGCTGGCTGTCGTCGCCTTGAGGACCAGCATGGCGGCTGGATTGGTTTTCGTCTTCGTCCTGATTTTCTATCGTTCCTATCTCTACATTTTTCCTGTCGGCCTGATTGGCTGCATGTTGGCGGGGGTCATCAACGGCCTCGGCTCCATCTTGTATTACATGGCACTGACTCGACTGAGCGCCAGTCTCGGCCAGATGTTGTATTCGCTCTACCCGTTCTTCGTAGCCACATGGATGATTCTCGACCGGCAGCCGCCCAGCCGATTGACTGTATATCGCATCATCCTTGCGACTTTGGCCGTGCTGCTGCTAACCAGCCTCCCCGCCCACCAAGCGGATCCGCTCGGCGTGCTGATGATGCTTGGAGCCGCAGCCCTTTACGCATTGCATCTTCCGATCAACCAGCGCGTCCTCTATGAAGTCCCGGCCCCGACCGTAACGCTTTATACTTTGATGGCAATGAGCGCAGTGGTTGTGCCCGTTTATCTTTTATTCGACAGGCAATGGCCTTCGCTCTCGCTTCCGTGGTGGCCGGTCTTTGGACTGACATTGGTAACGTCTGCTTCGCGCCTCGCGCTTTTCTTTGGCGTCAAGCGCATCGGCGGAATGCAAACTGCCCTGCTGGGTCTTGGCGAATTGTTGATCACACTTCTCTTCAGCAATATTTGGCTGCACGAACAGCTTTTATGGTCACAATGGCTGGGAGCCATCGGACTCGCACTGAGTTTGCTGATGGTGAAATTTGAAAAGCCGCAGAATCAATCGTTGGGCAGCGGCTGGTTAAGCTGGATCCGCCCGCCGGACATTCCACGCGATATTCCATGGGGACCGCATGAATAAAAAGGGCGGTCGCCTTCGAATGACTGCCCTTTGCTGCATGGAGCTCACACAAAACCGAAGGGAATCCGCCCATCTTTTTCGTTCGCGAGGAGCCGATTCAACTACTTTTCCCCTTCATACACATAACCTGTGCCGCGCACGCTTGCCACGCGTTCGGATAATGCCGGGAAACTTTCCAGCTTGTGGCGCAGACGGCTCACCAGCGGGCGCAGAATCTCCGGCGCTTCACGCTGCGACGTGTCATATCCCTGAACCAGCAAAACCAACTCGCGATGCGAAAAGACCTTGCCTTCATTTTCCATCAGAATCCGCAAGAGACGGCCTTCGGCGGGCGTCAAATGTTCGAGCTTTTTGCCGGAACGAATCTGCCGGCGCGAAAGATCAACTAGCGTGCCGTCCTTCAACCGGAATTCCTTGATGGTCTCATCCATCTCGGACACATCCCGTACTCCGCTCTTCGCCTGCATTTTCGTGGAACGGCGCGCCAAACCTTTCTTCACACTGGCAAGAACTTGCGCGGGCGAGGCGGGCTTGGTCAAATAGTCATGAATCCGCAAACGCAGGGCCTGGATTGCAGAATCGGTCGAACCATGTGCGGTCAACAAAACGATCTCTGTGTCCGGTGAAACCTGATTGACGACTTGAATCACTTCCAGCCCATCCATGCCGGGCATTCGCAGATCAACGATCATCAAGTCAATCGGGTGTGTGCGAACCCATTCGATGGCCGCCTGCCCGTTCGCGGCCGGAGTCACGTTGTAGCCTTCGAGCTTCAAAATGTCCGCCAGCGACTGGCGGGCAACATTTTCATCATCTACAACAAGAATATTTGATTTCATTGTTCTCCTCCTGCAGGAAGATAGACTCGAAAGCAGGCGCCTTTTCCATGGTCCGGAAGCAGTTCGAGCGTCCCGCCATGAGCCGCGATGATATTGTAACTCACCGTCAAGCCAAGCCCGGTCCCGCCATCCTTCGTGCTGAAAAAAGGTTCGAAAATGCTCGACTGTCGTTCACGGGCAATGCCAGGTCCGCTGTCCTGGAAAAGGATCTCCGCGCCGCCTTTTACGGCCCGGCCCGAAATTTTCAAATTACCGCCATCGGGCATGGCATCGAGCGAATTCAAAATCAGGTTGATGAAGACTTGCTGGATCTGACTGCTGACCGCCATCACACCTGGAATCGAATCGGACATCTCGACCATGGTTTGGATTCCGCGCTCGGTCAGTTGTTTTTTCGTCAAATTGATCACATAGTTAATGAGGTTTCGCAAATCAACCTTTTCCGGCCTGGCCGCCCCGGGGCGATAGAAATCGAGCATGTGCTTCACGGTGACCGATAATCGTTCGAGCTCGGCGCGGGCCATATCGAAATATTCCTTCCGCTTTTCGGGAGGCAAATCCTCGCGTCCAGCCAGATGCAGACAATTCTGAACAGACTGCAATGGGTTGTTCACTTCATGGGCAATGGACGCGCTCAAGCGCCCTGCCGCAGCCATCTTTTCCGCCTGCAAAAGCGCCGCTTGTGATTCCTCGATCTTGCGAATGTATGCGCGTTGTTCGTCGTACAACCGGGCATTCTCGATTGCAGCCGCGGCCTGCCTGGCCAGGATCTGGAACATCTCCAGGTCTGCCTCGCTAAAAGTCTGGGCATCCGAATTCCGTCCCGCGAAGAAAACGCCTCGAAAACCCTGGCGGAGAATGGGCACCAACATCGCCGCGCCGATCTCGGACTTTCGAAGCCGGGCCTGCATATTCGCTTCACCGGGGCCGCTCGAATTGACCAATAGCGGTGTTCCGCTTGCATCCACCTGAATGATAAAGTCCGTCAACGTTTTGCCCTGGCCTGCCAGATGAATGAATCGTTCCTCCTCCGGCGAATATTGAAAATAGGCCGCATGTTGACATCTCAACTGGCCGAGGATGGCGCTGACAATCAACTCGAGCAATGTTTCAATGCGGGTTTCAGAAAGCAACGATTCGGTAACTTCGAACAAGGGCCGCAGCGTGTGAAGCCGCGAGGCATCATGTTTCTGCTGGCTGTCTGCCAATGCCTGCTGCACTGCATCCACAAGTTCGCTGCTCTTTTCAAAAGGTTTGAGCAGCAATCCGTCCACGCCCTGCCGCAATGCGCGGATGGCTGTTTCCACCGTGCCAAAACCGGTCATGACGAGAACGGCAATTTCAGGCTGAAGTTTGCGCGTGTGCGTGATGACTTCGAAGCCGTCCACTTCAGGCATGCGAATATCAACCAGCAAAAGATCGGCCCTGTTTTGTTTGAGCCAGTCCACGGCTTCGCGCGGATCGGTCATCGCTGTGACGAAATATCCGACGCGCGTCAGCATCCGCTTGCACAATAAAGCGATGCCCGGTTCATCATCCACAACCAAAACGGAAGTCGGATCCATCGTCAGATTGGCAGCCAGACCGTAAAGGCGGAGCCGTTCCCCGGCTGGCTTTCCACTTCAATTGTACCGCCGTGATCGGTCACGATGCCATAGGTTACGGAAAGTCCGAGTCCCGTTCCGCCCATGTTTCCCTTCGTTGTAAAGAACGGCTCGAAAATCCGATCCTTGTTCTGCGGTTCGATGCCGACGCCGCTGTCTTTGATGGTCACAACCACCCATTTCCGACGATCCCTCTCCCGGGCGCCTGTGCGAAGCTGGAGTTTCCCGCCATTGGGCATGGCCTGGAGCGCGTTATGGATCAAATTCAACAGCACTTGTTTCATTTGATTGCTGTCCACAGACACCCAGGGCAAATCCTTTGCGAGATCGACATCCAACTGCACGCCGCTGGTGTGGATCAGGTGCCGCGTCAGCGCGAGGACATCATCGGCGATCTCGTTCATATCAGACCGCGAGCGGGTGCGCTCGCCCTGGCGGGCAAAGTCCAGCAGCCGTCTGACAACGCCGCGCGCCCGCAGAGACTCGCGCAGGATCATTTCCATGTCCGTACGATGTTCAGCATCCTTTGGCATTTCATCCAAAATCAATTCGCTGAATCCGGTGACAGTTGTAAGCGGGTTGTTCAGTTCATGTGCGATGCCTGCGGCCATCTCACCGACCGCGGCCAGCTTCGCGGCCTGGACGAGCCGGCTCTCGGTTTCCTGCTGCGCGGCCATGCGCGCCCGCAATTCGATTTCCATCGAACGCAATCGCTGAACGGTATCCTGCAAGCGCTGATATTGTTCCGAACTCGAAACGACGGTCGCCAGCACGCCAGCCAGCGATTCCATCGCCAGCAGGTCATTGTTCGTAAACGCATTCCTCTGGCTGCTCTCCACATCAATGATCCCGAGGATGCGGTCGCCTTCCTTCAGGGCGACGCACATTTCCGAACCCGCATCCCAGCCGCGCAGCGGTTTGTAAAGTTTATCCTGGCTGGTGTCGTTGACCAGCACGCTTTCACCGGTGAGGAAGACATGCCCGGTGATGCCATCATTCACGATAAAGTTCTCGCCCTCCAGCATTCGCTGAACCAGGCTTGCGCGCGATCCGCCAAAACCAAGAACCGGATTTTCGCGGTCGTCGCCCAACAATAAAACGCCCGCCATTTCATAAGCAAAATATTCGGCCATCAAACCAGCAGTGACCTGCGCCATTTCCTTCTTTTCGTTCAACCCGATCACCTGCTGCACCATTTCGTGGATCAAGCCCAGATTGCGGGCGCGCGCTTCAGCTTCCTCGCGCAGGCGGCCATATTCCACCAGCGCCGCAAGATGGCTGGCAAGCACCACCATCAAATGTTCGTCGTACTGACTGAAGGCGCCCAGCCGCGGGCTCTCCAGCGAAAGCAGGCCGATGGTCTGCCCGCGATATTTGAGCGGGACAAGAAGGCTCGATCTTGCGTTGGGATAGACAGGTTTGAAGCCGGGCGTGGATTCGCTCAGGCGCAGGATGCGGCCATTGAGGAATGGCACAATGAAATGTCCCGCGAGCGCCGAGCTTTGTGCGCTGAATTTTCCATCGCGGCTGCCGTACTCACGGACGAGTCTGCCGTCCATCGAAGGAAGATACAGCGCGATCAGTTCTGTGTTGAACGAGCGGGAGAGAAGCCCGAACACGCGCCGCGCGATCTGGTCGAGATTTTGAGCCGATGAGACGGTGAGAGCAAAATCGTTGAGAAGCGCAAGACGGCGCAGGTGCCCGGTCATTTCGTTGAAGGTCACAATGACCTCCACCGATGGCGAAACCCGTTTGGCCAGTTCTCTTAATTGTTTCCATTCCTCCTGGTCGAACTCGCGCGCACTCCACAAAGCCACCGCGCCGATCAAACGATGACCAATCACCAGCGGAAGACAAACCCAGCATTTGACGCTCGGCTTGCGCGTCGGGTGAGGCAGGTGTTCCCATTCCGGCTGCCCCTTCACCGCGGCGATTTCCGTGAGCGTGCGATTCATGCGCCGCAGGAGGCTGTTCGATTCGATGGGCAGCGAGAGACCCGCCGCATGCGGATCGTTGGACTGCGCCAGGATATCGAACGTGTCGCCCCGCCGGATGGCAAGCCACGCGCCCTGCACGCCGGAAGTTCGGGTGAAATTTGCCAGCACGTTATCGAGGGCGCGCGGCATGTCAAACGGAGGTTCGCTCTGCAAGCTTGGCAAATAATTTTGCGCGCCGGCATCGGAAACAGGCAGCTGAATTAATCCGGCGACAAGCCGCCAAATACGTTGAGCCGAGGCATTTTGTTGATCCGCGCCGACAAGAACAGCTTGAGAATCATCCGACAGCGGGTAAACGAACAAACGTCCAGCATCCATTTTCCCTTCCGGCGGCAGCGAAGCCGAGCGCGTCGAATCGCCTTTCAAGGCGATGGCCAGCCAGGAATCAACCGATTCCTGCGCGAGGAATTTCGTCAGCCCCGCTTGTTTTGTTTTTGGCAGATGATAGGCCGCGCGCACAAACCATTGTCCGCCCTCGCGCTCGGCAAGTACGGCCCAGTCCGCGCCGGTTATCTGGCAGGCTTCCTTGAGTTGAATTTCCGGGTTGTGGCTCATCTGAGCGATTTTCTCATGAAATTATACAGCACGACCGGATGGTACAATAGTCCGCATTATGACTGACTTGGTCATCGTCGGCGGCGGACTGGCTGGGAGTGAAGCTGCCTGGCAGGCCGCCGAAAGCGGACTCGAAGTTGATCTTTACGAAATGCGGCCCTCTGTTTCCACGGGCGCGCACGAAACGGAATATCTCGCCGAACTGGTCTGCTCGAATTCGCTCGGCTCGAACCTGCCCGACCGCGCATCGGGTGTTCTCAAGAATGAGCTTCGCCGGTTGAAATCCATGTTATTGGAATGTGCCGAAGCCGCGGCTTTGCCGGCAGGCGCGGCGCTGGCCGTTGACCGCGAAATCTTTGCCCGTCGAGTGACCGAACGAATCCAAAATCATCCGCGCATAAACATCATCCGCGAGGAAGTCACCGGGATTCCGCGCGGGTTGACGATCCTCGCATCCGGGCCGTTGACATCGGACAAGCTTTCCAAAGAAATCGAGCATCTCAGCGGAAGCGGGCATCTCTTCTTTTTCGATGCCATCGCTCCAATCGTTGCGCGCGAAAGCATCAACATGGACATCGCATTCCGCGGCTCGCGTTATGAACAAGATGAAGACGGCGATTACATCAATTGCCCGTTTACAAAAGATGAATACTACAATTTCGTTGACGCGTTGATTCATGCCGAACGAATCGAATTGCGTTCCTTTGAAGACGCGATCCGCTCCGGCGTGACCGCCGGTCATTTTTTTGAAGGATGCCTGCCGGTTGAAATCATCGCGGAGCGCGGAAAAGATTCACTGGCGTTCGGTCCCATGCGTCCGGTTGGGCTCAAGGACCCGCGCACAGGCAGGCGGCCCTACGCGGTTGTCCAGCTTCGGCAGGACAACCTTGCGGGAAGTCTCTATAACCTCGTCGGCTTCCAGACCAACTTGAAATACCCGGAACAGCAGCGCGTCTTTCGACTCATCCCCGGTTTGGAAAATGCGGAGTTCGTGCGTTACGGTCAAATGCACCGCAACACGTTCATCGCCTCGCCCAGGCTTCTGCGGCCCACGCTTCAATTCGCCGATCGCGATGACCTGTTTTTCGCGGGTCAAATCACTGGCGTCGAAGGTTACATGGGCAACATCGCAACGGGCCTGCTGGCGGGAGTCAACGCGGCGCGGTTCTGCAAGGGACAATGGCCGATCACACTTCCGCCGACGACCATGCTGGGCGCGTTATGTCATTATGTGACTCATGCGGACCTGAAAGACTTCCAGCCGATGAAAGCTAACTTCGGAATTCTGCCGCCTTTGACGGATCCAGATCATCTGGGCAAACGCGAACGCGCCAGGGCCTATGCGGATCGCGCATTGGCCGACCTTGATGACACATTGACGCCTTTGACAATCCAATGAACAAACGAAACAAAACCATTTATCTGTCCGTTATTGGACTCCTGCTGATCGCGCTGGCGGGCTGGTATGCGCGTGCGTTCATCCTGGACCGGGAGCGGGCATCCGATAAATTCAACGGGCAGCGCGCTTATGCCGACGTGCAGACGCAGGTCGCGTTCGGGCCGCGCATCCCCGGGTCGGGCGCGCATGCCAAATTCCTGGATTGGCTGCGAACGGAACTCGAGTCGGCGGGCTGGCAGGCCGAAATCCAGCAATCCGAAGCGATGGGGCATCCCATCCAAAATCTGGTTGCGACCCGCGGCGCGCAGCCGCCGCAATTGATCCTCGGCGCGCATTACGATTCGCGTTTGTGGGCCAACCGCGATCCTGATCCCGCCAAACGCCAGCAGCCTGTGCCCGGCGCAGATGACGGCGCGTCCGGCGTCGCAGTCCTTTTGGAGCTGGCGAGAACACTGCCGGAAAATTCGATTCCGGTCGAAATGGTTTTCTTCGATGCAGAAGACAATGGCGAAATCCCCGGCTGGGACTGGCTGCTTGGCTCAAAGGCTTTCGTTCAATCCATGACCGTCAAGCCGAAGGAAATGATCCTGGTGGACATGGTCGGCGGCGGAAACCTGAGCCTGCCAATGGAAGCAAGTTCCAACGTTGCGCTCCGTGCCTCGATCTGGGACACCGCGGCAAAATTGGGATACGGAAAAATATTCATTCCGCAGGTAAAGTACAACATCGAGGACGATCATTGGCCATTTATCCAGGCGGGTATCCCGGCAGTGGATATCATTGATATTGACTATCCGTACTGGCACACCACATCCGATACGCCGGACCACGTTTCGGCGCAAAGCCTGCAAATCGTCGGTGATGTGCTGTGGACGTGGATCAGCCGGCAGAATCAGCAATCAAATTAAAATCCGCGAAAGACGCGGTTCAGCGTAAACTTGATGAAGTCGAGGAAACCGTCCATTCGATGAAAGCCGCCGAGCTTTTGACTCAAATCCGTATAACATGGTTGCAGCGCGTTTCCACCAGCCTGGCGCGCGGAGCGGGTGCGCGCCAGGCTTTCGGCCGGCAGCTTGATCGCTTTTATGATTGTCTCCAGCAGGCGGTGATGAGCGGGAACCCGGCGTGGATGGATTCGATCCTGCTCGAATGGACCGGCTCGCCCACATTGACCGACTTGCAGCAATCCAAAAACAATGTCTCCGAATTGCTGACCAGGATCATTTCGATCACGAACGACGTTGCCATCGAAAACCTGGTGGAGCAGGACGCGCTCGACCTGTTGACGACCATCACGCCGTTTTACACATACGCCCTCGAAAAGACCGCGCGGCTCGAAATGGAAGCGCGCGTGAATTACATTTCGAATGAGCTGATCGAGATGCAGCAGAAGCTGGAACGACTCGACAAGACAAAGTCGAACTTCATTTCGGTCGCGGCGCACGAATTGAAGACGCCGTTGACGCTCATCGAAGGCTATGCCGCCATGATGCGCGACAGCGTTTCCAAGGACGGCAACCAGCAGATTGATACGCTCCTGACGGGCGTCAACACTGGCATCCAGCGCCTGCGCGCAATCATTGACGATATGATTGACGTCTCGGTGATTGACAACAATCTGCTCTCGCTCAACATGCAGCCGCTCTGGCTCAGCCATCTTTTCGAAATACTTCAACGCGATCTCGAAGGTGTGACCCGCGAACGGCATCTGGATCTGGAATTCAAGCCTTTCGATGGCAGCGAACTATGGATTTATGCCGACTCCGAACGCCTGTACCAGGCTTTTTATAACGTGCTGACCAACGCCGTCAAATACACGCCCGATCACGGCAGGATCACGATTGACGGGCGGACGCTCCCCGGCTTCATCGAAATCACCGTGGCCGATACGGGCATCGGAATCTCGCCGGAAAACCAGGCCGTCATTTTCGAAAAATTCGGACAGGTTGGACGCGCCAATCTGCATTCCAGCGGCAAGACCAAATTCAAAGGCGGAGGGCCGGGTTTGGGATTGCCCATCACGCGTGGTATCATCGAAGCGCACGGCGGGACGATCTGGGCCGAGTCGGATGGTTATGATGAAGAGAAATGTCCCGGCTCGAAGTTCCACATCCTGATCCCCGCCCGCACCGAAGCGACCGATCCGAAGATCGCAAAGCTTTTCGGAAAACTGGAGAAAGCGCAACCCGAACCCAATGGCAAAGAGAATCCCCCAACCGACACGCCCGCCCCGCGAGCGCGCGTTTCTCGTCGGCGTTGAAATCCACCAGCAAAAAAACAATCTATCGCTCGAAGATTCACTGACTGAACTTGCCCTGCTTGCCGATACAGCCGGGCTTGAAGTCGTTGGTGAGTTAACGCAAAAGCTGGATCACCCGCACGTTGAAACCTACATCGGTCCCGGCAAAGTGGAGGAGCTAAAAGCCCTGGCCGAAGAAACGCTTGCGCAGGTGGTCATCTTCGACGACGAACTTTCGCCGCGTCACCAACGGGAACTGGAAGAGGCGCTGGGATTAAACATCCGCGTGCTCGACCGGACGGCCTTGATTCTCGACATCTTCGCACAGCACGCGCACACCGCCGAAGGAATGGTGCAGGTCGAACTCGCTCAATACGAATATCTGCTGCCGCGCCTTACCGGACAATGGACGCATCTCGCCCGGCAAGCCGGCGGCGGCGGCGGACGGACCGGCTCAGTCGGCGGCGTGGGCTTGCGCGGCCCCGGCGAAACGCAGCTGGAAGTGGACCGGCGTTCCATCCGGACGCGGATCGCGCATCTCAAGCGCGAGCTCGAAAAAGTCCGCGCGCACCGCATGAGATACCGGGCCCAGCGCAAACGTTCGCGCATCCCGACTGTGGCATTGGTCGGATATACCAATGCGGGCAAATCCACACTACTTAACCGTGTGGCAAAAGCGGACGCCTATGTGGCAAATCAACTCTTCGCCACGCTCGATCCGACTACGCGCCGGATCGAATTGCCGGGCGGTTATCAGGCTTTGTTGACTGACACTGTGGGCTTCATTCAAAAATTGCCGACGGCGCTGGTCGCGGCGTTCCGCGCCACGCTGGAGGAAATCGCCGAAGCGGATTTGCTTTTGCACGTGGTGGATATTTCACACGCCAACGCGTTGAATCAATATCAATCCGTGCAGGAGACGCTGGAGGAAATCGGCGCGGGACACGTCCCAGCCGTCACGGCGCTGAATAAAATAGATCGCCTCAGCCAGCCCGAGGTCGCGCGTGAGACGGCGCGTCAATATCCAAAGTCGGTTGCCATCTCGGCCCGCAAAGGAATCGGTCTGCCCGATCTTTTGGATTTGATCAAAAAAGAATTGTACGAAACCTACACGCCGATCCTTGTTCGATTGCCGTATCAACAAGGGGCATTGATCTCGCTGTTCCATGAAGCAGGCCAGGTGGAACGCATCGAGCACGAACGCGGCGGCGTTTTGATGCAGGGACGAATTCCCGGACGATTAGCCGCTCAATTTGCCGCGTGGCAGGCAAACAATCATCAAACCGAATTAGAAGAAGAGGAAGTGTAATGTCGAAATTATTAGATGTGCTTTCAGAATATCTTGCGCATCGCAAAGGGCTGCTGCCGTTGATTGGAATTCTATTGATTTTGATCAATTTGATTTTGCAGTTCGCGGTTGCCCCGTTTTGGCTGACAACTTCCAACCTCCTGCTCCACCTCGGACTGGTCGTTGCAATCATTGGATTGATGCTGGCATGGGCGTTGTAAGTATCGTTCACAAATAATATTACAAAACTCGGCTCCCGGCGGCGAGGACGCCTCCAAGGACACTCAAAGAACAAAGTGCAAGCGGCGGCTGGAGCAGAATTTATTTTTTAAGATAAATGAGCAACTATTTAGAAACGAACGCAAAAGAAAAACGATTTTGGTTTTGGTTATTCGTGGCCGGATTGATCGCCGGCCTTATTTTACGTTTCCGTCTCGCCAGTTTCGCGCAAATGCCCGGGCACGGCGATTCAGCGTTTTATTACACGGTCGCAAAAAACATCGCAAGCGGCCGCGGACCGGTCATTGATTACATCGTCTATTTTTTCAGCGGACTTTTGCCGCTTCCCCATTACGCCGGAGATTTTTGGAATCCGACCGCATCATTTCTGATCGCCATCCCGATGATTTTGTTCGGCAGGACGATTTCCAGCGCGCTGATCGCGCCGATTGCATTTGGCATCGTCCCGGCCGCTGCCGGATATTCGGCGGGGAAATATTTTTCCGGTTCCATCAAGATCGGCGCGCTCACCGGAATATTGACGTTCTTCTCGCCCTTTCAGGTTTGGTTTTCGACAACGACAGAAGCCATCATTTTTGCGGGCGCATTCGGTGCAATTTCGATTTACTTCATGATGAAGGCATTCAGAGAGCCGAAATATTTTCTTCTTGCCGCGCTCTTCACCGGGCTTGCAAACCTGATCCGGCAGGATGATATTCTCCTGTTGGCAGCGCTTGAAATCTGCATCCTGCTCGCTTCGACAACCTGGAAAAACAAGCTTGGCATTACAGCCGCGGCGGTTGGAATCCATTTGCTAATTCTATCTCCGCTGATGGTTATGAATTACACGGAACTGCACGCATTATTTCCGCCCGGTCCGGCAAAGACCGCGTTCCTGACAACATACGAAGATTTTCATTCTTACGGAAAAGAAATTGATTGGAAGACCCTGCGCGCCACGTTCGGCATTCTTGGCATCCTCAGCCGCAGATGGCATACTGCGCTGGAAAACCTCAATCAGGTCAATTATTTTCTCGATCCCGTTTTTGTCGTGTTATTCTTCGTTTCGCTCGCAGACGCGCTTTTGATCCACCGCGACAAGAACAAACTTCTGCTTCTCATCCCCGCGTCGCTCTTTGCCATTTTTGAATACATATTTTATTCCACCATTGCGGCTTTCTCGGGCCCCGGCTCGCTGATCAAAAGTTTGGGCATACTCATGCCGTTTATCTGCTTACTGATCGTGGATTTCTTTGCCAATTATTTGCGCCCAAAATTATTGTTGACCGGAGTGGTCATACTACTTTCAGCCTATGCAGGACATCAAGGATTCGAGAAAAATTACAGCTCCACGATTTACTACAATGGCATTTATCAGGAATATAAGGTTGTTAAATCCATAATTCTCAATGACGCGAGTCAACAGGGAATCGATTCCAATAACATTGCCGTTTTAGCGCGTGATACATGGGATGTTTACGAAGGCACTGGCTTCAAGACGGTCATGGTTCCAAACAACGACGTCAATACCATTGTCTTCGTTGCCCGGCATTACAACGCGCGCTACATCCTGCTTCCGGCTCTGCGTCCACAACTGGACAAGATCTACAACAACATCACGCCCGATCCGCGTTTTATGTTGGTTGGTTCCATACCGAACACAGACATGAAGATTTTCAGGATTAATTTCAACCCGTAAATATGGCTTGTCTCAAGCTTGAGACTGGATTACGAATTATGCGAATTTCACAAATTTTCGAAATAAA
Source organism: Chloroflexota bacterium (assembly GCA_021787595.1). GTDB lineage: Bacteria > Chloroflexota > Anaerolineae > Anaerolineales > Villigracilaceae > Fen-1038. The sequence continues at coordinate 28,552 of JAJYLQ010000015.1, read as the reverse complement.
ACCAAAATAAATTCCCGACCTGATGGGCCGGGAATTTTTACGCTAATTCGTGAAATTAGTGGCTGATTCTTTTTGCAGTCAAGACGTTTCAGTATTGAACTACGCTTCGGGCAATTGATAATCCTTGTATTGCTGTCTCAGCACCTTTTTATCAAATTTGCCTACACTCGTCTTCGGAACTGCGTCAATAAATACAATATCATCCGGCAGATACATCTTATCGAAGCGCGTCCGCAGATGGTCATAGATTTCGGCTTTAGTCAAATTATCCTTGTAATCAGGTTTCGGGACAACGCACGCCAAAGGCCGCTCCTGCCACTTCGGATGCGGCACCGCGATCACAGCCGCCTCGAGAACCTTCGGATGCGCCATGATCACGTTTTCAAGATCCTGACTCGAGATCCATTCGCCGCCGCTCTTGACCAAATCCTTGGTGCGGTCCACGATCTGGACGAAGCCCTCGGGGTCAATCGTCACCACATCGCCGGTGCGGAACCAGCCGTCCATGAATGAATCGGCGCTGCGCTCGTCGTTGTAATAACTGCTGATGATCCACGGCCCGCGCACCTGCAACTCACCAAAAGCTTTTCCATCCCACGGAATCTCTTTTCCGGATTCGTCCACCGCGCGAATGTCAACGCCCGGCACGGATAATCCCTGCTTGGCGCGGATCGCGAAGCGCTCTTCCTCCGGCAAACCTTCCTGATAGCTCTTCAAGTGACTCACTGTGCCAAGCGGCGACATTTCGGTCATGCCCCAGGCATGGACAACGTGGATCCCCTGCTTCTTTTCGAACGCCTCGATCATGGACTGTGGAGCGGCCGCGCCTCCGACGATCATCCCGCGCAGACTGCTCAGGTCATAACGCTCCTTATCCAGCAAAGCCAGCAGCCCAAGCCAAAGCGTCGGGACGCCCGCCGTGAGCGTCACTTTCTCAGACTGGATCAACTCGGCAAGATCGCGCGGCTGCAAATGCGGACCTGGAAATACGAGTTTCGTTCCGAGCATGACCGTTGCAAATGGTGTTCCCCATGCCAACACGTGGAACATGGGAACCACAGGCATGAACACGTCGCGCTCGGTGAGACCAAACGAATCGATCATGCTCAAGCCGAGGCTGTGAAGATAGATCGAACGATGCGAGTACACCACGCCTTTCGGATTGCCCGTGGTGCCGGACGTGTAGCACATTGCCGCCGCATCATTTTCATTCAGATGCGGCCATGGATATTCAGGACTGGCATTGGCCAACAACTCTTCATAAGAATGGACCGGGCTGAGTGTCGTGCCTTCGGGAACTTTATCGCCCATGACAACATAATGCTCGATGCTCTTTAGCTGCGGTGCAAGTTTTTCGACCGCTGGCAAAAGCGTCGGGTCAACAAATAAAACCTGATCATCTGCGTGAGCAACGATATAGGTCAATTGGTCGGCGGGCAGCCGGAGGTTCAGCGGATGAAGCACGGCCCCCATGCACGGCACGGCAAAGTAAAGTTCAAGATGGCGCGCATTGTTCCAGGCAAACGTCGCCACGCGGTCGCCGCGCCGCACGCCGAGCTTTTCCAGTGCATTGGCAAGCCGCGCCACGCGTTCGGTCATTTCACCATAAGTGAAACGCTCCAGGCTTGGCCCGGCTTTGGTGACAATTTCCTTTTTGGGAAAGAGCCGCCTTGCCCGTTCCAACAACGGAGTCAACGTGAGCTGATAGTCCATCATCTGTCCTTGCATGGGAAGCCTCCTTTTGCGAATTTATTCGATTTTAGCTCAGTGGCGAGCCGAATACAATAACGAAATTCGAGTGAAGTCAGGGCGATGAAAATACAATCGCCCTCGGATCCGAGGGCGATTGTATACTTTTCACTATTGCAGCGATATGCGCGGCCCTGCGTCCACCACTTCCCGCGGCGTATGATCTTCGAACTTCTTGAAATTTTCTATAAATCGCGCAGCAAGGTCACGATATCGTTTATTGTATTCCTTCTTATCCGGCCAGGAACCCGCGGGATCAAGAACATCGTCCGGAACGTCGGGACATTGCGCCGGGACCTCAAAACCAAAGATGGGATCTTTCTTGTATTTGACCTGATCCAGCCTTCCATTCAATGCCGCGGAAAGCAAAGCCCGCGTGTATTTGATGCTGATGCGTTTGCCCACGCCATACGCCCCGCCAACCCAGCCTGTATTGACCAGCCAGCATTTGACGTTATATCGCTCGATTTTCCGTTTCAGTATCTCAGCATAATAATACGGATGATGCACCATGAACGGTCCGCCGAAGCAGGCGGAGAACGTGATCTCCGGCTCGTCGCGCAGACCAATTTCCGTGCCGCCGATCTTGGATGTGTAGCCGGAGATGAATTGATACAACGCCTGGTTCGGCGTCAGCCGCGCAATGGGCGGCATCACGCCCGACGCGTCGCACGTCAGGAAGATAACGTTCTTCGGATGTCCCGCCTGCTTTTCCGGCACGGCATTCTCAATAAATTCCAATGGATAGGATGCGCGCGTGTTCTCGGTCAGCGTATCGTCATCGAGATCAATGTAACGCGTCACCGGGTCGAAAACCACATTCTCGAGAATCGTCCCGAATCGTTTCGTTGTCGCGTAAATCTCTGGTTCCGCAGTCGCCGAAAGGCCGATGACTTTTGCGTAGCAACCGCCTTCAAAGTTGAAAACGCCGTCGTCGCTCCAGCCATGCTCATCGTCCCCGATGAGGCGGCGCGTGGGATCCGCCGACAGCGTGGTCTTGCCCGTTCCGCTGAGTCCAAAGAACAGCGCCACATCGTCCGCGTCTTTTGGGCTGACGTTCGCCGAACAGTGCATCGAAAGCACGCCTTCGAGTGGAAGGAGATAATTTAAAATCGTAAAGACCGATTTCTTGATCTCGCCCGCGTACGCCGTGTTGCCGATGATGGCAAGTTTCTTCTCGAACGACAAACAGATGAACGTATCGGTCGCCGTATTATCCACGGCGGGAATTCCTTTGAACGACGGCATGGCGATGATCGTAAACTCAGGGACGAAGCGTTTGTATTCCTCCAGCGACTGCGGAGAAATGAACATATTGCGGACGAACATGCTGTGCCACGCCAGTTCTGTCACGATGCGGACCGGCAGGCGGTAATTTTCGTCCGCCCCCGCGTAAAGGTCCTGGACGAAAACATCGCGTCCCTGCAAGAATCCCAACATGCGGTCATACAGGACTTCGAACTTTTCCGGCGCAAACGGACGATTATATTGTCCCCACCAAACGTGTCTTTCGCTCGAAACTTCGCGCACGATGAATTTGTCGGTGGCGGCGCGTGCGGTATGCTTGCCGGTGTTCGCCACAAACGGCCCGCCCAGCGTCGTCGCACCTTCGCCGCGAAAGACGGCTTCTTCATATAAGGCTTCGGTCGGCAGATTCCAATAAGCCAGATGCAAATTACTGATGCTGTGATTCGAAAGGTTGTAATCCGCCTTTCGGGTTTGAGCAATTGCTTCAGCAGGAGTTTTGATATTCAAAAGATTATTCATTATTTATATCCATTCCGTAGGGGCACAGCGGAAACTTTCCACAACCACAACGAGAGATTGTCCCGCTGTGCCCTTACCATGATTTATATCCATTCCGTAGGGCGCAGCGGAAACTTTCCACAACCACAACGAGAGATCGTCCTGCTGTGCCCCTACAAAAATTTATAACCAATCCCTCACCATCTTTTTATCGCCAATATAAATTTCATTCGGGCTGGTCGGGTCGAGCGCCCATTTGATGCGCGCAACGCCTTCGGTCACATCTTTGACCGTTCCGCTGAACGACAAGCGGATGTGGCCTTCCATTCCAAATTCTTTTCCTGGAACCGTCACGACCAGCGCCTTCTTCAACAAAAATTTCGACAGTTCGACCGAACTAGTATTGAACGCGCGCAGATCGGGCAGCGCGTAAAAAGTTCCATCCGGCGGGATCAGACGCGCGCCGTTGAACGACTTCATCTCTTGAAGCAAAACATCGCGATTATTTTGGATCTGCAAACGCAGCGCTTCCACCACGGACTGCAAGCCGTTCAGCGCGCCCTCAGCCGCCGCCTGGCTGACGGGGCTGACGCCCGACGTGGTCTGCGCGGTGACGTTGGTCATCACCCGGACAAGTTCGCGCGGCCCGACCACCCATCCGACGCGGAAGCCGGTCATGCCATAAAGTTTGGCCACGCCGTTGACGATGATGATGTGCAAGTCTTCGATATCCTTTTGCGTGAAGCGCGTGGCCGGGGCGGCTTCCTTTCGATCAAACGTCAGTTTGTGATAGATGTCGTCGCAGACAAGATAGATCCCCTTGCGTTCGCAAAAGTCAACCAGCTTTTGAATCAACTCAGGCGGATAAATCACGCCGGATGGATTATTCGGGCTGTTGACAATGATGGCCCGCGTGTATGACGTGACCGCCCTTTCGATATCTTCGAAACGCGGTGTGAAGGTCCCATCTTCGGGCGTGACGATCACCGGACGCGCCAGGCACATCTTGACAATTTCCGGATATGAAACCCAGTATGGCGCGATCACGATCACCTCATCCTGCGGGTTCAGGATGGAATAAAAAATATTGAACAGCGATTGCTTGGCTCCGTTTGTTACAAGCACATTTTCCGGTGCGACGAGGCGGTTGTAATTCTCTTCCGTATAACGGACAATGGCTTTCTTCAACGAAGGCACGCCGTCGGCCGGCGTATATTTCACTTCGCCGCTCATCAATTTCGCGGCAGATGACAAAATTGCGTTGATCGGTGTTTTGTTCTTCGGCTCGCCGATGCCCAGGTGGATCACCGCCTCCCCGCGCTCGCGCAGCAAACGGGCTTCCTCGTTCAGCGCCAGCGTCGGTGATTCGGCAATTTCGCTGGCAAGTTTACTTAACTTCATTCCGATTCTCCTTATGTCTCCCCTCTCCTTTTGGGAGAGGGAATGGGGTGAGGTAAAATAAAATCTGGTCAGGGAAACCCTGACCAGATAGCGTTCGACCACTTACAAAAACAGAACCGCGTCGACACTTGCGGCAATGTTGACGACTGTAATGCCGGACCAATTGCTCACGCGGCAATTATACTATAAGGCACAATCCATTATTCCAGCGCCGCAAGATCAGGCGGATTGCCGAGCGGAAAACCAACTGCGGATGGCGCGATGCGGCGAATCAAGCCAATCAAAACATTACCGGTTCCAACCTCGACAAAATTTGCAATCCCCTGCCCGGACAAAAGTTGAATCGTCTCGACCCAGCGGACGCGCGATTGCATCTGCGATTGGATGTCGGCGCACAGATCCGCCGCGGACCGCATGGCTTTGACGCTTACATTTCCGATAATTTGGATCTTTGCGTCTTTCACGCCCGCCGCGTTGACAGCTTCATCCCATTCCTCTTGAATGGACGCCATCAACTTCGAATGTGCGGCAATCGAAACTGCCAGCGGAATGGCCCGCTTCGCGCCTGCCGCTTTTGCGCCCGCCATGGCGCGTTCGACCGCGGCTTTCGCGCCGGAGATGACGACTTGCCCCGATGAATTATCATTTGCAACCTGCACCGGCTCACCTTCGCGGCTTGCTTCCGCGCAGACCTTTTCGAGCGCCGGAATATCGAGATTCAGAATCGCGGCCATGCCGCCGGGATTCATTTCACCGGCTTTCTTCATCAGCTCGCCGCGCCTGCGGACGAGTCGCAGACCGGATTCGAAAGATAAAGCCTCTGCCGCGGCCAGAGCCGACAACTCGCCAAGGGAATGCCCGGCCAGCGCGGCCGGCTTCCAGTCCGGGTGAAGATGCGAAAAGACTCTGAACGCAGCCATCGAATGAACAAACAACGCGGGCTGTGTGTTGATCGTATCGTTCAATTCCGTATCCGGCCCGTCCCACATGGTTTTGGAAAATGGAACATGGAGGATGGAATCAGCTTCTTCAAAAGTTTGTTTTGCTATCGAATATTGCGCGGCTAACTCGCGCCCCATCCCAACAGCTTGAGAGCCCTGCCCCGGAAAAACAAATGCGGTAGTTTTGGAATCAAATTTCATTTACATCTCCCTGAGCGGAGTGGCGTTATCAGCGCCTCCGGCGCCATTCCGCTCAGCGTGAAAGTTATTGTCTTAAACACAAACGAGCCGTGTTCGTCACGGCTCGCTGCGGATTACTCGGGATTCTGTTTTTCTTTCTTGACTTCGAACACTTCGCGGCCCTGGTAATGCCCGCAATTCGGGCAGACCGTATGCGGCAGTCGCATTTGTCCGCAATTCGAGCAGGCGACCAGGTTACGGGCTTGCAGTGAATCGTGGGCGCGGCGGCGGTCGCGGCGGCCCTTCGAGTGTTTGCGCTTGGGATGTGGCGTCATGACGTTCTCCTTTACACATTATATAGGGGCGGAGCGGCGCTCCGCCCCTACGCGTTTTCAATGAAGCGGGCAGATTATAGCGGTATCAGGCAGTGACGTCAAGCCTAAAACGTTGTAGAATCGTTTTCATGGAAGTGCAGATCGCAGTTGCGAAGATCAGCAAATATGCCGCAAGCGAAAGCGGCGATACGCTCGAAGCTGTCGAACGGCCGAACGGCGGATTATCCGTTGTGCTGGCCGACGGCCAAACGTCCGGCCCCGGTGCGAAAGCCGTTTCGATGATGGTCGTCCGCAGAGTCATCAGTCTGCTCGCCGAAGGCGTGCGCGACGGCGCCGCGGCGCGCGCTGCATCGGACACGCTGTTCACCGAGAAAAAAGGCAGGGTGATCTGCACGCTCAACGTTGCATCCGTGGATTTGCACAGCGGAACCATTGTCCTCACGCGCAATAACCCTGCGCCAATCTTCATTTGCCGCGGCGATAAAGCGGATTGTCTCGAAGCCGAAAGCGTTCCGCTTGGGACCTCGCGGGATGTGCGTCCGGTCATCACAGAGCTTGAAATCGAAGCGGGCACCACCGTTGTAATCTATACCGATGGCTTGATGCATGCGGGCATCCGGCGCGGTCAAACCATGGACGTTTGTGAAGTCATCCAATCCCTGCTGGACGACCAGGAACCGACTCCGCAGGAGCTGGCTGATTCGCTGCTGGGGTATGCGGTCAAACTGGACGAAGGGCGGCCAGCCGACGACATCAGTGTCCTCGTCCTGAAAGTTGTCCCGCGCCGCGGCGATGATGTTCGCCGCATGACGGTGCGTCTCCCTATTTCTTCATGAACGACAAGGACGAGCCTGATAGTAAAAGATTCCTGATCGGCGTGGTCGGGCCGTGCGGCTCGGGAAAATCAACACTGATCGCCGGCCTGGAAAAGGAGGGATTCGAATGCCGTCACATCGCGCAGGAACATTCCTACGTTCCAGACATGTGGAAGAAGATCACGAATCCAGACCTGCTGATCTTTTTGAATGCCTCGTTTGAGGCGTGTACCCGGCGCCGCAGGCTGAACTGGCTGGAAGCGGACTACGATGAACAGCTTCAGCGGTTAGCCGATGCGCGCCGACACGCCAGTTTGATCATCGAAACCGATGCGCTGGCTCCAGGCGAAGTGTTCGAACGCGCCGTCATCTTCATCAAATCCAGGATTTCCGGCTCATAAGGCAAGGCTTTCATCCTCCATGGTTTTCGCAAAGTCGCTTGACGGGAATTGAAGTCTGTGGCGTAGCAGGAGCAAATAAGGGCGGGAACAGCGAATTTTCGCTTTCTGCACGAAACCAAAGCCTGCAAATCCGGACCTTGCGAAAGCCATGTTTCATCCTCCGCTTTTCACTGACAAGCAGTCACTTTCAGAGTATAATCACGCCGCGCCAGCCAAAGGCTGGTATTTTTATGGTTTGGCCCGCCGAACCCAATGAGTTCGAAACGCAAACCATCTTGATGGAGTGACGCATGACTCGTAGCCGCAACACATGGCTGATCGTGATCGCCCTGCTGATTGTCTTCTCGCTTTGGGTGGATCTCAGCAACAACATCACGATCATGAATCCTTTCAATGACAAACCGCTCGTAAATAAAAATACACAGCTTCAACTCGGGCTGGATATCCGGGGCGGACTTCAAACCCTGCTTCAAGCAGATGTCGCCAACTGCGCCAATGTGGACCCAAGCGCGTTGGATGTTACGCGGCAGATTCTTCAAAACCGCGTGAATGCCCTCGGCATCAGCGAAATCACCATGCAGACCGCCGGGAACTGCCGCATCATCGCAGAGTTCCCCGGCATCACCAACTCTCAACAAGTGAATGACTCGCTGCAACAGACGGCCCTCCTGGAATTCGTGGATATGGGAAGCAGTCCGCTGCCCGTCGGCTCAACGGTCGTAACCGATTACGAACCCAAAGCCAGCGGCACGCAATCGAATGCGACTTCCGCCGCACCGACCGCGACCATCGCACCCACTGCAACTGCGACTCCAGCCGCAACCGCAACCCCGGAAGCGAACGCAACTCCCGGCGCAGCACCGACAGCGACCGCGCCGGCAAAGGTCTACCACACCGTGATGACCGGCGCGGACCTCGGTACCGTCAGCGTGCAGGCCGGCACATTGGGCGGACAATACGAAATCGCATTCACGCTTAAATCAAGCGGCACGAAAGTTTTTGCCGATTACACATCTTCGCACGTGGGTCAATATTTGGCCATCGTGCTGGATAAGAAGGTGATTTCTGCTCCCATCATCAACAGCGCCATCACCGGCGGACAAGGCGTGATCCAGGGCAATTTCACTGTGGATACAGCGAATGCGCTGGCCGTCCAACTCCGCTATGGTTCGCTTCCGGTCCCGGTAAAGATCGTCGAGAGTCAAACTGTCGGCCCAACGCTCGGAGCAGACTCGGTCCGCAAGAGTGTTCTCGCTGGGGCCATTGGTCTCGCCGTGGTTGTTCTCTTCATGGCGTTGTATTATCGCCTGCCGGGAATCATCGCCGACCTTGCGCTCGTAACATACGCCATTCTGTCCCTGATGATCTTCAAGATGGTCGGCTTCACATTGTCCCTGCCGGGCACTGCCGGTTTCATCCTGAGCATCGGCATGGCTGTGGATGCGAACGTGCTCATCTTCGAACGCCTGAAAGAGGAATTACGCGCGGGCCGGAATCTTCAACAGGCCATTGACCTTGGCTGGAGCCGCGCCTGGCCTTCCATCCGGGACTCGAACACATCCACGCTCATCACTTGTGTCATTTTGTATGTCTTCGGCAACGCTTATGGCGCCAGCATCGTAAAAGGCTTTTCCATCAACCTTGGCCTGGGCGTGCTTGTCTCATTGTTCACCGCCGTCATCGTGACCCGCGCATATCTGCATCTTGTGCTTGACAATATGAAGCTGGGCGAGCACCCGCGCTGGTTCGGGCTTTAGGAGCAGGGTATGAACATCATCAAGAATCGCTATCTTTACTTTCTGATCTCGCTGCTGGTCATCGTGCCGGGCATCATCTTCATGATCCTGCATTGGACCAGCACCGGCCAGGGCCCGCTGGCGCTGGGAATTGATTTCAAAGGCGGATCGCTCCTCGAGGTTCAGTTCGCGGGTACGCTTCCATCCACCGGTACGATCAGCGCGCTTTACACGCAATTCTCTACGCCGCAGGAACCGATCGCCAACCCCATCATTCAGCCGCTTGGAAACAACGCCTACTCGATCCAGTCTGCGCCGATGAACGATGCGACGGAAAGCAGCCTGCTCGCGGCCATGAAGACCAGGACCAACGGCGCGGTAACCGTCTTGAATTTCACGTCGGTATCCGCCTCCATCGGCGCGGAGGTCACGCGCGCGGCCGGCATCGCGATCCTGCTGGCGGCAATTGCCATTCTGCTTTATATCTGGTTCGCCTTCCGCAGCGTGGATCATCCGGTTCGATACGGGACGGCAGCCATTATCGCCATGCTTCACGATGTGTTCGTTGTGCTCGGCATCGAGGCCATGCTCGCCTACTTCCTGCACTGGGAAGCCGACTCTCTGTTCCTGACGGCCGTTCTCACCGTGATCGGTTTCTCGGTCCACGACACGATTGTGGTGTTCGACCGCATCCGCGAGAATGCCAACATTTACCGCCGCGTGGACTACGAAACCATGGTGAACCACTCCGTCGTCCAAACGCTGGATCGTTCCATCAACACGCAATTGACCGTGATGTTCACTTTGTTCGCGCTCGCCCTCTTCGGCGGCGACAGCATCCGGCATTTTGTGATCATTCTGCTGGTCGGCATCTTCAGCGGAACCTATTCGTCCATTTTCAACGCATCTCCTATTCTCGTGGTCTGGGAAAAACAGGAATGGAAGACCTGGTTCCGGCGAAAGGCCGAAGCATAAAGCCCGATTACAAGACGCTTTTGATAAACCCTGTCAACAATGGCGCACCCTTTTGGTGCGCCGTTATTTCTATTTGGAGAAAAATCAGGCGGGAGACAACGGATGGAAATCGGCTTTCTTTTGAAGGTTTCGTTCTCGGGTTTTCCATTGCCGCGCTGGTCGAATCCAATCGGCGTGCTTGCATTCGCCGCACATTGTCCGGCGGACGCCGCCAACTACCTATCGTGAGGCGCAATACGGCAGGACGCTGGCCTTTTTGGGGACAATCCATTTGCAGGTTTTGTGCGAATTGCAGGATGACGATGCGGAGAATTGGGAGCAGTCCACATAACCGCATGAACTTGTATCGAAGCTCAAAGTCACGCAACCGTTTTGATCGTTCGCAGCCGCCTGACAGCACTGCCGGTCTGCCAGATAATCATATCCTGACGGGCATCGCCCGGAGGGAGTCGCCGTGACTGCGGAAGAAGGAACCGCGCAGGCTGTGTTGCAAACCTGCAAATTGAACGTATAGGATCTCGGACCCGTGCACGTCAGCAATTGAAAGTTATTCTTTACACCCGCATCGTCACAGGCGAATCCCGAAGTTGTTACCTGATAGGTATCGCCGGCCGGAATCGCGATCAACGTATAAGGGATTTTGTTCACGCAGAATTGATCGCGCTGGTCGCCGGTCGGGAGCGCACATTGATTTGAGCCGGGCGTGGGTGTTTCGTTCCACACGCAAAACAGGGCCTGCTTCACAGCCGTGGCGGTGAAAGTATCCGTCGGAACCGGCACAAGCGTTGGCGTTCCGGACGGAGGAACGCTCGTTTCAGTTGGAGCGCTCACGAGAGTTGATGACACGCAGGAGACGCCCAAAAGCAACAACAAAATGCTTGCAAACGAAATCCGCAGACGATTCGACAGCATAAGAGTTCTTCGTATGGAATTTTACCCCCAAGTTGTTGCGGGAATCGCGGACAACCTGCAGATTGCCTTACCGCGTCTCCGTTATTTTGCTGATCGTGCGCGGCCGATCGGGATCGTATCCTTTGGCAAGGGTCAGATGGTAGGAAAATAACTGCGCCGGGACGATATTTATCAACGGCGTCAGCGCTTCTGGAATTTCAGCCGGGATCGCGACACGCGCCTGCGCCATATTCAACGCGGCCTCCGTGTTCGAGATGACGACAAGCTCCGCCAGCAAATCGTTCTTCAGGTGTTCGAGCAGGCGCATCAGCGAATCAGCGACTCTGCCCTTTGACACAACCGCCATCACCGGAAAACCCCTTGCGACCATCGCGATCGGCCCGTGTTGGAAATCCGCGGACGAATACGGCTCGGCCTCGACATACGTCAGTTCTTTCAATTTGAGCGCCCATTCGTAAACGGTCGAATAATTGAAGCCGCGCCCCAGCACGACGCATTGCTGCATATAGCGATAGCGTTCGGCCGTTTGACGAATCGCCTCGTCGTGTCTCAAAACTTCGTTGATCCATTCCGGGATTTTTGCCAGCGCATCCCAATTCGATTCATCCCCGCTCAACGCCGCGGACAACATGGCAATCGCCATCAGTTCGGCAGTGTAGGTCTTCGTGGCGGCCACCGCGCGTTCGGGTCCGGCTTGAACGTCGAAAACAAAATCCGATTGAGAAGCTAATGGCGAATCCGGTTCGTTCGTGATCGCCAGCGTCAAACATCCCTGACGTTTGCCTTCCTGCAAAACGCTGACGATGTCCGGTGATTGTCCCGATTGCGAAATGCCAACCACCAGCGCGCCCGCGAGATTCGGCGGCTGCTGGTAATATGTGAACAGCGACGGAGTCGCCAACGCCAACGGCAAACGATTGACCGCACCCAAAAGATAGTTGGCATAACGACCGGCATTATCCGATGTGCCGCGCGCCGCGAGAAAAATGTATGAGACGCCGCGCGACCGGATCGCTTGCGCGATCTGTTCAACCGATTTTCGTTGAGACGTTACAAGATTCGCAAGACGTTCAGGCTGTTCCAAAATCTCAGAATGCAAAGACATGCTTCCTCACACCTCCAAATGATATCCCGCCGGATATAAACCTGGAATCGTAACCGGCAGGCGGCCCTGAAATTTACCCTGCCCAAACAACGCCGAGGCCAACGCGTTCATCGAAGGCTCAAGGATCGAATACGTACAAACATAAGTTGGCGCTTCAGGAAAAGCCATCAAATCATACGGCAGCCGCATCGCCGCGACGACAACCGGCTTGCCGCTTCCCAAAACTTTACGAACCAATACGCTCTGATCAGAATTATCGAACGCGTTCAACGTGCCAATCACAATCAAATCATAAGATCGCATTCCTTCAACAATCGAAGCAATTTCGTTTTCCGAAGGCGAATGCGAAACAATGAACTCATCTACATTAGGGTGGAATGTGCGAAGGGCGGATGCCAAATTTGGAACAACATACGACGACGTATCCGCGGGCGTGAGATCCATCGGTTTCGGGACGATCACTGCGATTCGCTGCCCGGACCCGAGGCGGAGCGGCAAAATTTTGGCTTGATCGCGCACGAGAGTGATGGACCGCGCCGCGATCTCGTCCGCGACTCTGCGATGTTCCGCGCAGCCGACAATATCCAAATCGAATTCAGCTTTTTGATTCGCCAGCCATTGTTTTAGGGACGAAATTCTTTCAGCAGAAGCCGCTAAATCTTCGCGGGAAAGTGTTCCATCCTTCGCGGCCTGCATCAAACTCGCGTGAACGAGTTGTTGGTCTTTTGGATCGGTTGTAATCAACAACAAATCCGCGCCCGCCTTTGCCGCGCGGACAGCATTCGCCCCCAGCGCCTCGCCTTGCGCGATGGCATGCATGTCCATCGCGTCGGTGATGACAACGCCTTGAAATTTGAGCTGATCGCGCAAAAGATTCTTCAAGATGGCAGGCGAAAGCGTGGCGGGCGGCGCATCCGAACCGTCAATGGATGGCAAAGCCAAATGCGCGGTCATCACCATTTTCGTTCCGGCCCGAATCGCAGATTCGAACGGAGGGAATTCCACCTTGCGTAAACGATCCAATGAATGAGGAACGATCGGCAAACCCAAATGTGAATCGCTTGAGGTATCGCCGTGGCCGGGAAAATGTTTGGCGCAAGCCGCGACGCCCGCAGACTGAATCCCATCCATCATGGCAACAGCCATTTCAGCAACCCTCGCGGGGTCTTCGCCGAACGAGCGGATGCCAATGACCGGATTTTGCGGATTCAAATTCACATCGCAGCACGGCGCGTAATTGACGTTGATGCCCATCGCAGCAAGCTCGCGTCCAAGCACTTCGCCGGCGCGGCGCGATAAATCTGCTGAGCCTGCTGCGCCAAGCGCCATGCTGCCCGGCAATTGCGTCGTGCCGCTGCCAATCGCCATCAATTGACCGCCTTCCTGATCGGCAGCGATCAGCAGCGAAGGCAGACCGGCTTCACGCGCTGCGTCTTGCAGTAGAGTTGTCAAATGTTTTACCTGCTGCGGATTGTCTATGTTGAAACTTCTAAAAAGTGTAATACCCGCCGGTTTGATTTTTTTGATTGCGTCACGAATTTCGGATGATAAATTATCTTTGCCGCGAAAAGCCAGCATCAATCGCTGGCCGATCATTTCTTCGATTGAATTTTCCACCGCTCAGCCTTTCACTGCGCCGGCCGGGCCGCGCACAAATTGGCGCTGGAACGCGACGAACAAGATCGGAATCGGGATCACGATCATGACCGCTCCGGCCGCGATACTGCGCGCATCAAATGCAAACATTCCCACAGGTGGCGCGCGGAAATTTATCGCTCATATCGCCACTGGCACGGAAAGGCGAGTGATGAAAACGGGGTCGCGCTCAATTGGAACTACCTCGCCATCTTCGATCATTGATTCAACGTGGATCTCGATCGTTTCAAGAATGTTCGACTTTGCCTCCTCGACGGTATCGCCAAACGAATGACAACCTAGAAGGGCTGGCACGAAGGCATGATAACCTTTCTCATCCGGTTCGATGACAACAGTAAATTGATATTCGCTCATATTGTCCTCTTGTTTTGACGATTATATCCCCAAAGCAAAATTCATTAAATCTTTCCGACCCCGAGGTCTTCAAGACCTCGGAGGTCTAACCAAAGATCAACAAATTCTCGGCAGCATTTCCCCCGCTAACATATCCACCACACGCTGGCTGCCGATGGCGGTCTTCATCAAGACGCGTCCGCGCGGTTCGGCGGTCACTTCGCCGATGATAACCGCCTCTTCGCCGTAACACGTCGCACGCATGGCTTTCAGAACAGCATCTGCATCTTCATGCGCGACCATCGCGATCAGCTTGCCTTCGTTGGCAATATACAACGGGTCGAATCCCAGCATCTCGCACGCCGCGTTGACTTCGGGATGAACGGGGATGGTCTCTTCGTTCAGGACAATTCCAACGTTCGATTGCGAGGCAATTTCATTTAGCGTCGTTCCCAATCCGCCGCGCGTTGGATCGCGCAGAACATGAACGTTGTTGCTTGCGTCCAGCATCGCATCAATCAGATGATTAAGCGGAGCCACATCGCTTTGAATGCTGGATTGGAATCCCAATTCGCCGCGCGCGCCAAGCACCGCAATGCCGTGATCGCCAATCGAACCAGAGAGAATCACAACATCGCCCGGTTTGGCTTGCGCGCCGCCAATTTTTAAATTGGGCCGCACCAGCCCCACACCGGCAGTCGTGATGTAAAGCCCATCGGCTTTGCCTTTCTGCACAACCTTGGTGTCGCCCGCCACGACTTGAACATTCGCTTCCTGAGCCGACGCTTTCATCGAGTCAAGCACGCGCTGAAGCGTTTCGATGGACAGCCCTTCTTCGAGAATAAAACCCGCCGTCAAATAAAGCGGCGTTGCGCCAAGCATCGCCACATCATTGACCGTGCCGCACACGGCCAATCGTCCGATGTCGCCGCCGGGGAAGAACAATGGCGAGACCACATGCGCGTCGGTGCTGATCGAAAGTTGCAAGCCAGCTTTCGGTTCCAATGCCGCCGCATCGTCGCCGGCACGCAGCGCTGTGTTATCGAACGCGGGTAGGAACGATTTTTGAATCAAGTGATGCGTCATGCGTCCGCCCGCGCCGTGTCCCATCACGATTTGTTCGTTATGCGGCAGAGGCGGCGCGCAGACCGCGCCTTCGATGTTTACCGTTTCATCGCTCATGACTCAACCGAATCCTTCATCTCAATTCGACCATACTTGTAATACGCGGCGCACGCGCCTTCGGAGGAAACCATCGTCGCGCCGAGCGGGTGTTCGGGGCTGCACACCGTTCCAAATGCGGAACATTGATGCGGCTTCTTCAAGCCCTGCAGAATCTGCCCCGCGATACACAACGGCGACTCATCCGCCGTGATCGCTTCGACATCGAAGCGCTTCTCGGCGTTGAACGCGTCGAACTCCGGCCGCAGACACCAGCCGCTCATCGGGATCATCCCGATGCCGCGCCATTTGCGGTCGCATTCCATGAAAACTTTTTGGATCGTTTTCTGCGCGGGTTGATTGCCGTCGAACGTGACTGCGCGAGCATACGCGTTGCCCGCTTCGACTTTATTTGCTTCGAGCAATTGAACCGTTTGCAAAATGCCTTGAACAATATCGAGCGGCTCGAAGCCCGTGACCACCATCGGCACTTTGAATTTTTCCGCCAGCGATGGATATTCGTGATACCCCATCACCGCGCAGACGTGACCCGCCAGCAAAAATCCCTGCACGCGGCTATCGGGCGAAGAAAGGATCGCGTGGATGGCGGGCGGCACGCGCACATGCGAAACCAGAATCGAATAATTGGTCAGTCCGAGTCGTTGCGCTTGCAAAACGCTCATGACATTCGGCGGCGCGGTCGTCTCGAAGCCAATCGCAAAAAAGACAACTTGCTTATCGGGATTCTGTTGAGCAATCTGCACCGCGTCCAGCGGCGAATAGACCACGCGTACATCGCCGCCCTGCGCCTTGACCGAAAACAAGTCGCGTCCTGAACCGGGCACGCGCAGCATGTCGCCGTAGGAACAAAAGATCACGTCCGGGCGCGCGGCGATGGCGAGGGCTTTATCAATCAATTCGAGCGGCGTCACGCACACGGGACAGCCGGGTCCGTGGACCAGTTCGATTTCGGGCGGGAGCAGTTGATCGAGTCCGTGACGGACGATGGCGTGAGTCTGCCCACCGCAGATTTCCATCATCGTCCACGGGCGCGTCACTGTGCGGCGAATCTCTTCGATCACGCCTTTTACCAAAGCCGCATCTCGATATTCAGTAATGTATTTCATAAAATTACCTTCATGTCATTGCGAGGAGGGCGAAGACCGACGAAGCAATCTCCCCGCCCAATCGGAGATTGCTTCGCTTGCAATGACATCATCCCGGTCCCATTTCCGATTCGATATTGGAAATCTCATTAAGCAGGTCAAGCGTTTCTTTTGCTTCCTTCTCGCTCAACAGGCTGATGGCGAACCCCACGTGGATCACGCAATAATCATTGATCTTCACTTCGGGCACATAATCCAAACACGCCTCGCGGAAGATGCCGCCGAAGTCCACCTTCGCCATTTTGAGTCCGCCCTTTTCATAAATTTCAACGATCTTTCCCGGAACACCCAAACACATCTTATCCTCGCAATCTGCTTGCGGCAATCACCGCCTGCCCAAGTGAAAGGCCGCCGTCATTCGTCGGCACCTGACAATGCAGGTATACCGTGAATCCGCCCGCCTGCAATAGTGACAAAGTTCGTCCAATTAACGTGAGATTCTGCCAAACCCCGCCGGATAATGCAACCTCGCGGATTCCGGTTTCCTGACTCATTTTCTTGACCGTCATCCGAATCATTTCAGCCAGACCGTTATGGAAGCGCGCCGAAATTTTTGAGACGGGGATTCCGTTCATCACATCTTTGATCAACGCTTCGATTCCGCTTCTTACCTCGACCTGATCCTTGTCCAACTCAAACGAATAACTTCCCACCTCATCCGGATCCGCCAATGCTTCGAACTCGATAGCGGCTTGCCCTTCGTAGTTGACGGTTTGGCGAACACCCGCCAGCGCCGCGGCCGCGTCGAACAGACGACCCATGCTCGAAGTCATCGGCGTATTGATTTTCTTTTCCAATTGCGCCTTCAAAAGATTCCGTTCATCCGCACTGAATTCAACAACGGATGCAAGGTGTTCATCCCATTCCATTCCCAGCGACCATAGCAAAGCCAACGCTGTGCGCGCCGGTTTCTTGATGGACGCATCTCCGCCGGGAAGCGGGAAATATCCCAGATGGAATGGACGCTGATAGGATTTGTAATCCGCGATCAAGAATTCCCCGCCCCAGATCGCGCCGTCTTCGCCGTAACCGGTTCCATCGAACGATAATCCGATGACAGGCTGCGAACCGTCCAAACCATGTTCGGCCATGCAAGCCGCGATATGTGCATGATGGTGTTGAATGTTGAAGGTTGGCAAGTTTTCACGTTGAGCGCGTTCAAGCGCATAACGCGTTGCCAAATAATTCGGATGCATATCGGATGCGATGGCTTCAGGCTTAACGCGAAATAATTTCTCAAAATGTTCAATCCCCTGCTCGAACGACTTCAACGTTTCATAATTTTCCATATCACCAATGTGGTGGCTTAGGAAAGCATAATTTTTATTTGTAATGCAAAACGTATTCTTGAGTTCGGAGCCAGTTGCCAGAATTTGCGGAACTTCAAACGGCAGTTTGACCGGGAACGGGGCGTATCCGCGCGAACGGCGGATCGGATAAACGTTGGCATGTTGAAACGTTTCAACGTTTGAACGTTCGAACGTGCGAACTACGGAATCATCACATCGAATATGAATATCGCGGTTGTGCATCAGAAACGCATCCGCCAGCGACGATAATCTTTGGCGCGCTTCATCGTTGTCGGTAGCAATTGGCTCTTCGCTTAAATTGCCGCTGGTCATCACTAAGACGGTGGACGGTGAGCGGTGGACAATGTCACCATCAATGGTCAACGGTCTACGGTCTAACAGTAAATAATGCAACGGAGTGTATGGCAGCATCACGCCGATGAAATCTTGCCCCGGCGCGACTTCTTTCGCAATATTCGATTCGGGTTTGCGACGCAGTAAAACAATCGGTCTCGCTGTGGATTCCAATAATCCGCGTTCCGATTCATTGACGAAGCAATGCTGTTCAATCGTTTCGAGATCAGGCATCATCAACGCAAACGGTTTGTCCACGCGCAGTTTGCGGTGCCGGAGTTCGATAACGGACTGAGCATTCGTCGCATCGCAAGCAAGATGGAATCCGCCCAAACCCTTGATGGCAACAATTTTGCCGTCCGCCAATAATCGCCGCGTTTCTTGAACTGCATCATTATCAACGTTTGAACGTTCAAACGTTTGAACGTTCAAACGTTCTAACCAAACATGCGGCCCGCATTTTGGACATGCCACCGGCTGTGCGTGAAACCGCCGGTTCGCCGGATCGCGATACTCGCGTTCGCAATCGGGGCACATCGCAAACGGCGCCATTGTCGTTTTAGGGCGGTCATAGGGAATGTCTTTTATGATGGTGAAGCGCGGCCCGCAATTGGTGCAGTTGATGAACGGATAACGGTAGCGGCGATCGGATGGATCGAAGAGTTCGCGCAAGCAATCATCGCAGATGGCAACATCGGGCGAGATGGGCTGGAAGGCGGAGTCAATGGATTCAGAATGGACGATCTCGAATGAACGGAAGCCGTTGGCGGGTCCGAACGAGGCGGTCAATTCGTCAATGTGAGAAAGAGCCGGCGCTTCATCGCGCAAGGCTTTGACAAACGCATCCAGGACGTCGCGCTCGCCATCCGCCTCGATGTCCACGCCTGCGGAGGTGTTCCGCACCCAGCCTTTGAGATTCAAACGCGCGGCAAGGTTGTAGACAAATGGCCGAAAGCCAACGCCTTGAACGATGCCGGTGATATGAATGCGAGCGCGCTGTTTGGACATACGTAATCCGTGAGACGTAATGTGTGATGCCGATTATGGCTTATGGATCACGCTTCGGGGAAGCCGGTCCATCCGCTCATCGAATCCTCCGCCCGCGCCGGACGAAGCCATCGAATCAATGGAGAACACGCCCGCGGCTTCGATGCAGGCGCGGTTTTCTTCCGCCAAACGATCATCAGCGTCCAGAATATTTTCGATCACCGGGATGCGTTGTGTCATAAGCCTTCCTGATCTTTCAAATCAATGGCTTCCAGGGAGAACTCTTCGCCCGCGATGATCTTCGCGCCTACACTTCCACATTTTGGGCATACGAGTTCGCCGCCATTGGGATGATATTTCTCGAAGCACGCCATACATTGAAGCTCGGCTGGCACGCGGCGGAAGTGGAGCTTCGCGCCTTCTGCAATTGTACCCTTCGCAAGGATGTCCCAATAGAACCGAACTGAATCATCCACATTGGTGGACAGCTCGCCCATCACGATATGGATGCCGGTAACACATTGCGCCTTTGCTTCACTCGCATGACGCAGAACAATATCAAGAAGCGATTGCGTTGCCGGCAATTCGTGCATGGATCAATCAGCAGCGTGAAGCACTTCGATTTGAGCTTCTTCTGCCGCGGCCATCCGGGCGCCTTTCTGCTCATCCACGCGCCAAAGCATGTAGATTCCAAGAACGAAAAACACCGAGATGGAAAGGATGCTGGCGCGCGGATCATGTGTGATGGTTCCAACAATTCCATAAAGGAGGGGGCCAAGAATGCCTGCAAATTTCTCGCTGAGACCATAGAGGCCGAAGAACTCACCGGATTTCGCGCGGGGAGTCAGTGCGGCATAGATCGAGCGGCTGAGGGCCTGGGTGCCGCCCTGGACGGTCCCGACCAGCCATCCGATCAGGAAGAATTCGGCCTGCGTCTTCAGGAAGAATCCCCATACCGGGATCAGGGTGTAAATCACAAGTCCAAGAATGACCGCTTTCTTTGTATCCAATTGCAAAGTAAATTTCGCGAAGAGATGCCGGCCAAGGAGGAATGAAAACAAAGCGCCTAGCAATTGATCGGCGAGTATCAGAATAAACGCATCCGGCACGCTCACGCTGCCGGACAGATTCGCATACAATCCCATCAGAGGGAATGTCACGCCCGTCCAGATCAGCATGGAGACGAATGCGCTGCGCCATTTGCTGTCTGCCGCCGGAATCTTTCCATAGATCAAGGCATACGGGAACGCGACGAACTGCGTCATCAACAACGTGCCGATCAGAATCGCGGTGTTCAATCCCAGCGCCGCGCCATAAGAAGTTGCAAGCAAAATGATCGCGCCGATGCCTTCCATGTAAAGCCAAAAGGCCACGAGCATTTTGAAGAGCTCCCGATATTGACGCGCGGCCTTGATCGTATTTCGCAATCGAACGAACGAATCAAGGACGGCACTGCCGCGACTGTTGTGCGCCAGGGGCGTGGGCGGCGGCTCTGGAACGTTCAACATCACGGGCAGGGTAAACAGCGTCCACCAAATCCCCACGGACAGAAACGCAATACGGACAGCCAGGCCGCTGTCAATTCCAATTTTGCCGGAAAAAAGATACAGAGCCGTGTTTAGAGCGAGGAGCACTCCCCCGCCCACATAGCCCATCGCATAAGCCAGGCTGGAGACTCTGTTCATGTCGTCCTGGCGGGCAACATGCGGCAGCAAGCTGCTGCTGAACCCAAGACAAAAATTCATCGTCACCTGTGACAGGAAATAAAGCAGCAATCCCATCTGCCACATGCCTGTGGTCAGGATAAACATCAGCGATGAGAAGACGCTTGCCCCGACGGTTGTGAGGACCAGCAATTGTTTTCGCCTGCCAGTTATATCTGCGAACGCACCGATGATCGGCGCAAGCACTGCCGCAGCAAACAACGCCAACGAAACACTCAAAGCAAAAATATTGGAGGCGGTGTCGCGCGCCAAAGCTTGAGCAGCCTGATCGGTAGCCGCGGCTCCCGCCGCGATGAAAGAAGGCGCGGCGATGGCTATGAAATAGGGCGGGAAAAAAGTCGAAGCGGTCGTCGTAATGTAAGCGTGATCCGCCCAGTCATACCAGGCCCAGGATAAAACGCGCTTGTTGTATTGATTTGCAGGATGAATTTCGGGGGCTGAAAGCGGAATCTCGGTGGCCATAGATGTCTCCACAACAGGGATAATGATGTACCAATTTCGGCCAATGATACTCGATTATCCCAGGCGTGTGCAAATGTTCGACCTCCTGCACAGCGCGGAATTCATTCCGCAGCCAAAAGCGATATAAATACCGCACCACAAAATCTTCGCGGTGATTATGGTTTTCGCGGAGTAATACCATAAAGCATTCATAGGGCGGGCTTTCGACCCGCTATCCTTCGTTCCCACCAACGGGTCATCCCCGCCAAACTGTTTTTATGGTTTAATGCAAGCCATTGGATTCCACAAATTCCAAAAGCCAAAGGAAGGAGCTAGAAATTATGGTACAGCCAGCCCAAAATGTTTCGGATGCAGTCGAGCGCCTGAAGTGTAATTGGTGTCAGGGACTCAATCTCAAGACGGCTTTATCCTGTCAATTTTGCGGGGCGCCGCTCGACCTGAAGGATGTGGTCAGCGAATCAGGGTGGCGCGAAGCCCCGCGCCTCAAAGACATGACCGAGTTCCATTTTGCGAACAGCACATGCCAGGTCGAGGGCGAGATCGTGCCGGTCGCGGAGATCAACCTGGCGCAGGGCGACGCGGTCTATTTCGAGCATCACGTCATGCTTTGGAAGGATCCGCACGTCCCAATGTCCACGATGCAATTGCCGGGCGGCACGAAGCGGATGCTGGCCGGGATGCCGTTCTTGATCAGCGTCGCGCAGGGCCCGGGACGAGTCGCGTTTTCGCGCGACGCCACCGGCGAGCTGGTCGCCCTGCCGCTTCATCCCGGAATGGAAGTGGATGTGCGCGAACACGCTTTTCTCCTGGCTTCGTACAACATCGCCTACAGCTTCGAACGCATCAAGGGACTGCGGAATATTTTGTTCGGTGGGCAGGGCATGTACATGGATCGCTTTGTCACGACCAACCAATCCGGCCTGCTTTTGTTACACGGATACGGCAACGTTTTCGAGCGCACATTGAAGCCCGGCGAATCAATTTTGATCGAACCCGGCGCCTATCTTTATAAGGACTCGTCGGTTCAGATGAACGTCCAGATGCAGCAATTGACAACCGGCATCTTCGGCGCGACGGCGATGAGCCTGGCGCAAATGACCGGGCCGGGCCGCGTCGGCATTCAATCCATGTACGTTCATCACACAACGGAATAGACGGCCATGAGCGCAATCCCTTCTGCTCCCGTCGCGGGACGAAGCTACACCTGCAATTGGTGCGGCGCAGTTTCAGACGGCACCGCGTTAAGCTGTCCCGCCTGCGGCGCAATGATCAATATCAAGGATATTGTCACGCCCACCGGCTGGGTCGAAGTCCCGGGCCGCAAAGACATGACCAAACTGCAGGTCGGCAAGTCGTCTTGCCAGATCGAAGGCTTGTACGTTCCGGTCGCGGACTTCAACCTTTCACCCGAAGACAGCGTTTACTTCGCCCATCATGTTTTGCTGTGGAAGGAAAACGCGGTCAATGTCAGCATGATGTCCATGAAGGGCGCGTGGAAGCGCGCGTTGGCAGGCATGCCGGTCTTCATGACGCAGGCCAAAGGCCCCGGCCACATCGCGTTCTCGCGCGATAACCCCGGCGAGTTGCTGCCGATTCCTTTGCAGTCGGGGCAGGCCGTGGATGTCCGCGAACATTTTATGCTGGTTGCTACCGGCCAGGTTGATTACAGTTGGACCAATACAAACATCTGGTTCCAAACCAAAAATGGAGATGAGACCGAAACGCATTATCCCATTGGTCAAATGCTGGACCGTTTCACAGCCGGCAAAATGCCCGGACTTTTATTGCTTCACGCCTCGGGCAATGTGTTCATCCGAACCCTCACGCCCGGACAATCCATCCTGATCAAGCCCACTGCGCTGATCTTCAAGGACCCGACTGTAAGTATGCAGCTTCATTTCGAACATCCCGGCGTTGGAATGGGCGGCGCATCATTGGGAGGTTTGCTGTTGGGCGGACTCATGGCCTTCAGCCTGCGCTATTTATGGCTGCGCGTCACAGGTCCGGGAAGAGTCGCCATTCAGTCCGCATTCGAGCCGGTGGAAGATAACGGCCGCAATATAACCAGCCACTCACCTGCCACTCGCCAGAATTGGTAATTAACCTGAATTCGGGATAAGTGGGTATCGCCCTGAGCGGAGTGGCGCCCCGCGCCACGAAGTCGAAGGGTAGATTTGAAGCGCAACTCCACGCTTCGACTGCGCCTCACGGCCTCCGCTCAGCGCGATCATAATATTTCTTTCCTGTCCAGAACTGACGTTAAATAATTTCAAACGCAAAAACAAAATAGCCGCGACATCAAATCATGTCGCGGCTATAGTTTTTGTTTTTACAAAGCAGGCTATTTGAATACTTTCTGCTTCCGACAGTCCGCGCACACACCAAAGACAGTCAGCGAATGCCCCTCGATGACAAAATCTGTCTGCTGCGCAATGGAATCAAATTCAAGCGGAGGGCAGATGTCAATGTCCACCACGCGATGACACTGCACGCAGGTGATGTGATGATGGTGATGATCGCCGCAGACCCGGTAGCTGTGACTCCCATCGGGGAAATCAATGCGGTTCAGCAACCTTTGAGCGACCAGCATTTCGACCGCGCGGAAAACGGTGGCGCGTCCCAGGTGCGGATTGGTGCGGCGGAGTTCGCGCCACAGTTTTTCCACCGTAAAATCGGCATGACTGGCGCCCATCTTTGCAAGCCGTTCCGCAATTTGATTTTTCGCGGCCGTCTGGCGCTGACCGTTCGCTTCAAACGCGGCGCGAATCTTTTCTCCGATCAAGCTGGATTTGGAATTTGCGTCCGTCTCTTTCATAAAGATACCTTCATCACTCGTGATTGACCTTTGGCCATAACCCAGTCACATTATACTTCCCGGCTGGGATGCGGTAATTCCCGATACCTGCCCGAAACATGAAAACGCGGTGCAAGACACGAAAGGATATAAAACAGCGAAGTGAATGCCACGATATAAAAACTGGCGGGTTGATGTCCAACAAGCGAAAGCAACAATCCGGCCCAGGTGGAAAACAAGCTGATAATGACCGACAGGATCAAAGCAGAAAATGGCCTTATGGCGAAACGTTCAGCCGAAGCCGCCGGGACCACCAGCAGCGTAAAGACCAGCAGCGCGCCGACGACTTCGACCGCCTGCGAAACCGTCAACGCCAGGACAAGCAGGAACAAAACCGAAAGGAATTGAACAGGCACGCCGCGCGCCTCCGCCGCAACCGGGTCGAGGGAGGCAAAGAGCAAAGGGCGGAATGAAACAATCAACGTGATCAGGACAACGGCGCTCGAGCCGAGAGTCAATATCACATCTTCGCGCGTCACGCTTAAGATTGAACCAAAAAGAAGGTTTACGGCTCGGGTCGCATTTTGCGTATAAAGGCTCAGAAATAAGACGCCAAGACCCAGCATGAATGAAAGCACCATGCCCACTTCGACATCACGCCCCTTCATGCGTTGGCCGAGGGAACCCATGCCGATCGCGGTGAGAACCGTGAGAATCGACATCCCAACCAGGGAATTGATTCCGATCAGGGCCGCGCCCGCCGCGCCGGCAAACCCAACATGCGACAACGTTTCAGCCGCAAAAGCCTGGCCGCGCAAAATGACGAAATATCCAACAATGCCGGAGACGACCGCGATGATCGTCCCGGCCAGGAACGCGTTCCGCACAAATTCCTGACGCAGCAAATCAAGCACGGACATTTCCGCCTCGCAAGCCGCGCCTCCACCAACGTGATGAAAGCAAACGTACCGGCAAATACACGATGAACGAAAGTGACGCAACAAAGAAGCTGACCGGGAAAACTGTGTTGGCAGCCAGAAAGATTCCCAGCCATGTATAAGTCCAACCCAAAAGTATGGCCAAGCCCATCGCCCGCGCGGGACGCGGAGTCAAACGATTGGCAGTAGCAGCAGGCCCGACCAACAACGCAAAGACAATCAGAACTCCGACGATTTGCATCGCAACCGAAATTGCCAGCGCCACAAGGATCAGAAAAATAATATCCAACGCGCGCACAGGCACGCCGCGCGCATCGGCAATCTCCGGGTCGAACGAACTGAACATCAACGGCCGCGCCAAAAAGACCAGGCTCAGAATGATCGCCAGACTAAAGACCGCCGTCACGACCACATCGCTCTGGCTAATTCCAAGGATCGAACCGAACAAGATGCTGTAAGCGCTCTCGGCAAAACCATGATAAAGGGACAAAAATAAAATGCCCAATCCAAGAGCGAACGTCATGACCACGCCGACCGCCACATCGCGCTCTCGGATTCGTTTTCCCAAAACGGAGATAACCGCGCCTGCCCCAACCGTAAAGAGGAGCAGTCCATAGACAGGATGGATGCCCGCCAGGACGGCTCCCGCCGCGCCTGCAAAGCCCACGTTGGACAAAGCGTGTCCGGCAAACGTCAGCCCGCGGACGATCAGGAAATATCCGAGCAGAGCTGTAACAACCGCGACGATTGAGCCGGCGACAAAAGCATTTTGGATAAAGCCATATTGAAAGATATTGAACATGAAAGAGTCAATCCATTATTTAGGAGTACCGAATATCGAAAACAAGAGTGTCACCCTGAGCCTTCTGAGCGAAGTCGAAGGGGAAGCGAAGGGTCTCAAAATAACATTCAATTGATTGTTTTCGAGATTCTGAGCGGCGCCAAAGCGCCACTCAGAATGACATGGTTCTCATTGGTAATGTCCTCGATGATAGGCATCTCCATTATTTTGTGCTCGGCGGCACCCACGCTTCGACTGCGCGGCGCTTATAGCACCGCTCCGCTCAGCGCGATGTAAATTTCATTGTTCATAATTCCGCGCCGAGGACAAAGAAACGATCCGCGACGCGCGCGACTTCGACCGGCAAGCCATATAAGCGGCTCAATGTTTCATTGTTGATCACTTCCGATGGCGCACCGATGGCAGCATGGCTGCGGGCCAGAAAGAGCACGCGATCCGTTACCTGCAACAAAGGATTGATGTCATGCGACACCAGCAAAGTGGACGCACCGCGCGTCTTGCAAATCCTTGAAATTAAACTGACTGCTTCCTGCTGGTGAGCCAAATCGAGATTCGCCAAGGGTTCATCCAACAACAGGATTTGTGGATTCGTCAACAAGGCTTGCGCGATCATCAAACGCTGTTGCTCGCCGCCGGATAACAATCCGACCGGAGATTCAGCGAGAGACAAGGTGTCCACTTCATCCAAAGCGCGGTCAATCGTCTCCCGGCGGGAGCGACCGGGGAAACCGATCCCCCAGCGATGACCATCCAAGCCAAAGCCGACCAAATCTCGCGCGCGAAGCGGCGTCTCCGGTTCGATGACGCGGTGCTGCGGCACATATCCAATCGCTTGGTTTCCGCGTCGAGGCGTTCGTCCCAACACTTGAATCTTTCCCGCGCTCGGTCGAATCAATCCCAGCAAAAGTTTTAACAGCGTGGTCTTGCCTGCGCCGTTTGGACCCAACACAACAATAAACTCGCCCGCACGGATGGACAGATTTACATCGCTCAGGATGGAAAGCTCGCCGAAGCGAACGCCGACGTTTTCGAGAATGATCGAATCCTGCATGGCGCTAACCACCTAAAGCCGTTTGAAGTTTTTTGAGTTGATCGAGCATCCACTGCTGATAGGTTTTGCCGGACGGCATGGTCTCTGAAACCGCAACGATTGGAATGTTCATTTGCCTGGCTTCATTTTGAAGATTGGTCGTGACCGGCGTGACGGTCTGGCTGTTATAGATCAAGGCCTTGACCTGCCGCCCGGCAATTTGATTATTGAATAATGCCACCGTATCCGCGGGCGGATCATTCCCTTCCGCAACCGCCTTCTCGAAATCGAACGGCGTCAGGACATCGAGACCGAGCAATTCAGTCTGATAAAGAAAAATCGTTTCGGTCAGGGCAACCGGCGTTCCGGCATATTTGGAATGTATGGCGTTGATGCTCTGATTGAGCTGGCCCAACGATTGCTTGAACGCCGCAAGGTTGGAATCAAATTCTGCCGCGTCTTTGGGATCAAGTTTCTTCAACGAATCCGCAATCGCCTGCGCGACGTTTTGCATATCGTCCGGGCTGTACCAGTAATGAACATTATCGGGAAGTTTGTGCTGGACAATATCCGCCGCGGTCAACACGACGCGATTCGGATTCGGCGAGGCCGAGAGGAGTTTATCCATCCACGAATCATATCCGTCGCCATTTTCGATCACAAGTTGAGCACCGCTCACCGCGATTGCATTTTGAACGTTCGACTCGTATTCATGTGGATCAACATTTGGATCAGACAGAATGCTGGTTACAGAAACATGCACTCCCCCAATTTGCCGCGCGACGCTGCCATAAAAGTTTTCCGCTGCCACAACTGAAACGACACCAGCAGATACATTCGTTGGATCTGAAACATTCGCAGTCGGCGCACATGCACTGAGACTCAGCGAAAGAATCAGTACGCCAATTGCCACTTTCAGCCATTGATTAGATTTGCGATCTCGAAACACGATCTATCTCCGTCTTTATTGAGACTAAGTATCAATATTTATATCATAGAGAAACAGTCATGTCAATGAGATAGAACATCAACACAATGAATGAGATTTATGGACTGAATGATAGAAAAAAATCAGCTAATTTTGCGACTCGTCAAATTCTCTTTGGATTTCCGACAAGAACGAAGTGAAGCTCCTGCATCGACCGGCAGCAACTACGTCCCTCATGTCATCCAATGTAATCCCACTTACAATACTTTCCATTTCATCACCGTGCTTACCATAAGCTCTATTTGCTAATCTAAGTACCTGTTCAAACTGAACGGCAGGATGAAAAAATGTTGTCTCAGGATCAATAACTTGGAGGTCGAAGCCTAACCCATTTCTAATATTTTCAGGACTTAACAAAGGATCTATTCTCTCCAAATTTCCAAACATACCTAAGAGCCATGCCTCAAGCTCCATAATTGCAAAGAAGAAATGAATCTTAGCAACGTGGTGTCACCGCAGTTAAGCGTGGTTAGGTGGCCCATTGTTGAATCGAGTGAAGCCTAGCGGCCGAAGGTCTGCCGCGTCGAACAGGCGGCTTCCAAGGCGGAGGCGGCACCTTGAATGCAAATAGC
>JAJYLQ010000060.1 GCA_021787595.1 Chloroflexota bacterium | reverse complement strand
CGACTACTGGCAACATCGACCGCCAGCCAAAACCAGAACTTCCGCGTTTGCAAAACTGGCTCCATCTCCATCCCTGTTGGCACCTGCATGGACTCCAATTTGAATTCGCCAACGGTATCAAAGTTTGATACTGTTGGCGAATTCATTTTTCGCCTGTAAATGTGCGGCTGGAAACAGTTATACAAGCGCAATTTCTCGATTTCGCCAACAGTATCAAAGTTTGTTAGTCTGCAACCATTCCGGCGGATTGAAATCCTGCCTCAGCCCATGGAAGTGGCGCCTTGGCGCCACTCAGGAGGCTAATCCGAAGGCGTCGCCGTGGCGCCGTGGCGACAATTTCCATGTACTGAGCAGGCGGCTTTAGCCCTGCGCATCAAAATACGCTTACAACCTTTGAGCGCACCCCGCATTGGCGAAGGTATTGACAAGAACCACATGATAAAAAATCCCGCCAGTAACAGCGGGAATTATTTTTCGTGATGGATATGATAGGGAATGAACATCAAAAAGCCAACGGCGATCACAACCTGCCCGATCAAAACACCGGTCGCCTGCCACGAACCAAAATATGGAATTTGCGGCGGCGGCTGGGAACCCATTCCGAATACATCCGCCAGGCCCGCAAAGATCGAAATGACGTAGCCGGTGGCTACAAGCCGCATTCCGATGTCAGCCACGATGCTGCGCTGTGTTCCCATCCATAAAGCCGATACCCCCGCATAACCTCCGAGACAAATGACCGCAAGGCCGAACAGGAAAAAGGCGATTTGAACGAAGCCAACGCCCGCGCTGCGATCCCAGCCGAACCATCCGGGTTTCGCGCCGACTGTGAAAATGAAAAGTCCAACCAGGGTGGTGATCAATCCCACGCGCAAGCGGACGTGCGAAGGTTCTTTGGATGAAGGTTGCGTATCAACGGGGGTAGAGGCGTTCATGAGGGAAGATTCTTTTGCAGAAAGTCGAGCCAGTTCAAGCCGAGAATGTTTGCGGCATCCGATTCCGAATAGCCGCGCGCCAGAAGCAGTGGAACCAGTTTGTGCAGATCCGCAATGGTATCAATCTCCGGCGGGACCGATTGTATGCCAAAACCGCCGTCGAAATCCGAGCCGATTCCAGAATGAAGAGAATCCCCGGCCAGCTGACACACGTGATCAATGTGCGCGGCGAGGACATCCAATGGCACTTCTTCGCGGCGCGACCCGCTCTTGCGATTCCAGCCCGATTTAAGAAACGCATTGAGCGGCACATTCCCGATGATACCGCCGCGTTCGATCAGGCCGCGCAAGACCCGGTCGGACAAATGACGGTTGGTGGGAAAATCCGGCAAAAGCGCCAGGCAATTGAGATGCGTTGCCGCGATCGGCCCTTCATAAAGATCAAGCGCTTCCAACGCAGATTGTTCGTCCATGTGGCTGAGATCGAGCGTGAAATTGAAATCGGCCATGGCTTTCAACAAACGGCGGCCCTCGTCCGTGAGCGGACCCGGCTCGCGCGTGCCGCCCGCGTAACGTGTCCCGGCCCAGGCAAGACCGATCAAGCGCACGCCCATTTCATGCCATTCGGCAAGTTCATCAACGCCGCGGATGCCGTCTGCGCCTTCCATCAGCGCAACCAAACCGACGGGATGTTCCTTTTCCGACGTCTCCTGCCATTCCGAAATATGGCCGCGCAAATCATCCGAGTCGAAGAGCAGGCGAAAATGGTCG
This sequence comes from Chloroflexota bacterium, assembly GCA_021787595.1. Lineage (GTDB taxonomy): Bacteria > Chloroflexota > Anaerolineae > Anaerolineales > Villigracilaceae > Fen-1038. Next base: position 3,980 of record JAJYLQ010000060.1, on the reverse strand, counting down.
GGCTTGGAATCGGCCAGTTGGCGGTAAAGCCGCAGCTGGTCCATGTAGAGGCGGTGAGCTTCGTCAAAATCCTTGTAGCAGAGTTTGTCCCAATCGCCCTCCTTTCTTCGAATCGGCGCGGCAAATAACGTCGAGAACACAATCGCAACCTGGCCGCGTTGATAATCGGGCCAGCCGATCAAACTGTCGCCGTTCTTCTCCGGGATGGATGTGCCTTTTTCCTTTTCCCGGGTTTCCGCCGAGGAGCGCGTGTAATCGCGCCCATAGTTGAGCATGTTCCAGGCAAGATCGCAGTGTGAGTCAATAATCAGGTTCATAATCAGAAAGAGCGTGGCCTGGTCCGCCACGCTCCCATTCATGAAATTGTCGGTTATTCTTTTTTATCTTCGGGCTTTTCATCGTCAGATGACGTGTGCCCGTATTCTTCGATAAGTCTCTTGTAATCTTTATCGGCGTACGCGCCCGAGTCGACTTTGCGGAGGCTGAGGCCGATTCGGTGCTGGTCCGGTTCGATGCGGACGATGCGTAACGTGCGGACTTCGCCTTCCTTCAAAACTTCCTTCGGATGATCAATGCGGTGATCGGCCATCTCCGAAATGTGGATCAAGCCTTCGATGTCGCCTTCGAGACGGGCGAATGCGCCGAACTTGGTCAGGCGCGTGATCACGCCTTCCACCAATTGACCGACGCTGAATTTCTCGACCCGCGTCTTCCACGGATCATCGGCCAGCGCGCGGATCGAAAGTCCGATGCGCTTCTTTTCGCGGTCAATGTTGATGACCTTGACTTTGACGTCCTGCCCGACTTCCAAAACTTCGCGCGGATGCTGAACGCGGTCCCACGAAAGCTCGGAGAGATGGACCAGACCGTCGGCGCCGTTCACGTTGACGAATGCGCCGAAATCCGAGAGGCTGGTGACGCGGCCGGCATACACTTTGCCGATCTCGAGCCCTTCGATGACGCGTTCCTTGAGGGACTGCCGCGATTCGGTCGAAGCCGCGCGCTCCGAAAGGATCAACCGGCGGCGTTCGCGGTCCACTTCGATGATGCGGACGGTGATCGGCTGGCCGACCATCTTCTGCCAGCGTTGTTCGGGCGTATCGCCAGTGGATTGCGCCCGGCGCATCGCGCTGATCTGCGAAGAGGGCACGAAACCGCGCAGCCCGCCCACCATCACGATCAATCCGCCTTTATTGAAGCCCACGATCTTGCTGTCGTAAACGCGGTCGTCCTCGAGCATCTTCTCGACATTTTCCCAGGAAATTTGTTCCTGCGCGCGCCGCAGGGAAAGAACGACATTGCCGTTTTCATCCTCCGGGTTCGTCACATAAACTGGAACTTCAGCGCCAACCTGGAGCATGGCGCGTTCCTCCTCGGAAAGCTGTTCGAGTTCGCGGCCTGAGATCACGCCTTCAGATTTTGCGCCAACACTGACGAGGATCTGAGCAGGAGTAACACTTGCAACAACACCCTTGCGAATTTCGCCCTGCTGGGGCATGTCTACTTTGATGTGTTCGTTTGCGAGCAGTGATTCCATACTCTGATTGTTCTGGTCTCCCTGCTGATTGGTATTGCTCCCCTGAGCGGGCAGGGTCTGATTTTGATCCATCGTTTGTTGACTCCGAATTAGAAATGTAGACAGGATTATAAAGGTGATTGCGCAAGTTGACAACCCTGCCTGTCACGTTGTCGTTGTGACAATCATAATTCCCCTTGCATGGCTTATCGCCTGCGATATAATCAACGCCGGAGAAAATAATGCCTGCAATTTATCCATTCACTGCCATCGTGGGCCAGGAGCGCATGAGACGCGCCCTGATCCTCAACGCTGTTGACACTCGTATCGGCGGCGTGCTGATTCGAGGCGAACGCGGTACCGCCAAATCAACCGCATCCCGCGCGCTCGCCGCGCTGCTCCCGCAAGTGAAAGTTGTCGAAGACTGCCGCTTCGGCTGCGATCCCGATAAACCGGGAACCTGGTGCACCGAATGCAGGGAACGCGCGGATGGCAGGAAGTCTTTGCCGTCTCACGTCAAGACCACGCCGTTTGTAAACCTTCCCGTTTCCGCGACGGAAGACCGCGTCGTCGGCACGCTGGACATCGAGCAGGCCATCCAAAAAGGCGAACGCCACTTCGAGCCGGGTGTGCTGGCGAATGCCAACCGCGGACTGCTCTACATTGACGAAGTCAACCTGCTCGACGATCATGTCGTGGACGTTTTGCTGGATTCCGCGGCCATGGGCGTCAACGTCGTCGAGCGCGAAGGCATCTCGTTTTCGCATCCCGCGCGCTTTATCCTGGTCGGGACGATGAATCCCGAAGAAGGCGAACTTCGCCCACAGCTCCTTGACCGATTCGCTTTATCGGTTGACATCGTCGGCATCCGCGAGGCGCGCGAACGCGTGATGATCATGGAACGCAATCTTTCGTTCGAACGCGATCCGGAAGCCTTCCGCAAGGAATGGATGCCGAAAGAGGAAGAACTTTCGAAGAAAATCGAACTCGCCCGCGAATTGGTGGACCAGGTTACATACACCAGCCGCGACTTATTGTCCATCGCCGCACTGACCGCTTCGCTGAACGTTGACGGTCACCGCGCTGATTTAGTGATTCTCAAAGCCGCGCGCGCCCAGGCCGCATTCGAGGGCCGCACAAAGATCAACGATCACGATATCGCATTGGCTGCTGAACTTGCCCTGCCCCATCGTATCAAACGAACACCGTTCCAGCAAGCCGAGATCACGTCCGACCAATTGCAGGAGCGCATCGAGCAATTGGCGGGCCAATCGGTCCCGAGCGAAACGGACGAGGATTCCGAAAAAGAAGAAGCCAAGCCGCAGGAAAAAAAAACTTAAAGCTCGAAGATGACGTCGAGGAAAAAGAAGAGCCTCAAGGCACGCCGCAGCCGATGCCGCAGGATGTCTTCGCACACACGGACGCCAAATGGTGGGAAGGCGGACAAAAGATCAAACCCGGCGAAACGTTCCAGCCGCGAAAATTAAACACGCCGCTCGATAAATTGGCGCGCAAACGCGCGGGGCGCCGTTCGCTGACCAAGACCGAGCGCAAACATGGACGTTACATCAAGGCGCGCCCGGCGGGTGATAAAACAGACGATATCGCATTCGATGCAACGTTCCGCGCCGCGGCTCCATTCCAAATGCGACGCACGGAAAAACGCAAGCGCTTGGCTTTTGCCATCGAGCGCAGCGACTTGCAGCGCAAGATACGCGTGAAACGTGTTGCAAATTTGGTTTTGTTTTTGGTGGATGCCTCATGGTCCATGGCCGTGGCGGAACGCATGAACGCCACGAAAGGCGCAATTCTTTCATTACTAACGGACGCGTATCAACGCCGCGACCGAGTAGGCTTAATCGTCTTTCAAAAAGATCGCGCCACGCTGGTTTTGCCTCCGACGAATTCGGTTCAACTTGCGCAACGAGCATTGGTAGATATTCCCGTTGGTGGAAAGACTCCGCTTTCGGCAGGATTGCTGATGGCGGCGGACGTTTTGCAGCACGAAAAATATACTCACCCCGATATCGAACCGCTTCTCATCGTCATGACCGATGGTGCGGGCAACGTTTCGATTGGTACTCTGCCGCCGCAGGAAGAATCGTATCGCTTCGCTGAATTAATTGCGGTGGAACACGTCAAGAGCGTGGTCATCAACATGGAACACGCCGCGTTCGATCAGGGGTTGGCGCAGATGCTGGCCGACCATCTCAAAGCACCATGTTACGCGTTGAGTGAACTGAAAGCGGAAAATCTGTATCATGCGGTCAAACAGGAAATAGCTGGCGGGGTAAAATAATCCACAGATTTCGCGGATAGAAATATTTTGTCATGAATATCTAGTAGTTTGTCAATCATGCTTTGATAAGTGGAGAGCCGTGAAGATTTTGCGGACAGCAGATGGTCGGATAGAGCTTCTTGAGTTTAATGCGTGCGTCAGCGGTTGTGAAACGCCAGTCAACAG
>JAJYLQ010000040.1:25850-27819 GCA_021787595.1 Chloroflexota bacterium | reverse complement strand
AGGTCAAGATCTTCGACTGAAAGGAGCAGTTGCTTCGCAAACATCGCCACCTTAGTTTACTCGTTTACCAACATTCCGAGAAGCTTTCTATGATCCTCATATTTTCCCCGCTTTATTGAGATGATACAAAAATGTCCTACAATATAGGCGACCCTGAGTATAGTGAGGGACAACGATGGCAGAAGATGATGCTCGGAAAGCTGGGAACTCAAACACGATCCGCAAAGGCTTTGCGGGTCTCCTTGTTCTGTTGGGGCTGGCGTTGGTGATCAGGGCAATTTACTTTGCCTTGACGCCCAATGCAGAAACCCAGTCTGGAAGCCTGCCAAAGACGGTTGGCGAGATCTTTGCCTTTCTCCTCGGCGCGGGAGCAAATATCAAGGGCTGGATGGATTTGTTCAAAAGTGATGATGTGAAAGGTAAAAAGCAAGTTAATATCGGCGACGGCACAAACATTCAAGCCGATACGGTGAATGTATTTTCATCTGCGCCGAAGGAAGCCGAATCTCATGACACCATTGGCTTCATCCCTCCTGCCAACGTAGTGACCTACATTCCTCGCGGCAGAATCGAAGAGGACGTGCGAACATTCTTGAAGAACGGCGGATCGGGAGCGATTATCGGTTTGCATGCGCCGGGCGGATTGGGCAAGACGGAATTAGCAAAACATGCCGCTGAAGAACTGAAAGATCAATTCGAAGGAATATTGTGGGTGGACGTGGGCGAGAAAAAGCCCCATCAGGTTGTTGCCGATATGCTTTTGAAGTGCGGCGTACAGATGCCGCCAGCCTCAACTTACGAACAACAGAAGAACGAATTGCATCATGCCCTGCATGATCGTCAGTTACTGGTTGTTTTGGATGATGTGCGAAAGGATGCGCTGGAAGGACTGAACGATTTTCTGCCATCCAAGCCGTGTTCGACGTTGATTACCAGCCGAATCGAGCAGATCGGCGGAGTGAACAAAACATTTCCATTGGATCACATGACGCAGGATCAAGCGCGGGAGTTGATGACTGCCGTATTGGGCGAAGACATCATCGCCGCGGAAAAAGAAGCGGCAGATAAACTTGCTGAACGCTGTGCTTTTAACCCGCTGGCGGTGGAGATTGCCGCGCGACGGATTCGCCAAATGCAAGGCACGAAAAAGCCGATCTCGCATTATTTCGAAAAAGCCCAAGCGCATTTTTCAGAACTAGCCATGAGCGGTGATAAACGCTGGGACATGAGATACATTTTTGATTTGAGTTATGATGACCTCAGCTCCGCCGACCAAAAGAGATTTCGCACCCTAGCCGCCTTTCATCCCACCGGCTTTGCGCCGCAGGCGGTGTCTTTTCTTTGGGAGAACGAGGAGGACGAAACCAGCAAAGCCCTTATGCGTTTCATCAATCTTTCATTGGTCAAGTCTGTTCCCATGGAAATCGAAGACATGGAACGCTTCCGCTTGCATGACCTGCTGGATGAATACACTCAAAGCAAGATCGCGAAAGAAGAAGAAACCGAAGCCAGAAATAAACTGGCGCAATGGATCATTGCGTTATTTACCGAGTACTATACCGATGATAAAACCACAGCCCCGCTAGCCTTTCTCGAACGCGCCAACTTACTGCGCTCATGCGAATGGGCAAGGGGACAAAAGAATGGTGAGCTGCTGGCAATGCTGATCACCCAAAGCCGCAATTGGTTTTATATAGGTTTCACAGAAGATTGGCATTTTTGGATTGCCTGGTTGGAAGCCTCGCTTCAACTTGGCTTTAACGATTCAACGAACAAGGGCAAGCAATTAAAAGCCAACGTCCTTCAAGCGATTGGCGATGTGCAGCAGTTCCGAAAGCAGATGGATGCCGCGCTGACCAGTTATCAAGAAGCCTTGAAACTGTTCAAAGCCGTTGGAGATCATTTGGGTGAAGCCAACGTCCTTCAAGCGATTGGCGATGTGCAGCAGTTCCGTGATGAGCGGGATGCC
>JAJYLQ010000040.1:0-25840 GCA_021787595.1 Chloroflexota bacterium | reverse complement strand
GGATGCCGCGCTGACCAGTTATCAAGAAGCCTTGAAACTGTTCAAAGCCGTTGGAGATCATTTGGGTGAAGCCAACGTCCTTCAAGCGATTGGCGATGTGCAGCAGTTCCGTGATGAGCGGGATGCCGCGCTGACCAGTTATCAAGAAGCCTTGAAACTGTTCAAAGCCGTTGGAGATCATTTGGGTGAAGCCAACGTCCTTCAAGCGATTGGCGATGTGCAGCAGTTCCGTGATGAGCGGGATGCCGCGCTGACCAGTTATCAAGAAGCCTTGAAACTGTTCAAAGCCGTTGGTTCTAATTTGGGTGAAGCCAACGTCCTTCAAGCGATTGGCGATGTGCAGCAGTTCCGAAAGCAGATGGATGCCGCGCTGACCAGTTATCAAGAAGCCTTGAAACTGTTCAAAGCCGTTGGTTCTAATTTGGGTGAAGCCAACGTCCTTCAAAGCTTGGGCACTGAGCGATTGTCACAACAGGATTTCACCAAAGCACTTGAGTATTACCAATTGGCTCAGGCAAACTACGAGAAAATCGGAGACCGGTACAGCCAGAGTCGCAACAACATTTTCGTTGCTTATGCGCGGGTTGGCTCAGAAGAATATGATCGAGCAATGGAAGCCTTAACCAATTCTGTAATCCTGGCTGAGGAAATCGAAGTAGAATCCCTGCGTCGCTCAGCATTGGAGTATATGGCGGCAATCAGCAAAGAAAGGAAATCGTGGGCGTCATTGAACGATATACTCCCAAAGCTTATTGCCTCGCACCCAGGCGATTTTGATTTGACTCATATTTGGGCGAGCGCTCTCTATGAGCAAAAAGAGTATGAACAGGCGCTTTCCGCCTTTCAGCACATCATGGAAGTTGCGCCAAGCGATTCGTCGCTTTGGAATGAAATGGCTAACGTGCTTGAGTCCCTAGAACGATTCGAAGAGACAATAACTGCTTATACCCGCGCAATTGAGATTAGTCCCGATAGTGCTTACTTATACCGCAACCGCGCGAACGCCTTGCTTATGCTGGATCGTCTCAACGAGGCTGAAAAGGATATTACGAAAGCTGTTGAGCTTGAACCAGATCATCCTTATACTCGCGCTCGACAAGGTTATCTTGTGTTGGCGCAGGGAAAATTCGCTGAGGCAATCCCGTATTTTGAATTTGCATCACAAAATGACGAGAGTAAATCTTGGAAAATAGGTTTGGCGCTTTCCAAATTTGCAATAGGCAATTTTGAGGAAGCGCAGAAGGAACTTTCAACTCTATTATCAGATTCTGATGGTGAGGAACGCAAGGATACATCCAATTGGTTAGAAAAGATTATTAAGTTGAGACCGGAATTGGAAAAGAATGCCCAACCATTGCGCGATTTGCTGTCATAATTTGGTTGTCGAACAATAGTTGACGGTCACTTACAAAGTTAGCAGGGGCCTCCGAGATTTTAGAAATCTTGGAGGCCTTCTTTTCATTTATCAATCCGCAGCCATTTTATCTGAGACTTCCAAAGTTTCCAAAACCCTGTTGCCCGACAGTTGATGGTTTAAAGACCACTTACTGTCGGGCAACTACTCTCCATTGTCCATTAACTGAAACTCAATCCGCCGCCATCTCCTCACTGATTACTTCTTCCTTCCCAGCTTCTTCCTGCACCACTCCATATTGCATCTCCAACTCGTGACGGAATTGCTGAGTGTATAAGTGATAGTAATGTCCGCGCAGGCGGAGCAATTCGGCGTGCGTGCCCTGTTCGGCGATCTTGCCGCCTTCGATCACGATGATTCGATCCGCACGGCGAATGGTTGACAAACGATGCGCAACCACGAACGAGGTGCGTCCCTTCATCAAGGCTTCCATGCCGCGCTGGATCAAGGCTTCGGTCAATGTATCCACTGAGGAAGTCGCCTCGTCCATGATGAACAGTTCAGGCTTTGCCAGCACCGCACGCGCCAGCGAGATCAACTGCTTCTGTCCAACTGATAAGAGATTCCCGCCTTCACCGACATTCTGGTCATAACTTTTTTCGAGCGTGGCAATAAAATCGTGCGCGCCGGCGATCTTCGCGGCGGCGACGATCTCATCGTCGGTAGCGTTCAATCGTCCATAACGGATGTTGTCGCGCACCGTCCCGGAGAACAGGTGCGGCGTCTGCAGTACGATGCCGATCCGCGAGTGGATCGACTCCAGCGTGTATTCGGTGTAGTCGCGTCCGTTGATGCGGATCGTCCCTTTGCGCGGCTCGTAAAAGCGGCAGAGCAGGTTCACGATCGTGGACTTGCCGCCGCCGGTCGGCCCGACCAGGGCGATGGTCTCGCCGGGTTCCACGGTCAGCGTGAAATCGTCCAGGACAGGATTGCGGTCTTCGTAATGGAAGCGGACGTGGTCGAATTCGATCCTGCCCATCAGCGTGGAGACGGGAACCGCGCCGGGCCTGTCGTGGACTTCGGGCGGCGCGTCGATCAACTTGAAGATCCTCTCCGCCGAGGCGATGGAGTGCTGCATCTCGGCATAGACGCGCGCCAGATCCTGCACGGGCCACATCATGAACGTGAGATACGAGACGAAGGCATTGATGCCGCCGATCGTCATCAGCCCGACCGTGATCTGGTCGCCGCTGTACCAAACGATGACGCCCAGCGCCACTGCCGCGATGATCTGCACGGTGGGGAGGAAGAGCGCCGAGAGCCACGCGGCCCGATACGAGGCGTGGTACATCGTCCCGGTCAGCGCCTGGAATTCCTTCAGGTTTTCGTCCTCGCGTCCCAGCGCTTTGACCACGCGCACGCCCTGGATGTTCTCGTTGTACGCGCCCGTGATCTTCGAGTTGGCGCGGCGGCTGTTGCGGAATTCCACCAGGATCTTTTTGCGGAATTGCACGGCAATGGCGATCATGACCGGGATGATGACCGACACGATCAGCGCCAGTTTCCAATTGATGATTGCCATGAAGACTAGCGAGGTGGTAATGTTCATGGCAGCCCAGGTGGTATCCACCACGCCCCAGGTCATCAGGTCGGCGACGCGCCCGCTGTCGGAGGTGACGCGCGCGATCAGGCGTCCCACCGCGTTCTGCGAATAGTACGACAGCGACAGTTCCTGCAAATGGTTGAACATCATGCGGCGCAAATCGTATTGGACGCGCTCGCCCAGGACACCCGCAAGATAAACGAAGCTGAATACCGTCGCCGCCTGGACAAGGATCAGCGAGCCGTAGATAGTCGCAAGATGCATCAATGCGGCGGTGTCCTTCATGCTGATGCCCTGATCCACGAAGCCTTTGTTGATGTACGTAAAATAGGCGTCGGTGGAGGACGTCAATGCGATGGCGATGAAGAAGCCGACGACCCATTTCCAGTGCGGTTTCATCAATCCGACGATGCGGTTGAACACCGGCGCGGTTAGGTTCGATGTGTATTCTTCTTCTTCGAGTTCAATCAATTCATCACTCATAATTTATTCTCCATATCATCGCCCTGAGCGGAGGTCTGAGCGAAGCGCAGCGGAGACGAAGACCGCAGTCGAAGGGCATGTTTGAATCTTGACTACGCTTCGACTGCGGTGCAAAGAACGCACCTCCGCTCAGCGCGATGTAGTTCGTTTTCTCTTCTCTCGTTGGCGCCTCTCATTTTTACGATCTCGTGAATGGCTTGAAAGTCGCCTCGAATCAATGCTTCTTTCTTTGCACGCGACCAGCCTTTGATTTGGTGTTCATGCAATAACGCTTCGTTGTAAGTTTCAACTTCTTCGCTCCAAATGAGTTGCACTGGACGACGGCGAAAGATATAAGCAGACGGTACAACGCCTTGTTGATGCTCAAGGAAGCGTTTGCTCAAATCGGCAGCGCTTCCTGTGTAGTATGAGCCGTCTGCACATTTCAGGATATAGACAAAATACATTTTCTTCTCTCATTTTGCCCCTCGACTTCGCGGCAAAAAGCGCCGCTCCGCTCAGGGCGATGAACTAATTCACACTTTCAATTTCCATTTCCACTTCTTCATCAATCCGCGTTTGGATATCGTAGATCTGCCGGTAAATTCCGTCCTTCTGCGCCACCAAATCTTCATGCGTGCCCATTTGGACGACTTCGCCCTTGTCCAGCACCAAAATCAAATCAGCGCTCATTACAGATTGAATGCGATGAGCAATGATGAACGTCGTTCGATCTTCCATCAAGTCATACAGCGCAGCGCGGATTTCGGCTTCGGTCCCGGTGTCCACCGACGAAGTCGAGTCATCGAGGATCAGGATGCGCGGGTTCTTCAAAAGCGTTCGCGCGATCGTCACCCGCTGCTTTTGCCCGCCGCTCAACGTCACGCCTTTTTCGCCGACCAGCGTGTTGTAGTCGTCAGGAAAGCCCAAAATCACGTCGTGGATGGCGGCGGCTTGCGCGGCGCGCTCGATCTCTTCATTCGATACGCTGCGCCCGACACCGTACATGATGTTTTCGCGGATCGAGCGACTGAACAGGAACGGCTCCTGCTGCACGATGCCGATTTGCCTGCGCAAATATTCGCGTGGATAATCCTTCAACTCGATGCCGTCCAGCAGAATACGCCCGCCGGTGTAATCATGAAAACGCGGCAGTAAGTTGACAAGCGACGTTTTGCCCGAACCGGTCGAACCAAGCAGCGCGATGGATTGTCCCGGCTGGATGTGGAATGAAATGTTTTTCAGCACTTCATTCCTGCCGTCAGAGTAAATGAACGAAACGTTCTCGAAAACAATGTCGCCTCGCACCGGACCATTTGGCTGGACGCGGCCTTCGGTGAGCGGTTCGCGCGCCTGTTTGACGATTTCCATCAAGCGACTGTATGAGACCATGCCCGTTGAAGTCTGCACGATCATGCGTCCCAGGTTTCGGATGGGCCATATCAACCAAACAACCAGCCCAACGTAAGCCAGATAATCGCCGACCGTGATCTCGCCGCGAATCGCCATCATGGCCGCGAAGACAAATCCAAACAACATTTGGAATCCAAGCACGATATCCGAAAGCGGCCAGAAGAGCGACTGCATGATCAGCAGGAGTTTTCCCTTCAGGAACTTGCCCCAGTTGTCCTTTTCGAACTTGTCCATCTCGTAACCCTGGCGGCCGAAGGCCTTGACCACGCGCACGCCGGTCAGGTTCTCCTGCAGGGTGGTGGACAGGATGGCCTCCTGTGCCTGATAGTCCTCATAGCGTTTCGTCAATTGCCTGAAGAACCAGAGTGAAACTGCCAGGATGAACGGGATGACCACAATGGAAACCCAGCCGAGCGTTTTGTTCAGCTCGAGGATCGCGGCCCAATTGATGACGAACAGCAGGACGATGCGTCCCATACCGATGGCTTGTTCGGAGAAAAAGCGGCGCAGCGCGTCCACGTCGGAAGTGACGCGCTCGATCAGGTCCCCAGTCGGCGTTTGGCTGTGATAGGAGAAGCTCAACCGCTGGATATGATCGAAGAGAAAATCCCGCAGGCGCCGCGTGATGCCCTCGGCGGTGTACGCCGCCAGCCGTCCGGAAAGATACGAGAAGGAACCTTCGACCGCCGCCAGGCCGACGAATCCAAGCCCGATCAATGCGAGCGTATCGTTCAGCGTCCCGGCGATATAGATCTTTTGAGTAAGGACATCGTCCGCAAAATAACCAAGCAGAAGATACGCGCATGTTTTTGCGGCCGCTGAAACAGCCAGCGCGGCGGTCGCGCCGGCGTAAGGCAGGCGGAAATCCGACATCATACGCCACAAGCCGGAGATGCGATTCTTCGTCAGCGCGTCCCGGAAGTCAAAGTATTTTGGTGTGGAAGCAGCAGCGCTCATGGTTTGATCCTTGAAAATAGCGACAAAAAAGCCACGGTGCAAGAGAGCGCAACCGTGGCTGTGAAACCGACGAAACCGTCTGACCTATGGATGGTCACATCCCGCTTAACGCGGGACCTGCGGCAGGCGCACTCCGAGGAGGGTGTGAATTACCCGAAGCTTTGGGAACAAAGATGGTGTAGAACATGCAGATCATGAGTGCGCCTCCTTTCCTTAGAGACTGTTTCTTAAAGGCTTTTAGCTTTCCGCCGGCAAGCAATTTCTGGCCGGAAACAGCCAAAAAGTGTGCTGAATCGCTGGATTCGAGATGAGACAGCATAGAAAAAAAGCCCAGAAACGATTTAAGAAACACTCTCTTAGGATTTTATGAGAACGAGGGCGAGTTTATCATGGGTTTTGAAAAGGTGTCAAGGAATTTTTGTTTTCGATGGGAATTGCTTCCATGGAACTTAAGCCAGCTGCCAGCAGTACGCAGCGTTTCCGCGCGAGTGGCGGAGCGTTCGCTCCGCCACTCGTTCAATAAGGTACTGGCTGACGCTTTTTATGCGTGGACCAGTTCCGCTTCAGCCTTCCGTTTGAGATTCTCGAGCATCGCTTCTATATCCCGTTCGTTTTCCTGAAAGAGCGCTTGCTCCGAGCGCCTCTTCAGCAGCGAGCGCGGAATCTCGTATTGCATCTCGAACACCAGATGCGTTGCTTCCCCATCGTCATGCAGGTCCCAGGCCATCATGCTCTGCAGGCCCTTGGTGCCTTTTGTCGCGATGCGGCGATTGGTGAGGCATTCCATCATCTGGGTTTTGCCTTCGATTTGCAGGTCGGCCATTTTGCAGATCCAATCATAATCGTAGCCGCCGATGTTCGATTCTTTGACTTTATGGACCTCGATCAGGCTGGGCCAGATCTCCGGCAAGTTATTCGGATCGTACAGCAGGTCGAATACTTTCTCGACCGGCGCTTCGATGTGGACTTCACGCGTAATCTTCGACATATCACATCTCCTTTTATGCCGCATCGGATGAGTAAATACGTCATTTGGCACAGCGCCAAACGCGAGGCTGGATAAGGATGGCTTGATTGGTTTCTGTGATGGGGAAGCAGCCCGTGAAATGCGGCTACATATAAGTATAACCATGATCTGCCCGGCATTTTCCAATCTGATGATAATCTAAAGTTTTTCTAATCTTGCAGGCGTAAAAATATTAACAAATAAGACCAGCTTTTGTGAGGGAATTGTAGTTTTCGTTAGCGTATCCCCAACGTGTTCGCAGACACCCTAGCTTCCTATCCCGATAGAAAAGGTATGCGTTGGATGTGTTATTGCAATAATACAACTTGAAAGAGGCGTGCAAGAGTGGGGCAGGGGAAGCAGACTCTAATCAACTCCATTTGCCGATTTCTTCTGCTCGAATATCTTGTAATAGCCTTTATCCAATTCATCATCGGATAAATGAGCATAGCGTTGTGTGACTTGAATATTTGCATGACGCGCGAGTTCCTGCGCCAATTTGAGATTGCCTGACCCGCGCAAAACTGTTGTAACAAAATAATGCCGGAACGAATGCGGCGTGATCCTGCCTTCGGCTTCATCTCCCAAAACTTGCTTGACGCGTTCTTTTACGATGTTGCGTCCGGTAGCTGTGGTAATCGGCTTGATCTTTTTCCCCGCGCCTTTGTCATGACGAGCAAAGAGGGGCAGGGATGGCAACGGTTTGCCGGATCCGCCGTCCAACGAGGCGCGAGCCGACAAATAATCTTTAAGCGCCTTCATTGCCCTCGTCGAGAACCGGACAACGGCTTGTTTGTCGCCTTTGCCGATAATTACCGCGCGGCCCTCGTTCCAATCCATATCGCCGCGGCGCAATTTGCACGCTTCATGGACGCGCAAGCCAGTGTCTGCCAAAGTCAGCAAAAAGGCGCGATCTCGCATTGCGCGTAGATGTTTGGTCTCGTCACCGGCAGACAGTGAAGAAGGGTCGCTCACAAAATCCAACACACGCTCGATATCATTTGCAGGAAATTGTGGTAAGCGGATTCCGGGACGGCGCGCGCGCTGGCGTACGAGCAGGCGGACGCGCGGCAGATTAACATTAGCCAGACGCTCAGCAGCCAGGAACTCGTAGAAGCCCATGACAGCCTGCAAATAGACCTGCTCGGTGGCGGGCGAGTAATCCTTGAGATATGCGGCAAGCCAGGCAATGGCATCTTCCTGGAGCGAATCGACAGGGGACTCATTCGAATCGAGTTTGCGCTTCTTCAAAACCTGCTGGAAAATGTTGAGCGCATTTGTGTATGTGCGTGTGGTGTGTTCGCTGCGCGCAAGCTTGACGGTCTCAAGATAGCCTGAAATTGCATCGTGGATTGTACTCATAATCCGATTATACGAAGGGTTTTTCCAGTCGTCAATATGCTTATGGTAATGATACTTATCAAAAGCATAATTGAACGGATTGTGAAGCACTTTCCAGCCGTTTGTCATTTGTAGGTTTTAAGAAATATTGAGCCCAGTAAAATATATATTGAGCCGAATTTGAAGTCTGTCTCAGTGTCCTATTCCCACTTCTGCATAACCCAGCAAACGCATGAAGATCCTGTGTTACTTGGCACACGCTGATTTTTCTTCGCTTGTGATCGCCCCACAGTAGCTGAAGAGTAACTCGTAGACAGATGATTCTTCTCCGCGATTGAGCAAAATTAGTTCAGTAGCAGAGGCACAGGTTTTCTCCCCTGCCCTGCTATACGAATGTCCGCTCAATTCAGGGGATGGGAAGTTCAGGCGAACCAGCCCCGCATTGCGTCCGCGGCCGCCAGCGGAAATCCCAATATATGAGCGGCCCGTGCAACAACCGCTACAAGTTCGCTATTGTCAAACGCTCGCCGGCCATCTGGAAGAAACAGGTTGTTCTCAAATCCAACACGTGCATGTCCGCCCAATGCCAATGCCGCGGCCGCACAAACTGCCTCATTTGGACCAAAGGCGCACACAGCCCAGGGAATCGGTGTATCACGCCATAGATCGAGAAAAGGCAGCAAATCCGCCGGACCGGCCGCTTGTCCAACACTGTAACGCCCCAATACAAACAATGCCCAATGCCTGCCACCCGGGATCACGCCGCGTCTGCGGAGTTCGAAATAATACTCCACATCGCCGGGTGAATACAGAACGAATTGAGGAATTACATTTTCCTGGTACATCCATTCGAAAAATGCCGCTGCATTCGAAACATCCTTTTCGCTGCGAATCACCTCCCGCAAAGCAATGGACGCCGCTTCAGGCTTCAACGATTTAACCGCTTCGATTTGTTGTGAAGACGAATATTGATTTACCGCCTCTGTAGTGACCTGAATTACCAGGCGATTTCCCACCGCCCTTCTTATCGCATCAATCGCCGCGCGATAATCTTCCACGCCCAAACTATGGCGCAGGTCAGGCCTCCGTACATGCAAGTGAAGCATGCAGGCCCCGGCATCGAGACAATGTGCGGCTTCTTTTGCAATTTCGCCGGGAGTTAAAGGCAGGTTTGGATGGTCGTCGCGCGTTTTCCCTGCCCCGGTTGGTGAAACGGCAATGGCAAACGGAGGTTTCACATCCCGCCCAGCACAGCATCCAGCGTGGAAGCCAGCAGGTCAACGACCTTCTCAATATCATGCGAATTGCAAATGAACGGGGGCGCTAATAAAACATGGTCTCCGCTTTTGCCATCTGCTGTGCCGCCTCCCGGATAAACCAATAAGCCTCGCTGCATTGCCTCCATCTTGATTTGCGCATTGATCTTATCCTTCGGATCGAATGGTTTCTTGCTGGCCCGGTCTCTAACAAGTTCCACACCGACCAACAAACCTCGCCCGCGAATGTTCCCGACATGCGGGTGATTCACAAAGACCTGACTCAAAAGAGATCGCAATTGCTCGCCGCGTGCCCGCACATTTTCCAACAGGTTTTCTTCTTCGATGGTTCTCTGCACCTCCAGCGCGGCCGCGCACGCCATGACATGCCCGATATAAGTATGGCCGTGTTGAAAAGCTCCAGATCCATTCAGGACCGCCTCGTACATTTTTTGACTCACGAGCATTGCTCCGATTGGCTGATATCCCGCTCCCAGGCCCTTCGCGATGGCCAGCAAATCGGGCGATATGCCATCTTCTGCGCACGCGAAGAGCCGGCCAGTCCGTCCCATGCCGGACATAACTTCGTCAAGGATCAACAGGACACCATACTTATCGCAGACCGTGCGGATCTTCTGAAAATAAGTTCGGACAGGCGGAACCGCTCCCAACGTCGCGCCGACGACTGTTTCTGCAATAAATGCCGCTACCTGGTCCGCACCAAGCTCGAGGATTTTCGATTCCAGCTCGGCTGCCAGACGATCTGCGTATTGTTCCTCTGTCGCGTTCGGATTTTGCCCGCGATAAGCATAACAGGGCGAGACATAATGAGCGGGAATCAAAATTGGAAGGAACGGCTCGCGCCGCGCCGCATTTCCGCCAATCGCCAGCGCGCCCAGCGTATTTCCGTGATAACTTTGCCGGCGGGCAATGAAATATTTGCGTTGGGGCTGGCCGATCTCGACAAAATATTGCCTTGCCAGTTTGAGCGACGCTTCAATCGCTTCAGAACCGCCGGAGAGAAAATAAACGCGCTCCAATCCAGTTGGCGCGCGTTCGACGAGAAAGTCCGCCAATTCTTCAGCAGCCGGGGTTGTAAAGAAGGAAGTGTGAGCGTATTCGAGCATGTCCGCCTGCTTCTTTATGGCCTGGATAATGCGGGGATGCTCGTGCCCAAGACAGGACACAGCCGCTCCGCCGGACGCATCCAAATAACGTTTGCCATTGCCATCAATCAAATAGATTCCCTCACCTTTAACCGCCATCGGCATATTTTGTTTGGGGTTGCGATGAAAAACATGGGACATGGTGCCTCTCCTTCTGGAAAAGCGTATTCTACCCCATCATTACGTTTGACAATGCCACTCCATTTTAGACGGGTTGCTCCTCCCGGGCAACTTCATCTATCTTCGGTTTTGGGAAAGTCGCTGAGCCTGGCGTTTCGCCATTGCCGCGCGCGCAGCCGCGGCGGCTTGTTCGCGCTTTGCCAGCGCGCCGACCACAAGCCAATAAACCGTTAGAAAAAGCACGACGAGAAACGACCCAACATAAAGAACGCGCGCGATCGGCAGCGCCGAGTCGGTTCCGCCATAAAGTCCGTGCAGCGTTACGCCCAGATAGCCGGCCAAACTCAGGATGTGAATACTGCGAAACGTCTGAGTGCCGAGGCTGCGGCGCATGTAAAACGTTACAGTGACGAGCAGAAAAAGATACGCGCCGATGATGCCCAATCCCACCCACAGCGGACGATAGGTATCGGTAAACGGAATAAGAATTTGCCAGATGGAGAACGGGAGAAACTGGTCGAGCATCAGCACGATGACGTGCAGTGCCACAAAGCCGAGTCCCAGCAGGGAAAGGAATTCATGGAAATCGTAGGAATACGTTCCCTCGACGCTCGGAGAAAAGAACCTGCTTGGAATAGCCATGCCCCACACCATCGAAAGCCAGAGCAGAAAATACGATGTCAGACCGGCTGCGCGCGTGATATACCACCAGGCTTGAACCGTGTTCATTGCAAACAGCGATGCAAGCGATTGCGCGACCGGCGCGCCTGCCGGAGTCTGCGCGAACCAGATAATCGCCAACACACCGACAAACGCCGCGCCGACAAAAACGAAAATGCCCAGCATCTTGAAGAACTGGCGAATGCCCGAATTCGATCTAGCCCTGGTGATAGGTGTAGGTGAAGTCATCCAAATATTCTCTGCTGGTCTGCGATCCAAATAATTTACCCTGCGAGTCAACCGTAATAAAAGCAAGCTCCGGCCGCCGTGCGGCGACGCGCGCGGCTTCCGCTTCGCCGCCGATCAGCATTGCTTTCGCATGGACTTCCGCAGCAAGAATGTCCGGTCCGATGACGGTTACGCTCAACCAATCCGTCTGAGCCGGTTCGCCGGTGCGCGGATCAATCAGGTGGTGCCGCGCCCGGCCGTTTTGATTCCACGTGCGCCTGGCAACGGAAGATGTCACAACGGCGCTCTGACCGACGTGCAAAACGGCCACCGACTGCGAAGGGTTGCGCGGGTCTTCAAGCTCGACGCGCCATTTCGAACCGTCGAGCGGTTCGCCGACAAAATAAATGTCGCCGCCGGCGCTGACGGCGCAGATCGCCGCGTAAGAGTTGAGCAATTCTGCGGCCTTTAAAACGATCCAGCCTTTGGCGATTCCGCCGAGATCAATTTCCACGCCGCGCGGCAGGCGGACCCGCCTCCCGCGTGGGTCAAATTCAATTTCACCGAGAGCCGGCCGGATGTCCCGCGCTGACGCGGGTTCGACAACTGCCGTACCGTCCGCGCGAATCGCGTCAATGCTTTTGTCGTATCCAATGCGTTTCAAATCCGGAAGAATGGATGGATCGAACAAGCCGTCAGTCTCCTTGTAAAAATTCAATGATTGGGCAAGCATATCCATCAAATCCTCCGAGACCGGAAACCAATTCCCCGCGCTCCGGTTCAGTTGAGAAAGTTCGCTGCCAGGCAGGAACCGGCTGAAGCGCAGTTCGCATTGCTCGATGAACTTGCGCGTCTCCTGCAAGCCGGTAAGCGCCCAATCATGTCCCTCCGCCGCCATCAACACGGATGTGCTCATGGCGCGGAATTCAAGTGTCTGCATCATGATCCGCTGGTTCTGAAGGAAGGCTGCGGCGCGAAGAAATTCTGGGTTTGGACTTGCGGCTGCGGCGCGGGCTGAATCGAAAACGATTGACTTTGGAAATTGTTATCGCTGCTGGAGGAAAAATTCAACGGCGACAGCGGCGCAAGAGTCGGCAAGGGCGTTATCGAAACGCCCTGCGCTGACGGAGCCGAAACGGAAGTCAATTGAACGGGCTTGGGCGAATGCGCCAGCGCAATCCATCCAACCAGAAAACTAATAATGCTCGTTAAAGCTATCCAGACGCGAAGTCCAAGTTTAAATAAAGTCATTACATCTCACTTTCTTTGGAACGCGATTCAGTTTGGTGGTGCCTGGTCTACGGCTCTCCGCCCTCGCCGCTAAGACCGCCTCCGCTATTGATAAAGATTCGGCCATCGGTGGTGATGGTAATGATGCCGCGCTGCTGCAAAGCCGCCAGCAGCATTTGAACCTGCTGCATTTGCGTCTGCGCCTGCTGGACCTGTTGATTGGCCTGTTGGAGCTGCTGCTGGTATTGCTGTTCGCGTTGTTGGTATTGTTGTTCGCGCTGCTGATACTGTGCGATCAGGTTTTGCAGTTGTTGAATCTGCGCCTGGTCCTGTGACTGTTGAGCCGCACTCACGTTCGACGACAGCGGATCGGATGCGATCTGCGAAGGCGAGTTGGCAGCCTGCACGCCATTCGGGTTAAAAAAAGCAAACCCGCCTATGGCGAGGATCGAAACTCCCACGCAGGCGGTCATCAGGATGGCCGCGGCGAGGGCAACTGCGTGTTTATTCATGTGCTCCTCCGAATAAGGTCCAGCTTAAGTATATTGGCCGAAGGTTACAAGAAGATTACAGCCACATTATCGGAATGTAAATTGCAAAAACTTTCACCTGTCATTTTCTAATCATGTTCGAGTGCTACAATTATAAAAACGGGAGAAGGACGCTATGCGGATTTTGATCATTGAAGACAATCGCCGGTTGAGCGATTCGCTGCGCCGGACCTTGACGGAAGATGGCTATGCGGTCGACGCGGCCTATAACGGGGTCGAGGGCGAGGACATGGCGCTGCTCACGCTGTATGATGTCATCGTCCTGGACGTGATGCTGCCGAAGCGGGATGGGATCGAGGTCTGCCGTTCGCTGCGGGACCAGAAAATGGCCGCGCCAATCCTGATGCTGACCGCCCGGGACGGCCTGGACGACAAGGTCCTCGGCCTCGACAGCGGCGCAGACGATTATCTGGTCAAACCGTTCGAGATCAAGGAATTACGCGCCCGCCTGCGGGCCTTGTTGCGGCGCGATTCTCCAGACAAGGGCGGCAATCTTATAATTGACGACTTACGAATCGATCCCGCAACTCATTATGCCTGGCGCGGTGAGCAGTCGCTGGATTTGACCGCCAAGGAATATTCGCTGCTTGAATATATGATGCGTAACCCGAACAGATTAATTACACGCGAAATGGTCGTGTCGCATCTTTGGGATTCTGACCAGGCGATCGCGTCGAATGTCGTGGATGTTTATATCCGTCGTCTGCGCCGCAAAGTGGATGACCCCTATCCAACCAAATTGATCGAAACGGTGCGCGGCGCGGGCTACCGCATCCACGACCCGGAGCGTAAATGAAGCGGGTGTCCCAAAACCTTTTCAAATCGTTGGCGCTTTTCTACCATAGCATTCGATTCCGGCTGACTTTATGGTTTGTCCTGATCCTCGCTTTTGTCCTGGCCGCGTTCAGCGCGTTCATATATTTCGCGCAAGCGCGTGACTTGCAAATAGATGAAGTCGGGCAAATGCAGGAAAAGTTTGCGCGCGTAACAGCCTTCTTCCGCAACCCTGACTGGCAAAACCTTACTCTGTCTGCCACCAATGCGCCCGGCAGCAACGCGCCGCTCCAATCCGGTGACCTGATGATCCTGACCGACATGAACGGTCAGACGATACAAAGCTGGGGCGTGTCGCCATCCAACCCCAATGCGCTCATCGGTGAATTGGTTTCTGCGGCAAGCCAGCGGCATGACCTAAATATTTATGAGCAAAACATCTCGTACACGAACAATGGAAAGCAAGCCGCGGGAGATTATCTTTTCATCATCACGCCGGTGCTGGGCGGCGACCATTTGCTGGGATTCCTGATCATTGGAAGCCCATCCAACCTGAACAATCAGCTTCGCCGCTTGATGCTTTCATTGTTCTTCGGCAGCCTTGGAATGCTGGTGATCGCTTTCCTCGGCGGCTTGTGGCTGGCAGACCGCGCCATGCGGCCGGTCAAGGCCATCACGCAGACGGCGCGCACGATCAGCGAAAGCGACTTGAGCCGCCGCATCCATCTGAGCGGGCGCGATGAACTTGCCCAATTGGCGGGAACATTCGATGATATGCTCGGCCGTTTGCAGTCCGCGTTTGACCGCCAGCGCCGATTCGTCGCGGACGCAAGCCATGAGCTTCGCACGCCATTGACCATCATCAATCTGGAAGTTGGCCGCGTGCTTTCGAATCGCCATTCCGCCAGCGAATATCAAAAGGCCCTGCAAACTGTGGACGCCGAGGGCGCGCACATGTCGCGCCTGGTCAACGATCTCATGACGCTTGCCCGCATGGATTCCGGCCAGACGGTTTTGCAAATGGAAGATGATGTGGATTTGAGCGATGTGGCGGTCGAAGCCGTCGAACGGCTGTCGCCTCTCGCGGAACATCAGAACGTAAAGCTTGAAGTCGGCGGGATGCCGGAATTGCGCGTGCGCGGCGACCGCCAGAGTCTCATTCAAATGATCAGCAACCTGGTCGAGAACGGGATCAAATACAGCGGCGCGAATCAAACGGTCAAAATCGAAACCCAGACTCGACACAACGGTAAAAAAGATCTTGCTTTTCTACGCATTTCGGATACCGGCCCCGGCATTTCTCCCGACCATTTGCCGAAACTCTTCGACCGCTTCTATCGCGTCGACGCGGCGCGGACGCGCGATGCCGACGAAGACTCCGACTCCCCCGCAGGAAATACGCCTGCGCCTTCAGCCGGCTCCGGCCTCGGACTTTCGATTGTCGCGTCCATCGTTCAAATGCACGGCGGCGAAATCCACGTGGACAGCAAAGTGAACGAAGGAACAACATTCGAAGTGACCTTGCCGCTTCAATCCGAAACACGATAATCAAATTACAAAAATCGAATCGCCGGGTCTGTGGGAGAAGGAACGAACAGAACGCTGCGATCTTTGCGGCTGATTTTTCATAATCATCGGTGATTACCCACAAGTATCGGAACTTGACCCCAGATAGCTCCTTGCGCCGTCCCCGGCGCAAGATCTGCCTGCAAAACGCCGCCGAAGACGGCAAGTAAAGATGTGGGTAATCACCAGAATAATCAGCCTTGACAGTTAGAACAAATGTCCTATAATCATCGGCATGGATTCATTCGTCCGCCTGCAGATGCTGACCAGCCAGATGGAACTGGAACCAGCCGAAGAAAACCGCGGCGAACGGAAGCCGGCCCAGGTCGAACCGCGGCCCGCCTACTTCACGCCGCAGCAAAGGGACGCGGTCTTCGTTCATCCCGCGCAGCTCCCCAACGGTCAAAGCATCAAACTGCTGAAGACACTGCTCACCTCCGCATGTGAGCGGGATTGCTTTTACTGCCCATTCCGCGCCGGACGTGATTTTCGCCGCGCAACGTTCAAGCCGGATGAATTTGCGAATGTCTTCATGGAATTGAATCGGCGCGGCGTCGCCGAAGGAACATTTTTGAGTTCCGGTATTGCAGGCGGCGGTATCAGAACAGAAGATAAACTGATCGATACGGCAGAAATCCTGCGAAACAAACTCGGCTTTCGCGGTTACATCCATTTGAAGATCATGCCGGGTGCGGAAAAGGCGCAGGTCGAACGCGCCATGCAGCTCGCGGACCGTGTCTCGGTCAATCTCGAAGCGCCAAACACAAAACGACTTTCGAAGCTGGCTCCCCACAAACAATTCCTCGACGAATTATTGCAACCGCTCAAATGGGTCGAAGAGATCCGCAAGAGCGAGCCGTCCTATAAAGGCTGGAACGGACGCTGGCCTTCGACGACGACTCAATTCGTCGTTGGCGGCGCGGATGAAAGCGATCTGGAATTGCTGACGACCACCGCGTGGCTGAACAAAAACGTCCGACTCAAGCGCGCATACTTCTCGGCTTTCAATCCAATTTCAGATACGCCGCTTGAGAACAAAGCCCCGACTGATCCGCTGCGGGAACATCGTTTGTATCAAGCTTCTTTCCTGCTTCGCGATTATGGCTTTGATTTGGAAGACCTGCCTTTTGTTGATGACGGTTTCCTTCCGCTTCGCGCTGATCCAAAACAGGCGTGGGCGCAAATTCATCTAAAAGAAAAACCAATCGAAATCAATCACGCCGATCGGATCGAATTGCTTCGGATTCCCGGCATCGGCATCAAAGGCGCAGAGGCAATCTTACACGCGCGGCGATCAAACAAACTCAACGACCTGTCATCGCTGCGGAAACTGGGCGTTGCTGCCGAACGCGCCGCGCCGTTTATATTGTTGAACGGAAAGCGAACAGAGCATCAGCCTTCGCTTTTCTGAAATCCATGGCAATGAGTGCGAAGGAACGACCCCGCCCGCCAAGCAGGGAATTTATTATTCTACGGATCCCGGGGCAATCGCCCGCTCCTGCCAACCCGGCGTAAATCGCGATAACTCCACAAAACCTGCCATACGCGGATGGCAGCTTCGGCCTGAATATCAAAGGACATTTTCGATTTCCCCACGCGGCGGTCTGGAAAATAAACCGGGACTTCACCGATCCTGTATTCGAGGCAATAGGCAAGATAGGCCATTTCAACTTGAAAAACATAACCGTTGGCGCGCACGCGGTCCAGCGGCATGCCCAATAATGTCTCGCGACGCCACAGGCGAAAGCCGGACGTTACATCATGCTGAGGGACACGCAGGATGGCGCGGGAATAAATATTCCCAAACGCCGAAAGATTCCTGCGCCAAAGCGGCCAGTCGTTATCCACCGATCCGCCGGGAATGTAGCGCGAGCCGATGACCAGGTCGCACGATTTCGAAGACTCGATCATCCCGGAGATTTTGGCGGGATCATGCGAAAGGTCGGAGTCCATTTGCATGACGGCCTCCGCCCCATCGTCCAGGGCGATGCGAAAACCTTCCAGGTAGGCCGAGCGCAGTCCGCCTTTGCCCGCGCGGTGCAGCACGCGGACGCGGTCATCATGCTTCGCGATTTCATCCGCAATCGGGCCGGTCCCGTCGGGACTGTTATCGTCCACCACCAGCGCGCGCAAATCGAGCGGGAGCGAAAATAAAGCGGAGACCAGTTTGGGAAGGTTCTCCGCTTCGTTATAGGTTGGAATGACCACCGTCGTTTTCAATCCGCACCTATTTTTTGCGACGCAATAGATCAACTTTCAATTGCTCGGCGGTCGCGAAGCGCCCGCTTAAAGATGGAACATCGGCCATCCTGACGGAGAGGCGATCCCTGCGTTTGGCCGCCTGCTCCCGATCTTTGATCGGATAGAAATAATCGAGGGATTGTTCGAGACGCGATTGCAGCCGTTCGCGCAGGACCTGCAAATTAGCCGGCGGAACCACCAGGACAAAATCGGAGGAACCGGCGTGCCCAAGAAAATCATCGGGGCCGCTCGACTCGCGCATCGTGTTCAGGATCATCAGGCTGACCGCGCGCAGGACATCATCGGACGCGACGAAGCCATACGCCTCGCGGAACGAATCCATGTTTTCCAACGAAACGAGCAATACGGCCCAGCCGTCTCTTTTGATGGCTTCGTTGAGCCGTTCGTCCACCACCGCGCCTTCCGGCAATCCGCTGACGGGATTGGTAAGCGATCCCTGAGTCATGCGCTTGAGCGCGTTGCGGACGCGCAATCGTAATTCCTGGACATCAAAAGGTTTGGTAATATAATCGTCCGCTCCAAGTTCGAGACCCTGGAGTTTATCAGCGCGCTCACGCTTCTCGGTCAAGAAAATGATCGGGACATCCTGCGTGCGGCGGTCAGCGCGCAGACGTTTGGCAACTTCGTAGCCGTCAATATCGGGCAAACGGATATCGAGGATCACCAAATCAGGGTGATCCGTTTGACAGGCGCGCACGCCGTCTTCGCCCCAGTTGACGGTAAAGACCTCGTAGCCTTGAACGCGAAAATACGCGTTCAACATTTCGGCAACATCGAGATCATCTTCGACAATCAGAATCTTGGATTTGGCCTCTGCCATGCTGCCCCCGATCAGGAAATAGGTTCCTTCTGGATGACGAACTCGCATACTTCGTCGCCGACGGCCACGCACTTGGACTCGTTGACGCGGAATTCATTCCCGCCGGAAACCCATTTGAGTCCTTCCTGCAACAGGCCTGTGGCGATGAAGCAGACCGGTTTGTCTGCGTTATGGCGTCCCCAGCAAACCGGGCATTTATGAATGGTGTAGATATATTCGTTATCTTTCTCTTCGACCGTGCTGAGCTGATCGCTGAGCTGGCTGAAAATCTTCGCCATGGCGGGCACGCCGATGCGAAGCTTGGCGTGAAGCGGAAGGACGACGAACGCCAGGTCCGCAACGCCGGCCAGGGCGCCGAAATTTTTCAGGGCGTCGGAGAACGTCGCGCGTCCCGCGCGAAGCGCAAGCCCGCGTCCGCCGCGTGGACCGTACATGTCTTCCAGCGCAGTCCCAATCGCGGACAGCTCGGCAAAATCGAAGCCTTTTTCCAAATTGTCGGGCGGATAATTTTCTATATAATGATTCAGTCCGGCAAGATTGAGAATGGCGTTCAAGCCATTCTTGCCCATGACCTCCTCCAAAGATTTTATGGTGATCAATCCAAACTTGTTGGGATAATACAGACCGCTCTTTTGAATGGGGCTCATACCTTCTCCACTAAATCAGCTTCGCCAGATCTTCGGCGGCACGGCGCATGTCAAGGAAAATCAGGCCAAGCTTCGCCTGCTCACGAGCAAGAGCGGTCAGCACAGCTTCCTGCCCAACAGACATCAAAACGACATATCCCTTTTGCCCTTTGATGTAAACCTGTTCGAGAGAACCGCGTCCCAGCTCGGTTGCGATTCGCTCGCCCAACGACAACATGGCGGCCGACATCGCCGAAACACGATCCTCTTCCACGCCCTGCGGCAACGCGGAAGCAATGCTCAAACCATCCACACTCACAACAGCAGAAGCTTCGATATCGGGCGATGACGCCTGCAGCTCGCGCAGACGGTCCACCATTTGTTGCGTGCGGTTCTTAGACAAAACAGCCCTCCATAAAAAGGATAAAGCAACCGCATCGAAAATATCGCGGCGCTTTCCCCGGCAATTTGTGATGTAATTTTAGCACACGGCGAGGCAGTGTCAAGTTGGCAGACTATATGTCGCACATTTACAAATCAGTAAGTTGAATTTGGAATAGTATAATTTCGGCCATGAAAAAATGGATTTGGATGATTATTGCTGGCGCACTGGCAAGCTCGACCTTTACCATTCAATCTGTTCAGGCACAAAACACAAATCCGCCCCCCGAACCGGACAGCGGAGCGGTAGTCTGCCCGCCGGGTGTTTACTTGACCCAGCCGAATGACTGCCTGCCGCTCGGCCCTTCGGTTTATCTCACGGATTTGGCGCGCATCGGGCTGACGATTCCTCCCACACCGCTTCCCGCCTCCAAACCCGATCC
Organism: Chloroflexota bacterium; assembly: GCA_021787595.1. Classification (GTDB taxonomy): domain Bacteria; phylum Chloroflexota; class Anaerolineae; order Anaerolineales; family Villigracilaceae; genus Fen-1038. The sequence goes on along the minus strand of JAJYLQ010000040.1, from coordinate 5,621 downwards.
CTCGCTGACGCAGCTTCCATTCCATTATTTTCACGTAATTAGCGGAGGTCCAGTTCCAATTGTAAGCGCCCCGGGAAACACAAGCGGCTTGCAGGAATTGTATCCAGGATTCGATTACGTCTCCTACACAGACCGCGTGGATACCGACTACGGCATTTATTATATGCTTCAAAATGGCGGATGGGTCCTGGGAAAAGGCGAGCGCGTGGGCGAGGTGTCGAGTTTCCAGGGATTGCAATTCAGTTCGACGCCGCGCAATTCCTTCGGCTGGACATTCGAAGACATCCCCATTCAAAGCGCGCCGGGATACAACGCGTCCCAAACCGGAACGAGGCTGGCTCCTTTTACCCCGATTCAAATCTATGAAACACAAACTGTGGATGGCGCGGATTGGAACATGATCGGCGTGGATCAATGGGTGGAAGCGCGAAAGGTCGCTCAAGTTGTCGTCAACACCACGCCGCCTGACGGATCCAACGATGCAGCGCGCTGGATTGATGTCAATCTGGCCGAACAGACGTTGGCCGTGTATGACAACGATCAATTGGTCTATGCGACAGTCATTGCCAGCGGCATGGAACCGTTCTGGACGCGCCCCGGGCTGTTTCAGATATACCAGAAAAAACCGACCGAAATCATGCGTGACAATGACCCGACTGATTTTTATTATCTCGAAGATGTGCCGTGGACGATGTACTTCGATGGTCCGCGCGCTCTGCATGGGGCGTACTGGCGCACACGCTTCGGCTATGCCCAATCGCACGGATGTGTGAATCTATCCGTGGGCGACGCACATTGGCTGTTCGATTGGGCAAACGTGGGCGATTGGGTTTACGTCCACGACCCAACCGGCCAGACTCCAACCGATCCATCACTGTACAAAGGCGGCGCGTATTGACATGCCTATACCCGTGTGGTAAACTTTTGCCCGCTCGATAAAACTGGTCCCGTGGTGTAGCGGTTTAACATGTGGCCCTGTCAAGGCCAAGATCGCGGGTTCGAATCCCGTCGGGGCCGCTCGTATGTTTCCGTGTTTACGAAGGCGATCACTATCCAGTGGAGTTGAAAAACATGATGCGCCTTTTATCTACCGCCGAACGGAAATACGAATCTACTCTTGACATGCCCGATCTTGCTGAATTCATGACCACCAAGGAAGCCGCAAAGATGCTGAATTTTACAGTAGCTTCGGTTCGTCAATTGGTCTACAAAAAGAAACTTGAAAGCTTAAGATTTGGGCGCTCTTTGCTTATCCCTAAAAAGGCAGTCAAAGAGTATTTGGAAAAGACAAGAGGTATGAGCAAGAACGATCCCAGACGAAGCGTAAAATGAAAAGCGTTTGTCACTTGACAGGCGCTTTTCTTGGTTTTATACTGATAGCGTCAGTTTGTCAGTAGACAAGCCGTCTAAACGGCTTATTTTTTGAGATTTACTGATAGCGTCACATTATCATATATTCAAAGGCCTTATGGATACCTTTGCAGTCATTCAAAGCCCCAACGCTCTCGCAGATTTTGGAGCGCAAGCTAATGAAGCCGCGGCGCGCGCAGTCTCCACCTTGTATCAGGAACGCCGTCCCATCAATACGCAGCGAAGCCAGCGCGCGGCGATCAGTCTGTTTTCAGAGTTCGTGCAAAGCGCTGGCATCAGAATTTCGGATCTGTACCCCTCCCCATCGCATGGCAAGGCATCAGCTGGGGCTTGGTGCAAGCCTTTCAGCAGTGGCTGATCCAGCATGGCTACAGCATGAAGACGGTCAATGACCGCGTGTCTGTGATCAAGGTTTATATGTCGCTTGCGAATCAGGCCGGCATCACCCCCGACAGCGAAATCCTGAAGCTGCAAAGCGTCCGCGGTTACACACGCAAGGAAGCCAAAGACACCGACGCCAAACGCGAAGCCGAAGGAATCGCAACGCGGATGGGAGCCAAGAAAAGCACGGCAACGATCATCACGGATGAACAGGCCAAGGCATTATGCCAGGCACGCAGTGACACTCCCCAAGCGCGGCGGGACGCGCTGCCGGGCTTGGAACTATCTCATTGAATATTTGGCAAAGGATAGCCCCGCCGTTCGCGGCACATTGATTCTGGCTTCTCACAAAACCGGTGCATTGATCTCCGGCAAAGGCATGACCATTTGAGCAATCAACGATCGAGTTCGCAGACTGAGAAACGCAGAGGGCTTGAAGAAGCTCAGCCCGCATGACTGCCGACATATCGACCACGATGCGCGCCCGGTGGCTTGGCGGAAGGGCGTCTTCCAAGCGGATCCTCCCTTTGTTGATTCACAGCGCCCAACTATATATTATCAGTTATGGCTGGCTCGAGTTTAGTTACTCCTCTTATTTGACTAATAACTACGCTCACGGACAATGAGAGTAAAATACCACATAGTTTGCCTCGCAAAACTCCACCTTATTTTTTACGGATGAACGTTTCGCATTTAGCAAGGTCTCGGCAATCGCGTGCCCGCATGTTGCAGGCTCTGCGCCTGACATTGTGGGGCGTGCCGATGATTATGGCAATCATCGGTATTGCCTTTACGTTGTTCGAGAACGCACGTCACGCGGGAGAGCCCATCTGGCCCTGGCCGACGGTTTTCGGCCTGCTCGTGCTGGGGTTGATCGGGCCAGTGCTCGCATGGCTTAGTCTGTTTTGGGCAATCCGAACCGCCGAAGCGTATGTGGCATCAGAGGAAAAATTGGCTCAACGTAATGCGGAGCTGGCGGCATTGAATGCGTTAGGATTAGCCGCGGGCAGTTCCCTGAATATGGAAAAGACCCTCGCGGCCGCGTTGGAGAAGACGATAGAGACTCTGGACGCCGCAGCAGGAATGCTGTTTCTTCAGGAAGACAAAAGCAGCGGACTTCGACTCGAGGCGCATCGCGGAATTTCTGTCGAGATGGCGAGGCAGGAGGCGCGTCTGATTCCCGGACGATGTTTATGCGGACAAGCCGTCAAGACTCGCCGCGTCCTGATGGCTCACGAAGTTGACAAAGACGTTCGCTGCACATCGAATCTTTGCATCTGCGAGGGGTTTCGTTCGGTGGCTTGCGCGCCGCTGGAGGTCAAAGGTCAATTGGTTGGATTGTTGCAACTCGCCAGCACGCATGTAGGACATTTCACCGAAAGCCAACAGGATTTCCTAGCGGCTATCGCACAACAGCTTGGTGCATCCATCGAGAACGCGCGGCTCTATGATACCGTGCGCGTTTTCAATGTCGAATTGGAAAAGAAAGTCAATCAGCGCACAACGGAATTGGAATCCGCGCGGTGGGCATTGGCAGAAAAGGCGCGGCAGCTACAACGCTTGTTGAGCGAATCATATCGCGTGCAGGAGGACACACAGGCGCGCATTGCACACGATATGCACGACGGTGTGACTCAGATGATTATCGGCGCGCTCTACGAGACTCAAGCCGCGCGTCAGGCATTGATTGATGATCCCGACCGCGCCGCTGAAAATTTGCAACGCGCACAGGATTTGCTGACCGAAGTCGAAACGGAAATTCGCCGCGTCATTTATGATATGCATCCGCCAGTCTTGGATCAAATGGGATTGGTTGTGGCGCTCAAGCGATTTGCATCCACCTATCAAGCCACATTCGGGATTGAATGCGATGTTCAGGTTGCGGGGAAATCAGAAAGAATGATTCATGAAACCGAAATCACGATCTATCGAATCATTCAGGCCGCATTGCATAACGTGGCGACGCATTCGCAAGCCAAACATGCAAAGGTTTATTTTGATTTTGGAACGGCCGCGCTTCAAGTTATGATCGAAGATGATGGCATCGGCTTCGATCCCGATGCGGTAATGAAACTTCCCGGCGAGCATCTGGGGTTGATCGGGATGAAAGAAAGGGCCGAGGGTTTGAAGGCCGAGCTAACGGTCCAGTCTGAAGCGGGAGTGGGTTCGCGCATCATGTTGCGCGTGCCCGCTCCCGTCTATTTGGAAAAATAATGACACGCGACTCCCGAACGATCCGCATCTTAATCGTTGACGACCATCCCGTGGTCCGTCAGGGATTGCGAAGTTTATTGGTTGGTCATCATGATCTTGAAATTATTGGAGAAGCCGAAGACGGTTCTGAAGTTTTGCCTTTGCTTTCGAAAAAGCCAGCGGATGTCATTTTGCTGGATATTCAAATGAAGGGCCAAAGTGGCATCGAAGTTGCACGGCGTGTGCGGGCCGCGCATCCCGAAGTCAAGATCATTATTCTCACAACCTACGATGATGAAAGCTTATTGCGCGAGGCGATGGAAGCGGGCGTGCATGGTTATCTGCTCAAAAACGTCTCGCATGAGACTCTGCCCGACTCGATCCGTGCCGTGATGAAGGGCGAGAAATTGTTAAGCCCGAAGCTGGTCAGCAGCGTGGTGGATCAATATCAAAAGCTGGCGCAATCGCAGGCGCAGAAAGAAGCGGGATTAACATCCGAGGAATTACAGGTGCTTTCTGCAATTGCCGGAGGCGCGAGCAATAAGGACTTGGCTGAAAAATTTTTCTGGAGCGAAGCAACCGTCAAGCGCCGCGTGCAAGAGATCGTCGAGAAGATGGGAGTCGCGAATCGAACGCAGGCGATTGCGGAGGCATTGAGGAAGGGATGGATATAGGACAGTAAGCGGTAGGCAGTAAGCAGTAAGCAGAAAGAACCGATAGAAGATTTTTGTTGATTATTGAGGAAGGTAGACATATAATCTGCACATAAGAAGTTAAACAGCCAATGGCTTGTTAACACCTAGTTGGGTGCTTCACGTAATTGATAAAATGAATGATCTTGTTGTCTGGTCAGTTGATATAGGTTCTGTTTCCCAAAACCATTTAGGGTGGTGTCGTGCTGCCACCGCCCAAAACTTTCAATCTGGAACTGAGATTATTAAACTTGCAGATGACGTCGCAAGAGATTTATCCGCAGGTAGGCAAGTTGCATTAGGATTTGAGTGCCCATTATTTGTTCCAATCTCAAAGAATCCAGTCGATTTGACAAAAGCCCGTCAAGGAGAAAAGGATCGTGCTTGGAGTGCTGGTGCAGGAGTGGCGCGTTAGCAACTGGTTTGACAGAATGTGTATGGATTTTCGAGAGAATACGCGAGCAGGCAACAGTGGCTGTTCAGCCTACTCTTAATTGGAAGATCTTTGCTTCCAACCAATGTAATTTGTTTGTGTGGGAAGCGTTGATAAGTAAAACCAGCAAGGGTGATACTCATATGGATGATGCACGGATTGCAGCTCAAGCCTTTTGGTCAAAATATCCAAAAATTGAAGAAGCAAATGCAGTAATTGCATCAAATCCTTATTCTCTTGCAGGTGCAGCTTTCTTGCGCGCAGGGTTATCAAATGATTTAAAGTTTCTATTTGAGCCATGTATTGTGATTGCTGGATAGATAAACTAAGAGCGCACCCAAACACCGCGCGCAGCGGACGGCTGATACGAGTCGGCTTTTCAAGCAGTTTTCTGGTGTCGAGTTTTCTCTGCTCTCCAATTTGATTCTCGCCCGCCGCCGCTACCGATTACTGCACCTGTCAAGTGCTGATGAAACTCTTGTGAAGCCATCGAGCGAGACCTCAAACAAAATTTGATCTTCTTCTAATGGGAATGCTTCGCCACCTCCGTC
>JAJYLQ010000039.1 GCA_021787595.1 Chloroflexota bacterium | reverse complement strand
TTCAGCAATGTCTGTTCCTCTTCACTCAAGTCCACCATATATTTCTTCACCATGCCTGTCTCCTTTGTATGGAGACAGGATAATCCGAATCGCACTTATCAAAGCATGCTTGACACAGTACTAGTGGATGCCGCTGCAAAAATGGAATCTTTGTGAGTAATGTCAGACAAATAAGAGGAATCGGTTCCTTGATGCGGCCTGCAAAAACTCCCGGGAAATGCACTGGATTCAAATGCGTCGCTGCCAGTTTGCGATGGACATCGGACATCCGCTGTTGTTTTCCGGCTTCTGCCAGCGCAAGATACATGGCCGCCCGTCAATTTCCTTTTGCCTGCTGGCGAGATATCGTTTTACATCTTCTGTGCCAGGCATTCGTCCCTCCCGCTGCCAAATGTCATTGCGAGTGGCGCAAGGCGCCACTCGCAATGACACGAAGCTAACTTTGTTTCAACGCGTCCCAGCCCGCGTATTTTGCCTCGTCGCCAAGTTCGGATTCGATGCGAAGCAGTTGGTTGTATTTTGCCACGCGGTCGGACCGCGCCGGCGCGCCGGTTTTGATCTGGCCCGTGTTCAATGCCACCGCCAAATCTGCAATCGTCGCGTCTTCGGTTTCGCCCGAACGATGCGAAACCACTGTCCGCCAGCCGGCGCGGTGACAAAGCTCGACAGCTTCGATGGTCTCGGTGACCGAGCCGATTTGATTCAGTTTGACCAGCAACGCGTTGCTGGTCTTGTCTTCGATCCCGCGGCGGACGCGTTCAGGATTCGTGACCAGCAAATCATCCCCGACGATTTGCGTTTTGCCGCCAAGGGTTTTCATCAGCAATTTCCACGAGTCCCAATCATCCTGTGCGAGTCCATCTTCGAGCGAAACGATTGGATAATCCTTGAGCCACCTTGCCCAGAACTCGACCATCTGTTCGCCGGTCAATTTCTTTCCCTCTTTACGAAGGTTATATGTTTTCGAATCATCCTCATAAAGTTCGGACGCGGCCGGGTCGAGCGCGATGGCAACGTCTTTGCCGCGGCCCGCTTTGAATCCGGCCTTTTCGATGGCGGCAAGGATCACCTCGATGGCTTCGTTGTTCGCTTTGAGCGCCGGTGCATATCCGCCTTCGTCGCCGACGAGCGTCACATAGCCTTTGTCTTTCAAAACCGATTTGAGCGCGTGATAAATCTCCGCTCCCCAGCGCAGGCCTTCCGCGAACGTCGGCGCGCCGAGAGGCATGACCATGAACTCCTGCATGTCGGTGGATTGCCAGTTCGTGTGCGTGCCGCCGTTCAAAATGTTCATCATCGGGACGGGCAGGACGTGCGCGTACACGCCGCCGAGATAACGATAGAAGGGCAGGCCAAATGAATTCGCGGATGCTTTTGCAACTGCCAGACTAGCGCCAAGAATTGCATTCGCACCCAGCTTGGACTTGTTGGGGGTTCCGTCCAATTTAATTAGTTCTGCGTCTATGGCTTTTTGCTCGGCCGCGTCCCAGCCGAAAAGGTCTTCGGCGATCAGGCTGTTGACGTTGGCGACGGCTTGCGTCACGCCTTTGCCGCTGAAGCGCTTCTTATCGCCGTCGCGCAATTCGAGGGCTTCGTGCACGCCGGTTGAGGCGCCGGAGGGAACGGCTGCGCGTCCCCACGCGCCGTCCGCCAACATGACTTCGACTTCGACCGTCGGGTTGCCGCGCGAATCAAGGATTTCGATGGCGGAGATGCTTTCGATTGTGGTGTCCATTTTTGACTCCTGGGGTTAATATCGTAGGATGTCATTGCGAGGGGTGATCTTCCCCGAAGCAATCTCCTCGCAAAAAGGGAGATTGCTTCGTCGTGGCGCCTTGGCACCATTCCTCGCAATGACATGATGCAGCAAGTATAATCTCAAATCGCTGGAGAAATTAGCCTTGAATCTATCCGAATCCGTTGAATTCGATGCACGAGACCGGAAGCAATTCGTCTTTCACGAAACGCCGCTTAGACGATTCGTCCAGTGGTCGTTGACCCAGTTGTTTCATTTGATCATGACGCTCGAAGTACGCGGCGTGGAAAACGTTCCGCTCGATGGCGCGCTGATCGTGGCCTGCAATCACGTCACGAACTTTGATGTGATCCCGATGCAGCTTTCCCTGCCGCGCGTGATCTTCTTCATGGGCAAAGCGGAGTTGTTCAAGTTCTTTCTGATTGACATCGTCTTCCGCAATGCGGGTGCATTCCCGGTTTATCGCGGCGAGAAAGACGCGTGGGCAATGCGCCATGCGCGCAAAGTTTTGGATCATGGTCAAACGCTTGGTATGTTCCCCGAGGGGACTCGTTCAAAAGGCAAAGGTCTGGGCGTTGCAAAGACTGGCACGGCGCGCCTGGCAATTGAATCCAATTGTCCGATCCTGCCGATGGCGATCACGGGCAGTGATGAATTCTTCAAACATTTCCCGCGTCGCACGCATGTGACCGTGGCTTATCTTCCGCCGCTTCTGCCAAAGCCTGATGAGACGCCGTTGGCTTTAACGGATCGCTTGATGTTCGCGCTGGCATCCGCCTTACCGGAAGAATTGCGCGGCGTGTATGCGGAAATGCCGAAGGGATTTGGGTAAGGGAAGTGCGCTCCCTCAGAGTGACATCCCTTAACTGACTTTTGTAAACATCAATAGTATTACAGCGCAAAGTTAGAGTGTTGAGGGTTCTGCTCATGGCTTTCCTACCGTTTTCGCCCTCATCCCCAACCCTTCCCCCGAATGGGGAAGGGAGTCTCCTCTCCCTTTGGGAGAGGGAAAGGGTGAGGGAGAATTGGCGGGGAACGATTGCTCAACCTTGCGCTGTAATGATAGTAAGTACATGTCAATCACGGGATTTGGAATTTATCAGGGTTCCAAGTCTCCAAGACATCGGAAGTCTACTGCCTTCTACTTACTGCCCACTGCTTACTTCTTGCCCCTCTCCTTTGCCTCTTTCATCAATCTCATAAACAGTACCCCTAAATCTCGCTGATCGAATGCACCCAGCTCAATTTCAAATCTTTACGGCTTCGCTTGGCGAGGCGTTCGTCCGCGGTCCAAAATTCCCCAACTAACTTTTCTGCTGTTGCAAGATAAAAAGCATCGTAAGCTTTGTTCTGCCGAAGTTTGCCAGCCAGTTCCAGCGCGCGCAGGCACAACTCTTCATCTTCGTTGATGATATCTACATTCAACGCGTGAATTGCCCGCAATGCTTGTTCCGCTTCATCCGATGTAATCTCTTTTTGCGAATGCAAGAACCGAATCGCGGAGGTTGTCTCGCTCAACCACAAACGCGGCGCGCACGGCGTGATCTGTTCCTTGTCCACGCGTTCCCAGAAATGCTCAAGGCCGTCTGTGACATTCAGCGCGGTATAAACTGCGATGTTAGCGTCTACGACCCAGTAACTCATTTACCCGCTCCTCGCGTATTCGCTTGATGACTTTGACTGGGTCAGCGATCGGTTTTCCTTTTCGCCGTTTCAATATACGCGCACTGAGGGTGCGGGCGTTTTCCAGCGCGAGCAATCGTTCGCGTTGGCGGCTGTTATCTTCCTTCAAACCAGCCGTAATGTATTCCCTTACCAAATCACTGACGCTGCGATTTCTCTGACGCGCAAGACGTTCCAACGCCTCGCGCTGCCGGCGTTCCAACAAGAGATTAACGCGCTGCAGATTTTGCACGGATGCTCCTTTGTGTCGTCATTATACACACCCACATGCGCATGTGTCAATTCTGCGGCTAAAACTAAAATGAGACTTCCGAAGCGCCGAAGAGCTGCGAAACTTCGGAAATCTGCTGCTTACTGCTCACTGCTTATTGTCTTCTGCCCACTGCTCACTGATCACTTTTTACTTCTCTCCTTCGCGGCTTTCATCAACCCCACAAACAACGGATGCGGCCTCATCGGCCTCGATAAAAATTCGGGATGGAACTGGCTTCCGATCATATAGGGATGATCTGCGAGTTCTGCAATCTCCACCAATTTCCCATCCGGCGACAATCCCGAAAAGACCATTCCAGCCTTTTCAAATTCGGCGCGAAACGAATTGTTGAATTCGAAGCGATGGCGGTGACGCTCATCCACTTGCGGCACATCGTATGCTTCCGCAGCCTTCGTCCCTTCTTTCAAAACACACGGATACAAACCCAGCCGCATCGTCCCGCCCATATCGGTGATGGAGCGCTGGTCGGTCATCAGGTCAATGACTGGCGCGGACGTGCTGCGGTCGAATTCCGTCGAGTTGGCGTCTTCGTAATCGAGAACGTGACGCGCGAACTCGGCGCACATCACCTGCATTCCAAGGCATAAGCCGAGATACGGAACCTTCTTTTCGCGGGCGTAACGCGCGGCCATGATCTTGCCTTCGATGCCGCGCGATCCAAATCCGCCGGGGACGACGACGCCGTCCGCGCCTTGAACGATATCCCAGCCTTTGTCTTTTTCAAGGTCAACCGAATGCACCCATCCGATCTCGACCTCCACATCGTTGGCGAGCGCGGCATGTTTCAGCGCCTCGCGCACCGACATATACGCGTCCTGCAGCTCGACATATTTCCCAACCAGTGCGATCTTCACGGCCGGCTTTGGCTTGCGGACGTTATCCACCAGTTTTTGCCACGGCTTCATGTCGGGTTTGCGCGTGGCGGTCAACTTTAACTTTTCAACAAGATAATCGCCAACGCCGGCTTTTTCCAAAAGCAGCGGCACTTCATATAACACATCGCTCGTCACCATGGGGATGACCGCGTTCTTCTCCACGTCGCAGAACAAGGCGATCTTGTCGCAAATGCCGTCTTCGACCGGATAATCGGAACGCGCAATGATCATATTGGGCGAGATGCCGATCGAACGCAGCGCGGCGACCGAATGCTGCGTGGGTTTTGTCTTGAGTTCACCGGTCGCGCCGATGTACGGCAGCCACGTCACGTGGATGAAGAATACGTTCTCGCGCCCGACCTCGTTGCGAAGCTGGCGCAGCGCTTCGAGAAATGGCTGGGACTCGATGTCGCCGACCGTCCCGCCGATTTCGACCAGCACGATTTCCGCGCCGGTCTCTTTCGCAACCAACCCGACCCGGCGCTTGATCTCGTTTGTAATGTGCGGAATCACCTGAATCGTCCCGCCGAGGAAATCGCCGCGCCGTTCCTTGCCGATGATCTCCGCGTAGACTTGTCCGCTGGTGAAATTGCTGACGCGGCTCAAGCGGATGTCAATGAATCGTTCATAGTGACCAAGATCCAAATCGGTCTCCGCGCCGTCGTCCAAAACAAAAACTTCCCCGTGCTGATACGGCGACATGGTGCCCGGGTCAACGTTGATGTACGGATCGAGTTTCTGCACCGCGACTTTGAATCCGCGTTCTTTGAGAATCAATCCGGTCGCCGCGGCGGTCACGCCTTTGCCAACGGATGAAACGACGCCGCCGGTGAAGAATAGATATTTTGTGGTCATAGGTCACCTCCTGAGTTTATCGCGTTGAGCGGAGCGACCATCGGGAGTGAAGTCGAAGCGCCTTGCAACCTGCGTCCCGACTGCACTGCGTTCCGCTCGACGCGATGTCTGATACAAATGCGGTGGGGAGGGCGTTAAGCCCTCCCCACCGGGGATTGCGTTCTTTGCAAGCCGAAAATTATTTTTCTTTTTCATCCTACCAGCTTGACGATGTCTTCGGCGGCGCGCCGCATCTCGAGGAAGATCAGGCCCAATTTGGCCTCCTGCCGCGCGAGGGCGGTCAGAACCGCTTCCTGTCCAACGGAGGTCAGCACGATGGAGCCGGCGTCGCCTTTGATGTAAACCTGCTCGAGTCCGCCGCGTCCAAGTTCGCCGGAAATGCGCTCGCCGAGGCTGAGCATCGCTGCCGACATGGCTGAGACGCGGTCTTCTTCCACGCCCTGCTGGAGAGCGGATGCCATGATCAACCCGTCCACCGAAACGATGGCGGAAGCTTCGATGTCAGGAGCGGCGGCTTGCATGGACCGCAGGCGTTCTACCATCTGTTCAGCGCGGGATTTTGCCATAACGTGGCCTCCAGGTATCAGGTCTGTCTGAGTTTACCATAAAACCTTTTTTACACAAAATTGCCCAACCGTTTCAGTTTTGGACAGTGGTATAATGCGCCCGCTTTAGGAATGACATTGCTCAGTGTGCAGGCGGCGCAGGAGCGCATCCTTTCTCGCTTCAAACCTGTAGAGACCGAAACACTGCCTCTGGGTCAGTGCGCGGGACGCGTGCTCGCCGCCGGTGTCGTTTCGATTGATCTCCCCCTCTTCGACAATTCCTCTGTGGACGGCTTCGCTGTGATTGCGGCTGATATTGCCGGCTCGACTTCCGCATCGCCCCGGACTTTGAGCGTGGTCGCCGATATACCGGCCGGTTCCGCGCCCGGTGTTTCGATCTCGCACGGACAGGCCGCACGCATCATGACCGGTGCGCCGTTGCCAAAAGGCGCGGACGCGGTGGTCATGGTCGAAGATACAGACTTCGACTACCAGGCTCCGAATACGGCCGTACCCGATCGGGTCGAAATCCATAAGCCCGTTAGAACAGGCGGGAACGTCCGCGCGCGCGGCGCGGATCTCAAGAGCGGACAAGAGGTTTTGTCGGCCGGTCATCGTTTGCGCGCGCAGGATGCCGGCATGTTGGCAATGTTGGACATTGCCAATGTCAGCGTGTTTCGCAGGCCGCACGCGGCGCTGCTTTCGAGCGGCGACGAACTGACGCCGGTTGACCAGCCGCTCGAGCCGGGGAAGATCCGCGACACGAATTCATACACCCTCGCCGCGCTCATCGAAGATTCGGGCTGCGAAGCATTGCGGCTCGGTATCGCGCCGGATCGACGCGATGCCATCCAATCCCTGTTCGATGAATCCATCCGCATGAAGGCCGATGTAATCGTTTCATCCGCGGGCGTGAGCGTCGGCGCGTTCGACTTCGTGAAGGATGTCGTCGAATCGAATGGCGAACTTGATTTCTGGAAAGTCAACATGCGTCCCGGGAAACCGGTGGCGTTCGGAGAATATCGCGGTGTGCCATTCATCGGCCTGCCGGGTAATCCGGTTTCGGCATTCGTCGGCTTCGAGGTTTTTGTGCGCCCCGCTTTGGGGCGGCTGGCAGGTTTGAAGACGGCGGCCCGGCCAAAAATCCAGGTGAGACTCGCTGAGCCTGTCGAGTCGGACGGACGCGAAAGCTATCTGCGCGCAATTGTCGAAGAGCGCGATGGCATCTTATCCGCAAAATTGACCGGTCATCAAGGCTCGGGAAATTTGTTATCACTCGTTCAGGCAAATGCTTTACTTATCGTCCCCGCTGGTGTAAAATCGCTTGCCACTGGCTCCCCAGTGGATGTTTGGTGGCTATAGTATTACTCTTGAGAAACTATCACGACCGCGAAGATTTTTCACCACACGACACCGATGGAACACAGCGCTTGGGCACAAAGGACCCGGAGAAATTCCTTTGTGGTCAAGAAGAAAGAACCTTTGTGTTCGCTGTGTCTTTGTGGCGAGCTCTTTGGCTGCGGCTGGAAGCCGCACTATGAGGTGACATGGATAAATGGCTTTTTAGAATCTCCGTTGCATTGACGATCATCGGCCTGGCTGTTTCGATTTACATGACGATCTATAAGCTGACTGACAATCAGAGCATGTGCATTGGGAACGGCGGTTGTTCGAAAGTCAATTCGAGCGTATATGCGGAAGTCTATGGCGTTCCGGTGGCCGTGCTGGGCATTGCCGGTTATGCCGCGCTGATGGTCATGTTGTTCATCGAAAACCGGCATCCGTTCCTGCAGGCCAACGGAACGATGATCATCTTTGGAATGGCGCTGATCGGTTTCCTGTTCACGCTTTATTTGATCTATGTCGAAGCTGCGCTGATCCATGCGCTGTGCCCGTTCTGTCTCACGTCGCAGATTGCGATGTCCATATTTTTCATACTCTCGGTGATCCGGCTGGCGCGCCAGCCAATCCACTAAAAGGAGCTTTGCATGCCCCGTATTCGCTGCCACTATGCAGATTGTGTCTTTCTGGATGACGGCTATTGTTCCGCGGCCGCCGTGGAACTCGACCCCGATACAGGTTGTGCGACCTATTCGCCCAACGATGAAGCAAAACAGGAGGATGAATGGGAGGAAGAGGAGGAACTGGATGAATGGGAAGACGAGGAGGCGGAAGACGAGGAAGAAGAATCCTGGGAAGAAGACGAAGACGAATTCTGATCGGGAACTGCGCAATTCAATCGAAATGAAAGAGCCGAAGTTTCGCTGCTTCGACTCTTTCATTTGACCTCTTCCATCGCGCGGAATTCATTCCGCAGCCAAAAGCGATATAAATATCGCGCCACGAAATCTTCAGGTCTATTGCTGCCATTCCAATCGAACAAATTGATACAGCAGGATTCCGGCCGCGACCGCCAGATTCAATGAGCTGGCTCTGCCGCGCATTGGCAGCGAAACCGCTGCGTCGCAGGTTTCGATTTGATCGGCGGATAATCCTTTCTGCTCACTTCCGAGGACGAGAATGAAATTTCGGTTTGGTTTGAAGTCCCGAAAATCGTTCTTTGCATGTGCCGACGTGCCGATCCGCTGAATTTTTTCCCGCTGCGACCAGGCGACAAATTCTCGAAATGAACATTGGACAACCGGCTTCCAAAAAATTGCTCCCATGCTGGCGCGGATCGAAGTCGGATGATACGCGTCCACGCCGCCATCGAGAAGGAATAATGCATCGGCTCCGACCGCATCGAGCGTACGCAGGATTGCCCCGACGTTGCCGGGGTCCTGCGGCGAAACAACCGCCGCGCCGCAATGTACGGATTCAAGTTCATCAAGCTTTCTTCGTTTTTGATGAACGACAGCCAGAATGCCCTGCGGGTTTTCTTTGTCAGCCAAAGACTCCATCACCGAAGTGGAAACCGGCTGCGCTGTCGAATCGAATCGTGAAACCAGCCTGCGGCCAAAATCACTCGCCAACAAATCCGGGGCGTAAAGAAGCGAAGCGATGTTCCATCCGGCTTCGACCGCCTCGCCAACGTGATGAATTCCCTCGACCAGAAACAATCCCGATTCGGCGCGCGCCTTGTGTCCATGCAAGGCACGCGCCTGTTTGACGAGCGGATTCGAAAGGCTGGTAATGATCGGCCTGGCCATTTCCCTATTGTACACAAGAAGAAGCGCGGCACGCTTGCGAAGCAAGAAGAGAAAAGCGCGCCCCGCTTACTATTTACCCCTTACAACAATCAACCTGGCGACCATGCCCGCCTCGAAATGGCCGGGAACGCCGCACACAACCTGATATGTCCCCGGATCACCCGGCGCAGTGAACGTATCCGAAACGGTTTGGCCCGGCGCGATATGATCCTTTTCCCAGTAAACATTGGCCTGGTCAGCGCTCGTGAAGTGCCCGGCCACATCATGACCGGCCTTCATGATGACGAAGCTGTGCTCGCCAGCACCGTTATTGACGGCCATAAACGAAATTTTTGCGCCCGCCGGGATCGTAAACGTATTGGGCGAAAAAGCAAAATCGGTGAGGGTCACATGGATGGAAACGGACGGCGCGCCGCCTGAGCCGCCGCACGCGGTCAATAGCAACGCAAAGCCCAGGACCAATGCAATCGTGAACGGAGACTTTCTCACTCTCATCTTCCTCCTTGGGTGGATAATGCAATTAACATAGCAGAAATGAAGGCGCGGCGCAAGCCTTCCGGGTCGAATTCTTATTCATGTCTTATCAAGATGGATTCAAAAGACCGGCGAAAATGTTGTACACTTGGGAAAATGCCGCAAGGAGATACCGATGAACGTCCCCGCTTTCCCTGACCTAAATCCTCCAGTCCGCATCCTGCTTGGACCCGGGCCGGGCATGACGCACCCACGCGTCGTCCGCGCTTTGAGCGCGCCTACGCTTGGACATCTCGATCCGGTCCTTTTGAAAATTTACAGCGAGGAACAAGAGCTTCTTCGCTATGTTTTCCAGACCAAAAACGAATGGACGTTTGCCTTATCCGGAACCGGCACATCCGGGATGGAATCCGCGCTGACCAATCTGGTCGAGCCGGGCGATTGGGCGCTGGCCTGCGTTCATGGATATTTTGGCGCGCGGCTGGCGGAGATCGCCGAACGACTCGGTGCGAACGTGGATCGAATCGAAAAGCCGCTCGGGCAAATCTTCAGCGTAGACGAAATCGAAACTGCTTTGAAGAAAAAGAAATATAAACTGATGACCATCGTCCACGCGGAAACATCCACCGGCGCGGAACAATTACACATCAAAGAAATCGCTGCCGCCGCGCATAAATCCGGCGCATTGATCGTGCTGGACGCGGTCACTTCATTGGGCGGGATCCCGGTCGAGATTGACGAATGGGATATCGACGCGGCGTATTCGGCCAGCCAGAAGAATCTCGGCGCGCCGTCGGGACTGGCGCCGATCACGATCGGGCCGCGCGCAAAAGAAGTCATCGAGAAACGCACAAAACCGGTTTCATCGTTTTATCTCGATCTCAAGCAATACGCAAATTATTGGGGCGGCGCGCACGGCTATCATCACACCGCGTCCGCCAGTTTGCATTTTGGATTGCGTGAGGGATTGCGCGTCATTGCCGAGGAAGGACTCGATCACACGTTTGCGCGTCTGCGTTCCAACGCGGAAATGCTGTGGAATGGCCTGGACGACATGGACATTCCGCCGTTCATCCCGGTGGAGTATCGCCTGCCGCCGCTGACCACGGCCAAAGTCCCGGCCGGATGCGACCCGCACAAAATCCGTGCGCGCCTGCTCGACGAGTACAATATCGAGATCGCGGCTGGCTTCGGCGCGCTGAAAGATCAAGTCTGGCGCATCGGATTGATGGGATACTCGAGCCGCAAAGAAAACATCACACTCTTCCTCGCCGCATTGAAAGAGCTGTTGAAGTGAGCTTGCGAAAAGTTACTTCGCGCTGAGCGGAGGGCGAAGCCTGAAGTCGAAGCGTAATTATTGAAACGTCCTTCGACTGCGTGGCGCTCAGAAGCGCCACTCCGCTCAGGACGAAGTGTCTCGATGTTTTAGGAGTACCTGTGACCACGCTCACTCGATCATCCGCCAATCGTTATTACAATTACGCGCTGTGGCTGGCGGTCTTTACCATCGTCTATAATCTGCTGGAGGGACTCGTCTCGGTATACTTTGGCGCGCGGGATGAAGCGCTGACTCTCTTCGGCTTCGGTGTGGACAGTTTCATCGAAGTCGCGTCGGGCATCGGGATTCTCGCGATGGTGATCCGCATTCGACAAAATCCCGAAACGCCGCGCGGGCAATTCGAGCGGACCGCGTTGCGAATCACGGGCTGGAGTTTTTATTTGCTGGCGATTGGTTTGCTCCTGACCGCCATTTACAATTTATTCACCGGACATAAACCGACAACTACGCTGGCGGGACTCATCATCTCGCTGATTTCCATCGCTTCGATGTGGCTGTTGTTGGCGGGCAAGCGTAAAGCCGGACGCGCGCTCAATTCCGCGCCAATCCTCGCCGACGCAAACTGTACGATGGTCTGCATTTACATGTCGCTGGTCCTGCTCGCCGCCAGTTTGATCTACCAGCTCACCAGCTTTGGATTTGTCGATTCCATCGGTGCAATTGGGTTGATCTATTTCTCGTACAACGAAGGCAAGGAGTCGTTTGAAGGGGCCGAGGGAATTGATGATTGTTGTAATGACGAGGAAAATATAGAAGCTGGATAGATTCGAATTATTGAAGTGTTCTAAAAATGATATAATCCCTTTGTCCGTAATTAGCAGGAGCTTCGCGAATGATTATCAGCCTGTAGTCAATTAACCTTTTCAGGGCACTACCTGCTGTAGCGTGGGCGGCTTCCAGTCGCTCACGCGTACGCCGACAGCACGAGCTGTTGGCGATACCACAACCAGCCGAGGGCTTGCCCTCGGTTTTTGTTTTTAATAGCTCTATGTCATTCTGAGCGAAGCGAAGAATCTCGTTCTTGAAAAAGCAGACCCTTCGGCTTTGTGGCGCCGCTGGCGCCGCTCAACTCAGGGTGACAAACCAAACTACAGGTTTGTCATGCTTACTGCTCACCACCTCCACAAAACCTACGGCATCCAGCCCATCCTTCAAGACATCTCGTTCAGCATCAGTGACGGCGAGCGCCTCGGCCTCATCGGTCCGAACGGCTGCGGCAAGACAACTCTCATTCGAATTCTTGCTGGATTCGAATTGCCCGGCTCGGGGACGGTCGCTTCGACGCGCCCAAATCTAAGAATCGGATATCTCGCCCAGGGCATGGACTTTGCCGACGATCAGACGCTTCAATCCGCCCTCGGAATGGATTCCGCGAAACCAGATGAACTCGAAGCTGAAATCGCGTCCCTCGCCGCGGCGTTATCGTCGAACCCAAACGACTCGACCCTCCAATCCAAATACGACTCCATCCTCGCGCGACTCTCATCATCCCACTTTCCACTTTCTACAATCCTCGCGCCTCTCGGACTTGCTGACATTCCGCTCGACACTCCACTCGCCCATCTCAGCGGCGGACAAAAGACTCGTCTTATGCTGGCGCGCGTTTTGATCCAGGAGCCGAATTTGTTATTGCTCGACGAGCCGACGAATCATCTCGACATCGAAATGCTGGAATGGCTCGAAGATTGGATCAATTCGTTTGACGGTGCCGCGCTCATCGTCTCGCACGACCGGGCGTTTTTGGATAACACCGTCACATCCATTCTCGATCTGAATCCCGAAACGCACACCATCCGTCAATACGCTGGCAACTACTCAGATTACATCGAACAACATCTCAAAGAGCAAAATAAACAATGGGCGGCGTGGCGCGACCAGGAAACCGAAATACGCCGCATCAAACAAGACATTGCTCGCACCAAGGAACAGGCGCGTCACGTGGAAATCACGACGACCTCGCGCCAGCCGGGGCCGCGCCGTTATGCAAAAAAAGTCGCGAGGAAAGCCTTGTCACGCGAAAAGAAGCTGGAACGCTACCTTGAATCTAATGAACGCGTGGACAGACCAAAACCGTCGTGGCAGATGAAGCTCGAATTCGAGATCGAAAAAGATTTGAGCAAGAATGTTTTGGCGATGGAGAATTTGTCTGTTGGTTATGACAAAGACAAGCCATTACTTACCGATTTGAATCTTTATCTCCGCGTGGGTCAACGCCTCGCGCTGACAGGGCCAAATGGTGCGGGCAAGACCACGCTCGTCCGCACGATTGCGGGCAAACTCGAACCGCTGTCAGGAAATTTGAAACTCGGCGCGTCGGTCAAACTCGGATACATGGCGCAGGAACAGGAATTGCTCGATCCGAATTTGAGCGCACTGCAAACGATCCAATCCGTCACGCCGTTCAACGAAACCGAAGCGCGCAATTTCCTGCACTATTTTCTCTTTGAAGACGACGATCCGCTTCGCCCCACGCGTGACCTTTCCTTCGGCGAACGCGCCCGCCTGCAACTTGGATTGCTCGTCGCGCAAGGCTGCACATTTTTATTGCTCGACGAACCAGTCAATCATCTGGACATTCCCTCGCGCGCGCGCTTTGAACAGGTTTTGAATCATTTCAAAGGCACAGTCCTCGCGGTCGTCCACGACCGGTATTTCATCGAACGATTCGCATCGGATGTGTGGACGGTCAGGGCCGGAAAGGTAGAACAATGGTAAATAAATTTTGCTCAGACGCCGCCGAGAGCATCAAAAAATGGTGGTCGCGTTTACAAAGACCAGAAAGAAAATGTGATCTGCCCAAAAGGATTCTTATGAGCCAAGATAATCCAGAAATGACTGCGGATGACGTGATTGAATTTATAAAACTTCTCAGAAACAACGATATTGACGTTTGCATAGATGGCGGCTGGGGAGTTGACGCTCTGTTGGGAAAACAAACGCGGCTTCATAACGATTTGGACATTGCAGTCGAGCATAAAGATATACCTGAAATTCGGGCATTGCTTGGAGTGAGAAATTATAAGGATGTTTCCTGCAACGATACAAGAGAATGCAACTTTGTTTTAGGCGATGATGACGGCCATCTGATTGATGTTCATTCTTATACATTTGATTCGGAAGGGAACATCCTATTTGGCGTTGAGTACCCGTACGATTCACTGAAAGGGACAGGTTCGATTAATGGCTTTTCGGTAAAATGTATTACCCCAGAATGGATGGTGAAGTTTCATTCAGACTACAAACTTGACGACAATGATTATCATGATGTCAAGCTGCTCTGCCAGAAATTTGGCTATGATCTGCCATTGGAATTCGCGGAATTTGAAATGAAGGAAACTCACCGCACGTTATAATTACTGCCATGAAGAATCTCCGCCGGCTGGCTCCGATCATTTTGCTTTTTCTGCTTGCGTGCCAGCCGCAAAATCCGATCACCATAACAATTCTTGACAAGGATCAAGTTCATACGATCGCAGCAACCGAACGGATTCCGGCAAAGATCATCGCACAGGCAGGCATCACACTTACGTCTGCTGACCGCGTTTTGCTCACCGGCAACGCGATTCCGCTCGACCAGCCGCTTCCTCCTGCAACGATTTACACGTTACAAATCAAACCTGCGGTGAAGATAACGATCAACGGCAAGACGATTCAAACAACAGCAGATACCGTCGGCGAAGCATTGAAAGATTCAGGCGCACAACTTTTCGCGACGGATCAAATCAACCCGCCTGCGAGCACACCCATCACGAACACGATGGCAGTCACGTACACGTCATCACACGAATTGACTGTGACCGTTGATGGCAAACAGATTCAAATCCGCTCCTCGGCGCGGACGGTCGGCGGCGCGCTGGCCGAGGCCGGGATTCCGCTCGTTGGGCTGGATTACAGCCAGCCGTCCGAGAACGAAGCGCTGCCGCAGAATGGACAAATCCGCGTCGTGCGCGTGTCCGAAGCGATTGTATTGGCGCAACGTCCCATCGCATTCAAAACCGATTATCAATCGTCTGCCGACATCGCGCTCGACCAGCAAAAAACCCTGCAGGCCGGCCAGCCGGGCTTGGCCGTGAGCCGGACGCGCATCCGTTATGAAGATGGCAGGGAGGTTTCGCGGCGATCCGAACCAGAAACCATCGTCCGGCCCCCAGTGGACCGCATCGTCGCGTACGGAACCAAAGTCACATTGCAAACAACAACTGTGGATGGTGTGCAAATCCAATACTGGCGCGCGCTGCAAATGTTTGCGACCGCCTATTCGCCCTGCAACTCCGGCTCGCCGGATCATTGCTATACCGGCACAGCGAGCGGAATGTCAGCAGGCAAAGGCGTGGTGGCGGTAGACCCGTCCATTTATTACTCGCTCGTCGGCCAGCGCTTGTATATTCCCGGTTATGGCTTTGCGGTGATTGGTGATCTCGGCGGCGGATATATCATCGAACAGCAACTGGGCGTTTCGCGCAAGCGTTGGGTTGATCTGGGTTTCAGCGACGCGGAATACGCGCAAGCTTCCAATCAATGGAGTCGATACGTGACGGTTTATTTCCTGGCGCCAATCCCGCCAAACGTGGACGCCTTGAATTGATTCTATTCACATGCAACTGATACAAGAAATTCCTCCACTGAATGCAGCCGCTTTGCTCAGGCGATATGGCTTGCGCGCAGATAAACGTCTCGGACAAAATTTTCTCCAGGATCCATTCGCGCTGGAAAAGATTGCAGCGATAAGCGAGATCAAATCAACGGACAGCGTTCTGGAGATCGGGGCGGGACTCGGAAGTTTGACGCGATATCTTTCGGTTTCGGCGCGCGAAGTCGTTGCGGTCGAACTGGACGACAAGCTGGTTCCCGTTCTACTCGGCGTGATCAAACCGTATGCCAATGTCCGTTTGATCCACGGCGATATTCTGAAGCTGCAGCCGAAGGAACTTGGACTGCCGCCTGAGTACATCGTCGCGGCGAATATTCCGTATCACATCACATCGGCCATCATCCGCCATCTATTGGAATCCGAACCCAGGCCGCGCCGCATTGTGTTGACCGTTCAAAAAGAAGTAGCCGAACGGATTTGTTCCAATCCGCCCGACATGAGCCTTTTGGCACTGAGCGTGCAGGTGTATGGGAAGCCAGGCATCCGGGCGCGTATTCCAGCCAGCGCGTTCTTTCCCGCGCCCAAAGTTGATTCAGCAGTGGCAAAAATTGAAATCTACCCAGACCCCCTTATCCCCTATCCCCTGCTTCCGCAGTTTTTCAAATTGATCAAAGCAGGCTTTTCGCAAAAAAGAAAGACCCTGCGAAATGCGCTTTCGTCGGGGTTGAAAATACCCGCGCTTGAAGCAGAGAATCTATTATCAAAGGCAGGAATTGATTCGAGTCGCCGCGCTGAAACGCTGAATTTGGAAGAGTGGAAAATTCTAACCAGTGAAAACAACAAGGAAAGATGAGGGATGATCTTCCTCCGCGGCAGCATGATTCGTTTGCTTGCGTTAATTTCGCCGGCGTGTTAAAATACCGCCCGCTTGAATTTTGGGGGGCTCGTCTAATGGCAGACGACTGACATCTCTGGGACCCTGTGTGTCAACCGGGGAGATAATTTGGGGATTGGTGCAACGGCAGCACGCTACGCTCTGGACGTAGAAATCGGGGTTCGAATCCCTGATCCCCAGCAACAGGAGAGCCGCCTGAAAGAAGGCGGCTTTTCATTTATTATCAGATCGGGTAGCCGGGGCCATGCACGAGTTCGATCTCTAGTGGGAGAAGTTGATCGAATGAGTCTGACCGCCGCTTCCTTCCATCAGGGTCCAGCGGCGCGTGACAATGTGACTTAATTCGTGCCGCCGAAATCCACTTTGCCCATTTTCATATTGTTGGCTTGATAGATTTCGATCACTTTACCGGGGATACCAAGACACATGTTGCCTCCTCAGGTTTGCACTTCGAGACGATCCAAATAAACACCGCTGCCGCCGATGACTTTCAAAGCAAACGCGCCGCAGCGTGGGCAAGTATCGAATAGTTCGTTGATGGTTACATCCCTTCCGCAAGCTGTGCAATGAGCTTTTCCCGGAGCACGATCAAACTCCAACGCGGCTCCTTCGGCAATTGTGCCGGCCGCCATGGAGTCAAAATAGAAGCGAATCGATTCTGGCGTAGCATCTGAAAGGGCGCCGATGATAACGCGCACGCGTGTCACGCGCTTGGCGTTGGCTTCCTGCGCGTGTTGCATGGTGTGAGAGAATAAATCTTCAGTCAAGCTGCTTTCGTGCATAACCTTTGATGATTCCTTACAATGAATTTGTGGAGGATGATTTCAAACCATATCGTTCTGCAATCGCTTGCGCGGCGACGCTGACTGCCGCTTCAATCTCGGACGATAAGCCGGGTTCGATCATCTGCGGAACTTCGCCAACATCGCAGACGATGACCGTAACTTTTACGCTGCAGTCATCCTGCAATTCGCGCAGCATATTCGACGTTGGAACTTGATGCAAAGAAAAATCATCAACTTTCGTGATCGGCAACGACTCAACTGGAATCTCTGACACGCTTCCGATTTCGTTTCCCCAATCCACCGCGTCCACGATGACAATTTCTTCTGGTCGCGTTTCGCTCAAGCTGACCGTGAACAACACTTTGCGCGCGCCCGTGCCAACATCAAGGATGTCAACATCATCGGGAAGAACATAATGGCGCGTAAGATGGTCAATGACTTCAGGACCGAAGCCATCGTTGCCAAACAAAATATTTCCCACGCCGAGGATGAGCACGCGCGAACTGCAAAAGGAAGGGAGAACATCCATAAGTGTCTAAAGTGGAAAGTGCGAAGTGCCTAAAGTACACTTTACACTTTAGGCACTCCACACTTTAGCCACTTTACGCGTTCGTCAGCGTATCAATCAACTTTCCATCGGGTCCGACGATATCGAGCTTGACAGGAATTGAACCGTCAAGCTGGTGCGTGGCGCACGACAAACATGGATCGTAAGCGCGGATCGCCATCTCGACCGTGTTGAGCGTGCCCTGATCGTATTTGCCGCCCTTGATCAGAGCCTTCGCCGCTTGCCTGACCGAGAGATTGATGGCTGAATTGTTCTGGCAGGTAGCCACGATCAAGTTGACATGAGTCAACAAGCCGTTGTCGTCGGTGGTGTAATCGTGGATGAGAGTCCCGCGCGGGGCTTCGACCACGCCCACACCACGCGCCGCACGCGGCGTCACTTTAACGCGCATCTCGCGGCTGGTGATCTCAGGATCGTTCAGCAACTGGACAGCCATTTCCGCGTTGTAGAGCAATTCGATCAAGCGCGCCCAGTGATAGAGCAGCGTCAGTTGCGCGGGACGACCGAAGTTCTTGCGGAATTCTTCGAGTTCCTTTTGCGCCAGCGGAGTCGGGATATAGTCGGCAACGTTGATGCGCGCCAGTGTATTGACGCGATACAGGCTCGGCGCATTGTCTTCGAGCATGAAGGGTCCACGCTTCTTCGCATACGGGAACTTGAGATAGGTCCAGTCCTCGACGTGTTCGCCAATGTAATCCGCGTAGTCTGGAGTCGCAAAGTCCTCGTAGGAGCCGTCGGAATACATCATGCGGAGTTTGCCGTCGTACAGGTCGAGCGCGCCGTCGGTGGTCACGGTCCCCAAAAATCCAGAAGTGATCGTGCCGACCGTTTTCACCGCGTCAAGATATTTCGGGAAGATATTTTCCTTGGCAAACTTGATGCTGAACTTCGCAAGCTCCAAACATTCCTGCGCCATCGGAAGGAGCGCATCGCGTTCCTCCTTTTGAAGCGGCTTGCTGAATCCTCCAGGGACGGCCGCGTCTGGATGAATGGATTTGCCCGCGATCATTTCCAACATCTTGGCGCATAGATGCCGCACTTTGACAACCTGCTTGGCGACATCGGGCACCGCGCCGACGATGCCGATCACGTTACGTGTCGGATATTCCGCGCTGGGGCCCATCACGAAATCGGGCCCGCCGAGAATGTAGAAATGCAGGATGTGCTCTTCCATGTATGCGACGCTGTTACAAAGCCTGCGCAGTTTCACTCCCGCTGGCGCCGGCTCGACGCCGAAGACCGCGTCATTGGCTTTGGCGGATGCCAAGTGATGTGACCATGGACATACACCGCAAATGCGGGTCGTGATGCGCGGCATTTCCTCGACAGGCTTGCCAACGCAAAACTTTTCGAAGCCGCGCAGTTCGATGACGTTGACGCGTGCATCGTCCACATCGCCCGCATCATTTAATTGGATGGTGACTTTGGCGTGGCCTTCGATTCGACTGACAGGTTGGATGACAAGTGTTTTTCCCATGACTCACTTCCTTCCTGTGACGCGCAGACGACCTTTTGCGCCTGCGAAGCGATTGAACTGGGCGGCTCGATCTGGAATTTGAGCGGGATCCAAACCGATGGTTGACAACGCGCCCATCATGTCCACCATGGGATTCGCCGTGTCGTTCAACGGGCCATAGCAACCGCGGCATGGCATGTAAGCCTTGATGCAGCGCGGCGTTCCGCCTTCCATTCCACCGCATCCCGCGCGCGTGGCCGGACCCTGGCACAAGAAGCCTTGTTCCATGAAGCAACGCACGGTGTTGAGCGGTTCGCCCGCGCCCTCGACGGGTTCGAGCGGACGCTTCAACGTGGAGACGGCTTTCTTTTCGCGGATGGTCGGGCATTGATCGCAAACGCTTTTCTGCGACAACTCGAACGGTGTGCCTTTCAGCAGGTGCATGATCGCTGCGGCAAACATATCGGGCGTCGTTGGGCAGCCGGGCAGTTTGAGATCCACCTTCACGACTTCGTCCACCGCATAGACGCGGTCGAGCAACGCTGGCACCTCGCCTTTGGGCGTCTCGCCTGAATCGGTCGTCGAGTTCCCGCGATAGACGCGCTCATACAAATCGTCCAGCGCGAATTGATTCGCCATGGCAGGGATTCCGCCGAAGCAGGCGCAGGATCCCATCGCGATCAGGAAGTTGACGCGCGAACGCATCAACTCCGCGAGATGTTTGTTCTCTTCATTTCGAATCCCACCTGTGATGATGCCGACATCCGCTTGCGGAATATCGGCCTCTTTGTTTTCGCCTGTCTGCCCGAAGAGTTTGTGATCCATGATGACTGGCATGTGGACAAACTCGAGTTCGGGCAGGAGGTCGAGCAAAGGTTCGCCAACGTCTAGCACAGTTACTTCGCAGCCGCCGCAGATGGCAAACCATTCTTGTGCTACTTTTACTGGCATTGTGCCTCCTTGCGAAATTTTGCGAACAAGAAACAAGCGAGCAAACTATTTTTGAAAGACGGCACCTCCTTCTGAATTCCTAAACACGAAGGGCACAAAGCGATGCCCTGACTAGCGAAGCTGTTTCGTATCCTGATATGAAAGTAAACTCCATTTTCATCATTTCGATGGCGCCACGGGCGCCACTCAATGCAAGCCTTCGGGGTGAAACTTCTGGTATTCGCAACGTCACGTTGGAAACGTGACCTACCGTTTGCTGTATTCCGTAGGTCATGCTTGCAGCATGACGTTTCATGGATACCTTGTGTTTAAAAAGCGTTCTCACTTGTACGGACTCGGTCCAACTTTTTTAACTTGCTCTACCATTTCGGTCATGACTTGTGCAAAGCGCGGACCTTCGGACGCGGCGATCCATTCGAGTCGATAACGTTCAGGCTCGAGGGCAAAATCCTCCAGCATCATCTTGATCGCATCTGCGCGGGACTTGGCGCGGAGGTTGCCTTCGAGGTAGTGACAGTCACCCTCGTGGCATCCGCACATCAAAACGCCGTCCGCGCCGTTGGTCAACGCATCCATCACCAGATTGGGATGCACCATGCCGCTGCACTGCACGCGGATGATCCGAATGTTCGGCGGATATTGCAGGCGCGATGTTCCAGCCAAATCCGCGGCAGTGTACGAACACCAGTAGCAGGTGTAGACGATGATGAGAGGTTCGAAGTTTGAAGTGGGTGAAGTGCCTGAAGTTGATGAAGTGGCTAAAGTGCCTAAAGTTGGGGACGTGGAATCTGAATTCATTTTTGTATTCTTTCCATTCGAATGGGTGATGTGCAAAGTTGGAAGTGACTAAAGTGGTTGGTGAGAGTAAAATCGATTCGTTTCAGAATTTCATCAATGGAGGCAAGGAGGAACAGATGGCAACCAATAAGGAATTCGGTCAGCAGTTGGAGAAACGGACGAAGGCGTTTGCTGTGAAGATGATTCAATTGGCTTCGCACCTGCCTCACAGCCGGGAAGCGGATTCGATTGCGCGGCAAATGGTCAGGTCTGGCACTTCTGTTGGAGCGAATTATCGGGAGGCGAATCGCGCTGTCAGCCGCGCTGATTTCAACCACATCATTTCCGTCTGCGAGAAAGAGGCTAGCGAAACCCAATACTGGCTGGAAGTCATCATCGAGGTAGGCTGGTTGACTGCCGCGGAGTTCAAAGCCGATCTTGACGAGTGCAGCCAATTGCTCGCGCTCTTCACATCCGTTCATCGCAGCACCAAAACTTGACACTTCGTTATTTTTCACTTTAGCCACTTCGCACTTTTCACTTTAGGCACTTTAGCTCACTTTCCTAAAGCCGCCATCGTCATTGCGCGCAGAGTATCCAGCTTGAAGTGCCAGACAAAGATCGCGCCCTTTGGACAAGTTGCCTGACACGTTCCACAGCCTTTGCAGACAGTTTCGTCCACAACAACGCGCTTCTTGGTTTGACCTGCTTCATTCTGATATTCAACCAATGTGATGGCCTTGAATGGGCACGGATTAACGCAATAGGCACAGCCGTCGCATTTGTCTTCGACCACGTGCGAAATGATCGGCTCGATCTCAATGTTGTGATTCGACAACACTGTCGAGGCGCGGCCCGCGGCAGCCAGGGCTTGTGTCACAGATTCGGTTAATGCCCTCTTTGGATAATGCGCCATGCCGCACAGGAAGAGTCCATCCGAAGCAAAATCAACAGGTCGCAGTTTGAGATGCGCTTCCTGAAAGAATCCGTCGGATGTGCGCGGCACTTTGAGAAGTTTTGCTAATTCATCCGCGTTGTCGCGTGGGACAATGGCGACCGACAAAACAAGTTGATCGGCTTCGAGCGCCACATCCGCATCCAGCATTTCATCGTGGACGATGACTTGCAGCGATCCATCCGCGTGCACTTCGGGCGGGCGTTTCTCATCGAAGCGGAGGAAGGTCATGCCCATTTCGCGCGCTTGACGATAATAAGGTTCCATCAATCCATATGTCCGCACATCGCGATAAAGAATGTAAACCTCCGTTTGCGGACTGACTTTCTTGATTTCCATCGCGTTCTTCACGGCTTGTCCGCAGCACAGACGGCTACAATAAGGCCGCTCTTCCGTCCGCGATCCGACGCATTGAATCATCACAACAGATTTCAGATTTTGGATTTCAGATTTACGATTTGCGATTTGATTTTCCAGCTCAAGTTGTGTGACGACGCGCTTATCTTGTCCATAAAGATATTCAGTGGGTTGATAAGGTTGTGCGCCCGTCGCAACAATCACCACGCCGTGATGAATTGTGAAGTGCCTAAAGTTTGAAGTGTCTAAAGTGCAAAGTGAGGGCGATCCCAACTCAACACTTTCAACTTTAGACACTTTAGGCACTCTAGTCACTTCAGGCTCTGCACTTTGGACTGTCGTTGTGAACTTTCCCAGGCTTCCAGCAAATGAAATAATTTCAGCATTGAGGAACGTGCGAATGTTCGGATGATTAAGTGTTTTCTCAACCATCTTTTTCAATAACGCTTGCGGTTCAGCGTGACTCAACAGGAAATGCAGATGCCGCATGTTGCCGCCCAATTCGTTTTCTCGTTCGATAATGGAAACTTGGAAGCCTTGGTCAGCCAATTCGTTTGCGGCAGTCATGCCCGCCAGGCCGCCGCCGATGACCAACGCATCGTGATTGAATTCAAGCGACTTACGCTGCAACGGCTCGACCATCCGCACTTTGGTCACCGCCATTCGCACAAGGTCTTTCGCTTTTTGCGTCGCGGCTGCGGGCTGATCGCGGTGTACCCACGAACATTGATCGCGGATGTTGGCGAGTTCAAATAAATAAAAATTCAATCCCGCTTCACGGATGGCATTTTGGAATAACGGTTCATGCGTGCGCGGTGTGCAAGATGCAACCACCACGCGGTTGAGGTTGTATTCTTTGATCGCGGCTTTGATCTTCGCTTGTGAGTCTGTCGAGCAAGTAAATAAGTTGTGATCCGCGACAACCACGTTCGGCAATGTGCGCGCATATTCTGTGACCGAAGCGACATCAACTACACCCGCGATATTCGTTCCGCAATGACAAACGAACACGCCTACGCGCGGCTCTTGTCCCGCCACATCAATTTCTGGCGGATAGACTTTCGGCGCAACGAGCGTGTGGCGACCTTCGGCGAGGAGTGTCATCGCACGCGCCGCGGCCGCGCTGGCAGACATCACCGTTTCAGGAATATCTTTCGGCTCAGCGAAAGTTCCACAAACATAGACTCCTTCGCGGCTGGTGTTGAGCGGAGAAAGACTTGCACTGAGCTCCGTCGAAGTGTTTGTCGTTTTGCAAAAGCCATCGGGAGTCAGGTCCACTTTTAGTTCGTCAGCGAGGCGTTTCATCCCGCTCGAAGCTTGGAGTCCGACTGAAAGCACGACCATGTCAAAAGTCTCGGTGATGAGGCGACCATTGGGAAGCGCATATTGAATTTCGAGATTCCCCGTCGCGGCGTCTTGTCGAATCGTTGAAGGCATCGCACGCACATATTTCACGCCCGATGATTTGGCGCGCTCGAAATACGCATCGAAGCCTTTGCCATAGGCGCGGAAGTCAATGTAAAAAACAGTGCAGTCGGTGCCAGGCGCGTGCTCTTGCGTGATGATGGTTTGCTTGGTGGCATACATGCAGCACACCGCCGAGCACCAGTTGCGATCCGCGCGGCGCGAACCCACACATTGAATCCAGGCGATGCGCTTCGGCTCCGCGCCATCCGACGGGCGTTTGAGATGTCCGCTGTACGGGCCGGTTGGCGAAAGGATGCGTTCATATTGCTGGCTGGTCACCACGTTTGGATAACGCCCCAAACCATATTCGCCAGAAAGACGCGCGTCGTAAAGTTCGAAACCCGACGCAAGGATCACCGCGCCGACTTCGATCTGCTCGATGCGCGCAGTTTGATCATGATCGATCGCGCCCGCGCCGCATTTGTAATAGCAAGCCAGACATTCCGAACACACGCCGCACTGCAAACAACGCGACGCTTCGGCGCGTGCTTCTTCTTCGGTGAATCCGCGATTGACTTCCTCGAACGACCGCGTGCGCGAATCGGGATTCAACGCTTCCATCTTGACCCGCGGCTGGACTCTGATTTCCCCGCGCCGAATCTGCTCTTTGACTTCGGTCGGGTTCATCTTAACGACCGGCAAATCGGTGTGATGACGCAATTCAAGATTCTCGCCGCGCAAATATTTATGAATGCTGTCCGCGGCTTTGTGTCCTGCCGCGACTGCATCTATAACAAACGCGGTGCCAGTGGTCGCATCACCAGCGGCGAATACGCCCGCGCGACTCGTGGCATACGTATTTGGATTAACCGCAATCATTCGCTGCTTTGTGATTCCCACGCCGCCATCTTCGGGGATAAACGCCAATCCCGCGCGCTGACCGATGGCGAAGATGACCATGTCGCAATCGAGTTTGTGTTCGCTGTTCGGAACCGTTTCGAGCGTCAGCGAGCCGTCCGATTCAAATTTCATGAATGAGACGTCCACCGCTTCGACGCCGCTGATCCGCCCATCGTCCGAGAAGACGCGGGTAAAGGATCGGCTTGGGAAAAACGTAATGCCTTCGTCTTCCGCTTCTGCAATTTCATCTTCACGCGCGGGCATCGTCTCGCGGCTCTCAAGAAATGCCATGTCAACTTTTTTTGCGCCGAGTCGAAGCGCCGTGCGCGAGCAATCCATGGCGATGTTGCCGCCGCCGAGAACCAGCACATGTCGGTCTTTCAAATCAGGAGCGTTGTTCATGCGAACATCGCGCAGGAAAATGGTATTGATCAAAACATCGGGATGATCCGCGCCAGGGATCGGCAATTTCTTTCCCTCGTGCGCGCCGACCGCGATTAACGCTGAACTAAAACCTTGGGCGAAAACATCATCAAGATTGTTGACTGGCGTATTCAATCGCAATTCAACGCCGAGGTCAAGAATTTCCTGAATCTCGCGATTGATGATCCACGAGGGCAGGCGATATTCAGGCACGCCGACGCGCAGCATTCCGCCCGCGACTGGCAATGCTTCGAAGATGGTGACTCCATAACCAGCCATGACCAAATCTTTGGCGACAGTCAACCCGCACGGACCCGACCCGATAATGGCGACGCGTTCATCGAACTTTCTTTCGGCTGGTCGCGGTGCGACGTAAGCCTCGGCGTAAACTGTATCGGTGACAAAACGTTTGAGCGCGGCAATCGAGATCGGTTCATCCACGAGATTTCGATTGCAAGCCGTCTCGCAGCGATGATTGCAAATGCGTCCGCAAATTCCGGGGAAGGGATTATCTTCTTTGATGACGCGCAAGGCTTCGGCGTAGCGTCCCTCGCGAATCATGGCGATGTAACCCTGTGCGCGCTGACCTGCGGGACAAGCGTCGCGGCAAGGAGCGATTCCTTTTTTCTCAATCGCAAATGCGTTCGGCACAGCCTGCGGATAAAGTTTGTAAGCCGCCTTGCGTTGACTCAATTCGCCATTGAATTGATCCGTGACGGTGATCGGGCAAACCAAAGCGCAATCACCGCATGCGGTGCATTTGCTCACGTCAATGTAGCGCGGCTTGTGATTGACGGTGGCGGTGAAATGTCCCGCTTCGCCATCGAGTTTCAATAATTCTGTATCGGTGAGAACTGAAATGTTGCGATGTCCCGCCGTTGCCACCAAACGCGGACTAATCGTGCACATGGCGCAATCGTTCGTTGGAAACGTTTTGTCCAACGCGGCCATGTGCCCGCCGATGGCTGGTTCTTTTTCAACGAGATAAACCTTGAAACCTGAATCAGCCAGGTCGAGACTGGCTTGCATGCCCGCAATGCCTCCGCCAACAACCATTACGGCGCCAATAGGCTTGTTGCTTTTAGCAAGAGGAGTTGGAAAGTTATTTGTCATAGGGTTGAAAAAAGTGGCTAAAGTGAAAAGTGACTAAAGTGGGAAGTGAGAACTTTAGACACTTGGCACTTCCAACTTTAGACACTTCAGCATTGGAAGCGGGTCAACGATGTGACGTTTGAAGCCGAGTTCCTTTTCGGGCAAGCCGAAGGCATATCCGAGCACTTGCGAGAAATAAAGGACAGGCATGTTGAGTGCGTGTCCTAATTTCGCGGCGATTGCTTCCTGACGAGTATCGAGATTCGCATGGCACATCGGGCAGCCAACGACAATCGCTTCGGCTCCCGCGTCAATTGCTGACTCGAATATCTTCTGGCACATGTCTACAACATAACCAGGTTTGATCATGCTGAAGTGCGCGCCGCAGCAATCCACTTTGCGCGTCCAATCCAGTGTTTGGATGCCGACCCAATTCAACAAACGATCCATGCTCTGCGGATTTTCGGGATCGTCGAATTGCATCAACTTCGCGGGGCGCGAAATGTGGCATCCGTAATAGCAGACCGCTTTGAGGTCCGACAAGTCGCGCTTCACGGATGAACGAATGCGCGGTTCGAATGAGTCGTCGCTGAGGAGTTCGAGCGGATGAATGGTCGGTGGGGGAGAATCTAATGGGAGTTCGAGAACCGCCTCAACGTCCGCGCGAAGCGATGCGTTTTCTTCCACGGCTTTGGTCGCATGTTTGAAATGATAAAGACAGGCGCTGCACGGCGCGATCAATTTGTCATATCCCTGCTTTTCGGCCTGTGCCACGTTCCAGAGCGGAGTCGCCAATCCGAGCAAACGCGAAAGTGACGGCGCCGCCAACGTGCCACAGCAAATCCAATCAGGCAAATCTTCCATCGTGATTTCGAGATGGGCGAAGAGGGCACGGATCGATTCGTCGTATTCGGCGCTGATGCCCTCGAGCGAACAACCTGGGTAGTAGCCGAGTTTCATGCGCGCGACTCCTTTTCCCGTTCGAGGGCGTTGCGATAAATTTTGCGGAACCTGCCTCCACCGAGGGGGAGAGGCGGCGGCTTGACGCGTCCGCGCACGAGCAGTTTCATCGCCAGCGGCAAGTCAGCCATCAATTGACCCGTGAGCAATTGCGTGATGCCCGCCACTGACGCGTCGTGGATTTTTCCGTTGAGGCGCATGTTGTCCACGAAGCCGTGATAATAAATGTCAATCACTTTGACGCTGGGCTTGATGCCGCGCTGCAAAGCGAGGACGCGCGCGGCAGCCATGGCCGCGGCTGGCTCGACCTGTTGTGGACAGCGCGAGGTGCAGGTTTCGCAATCCACGCACAGCCAGATGGCTTCGCTGTTGAGCACAGAATCGACACGTCCCAGGCGGATGCTGTGCATCACCTGGGACGGTTTGAGATCCATCTTATCTGCCAGTGGGCAACCCGAGGAACACTTGCTGCACTGGTAACACAAGTTGACGTTCTGCCCGCTGAGGGCTTGGATTTCGTCGCGGAAAGCCATGAGCGTTCCTTTTGAAAACGAAAGATGAACAGCTAGAGTTGGCTGTTCATCTTAGTTTATGCGGGAGGCTCAGGCTTGGTAATTCACATTTGGGTCAAGTCGTGAGCCGAATGGGTCAAGGTAGTTTTAAACACGAAGGGCCCAACGGTGTGCGTTATTAGAATGAACTTGCTTGGGATGTGGCATCAGCATATCCTTGAGGGGATACCGCCGCAGGGACGCTGATGGGATGTGAGTGTTTGGGTTGTCCGACAGCCGCTATGGGA
>JAJYLQ010000038.1 GCA_021787595.1 Chloroflexota bacterium | reverse complement strand
GCTATTTGCATTCAAGGTGCCGCCTCCGCCTTGGAAGCCGCCTGTTCGACGCGGCAGACCTTCGGCCGCTAGGCTTCACTCGATTCAACAATGGGCCACCTAACCACGCTTAACTGCGGTGACACCTGTTGTGCTCCCATGTTGGTTTATCAGATATTTTCCTTGCGCTTTGTCCGGGTCTGTGTATTCACCGTGGTATTCTTCCGGCAGCAATGCGGCGAGACAATACATCATTTCGTCTGCGATTTGCTGCCGCGTTTCAGCCGTGACTCGACTGCCATTGGTGTTGATCTTGAATGGCTCGCCGACGCGAATGTGAAAATCTGTCCGTTTGAACTTTTTCAAATTCGCGCTGAAATCTTCTCCGCCCCAATGCGCAACAGGCAAAAGCGGAACATCCGCCTGCAAAGCCAATAATACGATTCCAGATTTTGCACGGATGAGCTTGCCGGTTTTGCTGCGCGTCCCTTCGGGCGATAGTCCAAAAATATAGCCTTGCTTCAAAACGGCTAATGCTTTTTTGAGCGCGGCCAAATCCGCTTCGCCGCGATGAAGCGGGATTCCACCCCAAAGCGTAAAGATGAAATTCAGGAACCAGTTGTCCCAACTTTCCACTTTTGCCCAGCCGGTTAGCGGCCGCGGAAAGATTTCTCCATAAAGCACTGGCACTTCGATGGAACCCGTGTGATTGCTGTAAAGGATCAACGGGCCGTGCGCGGGAATCTTGTTCATATCTGGCGCGTCGATGCGGCAAAGGACGCGCAGGCCAAGTTTCATGGCGTTGGTGACCAACCGGCGGACGATGTTCATGGGAATAGCGGTCAAGCGCGGGTGATTTTCAAATTGCTCGAATGAAAAATTCTTCCATTTCCCATTGCCGCGCTACGGACGCGATTTCAGGTAGTCTTCGGGTGTGTCCAAGTCTTGAAGGATGGTTGGTGTGTTCAATTCGACGTAATGGATTTCATGCGCATGCCGGTTGAGAAAATCGCGCGGCGAATCAGGCGATTTCATTTCCAGGATTTCTTTCCAGAGTTCACGCGCAACCAGCCACGGATGTCCGCGATGCATTTGATAACTTGGGACGATCAGTGGCGCATTTGTCCGGGCATACTCCTGCAATATGCTTTGCACGCTTCCTGCCCGGATTTGGGGTTGGTCGCCGAGTCCAATAAGCGCGGCGCGCGCCTCCATTTTTTTGACTGCCAACCCTGCCTGAACGGAACTCAACATTTCACCCTGTGCGTACTTCTCATTGAAGATCGTTTGAACGGATTTGCCGATCAGCGCTTCGACTTCCCTGCGGGATCCGCCGGTGACAACGAGAATATCGTCCACGCCCGCGGCTTGGAATGTTGAAATGACCATTTGCAAGACTGTGCTTTTGCCCCACGGCATCAGCATCTTTGGCTGGCCCATGCGCCTCGATTCGCCTGCTGCAAGGATGATGGCAGAGATCATTCCAATTCCTTCATGCGCGGATAATCTTCGGGTTTATCTACATCAAATAATAAACTGTCGTCATGCCAGGGTAAATATTCAACATGGTGCTTTGAAAATATCGCGCGTCCGCCGACATCGCCTTGAAGCGCTACCAAATCTGAAAATGTGTCGCGGTCAAACAAAACTGGATTGGCGCGTTGTTCCATCAAAACTAACGGTGCAATAATGGGAAACAATTCTGTGGAATGATGTGCGATAAGCGCGCGAATGATATCCGACTTAATTTGCGGTTGGTCTGCAAGCAAAAAGATTGCCGCGCCGGTTTTATCTGGCAACGATTGAACGCCGGCGCGGATCGAAGATGCCTGCCCGCTTTGCCATTCGCTGTTCCGAACCATTTGCACCGGCAAATCTTGAACCGCCGCTTCGATTTGATCTGCGTATGCACCGGTCACCATCACGACTGGTGAAAGTCCAGATTCAAGCGCCGTTTTTGCAACAGCGCGAACAAATGGCTTGCCGCGCCAATCGAGCAGTTGCTTGGGCTGGCCGAAACGTGTCGAAGCGCCCGCGGCGAGGATGATTCCTGCAGTTCGTTCAAAGGTTTGAAAGTTCGAACGTTGTAAAGTTCCGACCACAACCGCGTCAAAATGCGTAAGTAATGATGATGCCATTTTTCCGCCGATGGATTGCAACTCCCTGGCGTCGGCTTGAGTCAGCAAAACAACGCGGCGAGTTTGCGAAGGAATATTTTTCAGCCCGCCGTTTGGATGCGTCAGCATATTAATGATGGCGTCGCTTGTGACCGACTCCCCAATTTTCAAACCACTTAACTTCGAAACTATTTCTGGGCGATGAACATATTCTTCCGTCAGTGGTTTATCTAGAGCAGCCAGGCTTGCGACGACGATGACCATTTCAACAAAATCCGGAATCGCCGGTTCGTGTGCGTCCGGCGCTTTCAATAATTTTTGACGCGCGCCGTCCGCTTCGATAAGCAGGGGAGTGCCGAGGTTTTGCGCTTCCGATTTCAACCTTGATAAAACTTCATTATCAACGCAGGATGTTCTATCATGGTCGCCGACCGGACCCGTAATCAGCGTCACACCTTGGAACCGGTAGTTGTCGAGATCGCTGGCGAGATTCGCGGTAATATGCTGATCCGCGAGAGAAGTTTGCCGCGCGCCGAGATGGGTCGTCACAGTGACGCAGACAGGTAAGTTCGCTGCAGCCTGTAATTCACGCGCCAAATGAAACATGGAAGTCGTTTTTCCCCCAGCGCCCACAAACGCGATCGAATTTACACGCGGTTGAGATAAGACTCGTAACGCACGCGAAAATTGCATGGAGCAGATTCTACTCCATGCAATTCAAATCCTGCTTGAGGCGAATTACCAAACGCGGACGACTTGCCCAGCGTAGATGATGTCCGGATTCCAGATTTGCGGGTTGAGCGATTGCAGGCTGTAAACCGTTGTCCCATACCGGGCGGCGATGATGCGAAGCGTGTCGCCGCGTTGGACGGTGTAATAGATCGGTGCGGCTGGCAGCGTGATCACTTCGCCTGCGTAAATCCAGCTCGGACGATACGTGAGCTGCGGGTTTAGCGCGATGATGGCGCTTACGCTGGTTCCGTAGCGGGCAGCGATTTTGGCGAGCGTGTCTCCCCATTGAATGACGTATTGTCTGCCCGGCGTCACAGATGAACCCGGATAATATCCTCCGCCCGGCATAATCAAGGTCTGCCCGGCGAAGACCCAATACCACAATCCGGGATTAGCGGCGCGGATGGCTTGCATTGTTGTGCCGCACATGGCGGCGATCCCGCTCAACGTGTCACCCCATTGAACGGTGTACGTTGAGCCGCATCCCGACCAGGCGTATGCGCTGGTGGTTCCTGCGAAGGTTGTGACCACGATAGCGGTCAAGACGAATAGTTGATAAATCTTTTTGCGTGACATATTGAGCCTCCTGCGTTTGTTCACGACTATTCGTAGACGAAACCCGCCCTCGACTTGTTCCGATGAGCGGGGGAAGCTTCCGCTTCCCGTCAAGTTTCCGTCGCTTTCATTATAGCGCCGGACGAATGATTTTCAACTGGGATAACGGAGTCATTTCCTTGACATGCCATTCGAAGGGTAGTATCCTTGCTCTACCGACCGTTCGGTAGGGAGCTTCTGTGAACAGGACTGATATTCTCGATGCTGCGGCACAGGTCTTTCGCCAAAAAGGTTTTCACGGTTCCTCGATGGCGGATATCGCCTCGGCTGTGAATTTGCAAAAGGCGAGTCTGTATCATCACGTTTCATCCAAGCAGGAAATTTTATTAGCTCTTCTTGACCGGGCGCTGGAAATGTTAACCGAGCGGATTGCCCCGATTGCCAGCCAGGAAATCCCTGCCGACAAAAAATTGCGCGAGATGATTCGTGTATATCTTAAATCGCTGTCGGAAAATTCCGATCTTTCCTCGGTACTTTTGTTTGAGCATCGTTCCCTGGACAAAAAATCCCACGCCCGCCATGTGCCGAACCGCGACAAGTTCGAAAAATTGTGGCGGGATGTGATCGAGGAAGGGATGCGGTCGAAAGTGTTTGACTGCGAGGACGCAGGCGTTGCTGTCAGGGCATTGATGGGGGTGATGAATTGGACGCTAACCTGGTATCACCCGGATGGGCCAAAATCCATTGATCAAATTGCAGATGAAGATACAAACCTGTTTTTCAAAGGTTTGTTAGTATTACCGCGCAAGGTCGAGCAATCGTTCCCTGCCAATTCTCCCTCACCCTTTCCCTCTCCCAAAGGGAGAGGAGACTCCCTTCCCCATTCGGGGGAAGGGTTGGGGATGAGGGCGAAAACGGTAGAAAAGCCATGAGCAGAACCCTCAATGCTCTAACTTTGCGCTGTAATGTTAGCCAAAACAAATAAAGGAGGAGCGGATGTATTCATTTGAACCATCGGAAGAACAAAAGATGTTGATGGATGCAGTCAGCCGGTATGCGACGACTGATTTGCGTCCCGCGGCGCGAGAGGCGGAGGAGGGCCGCGAGCTGCCGGCGAAGCTGATTGGCAAGGGATGGGAGCTGGGCGTGCTTCAAGCCTCCATTCCAGAATCGTATGGCGGATTTGGCGAACGGTCCGCGGTCACAGGTGTGCTCGCAACCGAGGAATTGGCGTTCGGTGACTTGGCCGGCGCGTTTGCCATCGGCGCACCGAATCTTTTTGCACTTCCGATTCTGCTGGCCGGCTCGGAAGAGCAGAAGCAGAAATATCTGTCGAAGGTCATCGAGGGCGATTGGGCTCCGTACACCGCGGCGTTGATCGAGTATACGTTCGATTTCGACGTCAATGATCTGCGAACCAGTGCGGCATTGAGCAACGGCGAATATGTTTTGAACGGCGAAAAAGCTTTCGTGCCATTTGCAAAAGATGCCGAAACGATTTTGGTCTATGCAAAATGCGATGGCAGGACACAAGGCTTCATCGTTCTCAAGAATGCTGCCGGATTGAGCATCAGTGATGAGCGCGAGAAGTTGATGGGATTGAACGCGCTTCCATTATATCGAGTCAAGCTGGATAACGTAAAAGTCGCCGCAGCGAATCGGTTGGGCGGCGCCTCGGGCCACGACTTTGAGCCGGTCCTCGCTTCGATGAGGCTTGCCTCCGCCGCGTCCGCTCTCGGCGTAGCGCGAGCCGCGTTCGAATATTCGCGCGATTACGCCAAAGAGCGCGAAGCGTTTGGCGTCAAGATCGCGCAGAAGCAAGCCGTGGCTTTCATGCTTGCCGAAATGCGGACGGAGATCGAAGCCGTCCGTTTGCTGACGTGGGAAGCCGCGTGGAAATTGGATATTGGCAAAGAAGACGCGTTCACCGAAGCCTATCTTGCATCCGTTGGCGCGATGGACATGGTGATGATGGTTACCGATCGCGCCGTACAGATCTTGGGCGGGCATGGATACATTCGCGAGCATCCGGTTGAGATGTGGATGCGGAATGGAAGAGGATTTGCCATGCTCACAGGGCTGGCAATCGTCTGATTGCTATTTACCAATTATGAAGTGGTGACTGGTAATTGGTAAGGAGAAAAATATGACTATCGAATTTGAAGCACTCAAACCTATTGTCCAAATGCAGACTGTGTTGCAAACGGTCGCTGACAATATGATGCGCCCTCAATCGCGCTACTTCGATGAGCACGAGCATGAGATTCCGTGGGACTACATCGAGTTCATGAACACGGCGATGAAGGCAACCGGCGGCGGAAGTCTCGCGCCGAAGGAGCCCTCGCCCTCTCCCAGCGGGAGAGGGGACAGGGGTGAGGGAGAAAAGCATCCGCCGATTGGTTATCAACTGTTGGCATCGCAGATTGAGATGCTGGCGTGGGGCGACGTGGGCATGTATCTCATCACACCCGGCGGCGGACTCGGCGCGGCGGCAGTGCAGGCGGCGGGCTCGCCCGAACAACGCGCGAAATTCTTGGCACGCTTTGCAGGCGAGAAACCAACCTTCGCCGCGATGTGCATGACCGAAGCGGGCGCGGGGTCGGATACATCGGCGATCCGCGCGAAAGCCGTATTGGATGAAAAGGCTAATGAATGGGTCATCAACGGCGAGAAGATATTCGTCACCGCGGGCGATAAATCGCTCACAGAATACGAAAAACTCGGCAAAGGTTTTATCGTGGTTTGGGCTTCAATTGATCCGTCTGCGGGACGCGCGGGGATGCGCGCCTTTGTTGTCGAAGCGGGAACGCCCGGCGTGAAGATCACGAAGCTCGAACACAAGATGGGCATTCGCGTCAGCGATACCGCGGCAATTTCGCTGGTAGATGCGCGCGTTCCGTTTGAAAATATTCTCGGCAGCCCAACGGTTGAGAAGACAACGACTGGCTTCAAAGGCGCGATGGCGACCTTCGACGCGACCAGGCCGCTCGTGGCCGCGTCCGGTTTGGGCGTCGCGCGAGCCGCTCTTGAGTTCCTGAAAGAGAAGCTCAAAGAGAACGGAGTCGAAATTCGTTATGGCTTGCCGCGCCAGAAGCTGACCAACATCGAGCGCGAAGTCATTGACATGGAGGTGATGCTCAAGTCCGCGTGGCTGATGGTGATGAAGGCGGTTTGGATGGCGGACAATAAAAAGTCGAA
Organism: Chloroflexota bacterium; assembly: GCA_021787595.1. Taxonomy (GTDB): domain Bacteria; phylum Chloroflexota; class Anaerolineae; order Anaerolineales; family Villigracilaceae; genus Fen-1038. The sequence continues at coordinate 21,524 of JAJYLQ010000038.1, read as the reverse complement.
CGCGCTCGAGTCTTCGATGAGCAAGGTCAAAGCCGGCGACGTGACCACGAAGATCACGCAGAAGGTAGTCGAGATTTTGGGACCGCTCGGTTACAGCCGCGAGTTCCTGGCGGAGAAATGGTTCCGCGATGCGAAGATCACGGATATTTATGAAGGGACTGGGCAGATTAATCGCTTGGTGGTTGCGAGACAGATTTTGGGTTATTCAGGTTCTGAATTGAGATGATAAATTGTAGGGGCACAGCGGGACGATCTTTTGTTGAAAACTAGGAGCGCCCTGCTGTGCCCCTACGGGAGATGAACATGAACTATCACATTCATAATGCCGTTGTCATCGGTTCCGGCACAATGGGCGCAGCGATTGCGGCTCACCTGGCGAACGCGGGCGTGCCCGTGACGTTGCTGGATATCGTTCCAAAAGACGCGCCGGCTGGAAATAAAGAAGCGCGCAACAAAATCGTCAATGAAGGTTGGGACCGCTGCGTCAAAGCCAAGCCTGCCAATCTGATGTCATCCGATTTGAAGACGCTGGTCAAACTGGGAAATCTGGAAGATGATTTTGGCGTCGTCGCAGAAGCCGATTGGATCTGCGAAGTGATCGTCGAGGAATTGAAGATCAAGCAATCGTTGATGGCGCGCATTGACGAAGTCCGCAAGCCGAATTCGATTGTCACGACGAACACATCCGGCATTCCGATCAAGGCCATTGCCGAAGGCCGCTCGAAGGATTTTAAGAAACATTTTCTTGGAACGCATTTCTTCAACCCGCCGCGCTATTTGAAGCTGCTGGAAATCATCCCAACCGCGGACACGGATAAAGAAGCGGTTAAGTTCATGTCGTGGTTCGGCGAGTATAAACTTGGCAAAGGCGTTGTGCTTTGCAAAGACACGCCGAACTTCATCGGCAACCGCGTCTTCTTTGGCACCGCCACGTTCGGGATGAATTACATTCTCGAAAACAGCTATACAGTTGACGAAGTTGATTCGATCACTGGTCCATTGATCGGTCGTCCGAAGACTGCGACGTTCCGCCTCGCCGACTTGGTCGGAATTGACGTGTGGGAACATGTCGGCAAAAATTTAGGACCGATGATTCCGCACGACAAGCTCGCACAGGAATATCTCAAAGCCGAAGCGCCGACGAAATTGATTTCGACTCTTGTCCAACGCAAGTGGCTTGGCAACAAAACCAAAATCGGTTTCTATAAAGAAGTCCGCAAGGAAGACGGATCGAAGGAATTTTGGTCGCTTGATCTCAAGACACTCGAACACGTCCTACCGACCAAGCCGCGCTTTGACTCGGTCAAAGCCGCCAAAGATGTGGCTGAACTCGGCGAGCGGCTCAAAGTTTTGTTGAACGCAGATGATAAAGCCGCGAAACTTATCCAGGCATTGATGTATCAATCTTTCCAATATTCGGCTTCATTGCTGCCGGAAGTCGGCGATTCGCCCAAACCGATTGACGATGCCATCCGCTGGGGCTTTGGTCATGAGGCGGGTCCGTTCGAGACGTGGGACATGCTTGGTGTCAGGGATACCGTTAAACGGATGAAGGCTGCGGGCTTTCCCGCGCCCAAATGGGTGGACGCCATGCTCAAGTCTGGGATCGAATCGTTCTATCAGTATAAGAATGGAGCGAAGGTCGGCGTCTATGATGTTGGCAAAGAGAAATATGTCCGCATCGCAAAACCCGAAGGTGTGGTCGCGCTCAAAGGTCAGAAAGTCATCAGCGAGAACGCGGGCGCGACGTTATATGATCTTGGCGACGGCGTGGCGTGCGTGGACTTCCATACCAAGATGAATGCGCTGGACGATGATATTTTCAACGTCGTCAACGAAGCGTTCGAGCGCCTCGAAAAAGATTTCGATGGACTGGTGGTCAGCACGCAAGCCGATAACTTTAGTGCCGGCGCGAATTTGTTCATGGTGGTGGTTGGCGCGCAACAAGGCATGTGGGACACACTCGATCAGGCCATTCGCAAATTACAAGGTTTGAACATGCGGATGCGATATTCTCCTAAGCCGATTGTGGTCGCGCCAATGGGACTTGCGCTCGGCGGCGGATGTGAAATCACAATGCACGCTTCACGCGTCGTCGCTTCATCCGAGACTTATATCGGACTCGTCGAACTCGGCGCGGGGGTTATCCCGGCTGGCGGCGGAACCAAGGAAATTATGCGCCGCATTGTCAATCCGCCGATGAAAACGGACAACGCCGAGGTGCTTTCACATTTGCAGCGCGCCTTCCTGCAAATTGGTCAGGCGAAGGTTGCCGCGTCCGCGGAGGAAGCGCGGCAGATGGCGATTCTCAATCCGCAGGATCGCATTGTGATGAACCGCGATCATTTGCTCGCCGAAGCCAAACGCGAAGCCTTGCACATGGCCGCGGCTGGTTATCATCCGCCCGCGCCCGAACCCATTTATGCCGCGGGCCGCGATATGCTCGGCGCGTTGGGTGTCGGCGCGTGGATGTTCAAGGAAGGCAAATACATCAGCGAATACGATCATCACATCGCGGGCAAACTGGCGTATGTGATGTGCGGCGGCGAACTGACTCGTCCGCAATGGGTGAGCGAGCAGTACATTCTTGATCTTGAGCGTGAAGCATTCCTGTCGCTGTGCGGCGAAGAAAAAACGCAAGCGCGCATGTGGTCGCTGTTGCAGACGGGAAAGGCGTTGAGGAATTAAGTTTACAAGTTGGAAGGTTGGCAGGTTTGCAAGTTAACTTTCAAACTTGTCAACGTGTAAACCTTTCAACTTGAAACAAGGAGAGAAGACATGAAAGATGCAGTAATAGTGTCCGCAGCTCGAACTCCTGTTGGTAAAGCAAAAAGAGGAGGACTTGCCACGGCTCGTCCCGACGAAATGGCGGCCGCCGTGATCCAGGCCCTGCTCAAGCGGACGCCGAATCTCGACCCCGCCGAGATCGAAGATGTGATCATTGGCTGCGCGTTTCCCGAGGGCGAACAAGGCATGAACATGGCGCGGATGATTGCCTTGCGCGCGGGATTGCCCGAGTCGGTTCCAGGTGAGACCATTAATCGTTTTTGCTCATCGGGCGTGCAGGCCATTGCTCACGCCGCGTACGCGATCCAAAGCGGACAGCTTGACATTGCCATCGCGGGCGGCGCAGAATCCATGACGATGGTGCCGATGACGGGATACAAGTTTTCACCCAATCCATACTTCGCTCAAGACTTGCCGCAGTATTTCACGAACATGGGATTGACTGCCGAAAATGTTTCAGTGAAATACAACGTCAGCCGTGAAGATCAGGATGCGTTTTCGCTGAAGAGCAATCAGAAGGCCGCGAAAGCCGTTGACTCTGGACTCTTTGATCCCGAACTCGTGCCTGTGGATGTTGAAATTACAGAGCTTGGCGCGGACGAGAAGCCAGTCAAAAAGAAATTCACGGTGAAACGCGATGAAGGCCCGCGCGGAGATTCGACTCTCGAAGCGCTCGCCAAACTCAAACCTGCTTTCAGGGAAGGCGGCGTCGTGACGGCGGGAAATTCGTCGCAAATGTCCGATGGCGCAGCGGGTGTGGTGGTGATGTCGGCAGAAAAAGCCGCGGTGCTGGGACTCAGGCCGCTGGCGCGATTCGTTTCGTTCGCGGTGGGAGGCGTCCCGCCTGAGTTGATGGGTATCGGTCCAATCGTCGCCATTCCCAAAGCGCTGAAAATCGCCGGGCTTTCGTTGAATGATATTGACCTGATCGAATTGAACGAAGCTTTTGCCGCGCAGTCACTGGCTGTGATCCGCACAGTTGAATTGGATGAGAGCAAAGTCAACGTCAACGGCGGAGCGATCGCGTTAGGTCATCCGCTGGGATGCACGGGCGCGAAGCTGACGACGCAATTGGTTTACGAGATGGGCCGCCGCAAATCCAAATACGGAATGGTAACGATGTGCATCGGCGGCGGGATGGGCGCCGCGGCGATATTTGAGAATCTACAATAAAACGTAAGGGCATAGCGAAATCTTAGCGCATCTGCGATGATCTATCGTCTCGCTGTGCCCCTGCCAGATAACCAAAAAGGAGAATCGAAATGCCTCTTACAATCTCTGATCTTATGTCCAAGATGCCCGGCGCGTTTTTACCGGAGAAAGCAGCGGGCTTGGACGCGGTGATCCAGTTCAAATTCACCGGCGCTGAACCCGGTGATTGGTATGCAGCCATCAAAGATGGTAAATGCGCGGTTACGCAGGGTGATGCGCCTTCGCCGAAGATGACACTGACTGCTGATTCCGCTGATTACATAAAAATCTTCACCGGCGAACTGGATGGCATGAAAGCCTTCATGGAAGGCAAGATCAAACTCGGCGGCGACTTAAACCTTGCGATGAAGCTCATGCAGATGTTCAAGATTCGTTGATTGATAATTTCGAATCAAAGACGCCTTCCAGATGGAAAGCGTCTTTTTATTTTATCCTGTCGAACCGCTTTCGCTGCTAATAGCCGCGCTCAAAATCAACCTGATATTTGAGCGGCTTGCCTCGAAGAAACAAATCATAATTTTCTACAAACAAGCGCGTGATGTCTTCAGGAATGCTCGGCGCGGACGTGTGGAACGTCATCCATAAATTTTTAGTGCGCCAGAAGAAATGATCTTTTGGAAGCGGTTCCTGCTCGAAGACATCCAGGACTGCCAAAGCGATCTTCCCGGTATCGAGCGCCTCCGCCAGCGCGGACTCGTCCACCGCACTGCCGCGCCCCACATTGACGAAGACGGCGCGCGGCGGCAATGCATTCAACAAAGCTGAATCTACAATGTGACGCGTCTCGTTCGTGTTCGGCAGAACGCTGACCAGATAGTCCAAGTCTTGGGCAAAGCCAGGTAGTTGACCGTCATGAAAGTATTTGTCAACATCCGCGCAGGATTCGCTTTCGCGCGTATATCCGCGCACGTTCATTTGAAAATGTTTTGCCGTACCTGCCAGATGCGCGCCAATCGAGCCAACGCCGAGCAGGCCAATGGTCCTGCCGCGCAGCTGCCCGGTGACTTTTGCGTCCCAGCGGTTTTCCTGTTGAGCCTTCAATCGTTCGAAGATGTGACGCTCATGCGCCAGCAAATATCCGAACACGTACTCCGACATCAACGCACCGAATACGCCGCGCGCGTTTGTCAGAACGTAATCCCTCCGTGTGGACGGATCGAGTAATTGTTCCACGCCTGCAAAGATGGACTGCACCCATCGAACATTGGGCAGATCTGGCAGCGCGTCGCGGATCAATTTTGGTTCGCCCAAAATGATGCTGCAATCCTTGTCCGGGGCGCTGGCGATTTTCAAATCGGGGAGGGCGGCAGCTTCGACCAGTTGCTGATACTCTGATCCGAAGCGCGTGAGAATGAGCAATTTGTTCACGGCGAACCTTTCACAAGACAATATTGAAATATTTTTTCAACAGACCCGGATATTCTTTTTCGTTTATTGGTCTTTCCGTCTTTTGACCATCTTTCGTGACAATAATCTTATTTTCTTCCATAGTGACGCGGCCATCCGCTGTGGCAATCGTGATGAGACTCTTCTGTCCAAAAAAGGAAGTCTTGGGATTTTGGTGATACGAACAGCTTGCAAGATAATCACCCGGATATTTGCGCGGCGTCAGGTCGAAAAAGTATTGGTGGTTCCATGTTCCGTCGAAGCCGCGCTGCCACATTGTGTAACCGCTGTCAGTTTGTTCAAGTTTGTAGGCACGGCGACTCTCCACATGGTCGTCGTTTGGCTCGAACTTCAATGGTTCCAGAAACGAATCGCCGAAGCCGACATCCGCCAGCCAGCGTTGGGACTCGCCGGGAGCGCACACTAGCAGCGCAAGATGATCGAAGTCAATTCCGAGCGAACCGTCTTCGCGATAGACGCGGCCATTGAGATATATGACATCGAATCCGATCTGCTTGAGAAGCCACGCAAACATGCCATTGAGTTCATAACAGAATCCACCGCGCTTCCGCACAATGATCTTATCCCACAACAATCCTTCTTTAAGTTGAATGGGGCGGCGGAGCGGGACAATATCCAGGTTTTCAAATGGCACACTCAGCATGTGTGCGCGTTGCAGTCTGCGCAAGGTTTCATAATTTGGCTGGACTGGCTTGTCATAACGAATACGTCCAAGATAAGTCTGAATGTCCATGGGCAAGGATTATACATGGCGACGCATAAAAACCGCATGGGGCTTGAAAGGACCCGGAGATTTTCAAAAATCTCGGAAGCTTTGCAGCCTCCGAGATTTTTTGATTTGGATTTATTCTTTCGCGAACACCGGGTCTTTCATCTGCGTGATGACCAGCAGGCAGATGATCAATAGCCCGGCGCCCAGCAAAAGCGATGATGTAAACGAACCGTTGGAACTCTTCATCGCTACCATAACGTAGAAGAATCCAATGGATGTTTGACCAAAAAGCTGGATCAGTCCGTTGGACGTTCCTTCGGGGGTTGGGTGGACGATCTCGGCTCCGTATTGAAAGCCAATGGGACCAATACCCACCAGGAAGAAGCCCAGCCAGAATCCTGAAACCATCAACAGCCAAAAACTTGTAGCGTAGGCAATGCCAATCATGCCGGGAATGGCAAACAGGATTCCGAGAAATAGAAATCGCCGGCGCTTTCGCTGTTTATCCGAGAAATAGGATAGAACCACTGCACCAAAGATGCTCCCGACAATGATCAAAGCGCCAAGAGTGCCTGCATCCGTTGAAGTGAAGCCGCGTGGAAGAATAATATCTTCGATCAGGGATGAAACACCGTTGAAGATGGCGAGAGCAACGAACGCAATAAATATCAAGAGCCAAAAGTCTTTGACGGTGACCGCGTATCTCAAACCATCGAACATCACGGAGCGCTCCTCCTGACCGGGAGGGCAGGGCGACGTAGCTGGTTTGTCGCGGGCCAGAAGTAAGAAGAGCACAGTTGAAAGCGCCGTAACTCCGCCGAAGATCAATTGCTGAGTCGGGATTGGCATGCCGCCTTGCAAAAGAATCGGAGGCAATGCCTCGCCAATGGCAATGCCAAGCAGGTTTGAAAGTGTAACTAATCCGACCATCGTAGCGCGATCTTCAGGTGGGAACCAGTGTGCTGCAAATTTAGTCCACGAGTTGAGCAGGAAAGGCTGGGCAATGGCGATCCCGGCAGTTATCCAAAAAACCTGAGTGTAATTGGCGGCAAAGCCGCGCCAGACTCCAAAGACGGCCATCAACACCCCGCCAAAGCCAATGGTGACATAAATGCCGTAGGTATCAATTGCCCATGAGGCGGGAATGGATAAAACCAAATAGGCAATCAACCAGGAAGTGACTGCCAATGCGGCAATTTGAGTGTCGGAGACGTTATAAACTTTTGCTGCTGCTGTGATGATGGGTGCGTAGGAAATCCATAATATTTGAAGGGTGAGGTTGATGAACATGATCACCGCCAGCACCACCCAGCGGTATCCGTATAGACGATAGCCTTTGTCAGTCATGTTTGCTCCGGTCAAGTGGAAGATGGTTCAGCATAAACTTGGAAACACCAATTTTGTGAATTGGTTACCGGTCTTTTCCACTTTGGAAAAGTCGCCGAAGACCAGCGCACACGCTGGAAGCGGCCTGCGGCATGGGCCATCCTGCGCGATCCGAAACATATTTTCAAAACGCAAGCCTTGCAGCGCGCCGCTCTCGACATTTCTGCCAAACAAATCGTCCGCTGGCTTCCCCTGCGCCGGCGGTTGGGGTCGCCTTCCATGGCACGAGGACCCGTCTCTTCGAATAATTGGTCAATGTGACATTGTCAAACTGCTGACAGTCATCTTAACCGGATACACGATGCGCTTCCGTTACGTTGGGAACGTTCTCAAGTTTGGTGAGCACTTTGCTGAGCTGGGAAATATCCTCCACTTCGACGGTCAATCGCAATTCGGCCAGGCTTCGATTGACATTTACTTTTACCTCGGCAATGTTGACGCCTTCATCGCTCAACAGGTTGGTGACATCGCCCATTAAGCCTTGCCGGTCGTACGCGCGGATGCGGATCGGAACCGGATACGTGCGAACCTGCGTGCCCCAATCCACGCGCACCAATCGTTCGCGGTCCTTGAGTCCCAGCCGTAGAATGTTCGGACAGTCCTGGCGATGAATCGTCGCGCCGCGCCCGCGCGTAATGTATCCGACGATTTGATCGCCTGGCGCGGGATTGCAGCAGCGGGCCATCGTGGTCAGCAGGCCCTTCAGCCCGACTACATTTACTTCGCCGGTTGTCGGCTGCTCGACAGCCGGCGTGCTTGCCGCCAGGATGTCGGCAGTTTCGCCTGTTTCAGAAATTTGGTGAATGATTTTACTGACCGAAAGATCGCCGGTGCCAAGATCAACGAACATTTCATCCGGCGTTTTGAAGCCCAGGTCGCGCGCCATCCTTTCGAAGTTGACTTCGGGAATGCCCAGCCGCTGTAATTCGCGCTCCAGCACTAAACGTCCCTGTGAAAGATTCTGCTGGTAATTTTCCTTCTTGAACCACAGGCGGATTTTGGACTTTGCGCGCTGGGTTCTGACGAGACCGAGATTGGAGTTCAGCCAATCGCGGCTTGGGCCGCCTCGCTTCGCGGTCAGGATTTCGACCTGGTCGCCGGTTTTCAGCTCGTGATACAACGGGACAAGTTTCCCGTTAACTTTTGCGCCCCGGCAGCGGTGGCCGATATCGGTGTGGACGTGATACGCAAAATCAACCGGAGTGGATCCGGCGGGCATGTCAATGATGTCGCCGCGCGGCGTGAACACATAGACGCGGTCCTGGAAAACGTCCGAGCGCATCGATTCGACGAATTCCGTCGCGTCGTTCACATCCGAACGCCATTCCATCATATTACGCAGCCAGTTGATGCGCTGTTCGTAAGACCTGTCGCGCCTGGCACCTTCCTTGTAACGCCAGTGCGCGGCGATGCCGTATTCCGCGCTCTGATGCATTTCCGCTGTGCGGATTTGCACTTCGAGCGGTTTGCCATCGTCCCAGATCACGGCGGTGTGAAGCGATTGGTAAAAGTTGTCCTTCGGCGCGGCGATGTAATCATCGAACTCGCCGGGAATGGGGCGCCAGTGAGTGTGGATCAATCCGAGCGATGTGTAACAAGCCGTCACGTCCGCGACGATGAGCCGGACAGCGCGCACGTCGCGCACTGCCTCGAAGGCTTTGCCCTTTTGCTCCATTTTTCTGTATATCGAATAGATGTGCTTGGGACGCCCGCTAATGTCAACCTTGATGTTGTGTTCCGCAAACAATTTTTTCAAGCTTTCGATGATGGCTTCGATTTGAGCTTCACGATCGGGACGACGTTCGGCCAGTTGTTCGGCGATCTCCTTGTATTTCGCCGGATTGACATACCGAAAGGCGAGGTCTTCCAGTTCCCACTTGATTTGCCAGATGCCGAGCCGGTTTGCCAGCGGAGCGAAAATGTCAAGTGTCTGTTGGGCAATGCGTTTGCGCTTTGTTTCCGGCATGTGGCTGAGCGTCCGCATGTTGTGCAGGCGGTCCGCGAGCTTGATCAACACCACGCGAACATCATCGCCCATGGCGAGGAATGTTTTACGCAGCGTCTCGGACGCCATATCGGGCCGGCGGCCCAGGGTCATGGACTTGCCGCTGATTTCGGTTCCGTCTGATGGGGCGGCGTCTTCCGCATGTTGATCGTCGCGCGAGACGCGCGGCAGGTGGGTCAGCTTTGTCACGCCGTCCACGAGATTGGCTACGACATCGCCAAAATCCTGTCGGATGTCATCCAGCGTAACGGCTGTGTCCTCGACGGTATCATGCAAGAGTCCCGCGGCAAGTACTTCTGGCGGGACGCGAAGCTCGGCCAGGATTTGCGCCACAGCCAGACAGTGATTGATATAAGGCTCGCCGGAATTCCGCTTTTGGTCCCGGTGCGCTTCCTCCGCAACGCGGTATGCGCGCTGAATTAATTCCTTGTCGGCCAGCGTGTATGTTTCGGGAAGCTGCTCCAGAAGATTTTCGAGCGGAACGGTGGTTACTACTGACTTCACGCCGCTTATTTTACTGCTTTGTGGATTTTTCAGTTTCTGAGTTTGGCGATTGAAGTTTTGACAGGATGTCTATTCCCAGGATGACGAGAATTGCCAGAACGCCAAGGGCTAATATGCTGATCGGGATTGGTTCGACCCCAAAGAGCGTCGGCTGGTAAGCGAAGAAGGAAATGACGCTCATCAGGATCGGAATATAGAAATAGGTGGGGAAGAAAAAGGCGAAGATGATAGAGATCACATCGGCTGGATAAAAATAACGATCGAGCATCTTCGGCAGGAGAAATGGCATCATGACCACCGAAGCAAGCGCAAGTTCCACTACTAATGACGCAGTCAGTTCTGTTCGGCTTCGATAAACATAAATTGCGAAAAAGAAGCCGAAAGCCGCGGATAGGATCAGCCCCGCCGGGTAGAAATATGGATAAAATCGCCCGCTGTTGGGAATCCATGAAAGCGCTGACGGCGCGTGCATGGATAACTGTTCGTACTGACCTGCTTGCGATGGATAGGTCATCAGCAGATCCCAAAATGATCGTCCGGCAATCCAGGCAGGGATGAGTGCCAGAATCATTACCAGCGGAATCAACAGGAAATATTTCCACGAAATTTCTTTTCTGAGGAAAAGCGCTAGCAGCAGCGGAGACAGGAAAATCGCCTGCGCTTTAAACGAAATTGACAGGCCAAAAAATAATATCGCCAGAATATTTTTTTGGGTCATGAGAAAATAAAGACAAGCCACCAATGCGGTGGTGTAAAGTGCGTCAGCCTGTCCCCAGAAGGCGCTATTAAGAATGACAGTCGGGGCAAATAGAATTGCGAGGGCGGCCATAAGAGGAAAAATGCCCTTCGGGTATTTGATCCGCACAATTTGAGCTGCGAACCAGGCCATAATGAAATCCGCTACCAGCGATGGGAGTTTTGTTGCGGTCAGCGGCGGAACGTCTGGAAGAAAGCGGGCAATCAAGTAGAGCAAATATAGATATGGGGGATTGTAGTTGGAGAAATCGGTGCGAAAGGCGGAAAAGCCGCTGCCTTTGATCGTGTTATACCACCCATGAGTGTAGTTATAAAAATCTATTGATTTGAAATCCAGCAGGCTGTAACGAATGGCGGTTGCCAGTGCAATTCCAGCAAGGACGATTGCCAAATCGAACAGCCTGGATACGTTGAGTGCCTTCATGCACCCTCTATGCCAGAGTTGGCTGGGACTGCGCTGTTATCGTCCATCGAGGAATCCGTGTCAGGAAAAGGGCCGGTTGAATAAAGTTCTTTTATTGCATGGTACGTCAGGATGCAAATGACCAGAAGAAGCACGCCGGCCAGGATCGGCATCGGAACTTGTTTCACATCAAATAGATATGGCTGGTAGGCGAAAAAAGACGCCCCGCCAACCAATATTGGGATGAAGTACAGCCGGGGAAAATAAAACGCAAAAGCAATGGAAATGACATCCGCCGGGTAGAAATACCTCTCGTGCATCTTGGGCAGGAAGAAAGGAATGACGAGCATCGAAAGCAATGCGAGTTCCACGAGGGATGACTGGGTCAACTTATTTGGGCTTTTGTAAACGATCAGGAATAACAAATATGCCGTGATCGCGCCCGCGATCACGCCGGGAACGTAAAAGAGATTGAAAACCTCTTTCGAAGCCGGCAGCCACGCGTATAGACTGGGAGCGTTCATCGTCAGCAATTCGAATTGCGAGGCCTGGTATAAGTAAATATTCAGCAGACCCGGAATTGGCCGCCCGGCGATCCATGAAGGGACCAGCGCGAGGATGAGGATTGCTGGAATAATCAAAGAGTACTTCCAGCGGATCACTCCGCGCAGCAGGAGCGCCAACAATAATGGCGCAAGAAAAATCGCCTGCAACTTGAACGCCAAAGCGATACCGAACGCGGACATTGCCCAGCCGTGCTTTTCTGTAAGGAGGAAAAACAAGCAGGCGACGAGACCAACCGTGAAAAGACTGTCTGCCTGACCCCAGAAAGCGCTGTTAAGGACAACTGTCGGGGCAAATAAAACCGCCATCGCAGCCAAAATGGGAATCAAATCACTTGATGAATATTTGACTCGTACGATGCGATAAACAAAATATGCCGTTATGAAATCTGCGACAAGCGACGGGATCTTGACGGCGATGACCGTCGGTGTATCAGGAAGGAACCGCGCGATGATATAGAGGAGATAAAGATATGGAGGATTGTAGGTTGAGAAATCTGTAGCAAAGGCAGAAAAGCCCTGGGATTTAATTGTGTTGTACCAGGGCTTGAGAGACGCAAAGAAATCAAGAGTCTTGAAGTCGATCAGGCTGATTCGCAATCCGACTGCGAGCACTACTCCGATGGCGATCACGGCGGCCTTGACGTAATCCGCGCCTGCCAGAAAATGCGGGAGGCGCTTCATATTCAATAAAGCTTTATTGCGGTATTCTCGCATTACGATTGTGTCTATTCCACGCGATGAAATGCAGCCAATTTCGATTTGAGGGCGCTGTCCTGGAATCCTTCAACCATTCCGCCTCCGCTTCATCGGCGCGGGCAAAGCAATCGGCGCTGAGCTTTGAACGCGATGCGGCGTCTTTTGTCCGCGCGGCGAATGCTTTGGCAACGAACTCGCGTTCCAACTGGTCGCGGCCAGATGAAAAGGTGTTGACCAAATTTTCATGGTCGCGCAAAGCGGATCGGTGAAGAAGTTCGTGACGCCAGAACAGGGCGGCGGGATCAAACGTTTCAACGGGAACCGGCCCGGCATCCGGTAATGACGCATCGAGCCAAACAGGCTTGAAGATGCTTGTGCAGGGCGCGGCGGTTCCGGTCACAAAATGAAGCGGCGCATCAACGTCCAAATAAGAAACCATCGAGCCGACCGTCTGTGAGATTCGGATCGGGCCAAACCCGGCGTGCATGCAAATATCCGCGCCTGTGATTCCGTCATCCGCGGCGCGCTGCAAGCCATCTGCCTGACCATGATCGCGCAGAACATTCATCATTGTCTCCACCGTGATCTGACCGCGCTGCGCTGAAAGCAATTCCACGGAACGCGTGCGGCGTTTGCGGCAGTCCGAAAAATGGGTGAAGATAAGATCAGAATAGCAGCGCGCAAAGTTGAAATCGGATTCGTTTTTGCACCAGCCTTTTTTGACGGCAAACGAAACAAGCTCGGGAGATGCGAGATCGAAATCGTTTTCGATGGTGATGCCGTTCGAAATCGAGTAAATGCCCTTGATCTGTTTTGCGGCCCAATGCGGACCGGCAGTTTCGAGCACCCATGCGTCGTGCGGATCGGCAAGAATGTAACTGTTGTGATAATACGTTTCGTGCGCCAGGCCGTGATTCCCGCCTTGACCAAATTGCGCCATCAAATCGGTAATGACCTGCACGCCTTCGCGCGCGGTCGCGGCGCGTTCGAGCGCGAGACGAAGCAAGTCCATGCCAAGCAGGCCGTTCTTTGCATACGAAACTTTGGTAAAGAGCGCTTCGTTTCCGATGGCGAGGCCGTGTTCATTGGCGCCCATCTCTGCGCCCCAAATCCAAAACGGTTTGGCGAGCAGAACCGCAAACGTGTGCCGCGCCTGCGGAATCTCGATGTACGTGCATTTGACGCGGCTATCCGCTTCGTAATCAGCAGCGGGAAAATTGACGATGTGATGCGCCTCGTTTGGTTCGCGGTCGGAGTTCTTGGCAAAAATCGTGCCCCCGTTTTTTGTGGCTTCGCGGGTGGCAACAAGGGTATCGCACATGCGCCGTAATATATCCTGAAATCGCGCTGGCGGCAATCTTTGCGGGATTATAATTTTTGGTCAAAGGAAATTATGACTGTTGTCAACAATGTGACGCGGATGCTGGACTCGCGCAAGATCGAATACACGGCTTATGAATTGCCTGCCGGGAAACTGGGCGCGAGGGAAACTGCGCGTCTCCTCGACGTTGAAGCGGCTGCCGTTTTCAAAACGATTGTTGTCGCCCGCGACAAACCCGGCAAACCTTTGCTGGTCGTCGTCCCCGGGAACTCAACGGTTGATTTGAAACTTGTGGCCGCCGCATTGAACGAGAAGAAGGTCTATCTTCCCACCGAGCGCGAAGCGGAAGCATTGACCGGCTTGCAGGCGGGCGGAATTTCGCCGCTGGCTTTGATCAACAGGGGCTTTCAGGTTGTGATCGATTCGTCGGCGCAAAGCTTCGACGGGATTCATGTCTCGGGCGGGCAGAGGGGATTGAATGTTAAATTATCTGCCGCCGATTTGGCAATGCTGACGAACGCGCGATTCGCACAAGTCAGCCGCCCGGGGATTTAAGATCTGCGCTCGAAATGCAGGCATGAAACAGCTTCGATGCCTGCAATCTCATCCCGGACGGGGCCGCTTTTTCCCCATCCGCGGTGTGCCGAGTCTCTTCCAGGCTCTATCCCTCACGGATCAAACCCAGGTCCCCGAACAATTGCGGCGCGACCACGTAGATGCCGCGTCCGCTTACGGCGGTCGTGCCGTCTGGCAATTTGATCTCGCCGGAGCTGAAAATCTTGCGTTCGTCCTTTTGCGTGATGCGCGCTTCGAGCGTCAGTCGTTGATGGAGGGGAAGAGGCTTGTGATAATTGATTTCCAGATTGACCGCCGCCACTTTCAACCCGGCCGCCCAAACCACCAATCCCATGGCTTCATCAAGGATTGCCGCGGATGCGCCGCCATGCGCGTGCCCGGGCGGGCCTTGCTGTGCGTCATTCAACGTGAACTCCGACGTCATCACGCCATCGCCGTCCACCCAGAGCGATATGCCAATACTGTGCGGGTTTTCAGAGCCGCACACAAAACACCAGCCGTGTTCGGGAAGTTTTTGTTTGCTCATGATTTGATTGTAATATGGATTGCGGGCTTGAGTCCGCTAGAACTTGAAAAGCAATTCCGCGTCGGCGCGCGAGAAATAATTTCGATACGCGGCCGTCTCTTCGAGAAGACCTTTGACCGCGACATATAACTCGCGCTGCAAATATGGATTGGATATTCCATCTCCCGCCGATAAAGTGATCTCATCCGCTTCATCCTGGACTTTTACGTGGCCGCCCGCCCCAAGCCATTCCAACCCGAGGCGGATCGCCGCCTCGCGCTGCGCCGTTGCCGCGGCCAATTCCCGCACGCTGACTTTGCCTCCGCGCTGGTTGATCGCAAATTTTGCCATGCCTGCAAGTCGCGATAAAAGCTCGTCCGTCATCCTGAGCCGCTGCACTGCGGCCTCAGGAAGTGTCGAAACGTCAAGCGGAGGATTTGCGGCTGGTGGAACTGCAAAAAGATAAATCGTTTTTGGCTTGACGATTTCGAGCGCGGCGCGTAATTCTGCTGGCGATGGAGGGGTCGTGTAGATTGCAAATTCGTCGGCTGGATACAAATCAAAACGAGACTTTCCTTTTGCCTTCTCGTTTCCCTCAGCCCAAACCAAAATGGAAGGATGAAGGATGAAGGATGAAGGATGAAGCCGTAAGTCTCGAATATCGAGTTTCGGCTTTCGAATTTCGATGGGTCTTTCTTCGACAATGCGCAGCTCTTGGAACTCAAGCGTTAACTGTTTTTCGCCGCGATAGGTGCTGGCGCGCAGCGAATAGGCGATGTCAATCCTGCTGTCTGTTCCCGGAAGTTCCTCGCCCGCGCCGTTCCACCAGAGCAAATCTTGTTCGGTACCGCTTTCGTCCGCGACGGTGAGCCGCCGATGCTCCTTGGCCCTTCCGATTTCCTTGACAGATTTCAGGGTCACATTGTGAGTCGCCAGGGTCAATTCAGGGTTGCCCGCGCCGAACGGGGCAAGCGACTCGAGTGAATCTGCTAATTCAAAATTGAGTTCGTTCAATTCAAGCCACGCGTCAATTTGCAAAGTTGGTTCTTCTAAAACGATTTCTCCGAGTTGCTTTTCAATTGCTTTGCTCAGACCTTTTTTGAATTCGTTGAATTTATCTGCCGGTAAAGATAATCCCGCCGCCATGGGATGTCCGCCGAAGCCAAGCAAATACTTTTCGTTGGCGGCAATGGCTTCTGTAATATGCAATCCTTCGATAGAGCGTGCTGAACCGCGCAGGATGCCGTCGTCCGACTCGGCCAATAAAATGGCTGGCTTATGATATCGCTCGACAAGTTTGTTGGCGACGATCCCGACCACGCCGCCGGGCCAATCGCGGTGCGACAAAATGATTGCTGGTTCGGTCAGCAATGACGGATTGTTTCGCAATTGCGCTTCCGCGGCTTCGTAGACCTGGCTTGTGAGCAGTCGGCGCTGCGTGTTCAATCCCTCGATTTGCGCGGCAAGGACGCGGGCGCGTACGGGGTCGTTGGTGATTAGTAATTCGACCGCGGGATTGGCGTCGCTCAATCGTCCGAGCGCGTTCAGGCGCGGGGCGAACGTGAAACCGATGGTTTCCTCGGTCAGCGTTTCGAGATTTACTCCAGCCAGCTCAGCCATCCCTTTCAGGCCGAGTCGATTTGTATTTCGTAAGGCTTGAATCCCTTTTTGCGCCAGCGAGCGTGTTTCGCCTTTGAGTAAAGCGACATCGGCGATGAGGCCGAGGGCGACGAGGTCAAGCAAATTCTCGGACCGTAGACCGTTGACCGTAGACCGTGTGCTGCCCAGTATTGCTTCAGCGAGTTTGTATGCGACTCCAACGCCCGCCAGATTTGCAAGTGGGTGGTTCGCTGGCAGCATCTTTGGATTGATGATCGCTTTTGCATTTGGAAGATTGAATTCGCTTCGACTTCGCTTCCGTTGGTCGCTTCGCTCAGCGCGAGCGGGTTCATGATGGTCGGTGACGATGACATCCACACCGCGCGAATTGGCGTAATCAATGGCTTCGTGCGCGGTGATGCCTGTGTCGCAGGTGACGACTAACTTAACGCCGTTATCAATGATCGGCTTGAGACTCTCGATGTGAACGCCGTGACTCTCTTTGCCGCGAATTGGAATGTAGTACGTGACAGTGGCGCCAATGGCTTGAAGCGTTTGGACCAACAGGGTGGTGGAGGTTTGTCCGTCTACATCGAAGTCGCCCCAAATGCAGATGGGTTGACCAGTGCGCGTAGCCAAGATGATATATTCAACCGCTTTTTCAATTTCAGGAAATGGGACGGATGGAATCGAATCGGGATGAAGAAACGCGCGCGCGGCTTCAACATCCGTGATGCCGCGCCGGACAAGAGTCTGCGCGATGAGCGGGGGCAGGTTCAGGCTTGTGCTGAGTGGCGCCATGGGCGCCATCGAAGCATCCGAGAAGGACGCGGGGACTTCTATCGGTTGGGGATCGAGCCAGCGAGCCACGCATCAAGTATCACGTGTCACGTGTCAAGTGTCAAGCCAATATGTCGTTGCGAGGAGCGGCGCCAACGGTGCCGCGACGACGAAGCAATCCCCTTGTACAACGAGGAGATTGCTTCGCTCCTTTCAATCGCTCACAATGACGTTGCTATAGCGGTTCGAAGCGCGCCGTAAAGTGTCGCAGCAATTCCGGCGCGTATGTAAATTTGAATCCGCGAATGGATGACGCACGGGATTTGATTTTTGCGAGTGTGTCCATAACATAATCCATGTGAGTTTGTGTATAGGTTCTGCGTGGAATTGCCAACCGGAGCAGTTCAAGTTTTGGATAAATCATCTTGCCCGAATCGGGATCGGGATAAGCGAACATCACCGAGCCGATTTCCACGCCGCGGATCGCGCCTTCGCGATACAGTTCGACCGCCAGCGCCTGACCAGGAAATTCACTTTGTGGAATATGCGGAAGAACCGCGTGCGCGTCGAGGTAGACCGCGTGCCCGCCTGCGGGTTGGATGGTTGGAATACCCGCCTCGTTGAGTCGGCCCGCGAGATAGGCCGTTTGCGCGAGGCGGTAGGAAAGATAGGCTTCATCGAGACCTTCATACAAACCAACAGCCATTGCATCCAGATCGCGCCCGGCGAGTCCGCCGTACGTTGGGAAGCCTTCGCGCAGGATCAGTTCGTTCTTCACATTTTGAAAAAGCGACTCATCGTTCATACACAGCAATCCGCCGATGTTGACGATGGCATCTTTCTTGGCAGACATGGTCATGCCGTCGGCGAGAGAAAACATTTCATGTGCGATCTCTTTAACGGACTTCGACTCGTAGCCGCCCTCACGCTGTTTGATGAAGAAGCAGTTTTCGGCGTAGCGCGCTGCGTCAATGAAGAACGGAATTTTATATGAATGATAAACGTCCGCAATCGCTTTGATGTTTTCCATCGAAACAGGTTGTCCGCCTCCCGCGTTGTTCGTGACGGTCACCATGCCGAACGGAATTTTGTCCGCACCGGTTTTTTCGATGAAGGCTTTGAGTTTGGCAATGTCCATGTTACCTTTGAACGGATGCGGATTGGCGGGATCGTACGCTTCGTCAATGACGAGATTCGTCGGGCGTCCGCCGCGGGCGCGGATATTGGCGTCGGTGGTATCGAAGTGCATGTTGCTCGGAACATATTGTCCGGGCTTGACCAAACACGCCGACAAGATATTTTCAGCAGCGCGTCCCTGATGCGCGGGGACAAAATATTTGAATCCGAAAATATCTTCGACCGCGGCTTTGAGACGATGGAACGAGCGCGCCCCCGCGTACGACTCGTCGCCGCGCATAACCGCGGCCCATTGCTCCTGACTCATCGCGCCCGTGCCCGAGTCGGTGAGCAGGTCAATGAAGATATCTTCGGCCTTCATCGAGAAAAGGTTATAGCCCGCTTCTTTGAGCTTTGCTTCGCGCTCTTCCGGCGAGACTAGTCGAATTGGTTCAGTTACTTTGATGCGAAATGGTTCGGGAGGATAGGTGGGCATCGAGACTCCAGTTATCAATTAACATAAAAGACTTCCGAAGTTCTTATCCAACGGAAGTCTGTGTTTATTCATTTTCAAGGATTTCTTTCAATCTATCAACAATAGATGGTAGATTTGCTTGTGTTGTATGCCAGATAATGTTCAAGTTCACACCAAAGTATTCGTGAATAACAACGTTCCTCATTGCGCGCATTTCATTCCATGGAATGTCGGGATGTTTCTTGAGAATGTTTTGTGGGATGTGGCGGGTTGCTTCTCCAATGATTTCTGGGTTGCGTAAAACTGAATCTATGGTTTTCTGGTCGGTTTGGAATTCACTTAAAGTCATATCTTCTGTATATGTTGTGATGTGTTCGATGGATTCCAGGATATCAGTGATGCGGATTTTCCAATTTCTAGGTGACATAAACCGCCTCTCGCAAAATCGCATCACGCATTTCTTTGCGGAGCGCTTCGGGCGTGACCAAATCCACTTTTCTGCCCAGCTTTTCTTCCAGATAAAGTTTTAGGCGCGCAAACTCGAACAACCCCACTGGACGATCAAATTCAACCAGAATATCTATATCACTGGTGCGTTTTGCTTCACCGCGCGCAAAAGACCCGAACACTGCAACTGAGCGGACACCGAACTCATCAAATGTTTTCTTCTGTTTCTTTAACTCGACAAGAATCTCTTTCTGTTTCATCGTGTTTTGCAACAAATTTTAGCACACTATTGGTTTGGTGATCTTTAAATTCGGACTCTTCCGTTCTCGGCGGGATTAATCCGCAGATTACGCTGATTGGGCAGATTTTTCTTTTCTTTTTCTGCGTAATCTGCGAAATCTGTGGATAGCAATTGACTCTCTCCCGTTAAAAACGGTAGAACCTAACATTACAGCGCAAAGTTAGAGCATTGAGGGTTCTGCTCATGGCTTTTCTACCGTTTTCGCCCTCATCCCCAACCCTTCCCCCGAATGGGGAAGGGAGTCTCCTCTCCCTTTGGGAGAGGGAAAGGGTGAGGGAGAATTGGCAGGGAACGATTGCTCGACCTTGCGCTGTAATACTAAATTCGTTAACCACAAAGATACCGGGTCATTAAAAATCTTGTGTCTTTGAGTCTTGGCGGTTTATATCAGTTGTAATTTTGAGAAGACCTGGGTCGCGCCGCCGGTCACCCAAAAGCCGACGAGTGTATAACGGATGTAACGAAAGATGTATGGGATAAGCGTATCGCCATCTGGAAAAATATATTTCAAACCGATGTAAAGGATTCCGACTCCGATCAAGCCGACGATGAATCGTAACGCTCGCTTCGCGACCGGACCCGAAGCGGAGAAACCGCCTCGAGGCGTGACCCAGCTGAGACCGATGCACAGGCCAAATAACGTCGCAGACGCGGTGATCAATCCGCTCAACGAAAATGGATTCGGTGCCGGGCCGCCGTCGCGCGTTGCGTTCGTGATCCAATCGGCAGGCATCGTCCAACCGCGCGAGAGAAAAACGAATAACGCGCCGAGCAGAATCATGATCAATGAAACCGCGAACGCCAATCCGATTTGATTCCAAAACGTCATCGCTTTGACGCGTGCTGCGACTGAGTCCCAGAATTTGACGAAAGCCCATAACGTGAGAAAGCCAAGTGCCCAGCCGATCAGCACATCATGCGGAAAGTGGACGCCGAGATAAAGCCGTGAGAGACCGATCAAAACAACCAGCAATAAGGCCAAAATCCAAACCCAGACTTTGTGAACGTAGGACGCGAGCATCCCCCAAAAGCCGGGACTGATCTGCGAATGCCCGGAGGGCACGCCGAAGCTCGTCTCCGATGCCAGCGGGCGGATGTTTGTGCTTACCCAATACGGACGCGGTCCATGAAAAGGCAATTTGACAATTTCATTGAAGCCGGTGCTGAACAATAGAATGAAGCCGAGACGCAGTCCCAGCGCCGCGTCAATTGACCAGTAGACCAGCGGGAGAGCGATGATGAAAAAATCCTCCGTGCCGAGAAAGGTGAAGAATTTCATCGGCGCTTCCAGCCACGCGCCGAGTGATTGGAAGGTGATGATGAATGAGATGCCGAATGAGATGATCGGGTTCACGAAAGCTCCTCGGTTATAGATTTCCCGGCCAAAATTGTTCAAGACAGATTCTGATTATTCCTCAGTTCCATTTTCTTCGTCGAACAAGTTATATTGCACTTGCTCTTCTTTGATTAAATGATTTCCAAATCCCTCCGATAAACCAATGAATTGTTCCAGAGGAACTTTTCGTATGGCTTTACGTAGAAATTTTTCTGTTTCGCTATCACTCATGCGAAGCAATTCGTGTTTGAATCCGATAGATTTGTTCAAAACTTGTGCAACTTGCCTCGGCCAATATCCTGCGCTCATTTGGATAATTGTTCCTTGCACTTCTTCTGCCATACGTTCAATCCTGCTGTTCGCCCCGATGCGGTCAACCAGAATGATTGTTGCCATGAAAAATTTTGAGCGGCCTAACGAAATCTCTCGTTCGAAGCGCGTTACCTTATCAAGCGAGATTTCAGGATTTCCTCGCCCAATAAAGCCGATATCAAAACGGACACCTTGGCCTAGTAGTTTGTCAATCATGCTTTGATAAGTGGAGAGCCGTGAAGATTTTGCGGACAGCAGATGGTCGGATAGAGCTTCTTGAGTTTAATGCGTGCGTCAGCGGTTGTGAAACGCCAGTCAACAG